>NZ_JARPQB010000007.1 GCF_029478665.1 Pseudomonas entomophila
CTGGCGGCGGTGCCTACGACATTACTTTTCGTACACTGCCTAGGAGTGAGTAAGGGAGAGCTTGCTGATGATGCAGATCGATCCATCACTGGCGGGAGTGGTGTCCGAGTAGTCGACCTGGTTGTAGATGCCCCCGTGGAAATTCAGGCGGGAAGAGCGCCAGGAGCTATCCAGCAACAACCTGCCGGATGATCTGGCCCGGCCGTTACATTCAGCAGTCACCGTCAAGGCGCCCGAGGCAAGGACGCGAATGGTGACCCTAAACTTCGCGCCAAGCGGGACGGACTCGAGCAGGGTGGTGTTAACCGGTTCTCCTTGATTGAACGTCTTGCGGAACCCCATGGTGATGTCGCCCTCGTTCCAGAAGACCTTCACCGGCGGGCTGTCGTCGTCCTCTACATGCAGCTGCGAGACGACAACCTTCTGTGCAGAGTTGACCTTGGTCAGCGTCATTTCTTGCAGGTTGATGTGCTCGGCAGCGCTCGCCAGCGACCAGTACACCGGCTCTTTCCATTCGCATCTTGTGCGGTGCGTGCTCTTGCTCGAGGCTCCCTTGGTGGGCGCCGTGAAGCGAACGGAACCATCGGGCAAGGCCGTGACGATTTTCGGGAACTGCGCGATCGCCTCTGCACCGCTCAGCTCAAGGGCGACAGGGTTGGTCGAGGATGTGGCCACGGGGGTCGTGATCGTTAATCTGCTGATGTTTACGGTCATGGTGTTTCTCCATGTTGGTTTCCCTGATACCCCTCGCGAGAAGGGTATCTAGGAAACCTGCCGCGACCCGCTACTGGCGTCAGTTGCGCGGCAATCTTCTGGTTGTTCCTCCAGCCGCGGGCCTTTCGGCTTGTTCTCCCGCTGGATAACTGAACTCGGCGCTTTACGCTGCACGCCCGGGGCAGTTGCCACCCCTCTGGACTGTTGAGGCCTGTCCATCGCTGCCTTTGAATCTGGGCCGGTGTCGATCCGGCAGGGCGTGTCGCTAAAGAGCGGTGAGGCTTGAGGGCTTCCCGAGGGGCTGTGCAGCGCCTCGGTGAAGTGAAATTTAGCCGCAAGCTAAAAGCCGTCAATAGCTCGGGGCTAAATTATTTTCGCTTGGCGACAAACAGCCGGCTGAGCCGTTTTGACAGCGGCTTCGCCTTTACGCTTCGTTTAGCACTGAGCTATGATTCTAACGCACCTGTACGGATATACAGTAATGGAGGTAGGAAATGGCAGCAGTACTCGAAGACACCTCAATGGCCGCGCGCCCCGAACTGATAGGCCTGGAGCGCCTTGGTTTGCGGGTGTCTGCGATGATCAACTCGCCGCTGGCGCAGTTGGGGAGGAGGGTGCTGATCCACCGACTGGACACAGATTGTGATCAGGACTGGGAGGCAATCATGGAACTGCTGGCCGAGACTGACGGCCTGGATATAACCTTCTGCGATGATGGATCGGTGATCCTGCAGTGGGAAAAGCCGGAAGTTGAAATGCGTCAGGCGCCGGAGCAGGACGAGGAGGGGGGAGGGCTGGGCGAGGAGCCACCTTTCTGACTGGCATGAAAAAGCCCGCGTAGAGCGGGCTTTTGATCTCCGATACCTGCAGCTTTGTGAGCTAATCCTTTTCGCGCCTCTTGACGTAGTGTCCTTCGAGCCAGAACTCAAATTTCACCTCTGTTTCTTTGGCTCGCGATTTGGACTTGGTTGGATTCGGCGCAGAAAGCGACTCTCGCGTCTCATAGGCGCGTTTATCGTTTCTGATCGGTCGCATCAGTGGTCTCCAAGAAATTTCTTGATTTTTGCGGATGTGAGCTTCCCGCATGCATCTGCAATCTTAGACCATCGGCCTTCACCTTTTCTCTTTTGTCCGACGGCCGTACCATCCTCACCGACCTCAAGCAGGAACTCGTGGGTACTGGTTACTTTGGTCCACCGCCGCCTTCCATCAACGACCTCGTATCTCCAATCTATAAGATTGTCGTCAATTTTCGAAAGGTCATTGGATACCTCCAAGACCGATTGATATCTCGTCGCTAGATCCACTTGAAGGCATTTTGCAATGATTTTTCCGAGTCGCGATGGAATATGTTCTAGTGTTATCCTCGCGGGGAAAGTTCCATCGCAAACTGCCACCCCAAGCTCCTCTAGAGAGGTGAAGGTGCTTAGCTGGTCATGGAAATTTTCATCGCCGACTACTAGCCGGTAAAGCGTTAGGCCGAGCTGGTATATGTCATACTGGGATGTGAACTCTTTAACCGTAAACCATTCGGGAGCCATGTGCTTGATATACATGCCTAGCGGAGTGGCAAGGTCATCTTCGCTAATTAGCCTCGCAAGTCCAAAATCAGACACTAAAGCTTCATTTCGATCCGACAACAATATGTTGTCAGGTTTTATATCGAAATGAATAAGTCCTTTGGAGTGGACGTTGTGGAGGCCAGCAGCAATCTGGATGCTGTATCTGATAATTTCTCTTATGCTGAGGTTGTTTTTTTCGGCATGGGATTTCAGTGAGCCATTTTTGTAGAATGGCAGAGCTAGATAAATATTGTCTTCGCAAGCACACGCATATTGAATCTGCACTACATGTGGGTGAGCTGCTCGATAAAGTGAGCGCGACTCATTAAAGAACTCATCTGCATTTGCAGAGTTCGTCTTAGGAATGACCTTGATCACAAGCTCGGCATCAAGGTTTTCGTCGTGAGCTAAGAATGCTTGGGAGTTTTTTCCTTCTTGGCCAATTTCCTTAATGAACCGAAAGCTGACCTCAGCTTTGTTGTAAAGGCTATACATTGCTGGCCCCCATGGCGCACAGCGCCGCCTCGCGCTCTTCCTTAGACAAGTCATCCCATCCTTCAAAACCTTCGAGGCTCTTGCTGCCATCCACTAAAAGCTTGAAGTCCGTTCTTGGGATTCCAGCTTTAGCCGAGATATTAGAGATCTGGCCTACGTAATAGGATTGTATATCGCTACTGGCGAATGCTTCCTGTATCACACCTTCAATTTGTACACGAGAAATCGTGATCGACTGCGCTGTGGCTTCAAGTGTCCGAATGCCAGCGTGTGTTACTTTGTATTCACGCAGAATATCTAGAATGTGAAGCCTTATGTGCTTGAGTTGCTCTGGCGCGGCGAGCGCTTTTGGAACAACAATGGAGGATATATTTTTTACATTATTTTCTTTGGGGTCAAAAATGCAAAATGTCACTTCTGATGGTGATGCCCTGACTCCTAAATTCATCCCTGATACTCCTATGTGTGAGTCGCATTAAAAATTTCTGTACTTCAATTACTTCAAGTTGTTGCGGCAGATTCAAACTAGGTTGGCGTTCCAAACAAGCAGCACCCGCGCCTGAATGTAGGTCTCCTCTCGCCTGATCATCCGGTCCTTGTGCTTGCTGTTGTCCGAGATCATTTCAAAGTGATCCTCGTCGGCGATCTGCAGGCGTTTGATGTAGATGTGATCGCCCCAAGAGAACAGGTAGATCCCATCGCCGACGAACTCGCGGATGCTTACGTCTACGATCAGAGGGTCCCGATGCTTGATCGTGGGCTCCATCGACTGGCCCCAGCCGGTGACCAGCTTCAGGTGGAAGTGCTCGTTGAACTCCACGCCGAGCTCGCGCAGGTGCCGCGGACTGACGCGCACGTCTTGGAGCATTTCCGGGTAGTCCTGTACAGCCTGGCCGCCGCCCATTGCCGCTCGGATGTCGTAGTGGGCGATCCACACTTCATCACCCACTAGGCCCGGGCGGGAGAAGTCGGCGGTGATGACGTTGGTGGCTGCCGGCTCCTCGGCCGCTGCCAGCAACCGCTGCCGCGTCTCTTCCGGGATTCCCTTACCGCTCTTCGCCAGCATCTGCTTGACCAGGTCGGCGGCCGATTTCCCGCCGGCATCTGAGCCCGGAAATGCTGCGGGTTGCTCATCATTCGAAGGGATTGAGTCGAACCATCCGCGGGGCAGGCCTTCGATGCCCTCGATCCGCCGGGCAACATCGTCGCCCAGGTTCTTCGCGGTCTTGTCCGAAAGGATTTGGCTCAGGTGCGCAGGCGCCATCCCCCAGCGCTCGGCGCAGGCCCCCTTTCTTTGCCGGCCAATCAGCTTGACCAGGTTGTGCTTGCGAATCTCGTAGATATCCATGACGCGAAGAATGCCAGTGTTTAGCTGACTGCTAAATGTGCGCAAGGCTAAATTCTCCTTGCTCAAAAATTAGCCGTAAGCTAAATTTCACTCTATGTGTAAGGAGAACCCTCATGAATGATCACCTCCGTGAATGGTTGGGCAGGGCCACGAACGAGCGTCGGCAGCAGGTCGCAGCCGACGCAAAGACCACTGTCGGCCACCTGTGGCAGCTCGCAGGTGGTCACCGGAAGGCCTCTACCGAGCTTGCTGAACGACTGCAGGACGCTTCGAACGGTGAAATCACCATCGCTGGCTTGCGACCTGACCTCATCCCATTTGCCCGAAAGGCGCTGAAAGGAGCTGCGTAGGTGCAGTCCACATTTTCCCCAAAGGGGCATCTGGCCACCACGGAAACAGCGAAGAGGTTTTACGAATGGACGAGTTTCTGAGAGCCACGCAAAGCGCGGTTCTAGACGGGGAGGCCAAAGTCTTGGCTTCGAAAATGGGCGTGCCACACGTAAGTCTCCTTCAGCGCGCCAACCCAGACAACGATGCTCATCGGCTCACGATCGAGCACCTGTTCGGGATTCTGCTTCATACCGGTGACATGCGGCCGCTGGCGGCTCTCGCCAGTGAGTTTGGCTTTGACCTGGTGCCGAAGGTCGCCCCGGAGCCCCAGGGGCTCACTGCATCGTTGATCAACGTCGGTAAAGAGGTCGCGGATTTGACGATCGCCGTGCACAACGCTCTTGAAGACAAACACGTCAGCGCTTTTGAAAAGGGCCAGATCAAGGTCGAGATCGAGCACGTCAGGCAGAGCCTGGATGTGATGGCGTCTTCGGTAAGGGCGGCGTAATTCCGCGAATGCGCGGGTACCGAATAAGTGCCCTTTGGGTTCGCACTATGAAGTACGACCCCAGGAACAAAAAAACCGCCTGGCGGGGCGGTTTCTTCAACTACAGCTTCGAGGAAGATTATGCATATCTCATCTCCCCATGTACAGGCCATGTCCAGGGCCGCGAGGGTGGCGTGATGCAATTCACCGTATCCATCAACCAGGTGAAGGCGTTGGAGTGGGGGCTTAATTCCCAGCAAGCCCTGCTCTTTGCCTTCGTCTATGCGGCGCCAAGCTGGGCGGTCCCAGTCAAGACTGAGGGCGGTATCTATTTTGCCCTGAGCAAGGCCAAGATCATTGAGGAACTGCCGCTGCTGACCGATAAAGCGGACACCGCCTATCGTATGTTGAAGGCGCTGGCAGAAGCCGGACTGATCGATCTGTCGAGCACTTCTAACATCACGTTGTTCCGCCTGACCAAGAAGGCCCAGGAGTGGAACAAGAAAGAAGATGGGTCGGAAAAATATCCGACCCCACCAAAGAGCCAAGGTCGGAAAAAAATCCGATCTACCTCGGAAAAAAATCCGAACAAGGTCGGAAAAATCTCCGAGCCAGGGTCGGAAAAAAATCCGACAAATCAAGATACCAGTAATCACGATACCAATCAGGATACCAGTCACAGTTCGCAGGGCGGTTCGGACAAGCCGAATCCACCTGCCGGGAATGTGGTGGCACTGATCGCTGTTAGCGGCGACGAGCCACGCTGCGAAATCCCCGCTGACATGCCGGGGCCGAAGGACACCTCCTGCAAGACCTACAAGGCCTGGGCTAACTACGCGATGGCCTACCGCAAACGCTACAACGCCTGGCCGGTTTGGAACGCCAAGGCCGGTGGCCAGTTGGGTCAGCTGATCGACCGCCTCGGTATTGACGTTGCTCATCATGTCGCGGCGTTCTTCCTGAAGATCAACGACGCCAAGCTCATCAACGGCTGCCACAACCTGGGCGACCTGCTGGCCAAGTGTGAGGCCTACCACACCCAGTGGGTGACCAACCGCCAGATGAACGCAACGACTGCCCGTCAGCAGGAGCACACCCAGGCGAACTTCAGCGCTGCCGAGCAAGCCCTGGAAGCGCTGCGAGCGAAGAGGGCTGCAACCCATGCTGACTGAAGACCAGCAAGACCAACTGCTGCTGTCCCTGTTCGCCACCGCCGAGGTAATGGGCCAGCAGCTCACCCAGGGCGCCGCGCTGCTGATGGTCGAAGACCTGCGCGAGCACAGCGAGGCCGCTTTGTCAGACGCGCTGCGCGCTTGTCGCCGTGAAGGTGGTCGCCTGACCGTAGCCGCGATCCTCAAGCACGCCCAGGCCGCTGATGGGCACCCAGGCAAGGACGAAGCCTGGGCAATCGCGCTGTCGGCCAGCGACGAAAGCGAAACGGTGGTGATGACCGCCGAGATACGCCAGGCCATGGCCGCCTCCAATCCGATCCTGGAGATCGGCGACAAGGTTGGCGCCCGCATGGCCTTCATGAGTGCCTATGAGCGGCTAGTCGTCGCAGCTCGGGCCGAAGCTCTGCCCGCCAAGTGGGAAGTCTCGCTGGGCTACGACCAAACCAGGCGCGCCACGGCCATTGAGTCGGCTGTGCGTTCCAAACTGATCACCCACGAGGCCGGGGCCAAGTACTTGGCCAGCCTGCGCTTCGAACCAATCACCGAAGACGGTCAGGCCGTAGCCGGCCTGCTTACCGGAGAAGTGCGCGCCAAGGCCAGCCCGAAGGTCCGCGAGAAGCTGGCGGAGGTGCGTTGCATTCTGACGGCCTCGAAGGCCAAGAAGGATCGTGAGCGGGAGAAGGACGCGCAGCGCCGCCGGGTCGACACATACCTCCGCAAGCGGCAGACCCGCGTCGCCATTGCGCAGCTGAAGGAGAAGCACTGATGGACACCAACAAGATGCGCGAGCAGACCGAGAAACAGTTCGATGCCTTCTTCGTCGAATACGAGAGAAAGCGCGAAGCCAATGGCTGGATGCCGCTCGAGACCTATGTCCTGGCGCACATGCGTGCTGCATGGATCGCCTCCCGTGAAGCCGTGGTTGTGGAACTGCCAGAGCCTGATCTGCCGGAAGCCAATCTCGATGAACCCGTAGATCGGGAGTCGGAAGAGTTCCGGTATTTGGAGGCTCGGCATGGCGCCCAGTGCCAGACCTATCGAAAGTGCCGGGCAGCGATCGAGGCCCAGGGCCTGAAGGTGGCGGGATGAGCAATAGGTCTGAAAAAGAAGGTGATCGGCCTCTCACCCGCACTGACACACCTCCGCAAGGTTTATGCGGGCTTGAGGCCGGTGCGCGAGATTTTATAAATCCGAAAAGTGTTGATCAAGGGGTCTGCATGGCTGAGTTAACTGTTCGCTTGGAAGGAGGCCGGCCATGACCACCGACAAGCAAAAGCTCCAGCCCCTGCTGTGGTCGGTAGTAGGCGCATTCGCCCAGGGTGACCACGACCTGCAGAGGCGCATGGATGCCCTGGACGAGTTCCTGGGCGAGGTAACGGTGGAGCAGGTGGCCCTGGACCTGCTTGAGGAAAACCGGCGATTGGCAGCTCGGCTGCGTGCCGCAGAGGCGCGGCAGCAGGAGGTGGCAGCATGACCGAGAAGGTCAGCGTCAACTGCCATGCCAAGTTGTCCGAGGCGGTGACCATGCTCACCAGCATGTTCCGCGAGAAAAAGTTCGTCGTGGTTAGTCTGCGTCCAGGCAAGGACCGCACCCTGGACCAGAACGCTCTGTGGTTCGCGTTCTACAAGCGCATCGCCGAGATGACCCAGATCGGCGACGTCTCCGACGCCCGCAAGTACTGCAAGCTGCACCACGGCGTGCAGATCCTGCTGAACGAGGATCAGGACTTCCAGCAGGCCTGGTACCGGGTCATGCGCCACCTGTCATACGAGGAGAAGCTGGACATGATGGGCGACTGCAAGCTGTTCGGCCCGGATGGCATGCCGGTGACAAGTCTGTTCAATCGTGCCCAAGGCATTACTTACACCGAGCGAGTGGTAGCGGACTTCTCGACCCGGGGCGTGGTGTTCAGCGACCTGCTGGGGGAGGAGGCCGCGTGAAGCCAGTTCTCAAGGAAGTGAAACTCAAGAAGTGCAAGGCCTGCGAGGAGCGATTCAGGCCCTCGATGACAACTCAGAAAGTGTGCAGCGTCGCTTGTGCGCTGGCCATGTCGAAGGATTCGAAGCTGCAGAAGGTGGCGGCCAAAGCCATCACCCAGCAAAGCCGTAAGGACACCCAGGCACGCCGGGAGAAGCTGAAGACCCGCCGCGAGCACATGGCCGAGGCGCAAACCGCGTTCAACGCCTACATCCGCGAGCGCGACGCCGGCCTGCCGTGCATCAGCTGCGACTCGTTGCCGAGCGACCACGACCTCATCACGGGCAGCCGCTGGGACGCTGGGCATTACCGGTCGGTGGGCGCCTGCCCGGAACTCCGGTTCGAGCCGCTCAACGTCCATCGGCAGTGCGTGAAGTGCAACCGGAGCCTGTCGGGCAACGCGGTCGAGTACCGCATCCGGCTGGTGAGGCGTATCGGCGCCGACCAGGTGGAATTCCTCGAAGGGCCTCATAAGCCCCAGCGCCTCACCATCGAAGACCTGCAGGCCATCAAGGCGCTATACAGGCAGAAACTCAAAGACCTACGGAGGGCAGCAGCATGAACTACCACAACGTCATTTCCGCGGTGGTGCGTGCACTCGCCGCCGAGACAATCAACAGCGCCGGGGGCTGCGACTTCGAGCCCAAGGTCCAGATCGCCAAGCAGAAGGGCGAGATCTCCGGCAAGGATGCCGCGCTGCTGGCCGACTGCATTGTCCACAAGCTGCTGCATGCCCAGCTCAGCCCGAGGCACTGGAGCGCCTTGGTGGCCAAGTACAGCACACACCGGGGACGGAAGATCGATTCCATCGGGCGCCTGGTGGCGGTGGTGGAGAGCCCGGCGCCCCGTCGGTTCACCCAGCAGGCAGTGCTGACCTGGGCCGTGCCGCAGCAGTGCAAGGGCATCCAGCGCAAGGTGACCCAGGCAAAGACACCGGACCCGCGCGAGAACGACAGGGAAGGGCAGTGGGACTGGCGCAACAAGGCCGCTGCCGAATCTGTCGCCCGTGCGAACCGGCATGCCCGAGCTGTAGCAGAGACGAAGCCGGGCGAGATGATCGTCCTGGCGGAATCGAACTACGACATGACCACCTGGGATTCGCAGGGCCTCACCGAGCGCACCTACCAGCGCTGGAGTAAGTCGATCCGCGACAACTTGGAGTCGATGGTGGACGAGGCGTTGGTCGAGGCGCAGCACATGCTGGAAGCGGTTGGCGTGCTGTCCGGCGAGGCAGCCTGAATTAGGTCCTCAAAAGGGCTTGCAATATCATGTCGCCATGTCGTAAATTTGCTACATCCTGTCATTCCTGCGCGTGTTGAGGGGTGGCATAAATAACCCGACTATTGCGTCGGGTTTTTTTTGAGTTGTCGCGTACATCAAGGACGTGTTAATGCGGGTTGTACCTTTCCTCCCTCTTTTCGCTTTAGTACTTGCCGGTTGTTCTGGGATACCCTCAGTACCATATGAGGAGCCCGCTCAATCAGAGGGTGTGGCGCGTCTTCGCGTGATCACTAACTCCGACTTCTATGGAGACAGCATCACTGATAATTGTGCGCCTGCTACTCGCCATAAGATGGCTGAGGCCGGACGTTTTACGCGGAGCGGAGACGTCAATATCAACTACCCTCAGTACCCGGTGGCGTCGACGAGCCTTGGTATGCATAAAAGAGTCGCTCCTGCTCTAATAGAATACATCCCCACGACTCGGATGGCCGAAGGCGTCTATAAAGAGGTCGTATCCGAATACCGCATTAGGACGGATGTTCCATTTCAAATCGCAACCCTTGGCGCGACCGTAGGTACCTATGGCAGCACCTACGGGGTTTGCAATGCCCAGGCACTTGTTTACCAGTTTGAGCCGGGGAAAGACTACGAAGCGGTGGTCGGTGTAGGCACAGCAGATGGGCAGGCTCTTGTTTGTATCACTGCGGTTCACGAGCTGAAGCCCATAGGTGGAAGCTCAGTCATTTTTCCTAAGAGACTAACCCCCTCTGAGCCTCCGAAGGTAGCCTGCAAAAACTAGGAAGCGCAACTCTGTAGCGTTTTCTTGGCATTTAAACTAAACGCGCACCTATTCAGGGCCTCGACATAGTTCGAGGCCTTGTCGTTTCTGGCCCCGCAGACCAGATCCACCAGGTCATTCGCGACGAGCTCAAACCTGGCGGCATGCTCCATCGCGGCTGATGCCTGCCGCGCCTGCCAAGAGCGGGGGTTGCAGTAAGCTAATGAAGCCATCAACCGCCTGGAGCATCCTGGCATTCACCAGTTACGCCCTGCGCCGAGACATCAGCGCCGATGTCTTTCTTCACTCCGTCTTCATTATCCAAGGTTTAAAAGGTCACGATGTAAATACTGGTTGCATATACAGTGCTGGAGTGAGACAATCTATTTACTCCATCGTCAGACCCAAACAGTGCGCGCAATGCGCTTGGTGGGTTTTTCTAGAGAAGGCCTTTGAGTCTCGAGTGATCGCAGTTAGGCGCTAATCCTGCCTAATGAAACTTTCAATCATTTTCTAAGGTGAATCTATGACAGTTCGCACGCTGGGTAAGCAATTCAAGTATCAAACCGTAAGTGGCCGGGCACAAGAGGTGCATACCGTTATTGCGCCAGAAGAAAATCTGCATGGTCTAGTTATTAGGTCTTTGCATAATCCTAGCTTGGATTACATTTACGTTTATAGTCCGGTCAAACCACTGGATCGCAAAGATGTTACTTGCGTGAGGTTTCCGCGAGATTGCGTTATTTACAACGACTACTTTGTACCGGCTGGAAATGGTGTCTATTTCCTAGCTCCGTATGAGTACACTAACAATATGAGTATTTCGTGGGACTTCCTCAGCGCAGATGGGGCGGTAGCATAAGTAGTCGTTCCGTTGCTTTGGCTCGTTTAGCGCGAGCATGAGCTCGAATGTTTACACCCATTCCTTAGATAGGCTCGCCATTTGGCGGGCCTTTTTCATTTTAGCTCCCTACAACGGGAGGAACCGAGATGCCAAGCATGCACGAGAAGGACCCTGGCCTATGGGCCGCCGTGCTCACATGGGTGCTGGCTCACCAGCCCCAGTTGTATGCCGCTGGCTTGTCGGTCGCGATCGCTGCCCTTCGGGTGGTGTATGGCGGCGGCAGTAGGCGGCAAATGTTCTTGGAGGGCGCGCTCTGCGGCCTCATTACCCTGGCTCTGGTGCCGCTACTCGAATGGATGGGCTTGCCACAGGGCATGGCAACTTTCGCCGGCGGTGCCGTCGGCTTCATGGGCGTGGAGAAGCTTCGCGGCTACTCCGACCTGTTCCTGTCTCGCAAGGCTCAGGGGTGACTCGATGATCATACGAGCCCTCAGTGCGAGAGCGAGCTGACGACGTCGCACGCCAGATCAACGAGGCGAAGGCATAGCGCCGCGCCACATTTTCGAGAAGCGCCGTTTCGTGGCGCGGAGAACCGCATGACCACCATCGCTTACAAGGACGGCGTGATCTCCTACGACTCAAGAACTGTTCGCGGCACCGTAGTCATGGAAGATGACTGCGAAAAGCTACAGGTGGTCAAAGGCGTCGGCTTTATCTGCACTGGTGCAACCTGTGACTTCGATGCGCTGATTGCTGCCTACTTCGGCGAACCTGCAACGGTACCGGTTGAGGCATCAGGCTATGCAATCACCGACGGTGAGCTATGGCTGGTTGGCCACGATGACAAAACCGGCATCTGGAAATCCAAGATCGACTCGAGTCGGGTCGATGCAATTGGAAGTGGATCGCCATTCGCTCTGGCGGCAATGGACATGGGCGCAAGTGCGTACCAGGCCGTCGAAATGGCCGCCAGGCGAGATACGAATACAGGCGGCAAGATCAGGACGGTTCGGGTAAGCCGCGAGGTAGGGTAGGTGTGCCGCAGTTGAGCGCGGCACGGCAAGACAGAGTTTTAATCCTGTCGGCGGACGTAGATATTTTTGTTTTGTGGAGTCTTGCGTTTCGTGTGCACCACCGTACCGACGAAGCCTTCGCGTACATTTTTGCTGAAGCTGCGGCCTACGGATTTTCGTGTTGCTGGTGTTACTCGCAACCACTCAGCAGGCTCGGCTAGGTCTCGGGTAGTGAACTCGACGTTGACTGGCTTTTTCTTCGCTCGTTCGACGATCGCAGCGAGCAAAGCATCCCCCATTGCAGCGTCCTCGGCATCAGCGGAGAGAGAGGTGGCTCCAAGCGAGAGCAGAGCCAAAGCGACTTCCTCAAATTTATGCCCGGAATGTTGAGCTCTGTTGCTAATGGTGGAAAAAAGCTCTTCTGGGATATCGATGATCACTTGGGTCATTTCGGCGGCCTCAGATATGAGTGGAATAAGAACAATTAGAATCATAAAAGAACATTGTTCTTTTTGTCAAAGAATTCGTTGGGTGTTCGATGAAAAGACCGATGCCTCCGGCTGGCCTGCTCGAATCCATGTGGCTCACGCTGCAACCGGCCACGGGCGTGTGGGATTGGGTACAGAGCGAGATCCTTGCCGACATCGGCAGCATCCATAACCCCGAGCATGCCCACCTAATCGACGCCAACGTCGGCGTGCTGTGGGCATCGAGTGGATTCGCCAAGCAGGGGCGGGTGGTTCTCGGTCAGGCCGAGCAGCTGATGTTCCGCGCTGGCGGATGGCAGAAGGCTCGCCAAGAGCAGCAAATGCGGGAGTGGTTCGGCGACGAGCCTGAGTTCCTCATCACGTTGGCGGCCGACTACTGCGCCCATTGCTCCGACGCTGAGTTCTGCGCATTGGTCGAACACGAACTCTTCCACATCGCCCACAAGCTCGATAAGTACGGCGCGCCTGCCTTCACCCAGGACGGAATGCCCAAGCTGGAGATGCGTGGACACGACGTCGAAGAGTTCGTCGGTGTGGTGAGGCGCTACGGTGCCAGTGAAGACGTTCAGCAGCTGATCGACGCTGCAAGCCGGCCGCCCGAGGTGGCCAAGATCAACATTTCGAGGGCCTGCGGAACCTGTCTGCTCAAGTCGGCCTGATTGTGAGACAGGCATGAGACGGAACCCAACCTATGGCAGCCCTGACAAGCGATGTGAAAGCCTTCATCGTTCAGGCTTTGGCGTGCTTTGACACGCCCACCCAGGTCTCACAAGCCGTAAAGCAAGAGTTCGACATCGATGTGACCCGCCAGCAGGTGGAGCAGCACGACCCAACCAAGCGCGCCGGGGCGAACCTGGCAGCAAAGTGGCGGACGCTGTTTGAGGATACCCGCAGGCGCTTCCGTGAGGAGGTAGCCGAGATCCCCATTGCCAACCGGGCGTTTCGCCTGCGCGGCCTGGGCCGGATGGCCGAGAAGGCCGAGAACATGCGGAACCTGGCGCTGACCGCCCAGCTGTACGAGCAGGCGGCCAAGGAATGCGGCGACATGTACGTCAACCGCAAGCTCGAACCCGACAAGCCCCTGGGCTCCCAGGCGGACCAGCAGCACGCTGTTGCTGAGTACAAGCTGGAGCCAGACGAAGGTGTCCCGACTACCCCGTACCTATGACCTGCCGGTGAAGCTGACGCCGAAGCAGGCGAACATCTACGTCTGGGGCTTTCAGCCTGAGGCGCGTTTCCGTGATGCGGTGTGTGGGCGTCGATTCGGCAAGACTTTCCTCGGCAAGGCAGAGATGCGCCGCGCGGCCCGGTTGGCTGCGGAGTGGGGCGTGAGCGTCGAGGACGAGATCTGGTATGGCGCGCCGACGTTCAAGCAGGCCAAGCGGGTTTTCTGGCGCCGTCTGAAGCAGGCCATCCCTGAAGCGTGGCGCGCGGCCCGGCCGAACGAGACCGAGTGCTCGATTACCCTCAAGTCCGGCCACATCATGCGTGTGGTCGGCCTGGACAATTACGACAACCTGCGGGGCTCCGGCCTGTTCTTCGTCCTGGTGGACGAATGGGCGGACTGCCCGTGGGCAGCCTGGGAAGAAGTGCTCAGGCCAATGCTCTCGACCTGCCAGTACACGATCCCTCAGACCGGGGAGTCGAGAAAGGGCGGGCATGCGCTGCGGATCGGCACGCCGAAAGGCTTCAATCACTGCTATGACACCTACCGTGACGGGCAGCCGGGCGGCGAGCCTGATCACAAGAGCTGGCAGTACACCTCGCTGCAGGGCGGTAACGTCCCCGCCGACGAGCTTGACGCTGCCCGGCGCAAGATGGACCCGCGCACGTTCCGCCAGGAATACGAGGCCGGGTTCGAGAACTACGCCGGGGTGGTGTACTACACCTTCGACCGGACCGAGTGCCGCACCAGCGAGCGCGTCAAGCCGGGCGAGGCCGTGCACATCGGCATGGACTTCAACGTCATGAAGATGGCCGCGGTCGTGTACGTGGTCCGGGACGGCCTGCCGCTGGCGCTGGATGAATTCCACTCGGTGCGGGATACGCCCGAGATGATCGAGAAGATCAAGGTTCGCTTCTCCGGCCACAGCGTCTCCGTGTACCCCGACGCCAGCGGCCAGAACACCAGCAGCAAGAACGCCAGTGAATCGGACCTTTCCCTGCTCAAGAAGGCCGGCTTCACCGTGGTGGTCGACTCACAGAACCCTGGCGTCAAGGATCGCATTAACGCGGTCAACTCTATGTTCCTGAATACCTACGGGGAGCGGCGCCTGAAGGTCAACATCGACCAGTGTCCGCAGCTTACGCAGTGCCTGGAGCGGCAGACCTACACCGACAAGGGTGAGCCGGACAAGGACCCCAAGAAGGGGCACGACCACATGAACGACGCCGCCGGCTACTTCATCGCCAAGCGGTTCCCGATCAAGACTCAGTCCGCCGGCACCCGCCGCATCGGAGGTTTGGCGTAATGCCTGTTCAATCCACCAACCCAGACTACGACGCTCACATCGAAGAGTGGCGGATGATGGACGACGCCCTGGAGGGCGAAGGCGCCATCAAGCGCAGTCCGCGCAACCTGCCCAAGCCCAGCGGCATGGTCGAGGCTGAGAAGCTGGACGGCCAGGGCAATGCGTACCTCTACCGTAACTACACCGAACGGGCACAGTACGAACACTGGGTGCGCGACTCGCTGCGCTCGATGATGGGCTTGGTCTCGCGGCTGATACCCGAGGTTAAGCTGCCTGCGGGGCTGAAGGGCCTGGAGGACAACGCCACGGCTGATGGCTTCGGTCTGACCCAGCTGTTTCTGCGGATCGTGCGCCAGGCCATTTCCCACGGCCGGGTGCCGCTGGTGGTCAACATCGATGACGCCGGCCAGCCGTACTTCGCCACCTATGCAGTGCGCAACGCCATCAACTGGAACACCGCCGACCAAGGTGGTCGCCAGGACCTGGTGCTGTCGGTGTTTCGCGAGTTTCGGCGCAAGGAGCGGGACCGCTACAGCCACGAATGTGAGACGGTGTACCGCGAGTTCTACATGGACGGCGCGGTCTGCCGCACAGGCGTGCGTAACGAGGCCGGCGAGCTGATTGAGGATGATCGCCCGCTGGGCACCGTCGATGGCAGCAACAACTTGGTGCGCGGCCTGGACTACATCCCGGTCATCTACTGCGGCTCCACCGACAACTCGCCCGACGTGGACGAGATCCCGTTGCTGACCATGGCCAGGGCCGCGCTGAAGTCCTACCAGCTGAGCGCCGACTACTTCACCGCCCTGCATCAGACCAGCCACCCGCAGCCGTGGGTATCCGGCTTGGACGAGAGCGTGGAGCTCAGCGTGACCGGCCCCTCTGCGGCATGGGATCTCGGGCCGAAGGGTCAATGCGGCTATCTGGAGTTCCAGGGCGCGGGCATCGAAGCTGTCCGCAAAGCGATGGAAGACCAGAAGAACGCCGCTCTCGAGGCAGTCGCCAAGGTCATGGACGTGTCCGGCACGGAATCGGGCGAGGCCCGCAAGACCCGGCAGAACGACCAGCATGCCACCCTGCACAGCATCGTCATCACTGCGGCTGAGGCCATTGAGCAGGCCTTGCGGTACGCCGCAGAGTGGACTGGCTACGACCCGGACGACGTCGTCTTCACGGTCAAGCCGGAGTTCGTGATTCCAGAGGTAAACGCCCAGGTGCTGGCCGAGCTGCAGAAGAGTGTCATGGCCGGCACCATCAGCGCCGAGACTTACTGGCAGTACCTCACCACTGGGAAGCTTCCCGAGCACCCCTACGACGAAGAGGCCGAACTGATCGGCGACAACCACGGCGCGGGCGGCGTGAACCTGGACAAAGACGATGGCGACGAAACCGGAGCAAACGGCGGACGAGAAGCTGCTGGAGCAGCTCAGCCGCCACTCGGTGCTGCTTGAGCGGCTCAAGGCCGGCGAGGTCAAGAAATTCGAGACCTACCTGCGAAGGGCTGATGCCCATGTCCGCGACCAGCTCAGCCGCAAGGAGCTGACCACCTACGGCCGGAGCCGGCTTGAGGAGTTTCTTGGGCGGGTGGGCGGCAAGCTGCTGGAGATCTACAAGGCCTTCAGCGATCGGATGCAGTCTGACCTCGTGGACATCGCGCAGTACGAGGCTGCATTCGAGGGGCGCAGCCTGGCGCAGGCGCTGCTGATCGATGCGGTCATGCCAACTGACGCCTTGATTCGTGCCGCCATCAATACGCAGCCGCTGCAGGTGACCGGGGCGGATGGTGGAAAGCTGCTCAGGACCTTCCTCCGCGGCTGGACGCGCACCGAGTCTGACAGAGTCGCCAATGCCATCCGCATGGGCGTCGTGCAGGGCCAGACCAACGCCGAGATTACCCAGGCAGTACGCGGCACCGCAGCGCAGAACTTCACGGACGGCTTGCTGGCTGTGACGAACCGAAATGCTCGAGCGGTTGTACAGACCGCAGTTCAGCATGTCGCCACCACGGCGCGCGTCGAAACGCTCAAGGCGAATGCCGAGGCGGTGCCGGGCTATCGCATCGTAGCTACCCTGGACCGAAAGACCAGTACACAGTGCAAGAGCATGGATGGGCGAGAGTTCGAGATGGGCAAGGGGCCTGTGCCCCCATTCCACATCCATTGCCGGACCACCATTACGCCGATCACCAAGTTGTCGGCCCTGTTCGGGCAAAGTGCCACGAGGGCCGCCGTGGGCGCGGATGGCGGCGGACAGGTCTCGGCAAGCCTCAGCTACTACCAGTGGCTCAAAACACAGCCAGCGGCGTTCCAAGACGCTGCACTGGGGCCGGTGCGCGGAAAGCTGTTCCGTGATGGCGGCCTGACGGCCGAGCGCTTCGCCGCGTTGCAACTGGACAAGAACTTCAAGCCGCTGACGTTGGATCAGCTCAAGGAGCTAGAACCGCTCGCGTTCGGGCTTGCTGGGCTGTGAGTCAGCAGCCTTTCCGCTCGGCGTCGAAAGCCATCAGTTCTTCAAAGTAAATGGCATGCCATGGATTCACCTCGCCAGCAAGATCAGCAGCTCGGGCGTTTCTTACTGTCTCGTCATCAGTTGGCTGGGCGGCTGTCATAAATTTTCCCAGCAGATTCATTGTTTTTGTCGCCAGTCTCGGTGGGGAGTTTGCTATGAGGGCCTCCGCGGACGCCACTGCCGTTTCATACCGAAGTGCCAGCTCTTCATGCGAGGGGTTGGGGTGGTATGGATAAGTCATGGTCTTTGAGATCGACACGAGCATGAATTCAGCTTTGGTACGAAGCTTTTCTTCGCGCTCGTCGAGCCTTTTCACGCAGCTCATGCGCAGATCTTTTTTCGTCGACAGGTAAGATCCATATGTCTGCACTCCCAATCCAGCGGCAGTGAGCACTCCAGTAATGAGTGCTACTTGCACCGTCACATCAAGTCTCAGCCAGCTCGATTTCTTGTTCTCGTTGTAGGGTTTAGGACTTCTCATTGGGTACTGCTCGCACAAAGGATCAAAAGGGGTGTCACTCGCGGCGGCATCCTACAACGCACTCAATCAAAACTGACTCGCTTCGGCGGGTTTTTTTATGCCCGCAAGGCGGGCCATCAATCCCCTGGGGATAGCCACATGCCTTTTGATTTCGACCCGGCCGCCCACGGCCTCACTCTCGACGAAACCCAAACCGCCGCGCTGAAGGCAGCGCTGGGCGGCGAGGTGCAGAAGTTCCTGGACGGCGAGGTCTCTGGCCTCAAGTCCAAAAACACCGAGCTGCTCGGCTCCAACAAGGCCATCAAGACCGAGCTGGACAAGCTGAAAGGTCAGTTCGAAGGACTGGACATCGAAGCGGTCAAGGGTCTGCTGGCCAAGGCTGGTCAGGACGAAGAGACCAAGCTGATCGCCGAGGGCAAGCTCGACGAAGTCATCAGCCGCCGCACCGAGCGCCTGCGCACTGACCTGGACAAGCAGGTCAAGGCCGCCAACGAGCGCGCCGACAAGGCCGAAGCCTTCGCTGCCAAGTACAGCGACAAGGTGCTGGCTGACTTCATCCGCGCTGCCGCCATCAAGGCCGGCGCGCTGCCCGAGGCTGCCGAAGACATCATCCTCCGCGCCCGCGGCACCTTCAAACTGAGCGAAGACGGCGAGCCTGTCGCCACTGACCGTGCCGGCGAAGTCTTGTACGGGAAGGACGGTAAGACCCCGCTGTCTCCCCTCGAATGGGCGGAATCGCTGCGCGAAACCGCTACCCACCTGTGGCCAAGGGCTCAGGGTGCCGGGCAGACCGGCGACAACGGTGGCAAGGCCACGAAGAAATGGGGCGAGTACACCGAGGCGGAGCGCGCTGCGATCGCTCGGGACAACCCCGAAGCGTACAAAAAACTTCAAGCCACCCGAGGGACCTAACCCATGGCATCTACCCAACTGTCGGACATCTTCGTTGCCGACTACTACGGCACTCTGGAGCCGGTGAACTCTCCAGAAAAGACCGCCGTCTACGAGTCGGGCATCATCACCCGCTCGGCTACCTTGGACAACATCGCCAAGAACGGTCAGGGCACTTCCGAGATCAGTTACTGGCAAGATCTCGATGCCGACGAGGCGCCGAACATCTCCAACGATGACCCTGACGACATGGGTGCTGTCGGCAAGGCCGAACAGGGCAGCATGCGCGCCCGAACCCTGTACCTCAACAAGGGCTACGGCGTCTCTGACCTGACTGCTGAACTCGCCAACTCCGAGCCGATGCAGCACATCCGCAACCGCTTCGGCACCTACTGGACCCGCCAGTGGCAGCGTTATCTGATGGGCGCAGGACGCGGCATCATAGCGGCCAACATCGCCCAGAACGGCGGCGACATGGTCAAGGATGCGGGCGCATCTATCAGTGCCAACGCCTTCCAAGATGCCGCCTTCACTGCCGGTGACGCCGCCGACATGTTCGGCGCCATCGGCGTGCACTCGGTCGTCATGAATCAGATGGTCAAGCAGGACATGATCGAGTACCTGCGCGACTCGCAGGGCAAGATCATCCTGGCGACCTACCTGGGCAAGCCGGTGTTCATGGATGACGCCCTGACCTACGCGCCGGGCCAGTTCCTCTCGCTGTTCTTCGGCCAAGGCGCATTCGGCTACGGCGAGGGCGACCCGCACATGCCGGTTGAGATGCAGCGCAAGGCCGATGGCGGTAACGGCGGCGGTGCCGAGGTCTTGTGGGAGCGCAAAACCTACATCCTCCAGCCGGCCGGCTTCAGCTGGCAGGGCAGCGAGAACCGCAACCTGAGCCCGACCGCCGCCCAGTACGCCTCGGCGGCCAACTGGAAGCGCGTCTTCGACCGCAAGCAGGTTCCGTTCGCCGCAGTCATCAGCGGCACCGCTACCCCTTGACCCCATGATGCAGGGCGCCGGCCTGGCGCCCTGCGCAGGAGATCAGCATGAAAGTCATCTACACCAACACCCCGGGCAGCGAGCGCGGCACCTGCTATCGCCGCCTGGATCAGTTTTTCGGCGTGATCGACGGCGCGACCTCGGTGTCCGTGCAGGGCGATGCTCCGCATATCGGCGAGGCGTACCAGCGCCAAGGCATCAGCATCAGCGAGATCGAGGAAGGGCTGCGCCTGGATGGTCCCACCGTCGCTCAATGGGTGGCGGAGGGTTACAAGGCATCGGCCTACCCACCTGCAGGCTATGCCGCCATCAGTACTGCGGCAGAGATCGCGATGGCGCTGGAGGAGGAGGGCCACGGCAATCTCGAGACTGACCCTCACAAGATGAACGTGCCCGAACTGAAGGATTGGCTCACCGCCAAGGGCATCGACTTCGATGCAAGCGCGAAGAAGCCCGACCTGCAAGGCCTGATCCCGCAGGAGTAAGCCATGACCGACTACATCACCGTCGCCGACGTCAACGAGAAGCTCGGGTCGGGCTGGGCCGGCGCCAGTGATGCGGAACTTGCCGTGGCCATGGCCAATGCCTGGCTCACGGCCAAGATCAAACGGGCGGTGCCAGATCCGGTGCCGGACGCCATCGTCAATGCCGGTGCGCAGGTGGCCAAGCTGGCTGTGGCTGGCCAGCTCTACAAGGACACCCAGCGCGAGGTGCAGAGCAAGACCGTGTCGGCCCAGGCCGGCACCTCGACCAGCAAGACCTATGTTGCGGGCTCAGTCGATCGCTCTGCTGGCGAGAACTTCGCTCTGGACCTCATCGCTCCCTGGACCCGGCGCGCCGGCACCGTAATGCTCAAGAGAATCTGACCCATGGGCATGCGCGAAGAAATCCAGGCAGACCTGGCGGAAGCGTTCGATGATCCGGATGGCCTGGCCGATGCGGTGAAGCCTGTTGCAGGGAGTCGAATGGTCAAGGGCGGATATGACCCCGAAGCCGGCGGCACCGTGCCGGCCACGACCATCCACTACACCGGGCGCGGCGTGTTCGGCAGCTACCTGGCCAAGGAAATCGATGGCACGCGTATCCAGACCGAGGACGTGAAGCTGCTGGTGCTGCAGAACGAACTGTTCGAGGGCCAGGCTGGCGCTGTTACCGATGTTCCGGCGGCGCCCAAGATCGGCGACCAGGTGAGAGGTTACCGCGTACTCAATGTGTCCGAGGACCCAGCCAGGGCGACTTGGACCGTCCAGCTGAGGAAGTGATATGGCGCGCGGCACACATATGGCACAGCGATACGGTGGCCAGCAGGGCGGCTTCGCTGAAGCTATCCGGGCATTCGCCGAGCAGGCAGAGCAAGCCCTAGACGCCACCTTCCGCGAGATTGTGATCGAGATCGGCAGCAGCGTTATCCGCATGTCGCCGGTCGGCAACCCGGAGCTGTGGGCTGCCAACGTGGCGCACCGCGCCAAAGCCACCAGGGCCGCCGACGACTACGACTTCAAGGTCGCGGTCCGCAATACCCTGATCAACCTGAACCAGGACAACTTCACCAAGGCCGGGAAGCTTCGTAGAGGGGTGAAGTACGCCAAGCCTTTAACCAAGACCGAGCGTGTGCAGAACTTCGCTACCAATGGCCTGGTCGCTGGTCAGGGCTACGTGGGCGGGCGATTCCGGGGCAACTGGCAGTTCTCCATTGATTCGCCAGCGACTGAGGAACTCGACCGCATCGACCCGTCGGGCAGCGAAGCCATTACCGCGCTCATCACCCAGGTGCAGGCGCTGACCATCGGCCAGACCGCATACATCGTGAACAACCTGGCGTACGCGGTGCCGCTGGAATACGGCCACTCAACCCAGGCCCCGGCCGGCATGGTCAGGGTCACCCTGGCGAATTTCCAGCGCATCGTCGAGGAAGCCATAAGGAATCACCGCGTATGAGCCATGCACGAGCCCGTCAGGCCATCGAAATCAAGCTGATGGCCTGGGCCGCGGCGCGCCCGATCCGGGTCGCGAACTTCGAGCAGGCTTTCGAGGCCGGTCCCGACGAAACCTACCTGCGCGCCTTCCTGCTCCCGGCCAGCACCACCTGCCGCTACTTGGGCGGTGAAGCCTATGAGTACACCGGTGTTTACCAGGTCAGCATTAGCTGCCCGGCGGGCCAGGCGCTGGCGGCCGCCGAGACTTTGGTCGGAGAGCTTTCTAGCCTCTTCCGGGTGGATTCGGAGCTCAGCCGAAACGGCTTCGAGGGCATGGTAGTCGAGCCGGTAGAACAGGGCCCCACCATCACCGAGTCGGCGACTTACACAGTCCCGGCCAGCTTCACCTACCGCGGCATCGCGGACCAACCGCCCGCTGGGGCATAACACCGCCGCCCGGCGGGCTACCAAGAGGAAACACACATGGCCGCACGCATCCCGCTGCCGAACGGTTCTGTGCTGGAGATTGCCAGCACCCAGGGCACCGCTGTGCCTTTCACTGCCCTGACCAATGCCAAGCCGCCAGTGGCGAGCGCGGCAGGCCACAGCATCGATGCCGACGACGTTCTGCTGATCAGCTCCGGCTGGGCCCTCATCAACGACCGCACCGCCAAGGCCGCCAACGTCACCACCGACGCGTTCTCACTGGCGGGCCTGGACACCACCAACACCGACCGGTACACCGCCGGTGCCGGCGTTGGCTCGGTTGTCCCGGTGTCGGGCTGGACGCAGATCTCGAAAGTGACCGGCTTCACCGTCTCCGGCGGCGAGCAGCAGTTCCTCACTGTCGGCTACCTCGAGAACGACGACGATCTGCAGTTCCCGACCAACCGCAACCCGATCAGCGTGTCTGTGACGGTCGAGGACCAGCCGACCGCGCTGTACGTGCCTGTGGTAGAGGGCTACGACGACTCCAAGGAACTGACGGTGATCCGCCTCAAGCTTCCGGGGGGCGGTCAGATCTTGCTGCCTGGCTACGTCAGCATCACCAGCACGCCGACCATGGAGCGCAACCAGCTGATGACCCGCACCATCAGCGTTGGCCTGTCCGGCCGCCCAACCCGTTACAGCGCCTAAGGAGAGCCCATGGCGAAGATCAAGATCGCGCAAAACCCGACTTTCACCACGGTTGTGCAGGTCCCACGCATCGGTGGCGAGTCGGTGCCGGTCGAGTTCCAGTTCCGCTACATGGACCGGGTGACACTGGCAAGCATGTTCGACCGCTGGAACAAAGCGCGCGATGCCTGGGCAGAAAAGGCCCAGAAGGATGGCGCGAGCTGGGAGGAGGTCACCGCCGGTGAAATCACCCTGCAGGCCGAGCAGCTGGGCGAGATCATCACCGGCTGGGATCTGGAGGACGAGTTTAGTGCTGAGGCCATCGTCGACCTGGTACGCACCTGCACCGGCGCACCGAAGGCAGTGACCGATGCCTACCAGGCGGCCTACAACCCGGCCCGCCTGGGAAACTGAGGGCGGCGGCCCGGGCGTTGTATGAGCGCGGCCCGTCCGCCGAGCAGTTGGCGGCCATTGGGCTGAGCCAGGCCGACCTCCCCGAGGAAGAGATGGAGGTTTGGCCAGATGCTTGGCCAGCCCTTCTGGTATTCGAGGCATTGGGCACGCAGTGGCGCTTGGGCCAGGGAGGACCTTCGGGGTTGGACTACACAGCCATCCCCGCGGTCGCGTCGATGCTCGGAATAAAGCGCCGAGAACTCACCGAAATTTTCCCCGATCTCCGCATCATGGAGCACGAAGCTCTGGCCGTGATGGCTGAGGCGGGGGCCGATTAGGTCAATTCGGAGTGTTCAGATCGCCGAGCGAGTAGATTAAGATGCCCTGCTTACTTGCGTGCGTAACCTGTACGGTGCCACCGATGTAAACACGGCCATCTGTCTTCTCAAGCTCTTGTCGAATTTGAGTGCGCATTATCTCTGGCGCGCATTTCGGAAAAGTCTGTAGGTCAAGGCCAGAGTAAGAAGTTAGCTCAGGCTTCACTCCCAGTCCGTACTGCAAGCGTTCCGAGCGAAAGTCATTGACAGAGCGATAGGCGAATCCATGAACAGCATCATCAATGAAGCCAAAGTGATAGATCGTTGCCGTCTGGTCCTGGGTGGCCTCGGTCTGAGCATTCAGTTCGCTCCAGAGAACCTGAAGCTCTTGCGGAGCGTGTACATTGATCGCATCCACATCGAGGAAGGTGCCTTGGTGATTCACCAGGCCGATCCAGCGATTGTAGAACAGACCGGATCCTGTGCCGGCAATGATCATTCGCAGGTGCGGGAAAGCAAGGGCCTTGCTCACGAAGCCTGGCGGAGAACCGTCGGGATAATGTAGGAGCGTATCGGTTGCAACGATTATCTCATTGGCGTCTGTATAGAAGAGGAACGATGTCATATGGCCCTCCTGGCCATGCATTACAGCTGTCGGAGGCTAATCCGAACGCTTGCTCCGTGCTACTGGCTTTCCGTCCAGGGTGGATGGGTGGACAGGAACGCGCTAGGATCCGGATTTTGTGTGAGGGATTACGATGATCAAAGCTGTTTCGATCGCGCTCGATCAGGGCCAAATGGAAAGTCTTGCCATTGAGCGGGGAGTGAAAGTACCTTCGACACTGAATGGTAGTGGTGACTGGTATGACGTGGAGTATTTGATTCTCTGCAGTTATCACAGCCCAAGTATGGTGGCTAAGATCAAAGAAATCGTGATACCACAGAAAAAAGGTGTGGGGCGATTTGCTCGATTTCTTGAGCTACGTTCACTGGTCATGAAGAATACTGAGGATGGCTATCATGCAGCATTCAATGACTATAAGTACCGCGGGGTAGGTGCTGAGCTTTTCGAATTCGAGAACGATGACTTCTTCCGGGTCGGTGATCCAGTCCCGCTTACTGTTGTTGAAGGAGAAAGGGGCTCTTTGACTTTGAGCAGAGCCATCCGTGAGCTCGCACGGACCTATAGCGTCGACCGTAGTCAAGTTGAAATCATCATTCGCTCGAAGCTCGATACATCAGCGAGTGACGATTCAAGTCGGTAGCCCTCAGCCCAGCCCCGCGCTGGGCTTTTTGCCTTAAGCCTTGAGAGGATTTCGTCGATCCTTGAGTACGGGATCCAGCTCACGTGCTAATTGGTCGGCGAGAATTCCCAGTATTGTCCATATGGCCATTGAGCGGGTTCGGATGACAATCGCATGGGTCTCCTCGTCCTCTCCCTCAGGCTCGTACGGCGCGAAGTTCTTCTGATAAACAGCGAAGCCGATCGGCTCACTGACTTTGAAAAATTTTGCTAGCAGTGGCTTCAGGCGTGCTGGTTCATTTCGATGTCCTACTGCGTTGCGTAGGTTGTTGAGCGCCTTAATCGAATCCCACAGCTCGGGCCCCATGGCCGAGCCTACAATTGCCCTGCAGAGCTCCGTAGCAGTGCCGAAAGTAAAAATGTCGTTTCGGCTGTAAGGGCGGGAGTATTGGGCGACCCCAGCCGCTATCAAATCATGCATTTGTTCTTCGACAGTCATGTGGCCGCGCAGCACTGCAGACAGCAGATCACTGTCTCGGTCGAATATTCGATGAAACTGCCCAATTTTCTTATCTACGTCCGTTCCGAATAGCTCTCTTTTCATTGTTTTCTTTGCTTGGATGGCATCACAAATATCTCGGCGCTGGGCCGGGTTATGGTTTTGTGTCATTGCAGTTTAGTCATCTTCGGCGGATTCACTCGGCTCTTCTATCCACCGGAAAAGCGCAAGAGCCACTATCCGCAAGACGTTAGCTGTCTTCTGATCACCCTGCTTTTCGGCATCGCGCGACATCTCAAGCATGTTCGCTTTGACGCTGCGGAAGATGTAATCCTCATAGTCGAGCCCTTTTTCTCTCGCTTCTTCCTTCCATCTCTTTTGGATCTCGGGGTCGAGCGAGTGGAGTGCGTCCACCAGGCGATCTTGCATTGTGGGGCTGGCTGCATGGGTACCGTCTGCCGAGGCTTCTATCTGACTAGACAATTCACCGGGGCAGTCCAGCGCCTCCTCCAGTGCCCATAAAGCTTTCTTACGAGGCTTCGATTTTCCCGACTCGTATTTCGATATCTGCGACCACGAAAGGCCAGCCATTGCAGCAAGGTCCCTCTGCGTGAAGCCTTTTTGCGTTCGAAGTCGGATTAGCTTGTCAGCGAAGAGATCGGTCATTTGGGGCTCAAAAGGTGCGTTGCATCCGCACAGCGTACGTGCCTAGAAACGTACAAAGCAACAAATGACACACTATCGTTTGACAAATGAAGCAAAGGAAGCAAGAATCGACCTTGTAAATGAAGCAAAGGAAGCACGGCAATGGGAAGCGATAAAATCACTACAGCAGTACGGATGCTTTGCACGCTTCGGCAAAAGCTGGAGCAGCGTGCCGAGGAGAACGGCCGAAGCCTGAGCGGCGAAATCGTTTTTCGCCTGAGGAAGTCCTTGGAGCAGGAGATACAGGATGAGCAAAAACAGCGGGCATGAAAAAGCCCCAGTGCTGGCGGGCGCTGAGGCTTTGGGTAACGAGATCAACTTCGAGGAAGAAATCGTCATGGCGAATAATAGCACAAACGTGGTCCCGTTCAATTTCGGCAAGCATCAGGTTCGCACGCTGATGATCGATGATCAGCCGTGGTTTGTTGCCACCGACGTAGCTTCCGCGTTGCTTTACGCAGAAGCCAAGGACATGACACGCAATTTGGACGACGACGAGAAGGGTCGGCAGATTGTGCCGACCCCCGGCGGCGACCAAGAATTGCTGGTCATCAATGAGTCCGGCCTGTACTCGGCGATCCTGCGCAGCCGCAAGGCTGAGGCCAAGCGCTTCAAGAAGTGGGTGACTGCTGAGGTCTTGCCAGCTATTCGCAAGCATGGGCGCTACGAGGACAGGCAGGCCAAGATGCCGACCCTCATTGACGAACTGATCGGTATGAGCGAGCTCAGCGTTATCAAGGGCCTCATTCGGGGCAAGAGCAAATCGCTGCCGTCGAGCTTGCGGCACAGTTTCGTACTCACCATGCACAATCGACTGCACACCCGTTTCAACGTGCCGCGCACCGAACTTATCCCTGCTGGCCAGTTCGAAGCGGCTTGTACCTTCATTGCGGCTTACCGGGTGTTGGAGGGCGAGTTCATCGAAAAGGAACAGCCTCAGTTGCAGCTCCCACTGAGCATCCATTACCCAATTGAAGCGCTCGCCGCGCGCCGGGAAGGCATGCTGGTAGAGCGCGGCAGTGAAAAGGCTTGGCTGGACGTGACGCTGTATGATCTCCGCGACATTCACGGAGAGGGTACCCCGCTGGAAAGCCTACTCTGGCAATTGGAGGAGGCAGGCTACGACATCCGTGGAGCATGGTGGGAGCTCAGGACTTACCGCAACAAGCTGGACTCCTTGAGTTCATTCATTTCGGGACTCAACCAAGCGGTTGAGCGTCCTCAGCGCTATGCGGTCGGGCCTTTCAAGGGGAGGGCTGCAGTATGAGCATGGAACTGCTGACCTTGAGCATCAAGGGCACCTCGCCGCTGATGATGCACTCCGACAAGCTGGCTAACCCGCTGCACCCGGCAACGAAGGCGCATCGGGAACTCACCAGCAAGCGCAAAAAAGTTGATGACGATCATGTAGCCATCGCGAGGTCCGAGTTCATTGCAGGCATCTACTTCGACGAGCGAGCCGGCATCCACATTCCGGGGGCAAACTTTGACGCCACTTTCCTAGCCGGCGCCAAGTTGCAAAAACTGGGTACCCACTGGAAGCGCGGCGCTCTCGTGATGACCGACAGAGCCAGCCTGGACTTTGAGGGGCCTGACACGCCGGAGTCGCTTTGGGAGGATCAGCGTTTCGTCGACTGCCGAGGCGTGAAGGTCGGACAGGCCAAGATCATGCGGTACCGGCCGATCTTCCTCGACTGGGCCTGCCAGCTTGAGGTGGCTATCAACACCGATGTGTTGGACCTTCAGGAGGTCAAGAAGGCTATTGAGGACGCCGGAAAGCTGATCGGCGTCTGCGAATATCGGCCGCGCTTCGGGCGCTTCGAGGTGGCTTATGTCTGAGGTCACCAAGTATCCGGCGCACAAGCAGGCGGTCGAAGACTTCCTGGCGCAGTTCAAGTACGGCGATCTTGTCGGCCATGACTGGCTGGAGGCGCGGTTCGGGATGCTTTCGATGAGCGAATCCAGGTCGCTGACGGTCGACCAGTTTCGGGATCGCCAGTTCGAATGGCTGGCCAATGTCGAAGCGTTCAAGGCTGATCTGCTGCGCGACCATCAGGTATGCCTGCAGTCGGTTCGTGGGCGCGGCTACCGATGGGTGCCGCCGCATGAGCAGACAGGCGTGGCGATGGATGAGCTGGGACGCAATGTCCGCAAGGTGTTCCGCAGCACCGGGCAGAAGCTCCGGCACCTGCGGATCACTGAGCTGACGGACGAGCAGCGGCGGGACAACCTGGACCAGGTGGCGAAGTTCTCCGCGCTGCGCGGCATGACTACCAAGGCGTTGAGCTGATTTCACAGCGTACAGCGCATCCAGAGGGTGCGTTGTGCAGTGGCGAAAGCTGCTAGTGGTTAGGTTGGCCAAGGTGAGTTCTGCTAAGGTCGGGCGGGCTGTGGTATGGGCTGAAACCAGCGTAATACCCCTTCAATGAGGGGGTATTACAGTGGCGACAGTCACTCGATGGCACGGCGTGCTCTGGTCTGCTCAGGTCAGGTGGGCTGGGGTCAGGTCTGGCAAGCTGAGATTCGGCTTGGCGGGTCGGGCCATGGTATGGGCCGTAAACGGCATAGACAGGGCACCTTCGGGTGCCTTTTCTTTTGGTGCCGCTGCTTGGTTTTGCACTGACACGACGCGATGGTAGATTGCCCTCATTAACAAGGAGGGCGCGCATGAAGCGTTTGGCACTGGTGACTCTGGCAGCAGCGGTGGTGTACGGCTGTTCTGATGACGGACCCTGGGGCGGCCCAGCAGGAACGAAGATGGGCCTCAAGCTAGAGCAAATAGAGAAGCACGCTGTACTGCAAAAGGAAGGCTCAAACAATGTCGGGGCCACTATCTATTCTTCAAAACAGGCACCGAAGCTGGACGCTCAAGCTGACAGTTACAACTATGTGTTCACCAAGGACGGTGGCCTCTGCTTGGTACAGATGCGCTTTGAGAACGTGAACCGATCGAGCTCGACGTTGATGGTCGAGTTGAAGGCGAAGTATGGGATGCCGGTTAAGGACGAGCGAGTGCCGTGGGGCGTGGTCTGGGCATCGAGCAAGTACAAGTTGAGCGATGAAATCATTGAAATCACGAGTGAGTTCACTGGAAGTGAGCCTCGCGTCTCTGCCTTAGTTAGTTTTTGGTATGAAAACTTCGATCAGTGCCGAACGAAAGATTAGCCTGAACCAAGGCCCGCCTAGCGCGGGCTTTTTTACGCCTGGAGAAAATCATGACCACCATCGCCTCCCTTGGCCTGCAGATCGACTCCGGCGATGCCGTTGAGGCGAAAGATAACCTCGATCAGCTAACGGATGCCGGTAAGCGCAGTGAGGAGTCGGCTGGCCGAACTGGACGCGCCTGGGAGTCCGCCCTGGGCAGCCTGCAGGGCGATACCCGGCAAATCGTGCAGGAACTACAGACGCTCAACGCCAAGCAAACTGAGCTGGCGCAGCAGATGGCCACTGTAGGGCGCGCCGTTACCAGTGCCTCCACGGCGTTCAGTAGCGCCGCAGCGAACATTGGGGCTTTTCGTACTGAGGTCGCGCAGGCAGGCAAGGTGCAGGAGGGGCTTACCAGTGCCACGGATGCTGGCGCCCAGGCCGGCCGGCGCGCAGCCGAATCCGCCGCTGAGCAGCAAGCCAGGATTCTGGCAGTTGCAAAGGCCTCGCTGGAGGCCAGCCAATACGTCCAGTCACTTAACCGGGCGACCGAGCAAAGCGCCGAGGTCACCGCCAAGGCGAATGCTGTGCTGTCGGACAGTGCCAGCCGGCAGGCAGCCATCAACAGTCGGGCCCAGGCCCTCATCGCCACGGAGGAGCGCCAGGCGGAGGCGGCGAAGAAGGCCGCTGGCGCGCACCGGGAAGAAGGCCAGGCGCTTGAGGAACTGCTCGGCAAGATCGACCCGACCGTGGCTGCCATGAGCCGGCTGGACCAGATGGAGCAGAAGTTGAAGGGCTTCCGCACCAGTGGCGCGCTTGATGCGGAGACGTTCGGCGAGTACCAGGCGAAGATCGATCAGGCGCGCACAGCCTTGGGTGGCGCTGATGCTGCACTGAACAGAACCGGCATGACGGCCAAGCAGACCGCTGCAGCACTGCGCATGGTCCCGATGCAGTTCAGCGACATCGTGGTGTCATTGCAGGCCGGCCAGGCGCCCATGCAGGTTATGCTTCAGCAGGGCACTCAATTGCGGGATAGCTTCGGTGGTATCGGACCAGCAGCGAAGGCAATGGGCGGCTATGTGGCTGGGCTAGTAACCCCGCTGACTGCCGTAGGAGCCGCACTTGCCGCTCTGGGTCTAGCGTACTATCAAGGTAGTAAGGAGCAAGATGCGTTTCTTCAGAGCCTGGTGACGACCGGAAATGCAGCGGGCGCCACGACATCTGGCCTGGCTGCAATGGCGAGACAGGTTGGCTCAACCGTTGGCACCACGGGAGCGGCTGCTGCTGTTCTGGCTCAACTCGCAGGGACCGGAAAAATAGTCAGCTCCAGCTTTGAGCAGATCGCGATTGCCGCGCTTTCGTTCGAGAAGGCGACTGGAAGGGCTGCGTCTGAAACTGTGGCTGAATTTGCAAAACTTGCAGATGATCCAGTCAAGGCCGTAGTTGCCCTTAACGAAAAGTATCGCTTCTTGACCGCGGCAGTTTTCAGTCAGATTCATGCACTTCAAGAGCAAGGAGATACCCTTGGAGCTCAGCAAATTGCCGAGGGTGCATATGCGGATGCTTTGACAAAGCGCGCCGGAGAGATACAGCGTAATTTGGGGTATGTAGAGCGTGCCTGGGACTCTGCTAAGGGGGCGGCTAAGGGGGCCTGGGATGCATTTCTCGACATCGGTCGAGAGGAGACCTTTGAGGACAAGCTCCGTCAACTTGAGCAGCGAGCGAACATTGGTGCTGGCGGTCTAGGAGGCGGGCTTCTGTCCGGTTTTGAGGCTGCCCAGGGCAGCACAACAGAGATTGGCAAAGAGTGGACTGGGGTTCTTCAGCAGGAGGTTGATGACCAATCCAAGGCTCGAGCAGCCATGTTCGAGGCGGAGGCCGTAGAGCGCGGCACCAAAGCCTATCAGGCCCTTCAGAAGGCTATCGACAGCACAGCACCGAAGTCTGAAAAACTGAAGAAAGCGCTTGATGAAAATAGGCGGCAAGTCGCAGAGGCTCGCCGCGCTGGCTACACGATTACTGCTGAGCAGGAGACCGCCCTGGAGGCGCAGACCAAGGCTAAATTCAAACCGGCCGCAGCGCGTTCTTCAGCGGTTGATTTATCCAGCTTCAACGACCAAAAGAATGCGTTGAGCGCCATCCTTGCCGAGTACAAAAACCACCAGAAGGAGCTGGATGCGGCGCAGAAGGCCGGGATCATCTCCCAGGAGTCGTACGCCTCCCAGCGCGCCGCGATCATCGAGCAGCAGAAGGCCGAGGTCACCAACGCCTATGAGGCCGAAATCAAGGCCCTGGAGGACGCAAAAGGCCGGAGCAGCACCAACGCCCAGCAGCGCATTCAGCTTGACCAGAAGATTGCCGACGCGCGGGCCGCCATGGTCAAGGCGCAGAAGGATGCTGACTCGGAATTGGCCGTGCTCGCCACCAATGAGCAGGGCCGCCTGGCCAAGCAGGCGAGGGCGGTGCAGACCTACACTGATGCCCTTGATCAGCAGGTCAAGGCCCTGAGGCTTCAGGGGCAGCGAGCTGCCGATGGTCTGGGCCTTGGCGATCGCCAGCGCGCCTTGCAGGACCAGCAGAACGGCATCACCGACCGGATGAACCAGCAGCGGCTGGACCTGGCCAATCAGTACGGCGACGGCTCCCGCGGCATGAGCCTCGACGAGTACAACCAGAAGCTGGCAGCCCTGAAAAAGACTGAGCGGGACCTGCAGGAAACGACCATCGTCAACTACGACGCCATGACGGCGGCGCAGGGTGACTGGCGAAACGGGGCATCGTCTGCGTTCAGCAGTTACCTGGAGCAGGCTCGGGACGTTGCAGGCCAGACCCGCACGCTGTTCAGCAACGCTTTCTCCAGCATGGAGGACGCGATCGCAAACTTCGCCATCACCGGCAAGCTGTCGTTCTCCGACTTCACTAAGTCGGTGCTGGCGGACATGGCCAGGATCGCGACGCGGCAGGCGATCACCGGCATTGCCGGCAGCCTTTTCGGATCGGTCATCGGTGGGTTCTTTGGTGGTGGTGCCTCGGCAGTTGGCGAGGGAACCATGACCGGGTTCAGCGAGGGTTCATTTGTGGCGAACGCCAAGGGCGGGGTGTACGACTCACCGAGCCTCTCGCACTTCAGCAACCAGGTGCACAGCACGCCCCAATTATTCGCCTTCGCGAAGGGGGCGGGCGTGTTCGGTGAGGCGGGTCCGGAGGCAATCATGCCGCTGACCCGGGCGCCGGATGGCAACCTCGGGGTGCGCGCTGTGGGTGGAACCTCGGGAGCGTCGAGTGCCGGCATGGAGCAGAAAATGGAGATCACCATAAATATCAACCGCGACGGGTCGGGCGACGTGGAAGCTGATACCGAGCTTGGGCAGAAACTGGCACCACAGTTCCTCCAGATGGTGCGCGCCGAGATCGCCAGCAACGAGCGGAAGACGCTCGGTCCCAGCGGAGCCACCTGGCGCGCAATCAAAGGGAGAGCCTGATGGCAATCGAAACCTTTCGCTGGCCCACCGAGCGCGGCGAGACACCCGACATCCAATATCGGGTGCGGGAGTCTCGCTTCGGCGGCGGATACCGGCAGGTCGTGGGCGATGGCCCGAACAACAAGGAAGACAGCTACCCGGTGACCATCACCGGGAGGAAGTCCCGGGTGCTGGAGGTCATGGCCTTTTTCGACCGGCACGCCGGCGCGAAGGCCTTCCTCTGGAGCACCCCGCTCGGTGAGCTGGGGCTGTTCACCTGCGTCGACCCCAAGCCGACCCCCATGGGCGGCGAGCAATTCAAGGTCACCGCGACCTTCCGGCGAGCCTTCCACCCGTAAGGAATCACCATGTCACTGATCAAAGACATCCAGCTGCTCCAGCCGGGCAGCGAAGTGCTGCTGTTCGAGCTCGACGGTTCGGACTGGGGCGCCGACATCCTGCGCTTCCACGGGCATGCGATCCCGCACTCGCCCACGGAACTGGCAGCAGCAGGCGCCAATGCCGACCAGCTGCCGGCCAAATCTATCTGGTGGCAGGGCAATGAGTATGGCGCCTGGCCGATGCATATCGAGGGCATTGAAGCGAACTCGGACGGTACCGCCGTACGCCCGACGATTTCGGTTGGCAACGTTGGCGGGCGGATCACTGCTCTGTGCCTGGCCTTTGACAACCTGCTCGAGTTCAAACTGACCATTCGGTACACGCTGAAACGATACTTGGACGCAGCGAATTTTCCAGGCGGGAACCCTGATGCCGACCCGACAGAGGAGAGCACAGAAGTCTGGTACATCGACCAGAAGGTTTCCGAGAACGGGACCACGGTGTCGTGGGAGTTGGCCAGCCCGGGGGATGTTGGCGGCGAGAGCATCGGCCGCCAGATGACCCAGCTGTGTCACTGGGCGATGACCAACGGCTACCGTGGGCCGAGCTGCGGCTACACCGGGCCTTACTTCGACTTCGACGGCAACCCCACGGATGACCCGGCCAAGGATCAGTGCAATGGCTGCCTGGATACGGGCTGTGCTGTTCGCTTCGGCCAGGGCAACCAACTCAATTTCGGCGGCTTCCCGGCTGTCTCCTTGATCGCCAGGAGCTGATCATGTTGAAACACATCCTCGCCGCCGTGCAAGCGCACGCCGCGGCGGAGTACCCGCGCGAATGCTGCGGGCTTATTCTGGCCGTGGGCCGGAAGCAGATCTATTTCCCTTGCGCGAACGTGGCCACCGATCCGACCGAGGAGTTTCGCATCGCGCCCGAGGAGTACGCCGAGGCAGAAGACCAGGGCCAGGTGATCGGCATCGTGCACTCACACCCCGACGCCACCAACAGGCCGTCGCCGCGCGACCTGGCCATGTGTGAGGCGACCTGTCTACCGTGGCACATCCTGTCGTGGCCGGAGGGAGACTTGCGAACCATCACGCCAACGGGTGAAACACCGCTGCTGGGTCGCTCGTTCGTGCACGGCGCCTGGGACTGCTGGCAAGTTTGCGCCGACTGGTTCCGGCGTGAGTGGGGACTGGAGTTTCCAGCCTACGCTCGCGAGGACGGTTGGTGGGAGCATGTCGCTGGGCCGAGCCTGTACGAGCAGGCCTACAAGGCTGCCGGGTTCTACCAGGTGGACCGCCCCGAACGCGGCGACATGATCGTCATGGCAGTGGGCCGGGCGGCGCACCCGAACCACGCGGGTATTTTCCTCGGCGACGATCCAAAGCTGCCGGGCGAGCAGGCCGAGCTGTACGGGCCTGGCCCGTTTCTCCTGCACCACCTGTACGGTCGGCCGTCCGAGGTCATCATCTATGGCGGTCCTTGGCATGACCGTGCCCGCCTGATCCTGCGGCACCGCACAAATCATCCAAGCGCAAAATGATATCATTTCGCTTTTTCAATAGAGTGAGTTATGCGGCTAGCAATGATTGCATTTGGGTTTGTTCTGCTGGGTGGTTGTTCAACGAAGCCGATGAACGACCTGTCTGGCACGTATTATCCGGAGACATACACTACCTCCAAGCAACCCCAAGAATTTGCTGCGTGTGTGCACGATGCTTGGAGCTCTAGAATGACCGCAGTGACTCAACCACTCGAGAGCGGGTATCGAGTTTCTTGTGGAGTGTTTGGAGATCCGCTTGGTCAGGTAGATGTAAGGCCGTTGAACGGTGAGACTGCCGTTTGGTTCTACGACGGAGTGATTCTGCTTGGGAATCAAGCTGGCGAAGAACAGAGAGTGGCAGTGCTGAACTGCCTGTAGGGGTATCGACCCTGACTACATAAGTACCGCCGAAAGGCGGTTTTTTTTGGAGTAATGAAATGGCGTCATCTCCGATTTGCGCTCCCATGACTACCATCAAACTCTCTGGATCCCTTGCCCAGAAGTTCGGTAGGACCCACCACCGCCAGCTTGACAGCGGCGACACCTGGGAGGTGTTCAAGGCCTTGAAGGCCACGCTGGCCGGATTCGAAGAAGAGATCCGGCGCCTCGATGGCCTAGGCCTGCGTTTCGCCGTGTTCCGCAATCGGAAGAACGTCGGTCTCAATGACATGGGGCGCGGCGGCACCCGTGAGCTGCGGATTGTGCCGGTGATCGAGGGCAGCAAGCGTGCAGGTCTGCTTCAGACCATCATCGGCGCGATCATGATTATCGCCAGCCCGTTCACTGGCGGGTACACGTTGGCGCCGGGCATCGCTCTGGTTGCTGGCGGCGTCATCCAGATGCTCAGCCCACAGGCCAAAGGCCTGTCACAGAGTGCCGCTCCTGAGAACCTGCCGTCCTACGCTTTCGGCAGCGCCAAGAACACCACCGCCAGTGGCAATCCGGTGCCCATCTGCATCGGCGATCGCCGATGGGGTGGGGCAATCATCTCGGCCTCGATCTACGCAGAGGACAAGGCTTGAATTCTTGGGCGGCTTTCAGATAAAAATTGTGCTTTTGGGGATGGGGTGGTGATGCAAAAACAGCTTTTGGAAAGCGGCATTTGTGTTTTGCGATCAGATTCTGTGAACGAAGCATTGGATAGATGGACTCTTGTTGGTGAGGTCCTTGACCCAGTAAAGGCACATCAGTGTCGCTATGTAATTCTCTTCCGTGAAGAGAAGGGACGGTTTACCGTTGACTGCATCCTTGAAATCGAAAACTTGGTGGTCGATGACATGCGCCAGTTTTACTGCGATGTCACTAAACGGACGTTAACTCTCGATCAAGGCTTTATTGGTGAGCTGGGGCTAGCCTTTACAGGGCCGACCCCACTCGAAACCCCAATTATCATGCTTCCATTTTCTAAGTATTTCACCGCATTCTTATCACGGCCACAATGAATCGACCTTTCAAGAATAACCCGCTTCGGCGGGTTTTTTATTGCCCGGAGGAAAGCATGGGCTCAGCACTTCCCACAGAGATCACCGGCGCCAAGGGTGGCGAGAAGAAGCCTAAGGCTCCCTACGAGGCTCCCGACAGTCTACGGTCCACCAACGTTGCAAAGGTCCTGCTGGCGGTGGGCGAGGGCGAGTTCGACGGCACGCCGACGGACCGCGAGATCTACCTCGACAACACCCCGATCATGGACGCCAGCGGCAACGTTAACTTCCCCGGCGTGAAGTGGGAGTGGCGCAGCGGCGCCATCGAACAGGACTACATTCAGGGCATCCCGGCCGTTGAGAGCGAAACGTCGGTCGGCGTCGAACTGCGCAACGATGCGCCGTGGACGCGGGCGCTCAGCAACACCCAGCTGTCGGCGGTGCGCCTGCGCTTCAGTTGGCCGCGCCTGCTCAGTCAGGACCCGAACACTGGCGACACCAACGGCTACCGCATCGAGTACGCCGTTGACGTGGCCACCGACGGCGGCGCATTCGTGGAAGCTAATCTGGGCGCCGTGGACGGCAAGACCACCAGTACCTACCAGCGCTCTGTGCGTGTCGACCTGCCGAAAGCGCTGACCGGCTGGACCCTCCGCGTGCGCCGCCTGACGCCGAACCAGAACACCGGCGCCGTCGCCGATACGATGACCATTGCGGGCTACACCGAGATCATCGATCAGAAGCTGCGCTACCCAAACACTGCGCTGCTCTACATTGAGTTCGACGCCGAGCAGTTCCAGAACATCCCGTCGGTGACCGTGAAGTGCAAAGCCCGGCGTTGGCCGGTGCCGACCAACTACGACCCGATCGCCCGCTCCTACAGCGGCACTTGGGACGGGACTTTCAAGCAGGCCTGGACGAACAATCCGGCGTTCGTCACCTACGGCCTCTGCGCTGAAGACCGCTTCGGCCTGGGCAAGCGCATCAAGTCGTGGATGGTCGACAAGTGGGAGATGTACCGCATCGCCCAGTACTGCGACCAGCTGGTGCCGGATGGGGTAGGGGGCCAGGAGCCGCGCTTCCTGTGCGACATGAACCTGCAGGGCAAAGCCGAGGCCTGGACGCTGCTACGCGACCTGTCGGCGATTTACCGGGGCATGGTGTACTGGGCCCAGGGTTCGCTGTTCATGCAGGCCGACATGCCGCGCGCGCAGGACTTCGACTACGTGTTCACCCGGGCCAACGTCATCGACGGCGAGTTCACCTACGGCGGCGCCGAGCGCAGCACGCACTACAGTCGCGCCCTGGTCAGCTACGACAACCCGGGCAACAACTACGACACCGACGTGATCCCGGTCACTGACCTGGCGTTGCAGCGCCGGTATCAGGACCGGCCCATCGAGATCTCGGCCATCGGCTGCACGCGGGCCAGTGAGGCCCAGCGTCGCGGGAAGTGGGCGTTGCTGAGCAACAACCAGGACCGCACCGTCACCTTCAAGACCGGCATGGAAGGGCGCATTCCGCTGCCTGGCCACGTCATCCCGGTGGCGGATGAGCTGCTGTCGGGGCGCCCGAACGGTGGCCGCATCGCCACCGCAGCCGGCAAGATCGTGACCCTGGACCGCGACACCCAGATCAAGACTGGCGACCGACTGATCATCAACCTGCCCAACGGCAGCGCCCAGGGCCGAACTGTAGCGTCGGTCGCCGGGCGTGCCGTGACCGTGACCACGGCCTACAGCGCGCCGCCCGAGCCTGAGCTGCAGTGGGCCATCGACGCCGACGACCTGGCGGTCCAGCTGTTCCGCGTACTGAAGACCTCGCGCACCGCCGAGGGCGAGTACGAAATCACGGCGTTGGAGTTCAACCCGAGCAAGTTCGCCGCAATCGACACCGGCGCAAAGCTCGAAGAGCGGCCGATCAGCATCATCCCGGTAACGACCGTGCCGCCGCCGGCGAGAGTGACCCTGACGTCCGGCTACGCGATTGCCCAGGGCCTGGCCGTCAGCACGATGACCATCGCCTGGCCCGCCGTGGAAGGAGCCGTGGCCTACGACGTGGAATGGCGCAAGGACAGTGGCAACTGGATCCGCCTGCAGCGCACCGGCACCGCTTCGGTGGATGTTGTTGGCATCTACGCCGGCCAGTACCTCGCGCGCGTCCGTGCCGTCAGCGCCTTCGACATCATGTCTACCTGGCGCAGCTCCGCGCTCACCGAGTTGAAAGGCAAGGAGGGTGCACCGCCAGCGGTGTCGTTCCTCACTACCACCCCGTTGGTCTACGGCACTCGCCTGAAATGGGGCTTCCCCGCTGGTGCCGAAGACACCCAGCGGACAGAGCTCTGGCAGAGCAAGACGACCGATCGCGCTGACGCCGTCAAGCTCGGTGACTTCGCCTACCCGCAAGCCGAACATGAGATCCACGGCCTAATGGCCGGGGTGGAGTTCTTCTACTGGGCTCGCCTGGTGGATCGAACCGGGAACATCGGTCCGTGGTATCCCGCGGGTGTGGGTGTTCAAGGGCGTTCGAGCTCGGACCAGTCCGAGTATGAGGAGTACTTCCGCGACAAGATCGGCAACGGCGCTCTGTATCCCGAGCTGCGGAAAGAGATCGAGCTGATCTCGGGCGATGGTCCCGGGTCGGTCAATGACCGCGTGGAGCAGGCGAAGGACGAACTCTATGAGCGCATCGACCAGCTGACCGACGCTCTGGCATACGACCCGGCCAAGGCCTACGCCAAGGGTGAGGTTGTGCGACAGGGGCAGCGTCTGTTCCAAGCGATAGTCCCCGTACCAGTCGGCGCTGCGCCGCCTGACGTCAACTACTGGGCCGATATCGGCACAATTCTCGAAACTGCGAATGCTCTCGCGCTCCAGGTGCAGCAAAACACTGCTGATATCGAGACCATTGACGGCAAGGTCACGGCCTCGGCCAGCCAGATGAACGCCCTGCAGGCCGCCTGGCGCGAGGACGATGGCGAAGGGGATCTTGCTGACGCTCTGCGCGGCTGGGACAGCGCTGCAAAGTTCGCGCAGGAGGTACGTGTACGGGCCAACGAAAACGAGGCCACAGTTACAAGGCTGACGTCGCTTGACGCACAGGTGGCCGACAATAAGGCGAACATCACAACGCTAGAGCAGGTGGTGGCAACGAATGATCGGACCACCGCAACGCGGATGACGCAGCTCGGTACTGAGGTCGATGACAATAGGGCGAGACTCACCACTGTCGAAGAGGCTCAGACCACAACTGACGAGGCGATTGCAGGGCTCAGGACCACCGTTGATTCCGTGTACACAGCTGGCCGTGAGGATTCGGGGGAAGGTGACCTGCTGGGCGCGCTCGATGCTTGGAAGTCGAAAGCCAGCTTTGCGTCGGAAGTTCGCACACTGGCCAATGCCGACCAGGCGCTGGCTCGAAAGTCGGAGACTCTCGAGGCATCGATAGGAGAGACCAGGGCATCCGTTCAGCAGGTAAGCGAAGCGGTAGTTGGTGTCGATGGCCGGGTGCGTGCGCAGACGACCATCAAGGCACAGACCATCACAGGCGGCCGCAAGGTCATGGCGGGCTTATCGGTCGGCGTCGATGGTGACACATCGGAAATCCTCGCGTTCGCGCAACGGTTCGCCGTGGTCGATGAAGTGAGCGGCAACTTGATTGTTCCCTTCGTGGTTCAGAGCGGTCAGGTGTTCATCAACCAGGCGGTGATCAACACCGCGTTCATTCAACAGATTGTTCTGGGCATGACCTTGCGCTCTCAGGCTGTAAACGCTCAGGGTCTGCCGCTGATCGAGATCAATCTGGTCAATGGTTCGTTCATCGTCCGAGGTCAGGATGCAAGCGGATCAACGCTGCTGAACAACGGCGGCCTGTACGTCTACGACGCCAACGGTGTCGAGCGGACTGCTGTGGGGAGGCTTTACTAATGGCTGCTCAGTACGGGCTTAGGACGCGCGATGCGTCCGGGGCGGTGACCCTTGATACGACAGTTACGCCGATTCGGTCGCTGAAGATGATGCAAGTGGTCGGTAACGGAGCGTTCGATCAGTACATTTCGATACCTGAAATCAAGGCTGAGTCGTTTGTGGTTGTCGATACGCTTGAAGACGCGGGGTTGTTCACATTCTCACCAGCAGCCTGGTGGACCACGGGACAGCTGCAACTTAAACAGCCCCAGAGCAAAACCTGGCAGGTAATGATCCTTTCGAAAGGCAGCGAGCCATTCAGCGCGCCTGGCACCTATGGCATACGCACGAAGAACAACGGCATTGCAACGCAGATCGATGCAGTGAACAAGGCACTTACTATTAGGTATTCGGGGAGGTTTTCATTCATTTACGGAGGTGGTGATTTAAATATTGAAGGAGACGACTACCGAGCTTTCTCGTCACCGATTACTACATACGAGCGGCCCCTGATTTTCATCAATGCAAACGATTACTTTATGGTCGGACAGTTCAGCGTTATTGGTTCGCCGGGTAACTGGACAGGGTTCCGTTTGCGGGACTATCGGAACGAAGCGCACGGCGCAGGGTGGAAGCTGCCCATTCGCATATCTTGGTTCTGTGCCAGTTATATGACCGATACGTCAGCTGTAGGGCAATACGGAGCGTCGGTCAAAGGGCCGTCCGGGGAGCGCTTGTTTGCCTCGACAATGAACCTTGCGGTGCTCAACAGCCAGCCCACAGCCAACTCATTTGTGACGGCTGGAGACCCTATAGCGAGGCCTGGCTACTACGCAACAAGCCAACAGATGGCATGGACCGGAAACAACGCGGATTTCATTCTTGCCAATGCCCTTTTCTCGCAGACCAACATCGCTCAGACGACTCAGCCTTTCAGGGTCAACTTTGGTGGATTTTTGCCGGGAAACCGGAGTGTTCTGCAGATGTACTGCGAGAACAATGACGGTGTGAACCCTGTACTTGCGAACGGCAGAACTCTATTCGCCGCTCGTCCAATGAAAACAATCTGAAGGAGTAACGCATGCCATGGTATAGACAGGGCACTGTGTCGATCACTGCTGGCCAGACCACGGTGACTGGCGCGGGCACGAACTTTCCCGCCAACGCGAGGGTTGGCGATGCTTTCCAGGGTCCGGACGGGCGCTGGTATGAGGTAACCAACATTGCCAGCAGCACGGTGCTCAGCATCCTCCCAGCGTATCAAGGCGCCACAGTAAGCGCAGGCGCCTATGGTCTGGCTCCGATGCAGGGCTACGTTAAAGAGTCAGCCGATCGCCTCCGCCAGGTGGTCGAGCAGTACGGCACCACGTTGGCGCTCTTCGGCAATGCCGCTGACGTTGTAACGCTCCGGACGAACATCGGGGCTGCAAAGTCCGGCGCAAACAACGACATCACATCGCTGACCGGCATGACAACGGCTTTGAGCATCGCCCAGGGTGGTACCGGCTCGGCAACTTCCGCCGCTGCAAAGACTGCGCTCGGAATCGGCGATGTGGGGGTCGGTCAATCCTGGCAGAACATGCTGTCACAGCGCTCGCTAGGCACACTCTACACAAACACGACCGGCCGCCCCATTCAAGTAATCGTCCATGCCGGCCCAGCGTCGTCAGTGAACACCGCGCTCAACATCACAATTGGGGGAGCCGTTGTGTATGCAGGTTATGCGGGGGCAGCGGGGGTCTACATTGCGACCGCAACAGCAATTGTGCCGCCCAGCGCCACGTACTCGGTTGGCGCCTCCAACGGTTCCGTAAGCGCCCTCACTGCATGGAATGAACTCAGATGATGCGATATTTCCGCAATGCCGCCGGCGGTCCCGTGATGGCGTTCGATCAAGGCGACCCGGTCGATGAGTACTTGCCGGCCGGTTACGTCGAAATGAGCGCGGGCGAAGTCAGCGCATACCTGGATCCGACTCCCGCTTACTGGACCGATGGTGTAGTACTCGTGCTGAGTAGTCATGAGATTCAAGGCTGGCGCAGAGCGTCTCAGATCGAGATAGATGTACTGCTTCCTGCGCTGCAACTGCGCGAGGCGATGGCCGAAACTGCACACCGCCGCGCCGGTGCCGACTCTGCAATTGCACCGCTGCAGGATGCTGTCGATCTTGACGACGCAACCGACGCGGAAGCGGCGTTGCTCAAGGAATGGAAGCGGTACCGTATCGCGCTGAACCGCCTACCCGATCAGCTTGGTTACCCGAACACCATCGACTGGCCCGCGCCGCCGGCCTGATCCACACCAATCCCACCGACCGCCATGAGGCGGTATTTTTTTGCCTGGAGAAACCCCATGAATCAACTGCTTCCCCGTGGCGTGCGCAATTGCAACCCGGGCAACATCGACTACAACCCCGCGAACAACTGGGTGGGCCAGATCGGAAAAGAGCCCGGCGGTCGATTCTGCATCTTCGACACGCCGGAGAACGGCATCCGTGCACTCGGCAAGCTGCTGCAGACCTACTACCACAAGCACGGCCTGAGAACCGTGGCCGCGATCATCAAGCGCTGGGCGCCGGAGGTAGAGAACGACACAGATGCCTATGTTCGTACCGTAGCCCAGCGTTGCGGCCTGGGGGCGAGCGACCCGATCACGAACATCAAGGACCAGCAGGTGCTGCGTGGCCTGGTGCACGCGATCATCAAGCACGAGAACGCGAACTACGAGTACCCGCCGGGCGTCTTTGCCGAGGGCGTGCGGAGGGCGTTGGCGTGAAGGCCTGGGCACTGCGCCTCACCGGCACCGGCCTGCTGATCTTGCTCGGCATGGCCGTTGGCACCTGGGCCACAACTCATCACTTCAGACCTCTGCTGGACGGCCAGCAGGACCTGGCCACGCAATGCGCCGCGGTCCGGGACAACCTGGCCGGCCTGGCGCAGGAGCAGGGCAAGGCCCTGGGTGAACTGACCCTGGCCGAGAGCGTTCGCCAGGCCAGGGCGAAGCAGGCCGTGGACGAGGCTGCGGCCAGCGCCCAGAGCGACTTCGCCGCGGCGAACCGACTGCAGCAGGAGCGAACCGGCGGCGACCAGTGCGCGGCCGCCACCTCGATCATCGACCAGGAGCTTGGCCTATGAAGCTGGCGGGCAACGTATGTTTCTGTAGGAGCGAAATGGGCCTATTCCAGGCAGCAGGCCTCGTAATCCGTGGCTTCACCTGTGGGGGTGGGGTGGCGGTTATCCTGGCCATTTCCGGGTGCACTGGGCGCGCGGAGTCACAGGTCCAGTACGTGCGCGTCGAGGTGCCGGTGCAGGTGCCGTGCCAGACGCCGGGTGTGTCGGCACCTGCCTGGGCGGCTGCCGATCTACGCAAGACCGACAGCCTGGAAGTGAAGGTGAGGGTACTGCTGGCCGAGCGCCGGCAGCGGATAGGATACGAGAAACAGCTGGAAGCTGGGGGCCGGGTATGTCAATAATTTAGTTTTTTGCGGAGATGGACCTTGCATCTATTTACAGTTGATCGCGCAGGCAGCTTACAAGAGGGGTATGTCTGTGAGTTGTCTCAGGTTTCAAAACTTGATCCTGAATTTCTGACAGGTTTTGCAAGAGATCTATGTCCGGAGGGGGTTTCGAAGCATGGTAGCTACTACCTTCTTTCCAGTGATCTCGATAGCGAAAGCTCACTGAACTCGCAAACTGAAATCTTGTTTGAATGGGTGAGGCGTGCCAGATTCCCTAATAGGCCGTCTAGGTATCAGAGTATTTACGCAGTGGACAATCTTGATTCGGCGGTTCGGTTTATGTCTGACTATGGATCTGCTGGCCACGCAATTTATGAGCTTTCAAGTCCCGATGCCTTTCGGGGGGACATGAGGCTCATTACTGCTCCAAAACAGACGCCGATAGTCAGCTCCTATTTTGCCGAGCTGTATTGGCAGGGCTTGCCCTGGCATGAGGGCGAGCCAATATGGGAGTGGATAGTTCCGTGCCCCGTCACTATAGGTAGACGTGTCATGTAAAAGTGGTGCTTTCCTTCATATCTCATGGGTGGATGCACGGGCCGAATAGAGGGCCCGTCCTGTGATACCGCCCTATAATGCTCCGATCAAGTCGCCAGGACAGGGCCGTGAAGCGAACCATAGCGGGAATGATCGAAGCGGGTGAGCCGTTGATACGGGAAGCGATTGCCGCTTTGCATCGATATCACGAGGCCCAGGAAGCTGGCGCTCCGCCAGAGGAAGTCGAGCGGCTGAGCCTGATCGCTGAGTCGGCGTATAAGGCCGTGACGGATTACCAGCTGTATGCGCTTGGTCACCAACCCTCATACGGCATTGACGTTGCTGGCCAAGCCGCTGGGCGGTAGTGGTGCGGTAAAAGAATGGATGATCAAATGCTGTATCTATATACAGTATTGGTGTGCCATGTACTTCCTCCTCGTTCGCCGTCGAGAGCGCGGCATCGCGATCTCGAGCGATCAACTCAAGAAGATCCAGCCGATGCGTGCCGACGTGCACATCGAGTACGGGCACAGCAAAGTGCTTGGCCGGTACTGCATCGAGGCCTGGGTCTTCAACCCAACCCCGGGCCCGGACATCATCCCGCGACTGCACGATGCCTGTGTAACCGGCATGGCTCAGCTCGGAATGAACATCATCGGCCTGGAGGAAGTCGACGGGGTGCTGTACGCGCAATCCTGGTGGTGCCGTGCGCAGTAGTGCCGCAGGCATCCCGCAGCCATGGATGGATGAGCTCGCCGAGGCGGCCAGGTCGTGGGCGTTGGTCGATAACGAGTCTGATGAGGTTGTGGAGTTACGCTAGCCAGGACGGCTGGTGTTTCGGCTGGAAGCCGGGAAGGGGCGGCTGTCTAAAACTGCGCTGCAGCTTCTCGGTTTTACTGGGCGAAACTCGCCAATGCATATTAGACAGCGTCGACGCATAGGTCACGAACGACGCGGCATAAGGTCTGCTTTTTCCACTACTGTTGCAGTACTGGAAGGTAGCTATTTCGCGTCCTCATTGACTGCAGGTGCAGCTTTTACCCGGGGGGGAGTTTTCATCTTTAGAACGGCAGCGGATTTCGCAAGGGCGTGCTTCTGTAGCAAATTCTCAACAATGTCCATGACATGATTCACATCCGCGCTGCTGGGAAGATGCCCGCGATGCGACGATGCGTGCCCGGCCTCCAGCGCCGCTTCTAGGATCTCTTTGTCAAGCTTTCCAAGGTGCCCAGCCTTGACGAGCTGGTTCAGCTTCTGAATAAACCCGCCGATGTCTCCGACGACATGATTCATATACATGTCGACGATCGCCCTAGCTCCCATCATAGCGAGCCTCCTGCTGTTTGCATGAAGCGCTGAATAAATCTCCACCATCATGCTCTGCCATTCATCAGGTAGATAGCGCTTCCACCTCGGCGGCTGCCTCGACACCCTCGGCGGATAAAAGTCTGTGTCGTCGCTGGCGTCGTATTCGGAATGCCACCAGTCGACTCTTAGGGATATTTCCTCGCAGCCCCGGCACTGTACTAATTTGTTGACCTTGCCCCACTGGTATTCATATTCATCATTCCATGAATCTTCAAAACTCTGAGCTACCTCCTTGAGGCAGTCGTGTTTGGTGTCCCTCGCGCAGCGGTTGCAGTGCGACCAGATTAGAGTTGCTTTTGCCATAAAGATTTCCTCCGTTTTCTCAATCCTATCAACAGAGTTGCCGCTTCGCGATAGCCTAAAAATCGATTCCAAAACCGAAGCGGCGACCCTTGCAGCATGCGGCCTGTAGCCGTGCCGTTTCGTCTTTGTTTTGGAATCGATTTTGCCTTACAATGCGCGCCGCATAAGGTATTATGTAACGGTCTTGAAAACCGTCGATGGGCAACTATCCTAGAGTTCGAATCTCTACGCTTCCGCCATCTAAGCGCCTGATTTCATTGATGTTTACCTTAGGCGACCCCTCAAAAGGGAACGTTTTGGGAACATTTTGGGAATCGAAGGCAAAAAGAAGGGGCCTCCATGGCCCTTTTTTTATGCGCTCAGCTCAACCTGAGCGCCTGGTTCAACAACCCCACCACATCCGGCCCGTCCTGGCTGATCCACTTAGCGTAGTGCCTGAAGATCATGGCCGTCGAGGTGTGCCCCATCTGATCCGCAATCCACTCTGGCGTGGCCAGGCCGCTGCTCAGCACCTGGCTGGCGAACGTATGCCGGCAGGTGTTCGGCCCGCGCTGGCGAACGCCTGCCTTCTCCAGGTGGCCGATCCACCACACATGCCGTAGTACGTCCGAGGACCGGTACGCTTCACTCGTGGCAGTGTTGTGAAAGACAAACCGAACGCGCTGCTCACGAACCGTCCGGTTATCACGCTCGACGACCTGGATCAGTTCCGCCGGCAGTTGCCTGGTGAACCTCTCCTGCGCCTGCAGCGCACGCAGGGCAAGTGCGAGCAGCGCGTTCAGCAGGTCTAGCGGGTTGTTTTGTCAGCCTCACCGCCAGCGAAGCGAATGTGCTGGCTTATTTTTCGGCAACTATTGCCAGATGATAAGAGTGTGCACCAGCGCACCGCCTGGCCTTGGCTGATATTACGTTTGCCGAGAGTATTAACCCGGCTGACTCGCGCTGTTGAAGGCACTGACCGGGTATGATGGCTATTTTTCTACAGGAGTTACTCAGTAATGGATGGAGTTGTTGGAGTTCTGGCCATAGCGGTCTTGGTCTTCGCTTGGTGGTGGCTGGCCAGAAAGTTGCGAAGTAACGGCCGAGGTTGGCTCTTGCGAAATTTCGTCGGCAGCACGGTTGGTAGCTTGGCCGGGCTGATGGTGGTGGTGTTGGCCCTTGCCGTGGGGATCATTGAGGCGAAACCGAAATCAGAAACGAAACCTGCCGAGTCACTGGTTGAGGCTCACGTCCCCGAGCCTGTTGTCACCCAGGCAGAAGTGGTTTCTCCAGCCGTGCCCGTGTCGAAAGATAAATCGGCCAAGACCTTGGGTCTAACCCCACAACAGTACGCAACTCGCCTGAACGCTTTGCTGAAGAAGCTCGACCTCAAGTATCGGGTTGATGGCAGCCGTGTCGTTCCAGGGGAGTTCAATGACGTACTGAACGCTGAGATTGGCCAGTACACCGCGCTGGTTGCGACTATTTCAAAGGGCAATGGCGAAGTGCTCGACGTCATCCTCATGGCGGGAGGCGATGGTACTCCCGAATCCGGGCTTGAAATTATGATGATCGGCAGTGCGGTACTGACGGCTGCAACTAATGACGTGGAGTTCCGGGAAGTGTTCCAAGGGCTGCCCTCGATGATCAAGGGGCAGGAGCGAACCTATGGGGCTGTGAAGCTCAGTGCCAAGAACATGGATCAGCTTGGAACCTGGTTCCTGGCCTCTCCAGGTGGGCAGGCTGGTAGCAAGCGCGACAAAGGCTGAAGTTGGATGATCGGCAGCGGCATGACTTGACGCGGATTCTGGAGGTGTTCAGAAAGTCGCAGTGTAAGGGTGAGAGAAAAGGACCCCGGCTGCGTGTCGGGGCTCCATGTGAAAAGGCCCCACCGATTGGTGGGGCCATTGTTTTTCGACGCTCCACACTCGCGCTGTCTGGTCAGCCGATCGGTCCGATAACTCAATGGTCAACAGCCGGCGCCGGCATATAGACAACTTGGTCACGCCCCCCCTGTTTGGCTGCGTAGAGTCCGCTGTCGGCGCGCCGCAGTGCGTCATCGATCTGTTCGCTATCGCTGAGTAGAGTACATCCAATACTGACGCTCACCCTCAACGGACCGCTGGAGAGTTGTACCGGTCTACTGCCGATGAGTAGCCGCACGCGCTCCGCGATCAGCATCAGTTCTTCACGGTCATTTACCCGCAGCAGGGCGACGAATTCCTCACCGCCCTGGCGCACCAGCAGGTCATCGGGACGAAGTGCAGCGCGCAGGCGACGCGCACACTCGCAGAGCACCAGGTCGCCCTCGGCGTGACCATGCTTGTCGTTGACAGACTTGAAATGGTCAAGGTCCGCATAAACAGCGCCCAACTGTAGACCTTTTTCCTCTGCCAAACGCCGTTCACGATCCTGGAAGGCTGCCAATGCGCCGCGGTTCCATAGCTGTGTAAGTGGATCAAGTAAAGCCTTGCGTTGCTCACGGTCCATTTCCAACCGAAGGTCGCGGTTGGCCTGTATCAAACTGCGTAGTTGTAGATAACCCTCTGCGAGTGTCGCGAGATCCCTGAAGTTGGATTGTTGGGCCTCGCTCAGAAGGCGCGGGTGAGGGCCGAACATGCATAGGGTGCCGATGGCTTTGCCGTTTCCAGCACGCAAGGGGTGCCCGGCATAGAAGCGGATATAAGGTGCGCCCAATACCAGCGGATTATCGGCGAATCGCGGATCGTTCTCGGCGTCCGGTACCAGCAAGGTGTCTTCGCCCAGAATGGCATAACCACAGAAGGATACATCGCGTGGGGTCTCACTCACGTCTAGCCCAATCCTGGCCTTGAACCACTGTCGATCTTGATCGATCAAGCTAATAAGCACAGTGTCCACGTGTGCAACTTCCTGGGTGAGCCGCACCAGGGTATCGAGGTAATGCTCAGCCGGCGTATCCAGCACATTCATCTCATCGAGGGTACGCTGCCGAAGCGTTTCGTCAGTCGGTATGGGACAGGCCGGCATGTCTTTTCTCCAGTCCATGGGTAGGTAGCATCTGCGAAAGGCAAGCTTTTGACGCCGAGACATGAAGTACTTTAGACAGATGAGAGCATTAGATCGAAGTCAGTTTGGGGAAATGAAGGCCTGGTTTAACAACCCCACGGCAGTTGCCCCGTCCTGGCTAATCCACTTCGCGTAATGGGTGTTGCGCCCTGGCACATGGCCAATGGGGCTTGACCCAACACGGCCATTTGCTGTTGAATGCGCGCCCTAAGTCCCCGCAACCTTTCCCCAAGTGGTGAAGCCAGTGCCCTACGCCAGCCAACACGCCTGATACCGACGACGGTCCATCGTGCCTGATGGCTGCCCGCGCCTGTGCGCGGCGGCGCTTCATCGCTGTGCCTGCCTGATCCTGTCGTCGGTTTTTCCCTTTTTGAATGGAGAAACCCATGAACATGGATTTTCGTGCCGACGCGCACACCCTCGAACTGCTCAAGTACCCCCGCACGCCCCACCTGGAAGGTTCGCGTCTGCAGGACGGTGACACCGACGCAGGCCAGGTCCGCTATGCCACCCTGGCCGGCCAATGGCTGGTGGTGGAAGAAAAACTCGACGGCGCCAACGCCGGCATCAGCTTCACCGAAGGCGGTGAGTTGCGCCTGCAGTCGCGCGGTCACTACCTCACCGGCGGTGGCCGCGAGCGCCAGTTCAACCTGTTCAAGCAGTGGGCCGTGGCCCATGAGCGCTGGTTGCTGGAACGCCTCGAAGACCGCTTCGTGCTGTATGGCGAGTGGCTGCACAAGAAGCACTCGGTGTTTTACGACCACTTGCCGCATTACTTCTGCGAGTTCGACATCTGGGACCGCGCCACAGGGCTGTTCCTGTCTACCGCGGCGCGCCGACGCTTGCTCGAGGGCGGGCCGGTGCTTTCGGTGCCGGTGTTGTACGAGGGCCCGGCGCCGCGCCGTCATGCGGACCTGATGGCGCTGGTCGGTGATTCGCTGGCCAAGACCCTACGGTGGCGAGAGGTGTTCGAGCAGGTAGTGAGCCGCGAAGGCCTCGACCGGGCCCGCGCCTGGCGCCAGTGCGACCGCTCCAGCCGCATGGAGGGGCTGTACCTGAAGCTCGAGGACGAGCGGCAGACCCTGGGTCGGCTCAAATGGGTTCGCCAGGACTTCGTCCAGGCCATCCTCGATGCCGACCAGCACCATGCCAACCAACCGTTCATCCCCAATCAACTGGCCGACGGCGTCGACCTGTACGCGCCTTGCCTGTCCATGGACTGGCAGGGCCCGCGCCGCGGCTACTGAAGGAGCATCCCGAAATGGATATTCGACAACTGCAACACCTGGTGCCCGAGCCTGGGCGCGACATGGACGCCACGGCCTGCCTGGCGGCAATTCCGGCCTTGGCGCGCCTGGCCGACACACCGCAGGACCCGACCTACCACGCTGAGGGCGATGTGTGGACCCACACCCGCCTGGTGGTCGAGGCGCTGCTGGCACAACCCGCTTATCAGCAGGCCGCTGCCGAGCAACGCCTGGTGCTGTTCTTTGCGGCGCTGTTGCATGACATCGCCAAACCCGACACCACGGTGATCGACCCGGAAACCGGACGCATCGGCCAACCCGGCCACTCGCGCCGGGGCGCGGTGGATGCGCGGCTGCTGCTATGGCGCGCTGGCGTGCCGTTCGACCTGCGCGAGCAGATCTGCCGCATCATCGCGGTACATCAGTTGCCGTTCTTTGCATTGCAGGGCGATCGCAGTGGGCGCAGCGCGGAATTCCTGCTGCACAAGCTGTCATGGGAGCTACCGGTGTGGATGCTCTGCGCGGTGGCTGAAGCCGACATGCAAGGCCGCCACTACGTTGGCAAGGCCGATGTACTGGCCGCCATCGAGCTGTGGAAAGAGCTGGCGGCCGAGGAAGGCTGCCTGCACGGGCCGCGGGCGTTCGCCGACGACTACACGCGCATCCAGTACCTGCGTGGCGCGCGGGTGCACCCCGATTACTCGCTTCACGCGCCGAAAGGCTCGCAGGTGGTGATGCTCTCGGGCCTGCCGGCCAGCGGCAAGGATACCTGGACCGCGCGGCATCATCCGGATCTGCCGGTGGTATCGTTCGACGATGCGCGCCAGGCTCTGGGCTTGCGCCATGGGCAGAACGAGGGGGCCGCCGCGCATTATGCCATCGACCGGGCCAAGGCCTTGCTGCGTGAGCAGCGGCCGTTCGTGTGGAACTCGACGCACCTGTCGGCGCAGATGCGCAGCCGTACTCTGGACTTGCTCTACGGTTACGGCGCGCAGGTGGAGATCGTCTACCTGGAGCGCCCCGAGGCCGAGATCATGCGGCGCAACCAGCGGCGTGACACGTCACTGCGCAACGACGATATCCGCCGCATGCTGTTCAAGTGGGAGGTGCCATTGCCAACCGAGGCGCACCGGGTCACGTATCAGGCGGTGACGGCTTGATCGGGCCCGTATCGCGAAATCGGGCTTTTGCGACACCATGTGCCCGTGGCCATGCGCCTTCAGTCCAGCACGTTGTGCAAGACTTCATAGATCACGCCGGTGGCAATCGTCACCAACAGCAGGTCTGCCCCGGCCTGTCGCCATTCATAGCCGTCATAATGCGGAAGTCTCCCCAACAGCCGGCTATCCAGCTTCTTGGCAATCCCTGGCGGAAGCGGCTTGCCCCGTTCAAGGTTCTTCTGTACTCCAGGCGGTAATGACGAGCCGCGACTCCAGTACTCGCGGTTGTCATCGAGTACGACTCGCACCCCACCCAGGTCCACGGATGGGCCGCCATGCCAGTCACTACCGTGCTGTGAGTGGCCCTGGCTACCCTGCGGGTTGCCCTTGTCATGGCCCTTTCCCTTGCCTGGATCCGCCAGCAAGGTAGGGCTCGCGCAGACAAGGGCCAGGCTCAATGCTGCCGTGAACAGCGATTCAAGCTTCATTGGCGGTTACCTCTGGACGGCTTCCTTTGAGCAAAGAGCGTAGTCAGTCTATTGCGACGTGCAGACATTTCACTGCCTGTGGCCTACAGTCCAGCGGTCAATCTCTCCAGAGTCTCTACCATGCTGACGGGCTTCAATCACCTCACCCTCGCCGTAAGCCAATTGCCTCGAAGCATCGCGTTCTATCAGCAAACACTGGGCTTCAGGTTGCACGCGAGCTGGAAGGCAGGGGCCTACCTCAGCCTGGGTGACCTGTGGCTCTGCCTGTCAGTGGACGAAGTGCGTGCGGCGGACTTGCCGCGCAGCTACACGCACTACGCATTCTCCATCGAGCAGGGGCATTTCAGTGCTTTCGCGCAACATTTGCGTGAACGGGATGTTGCGCTTTGGAAGCAGGACAAGAGCGAAGGAGATTCGCTCTACTTCCTTGATCCCGACGGTCATCAACTGGAAGCGCATGTCGGCGACCTGGCGTCGCGTTTGGCGGCGTGCCGTGCCAGCCCCTACAGGGAGATGATGTTTTACGACTGACCCGTGTCGGATCACTGCAAGGTGGTCGGCTTGAAGGCTTGCGAGGTCTTGAGCAACCCCTGTTCCAGCCTGGCAATGATGCGCGCCAACTCGTCCGCGCGCTTCAGGTCCCCGGTTGCTTTCAGTCGTGCGTGGTCCTTGCGCATGTTCAGCAGGCATTTCTGTAGCCCCAGTGCGGAAGCATCGTAGTTTTCCATGGTGTTCTCACTTGGTGTGGCATCCGTGCCGTTGTAGGAATGTGGCGACGGTATCAGCTCGATTCAGCATTCAATACTGATTATTCATACACGGACGAGGGGCTAGAGTGAAACGTCCTACTTCACGACAAGATCGCTCCTACAGGGTGTTCGTCGAGAATGTTTCCACATGCTTCCAGCCGATTAGCTGCAGGCCCTGAACCTTGCGGCCTTGCGCCGAAAAGGGGATGCGAGCATGGACTTTCGGGTTGGCGGTGCTTGCAGGTCCCTGCTGAAAAGTTATGTTGCAAATCAGCGCCACAGGACAACTTCCGCTAGCATGTCTCGCTCTGTTTCCAGCTATCCGGACACCCCATGAGTTCCCTGACCTTCCGCCAGGCCACGCCACACGATGTGGACCGTTGTTATCAGATCGAGGCCACCGCCTACGAGGGCGATGAGGCCGCCACTCGGGAGAAGATCGCCACGCGCATCGCCCAGTATCCGGAAGGTTTCCTGATTCTGGAGCTGGACGACCAGGTGATCGGTTTCATCAATAGTGGTTGCGCCCACGAAGTCGTGATGTCCGATGAGGCCTTCAAGGAGTTGGTCGGGCATGAGCCGGCGGCCCCCAACGTGGTGATCATGTCGGTGGTGCTGGACCCGGCACATCAGGGCCAGGGCCACGCCGGGCGCTTGATGGCACGCTTCGTCGAGCAGATGCGCGAGCGCGGCAAGGCGAGCATCCACCTGATGTGCAAGGACCGGCATGTCGGCCTCTACGAGAAGCTGGGCTACCGCTATGTCCGCCCATCGGCCTCCGACCACGGTGGCATGGCCTGGCACGAGATGGTCATGGTGCTCTGAGACAGGTCTGTTAGCATCGACGCTTTTCGCAGCCAGGGAGAGGCTTGTGAAGTACGTCGTGATAGCACCCCACCGCAGTGAATACCCGGCACCCATTACCTTCGCCAGGGATACCCTGCTGGAAATAGGCCAGCGCTACGAGGGCAACGAGCACTGGGAGGACTGGTATCTGTGCAGTTGTGCGGGGCAGACACCGGGCTGGGTGCCGGCCCAGGTCATCGAGCGGCTCGGTGTTGGACGGGGCAGGGCACTGGAAGCCTACAGTGCCCATGAGCTGGATATCGACCCTGGCCAGATGGTCGAGGGGTTGCGGCCCTTGAACGGCTGGCTGTGGTGCCGAAGCCTGCGCAATGGCGAACTGGGCTGGTTGCCATTGGCGAAGTTGCGGCTGATGGCCTGAGCTCAGTCAGTGGCCAGCACAGTGGCCGTGTCGAGGATACGGGCATAGTCCATGGCCAGGTTGCTCAGTGACAGGGCATGCACCTCTTCGGCAGGCCAGTGGCGGCCTTGCAGGTCGTGCTGGTCGAAGGTGTAGCAGGCATCGCCTACCACCACGGTGGCGAACCCCAGATTACCGGCCGAACGCGCAGTCGACTCCACTGAGTTGTTGGTGATCACCCCGACGATCACCAACTCGGTGATACCGCGTACCTGTAGCCAATGCTCAAGGCCACTTTGGCAGAACGCATCGGGCACCTGCTTGGTGAAGACGGCTTCGCTGGCCAGTGGCGTGAATGCGGCCTGGAACTCGCAGCCAGGCTGTCCGGGCCAGAACACCGATTCGGGATCGCGCGAAGCGTGTCGCACGTGCACCACTGGCCGGCCATGCAGGCGCCAGGCCACCAGCAATTCGTGCATGCGAAGCTCCGCCTCGGGGTTGTTGCGCCGGCCCAGGCGGGGGTGGTGGATGCCAGTTTGCATGTCGATGATCAGCAGGCTGGCGTTGCTGGTGAGGGCGGTCATGCGTGGGGCGCTCGTCGGTGAGTTTCACGGACCGTAGCACAGCTCGCGCCGGCAGCGGATCAGCGCTCCATCTGATCCGCTTTTTTTCCTCGAACCTGCATCTGTAACCGTATCAGTAAGGCGCTGACAATAGCCACCAGGCCCAGCCTTGCGAACCGGCGTGCTGGGCAGGGTGGCCTCCCTCGGCCGGCCCCGCCGTCTAGTCATCACATTGTAGAGGTTCCAATGGGCAAGCTCGCTCTGTTCCTGGGTGGTTTTCTGCTGCTGACCATCATGATTGGCCTGCTGGGAACCATCCCGCCAAGCTGACACGCACATTTTCCTTGTCTCAGCCCGCCTCGCCGCAAGGCGGGCTCGATCCCTCCCCCTGGCTGGCAAGCCGTCTTTTTGCAGTTGTCTGGACAAGCGGTAGCTGCAAGTCATTCTCAAGTGCAGGACGCTCGTGTAATCTCGCGCCCCCATCTATCAGGTCCGGGCACACGGGCCAATCACCTGCCTTGGAGTCGAAGTTCACTATGGAATGCAAGAAAGGCACTGCAGCGATGCTGGAGTGGCGCGGTCGTTTTCTTGGAGAAGGTATCCTGCACGAAGAAGATTATGACCAGGCACTGCGCCGTGCCGAGGCGTTGGAGCGTTCCGGGGTGATCAGCCCAAGCGAGTGGATTGAACTGGTCAGGTTGGCCAATGCGGCTTTGCTGCGATTGCGATAAGTCCTACAGCCCCTGCTGAAACTGTCCACAAAAAACGTGGGTAGGTCTGTGGATAAAACGCTACAGGCCAGTATTCGCAGGGGTTCTGTTAGATTGAGCAGAATTTGAACAGCCTTTTCACTCAGGTATCTGCGGCCGAGGATGAGCCTCGCGCAAGGCCTGCAGCAGTTCGCGAACCCGTGCAGGCATATTGCCTGCGGGGTACACCGCATGCATCTGTGGGTCATGGCCGCTACTAGAGGTCAGGTGGTACTCCGGGCAGATCTTCACCAGGCGTCCAGCCTGCACGTGTGGCTCGGCCAGCCAGTCGGCCAATCGCGCGATACCCGCGCCAGCCAATGTACTTTGCAATACGGCGACGCCCGAACCCAGCCGTAACCGTGGTTGTGGGCGCAGGCTGGTGATCTGGCCGTCGCGGCAGAAGTGCCAGGCCTTGAGGATGCGCGGGGCGGTGTGCAGGATCAGCGCGTGCCGCTCCAGCTCGTCCAGCGTTGTGGGTGTACCTGCGCACGCCAGATAGCGTGGGCTGGCATAGAGGTAGCGACGATAAGCCCACAGTGGGTAGCCGATCAGTTCACTGGACTGTGGAAAAGCTCCGCGGATGACGAAGTCGAACTTGCCCTGCAACGGGTCGAGCGCCTGGTCGCCGAACTGCACGTCGAGGGTCACTTTCGGGTGGCGCTGGGAGAATTCGGCCAGTACCGAGGGCAGCACATGCTGGGCCAGCGCCTCGGGTGCGGCCAGGCGGATCCAGCCCTGGGCCGAGCCGGTCAGTGCCGCGAGCTCGTCGGCGGCATCCCGTTGCACATCCAGCAAGCGCTCGGCGTGGGGCAGCAGCCGCTCACCGGCCTCGGTCAGGCTGACGGCACTGGCACTGCGATTGAACAGCTTGGCGCCGGTATTGTCCTCGAGCGCCTGTACCGCTCGGGTCACGGCGCTGGGCGAACGTCCCAGCGAACGGGCAGCGCTGATGAAGCTGCGCTTGTGCGCAACGCTGACGAAGGCTTGTATCTCGCGCAACATATCCAGGGCCATGGGTTTTACTCATTGCGGTTTTTGCAATATGGCATTTCAACACAAGCGCGATGCTTTGATTAGTCTGGCAGCCAGTTTTCCCCTGCCCGGACATTCAACATGATGGATATTGCCCTGCTTTCACTGTTCGCCTTCGCCGCCGGTTTGATCGATGCCGCCGTGGGAGGTGGCGGGCTGATCCAGATCCCGGCGCTGTTCAACGTGTTGCCGAACGCACAACCTGCCGCGTTGCTCGGTAGCAACAAGCTGGCGTCGGTGTGCGGCACAAGCTTTGCCGCGCGCTCGTTCATTCGCAAGGTGAAGCTGGACTGGGGGCTGATCGTGCCTGCGGCGTTGAGCGCCTTCGTCATGTCGTTCTTCGGCGCGGCCACGGTATCGCTGGTGCCAGCGAGCGTGATGCGGCCGATGGTGCTGGTGCTGATCGTGGTGATGGCGGTCTACACCTTCTGCAAGAAGGATTTCGGTACCCTGCACAAGCCCACTGTGATTGGCCGCAGGGAACAATGCCTGGCGGTGCTGATCGGTGGCGCCATCGGCTTTTACGACGGGCTGTTCGGCCCGGGTACCGGCAGCTTCCTGATCTTCCTGTTCATTCGCTTCTTCGCCCTGGACTTCCTGCATGCCTCGGCGTCGGCCAAGTTGGTCAATATCGCCACCAACCTGGCCGCGCTGGTGTTCTTCATCCCTTCCGGCAATGTGCTATGGGCCATCGCCCTGCCCATGGCGGTGTTCAACATCCTTGGCGCGCTGACGGGAACCTGGCTGGCTGTGCGCAAGGGGGCAGGCTTTGTGCGGGGGTTGTTCCTGATCCTGCTCTGCGTGCTGATTGCCAAGCTGAGCTGGGACCTGCTGGCCAGTTGACTCAGACCAGCTGGCGTAGCGTCTCGGCTTGCTCGATGCGATTGCGGCCATGCGCTTTTGCCCGGTACAAGGCCAGGTCGGCCTGGGCCAGCAGTTCGTCGAGGCTGGAGGATGGATGTTCGCTGGAGCAACCCGCCAGGCCGATGCTGACGGTGATCTGCAGGCGTTGATCCGCTTGGCTGATGTACAGCTCCTGCACCGTGCGGCGCAGGCGTTCGGCGCTGAACCTGGCCTGTTCGAGCGCAAGCCCGGGCATGACGATGGCGAACTCTTCACCTCCCAGGCGGGCGAACAGTTCGCCTTCATGCAACTGATCCTGCAGGGCCAGGGAGAATTGACGCAGCACCTGGTCGCCAAGTGCGTGGCCATGGCGATCGTTGATCGTCTTGAAGTGGTCGATGTCGAGCATCATCAAGGTCAGCGGCATGGGCTGGGCATCTTGCTTACGGCTCTGCAGCAGGGTGTTGGCGCGCTGGGTGAAGGCGCTGCGGGTGAGGGCGCCGGTCAGGTGATCGATGGAGGCCTGGTGCGCCAGGCGGGCCACCAGGTTGCGGTTGGCGCTGCTCACACAGGCCAGTACCAGCGGGCCCAGCACGAGCATGGCGATGCCCAGCCGCGCCGACATCAATGCGGTGACCCCAGGCTCGCTCTGCGGCACGCTGAAATGCATGAGGTTCTGCGCCACGGCGACGATCAGCGTGCTACCGGCGGTCAGCGCCAGCAGCGAAACCAGGAACGGCGTGTAGCTCAACGCACACCACAGCAGTGCGGCGATGGGGAAGGCGATGGCGCCGGGGCCGCCGAAGGCGATGCTCAGGGCGAGGGAGGCCAGCAGTACCAGCAACGGCGCAATAGGGATTGACTGGCTGCCGCTGCGTGTCAGGGCGCGGGGCGAGGGGGCGGTGAGCAGCACCGGCAAGACCAGCACGCTGGTGGATAACTGCTCGCTGAACCAGGCCAGCCAGGTGGCGCGCAAGGATTGCTCGAACCACGGTGTGGCCATCACGCAGGCCAGGCTGGCGGCCACCGCGGCACCGGCGGCGCAGGCGCCGAACAGGCAAAGCGTGCCGTGTGGTGTTCGCAGGCGACGGTGCTGGCGCGGCAGGCGTGATACCAGGTACCAGATGGTGGCGATGGCGCCCAGGTTGCACAAATTGAACCACAGGGCCGGTTGCCAGGCTGTCCCGCAGGCCAGGTCGGCGATGACCATGGCCAGGTAGACCAGGCCGAAACCTGCCGGCGTGGCTTGGCGTGGGTTGCGCAGCAATACGCCGGCGAGCACTGCGTTGACCGGCCAGAACAGTGAAAGGGACTCGATCGGCCGGGCCAGGATGCCGCCCAGGGTCAGAGCCAAGGTGAGGCCGAACAGGATCAGGGCTGGCAGCAGGCGCGAAGTGACTGGAGACACCATAGGCTCGACCGGCAAGCGAGGACGGAATCCAGGAAAGCGGCTGTAGGCACCTGGGATGATGTCGTGTCAGTGTCTTTCAAGTCGCCAATTGATGTCAATTCACGGAAAACCGTGGGGATATTGCCAGGGATTACAAGTCGAACACCCAGGGCACCATCAGCACGGTCACCAGCATGACCAGCAGCGTGAAGGGCACGCCAACCTTGACGAAGTCGGCGAAGCGATATTGTCCCGGGCCGAGCACCAATGTATTGACCGGTGACGAGACCGGCGTCATGAACGCCGCCGATGCGGCCAGGGCCACGGTCATGGCGAAGGGGTAGGGCGACATGCCCAGTTGCTGGGCAGTGCTGATCGCCACCGGGGCCATCAGCACCGCGGTGGCGGTATTGGAGATGAACAGGCCGATCAGCGCGGTGAGGGCGAACAGGCAGCCGAGGATCACGCCAGGGCCGGCGCCACCGAGCAGACCGACCAGCGCCCCGACCGCCAGGTCGATGCCACCGGTCTTCTGCAGCGCCAAGGCGAAGGGCAGCATGCCAACGATCAGCACCAGGCTCTGCCAGTGGATGGCGCGGTAGGCGCTGTTCATGTCGATGCAGCGGCCGGCCCCCATCAGCAGGCAGCCGATCAGCGCGGCGATGACGTTGGGTACCAGGCCGCTGACCATCAGCCCGACCATCACCGCCAGGCTGATCAACGCGTAGGGCGCGCGGGCGCGTGCCGGCGCCACCTGGTCGATCTCGGCGGGCAGGCTGAGCACCAGGAAGTCGCGTGGCTTGCCTTGCAGTTGGCGCACCGCTTTCCAAGGGCCGACCACCAGCAGGGTGTCGCCCAGGCGCAGCTTTTCGTCCACCAGTTGCCCTTCGATGGCCACCTGGTCGCGGCGCAGGCCGACCACGTTGAGGTCGTAGCGGGTGCGGAAGGCCAGTTCGAGAATGGTCTTGCCGATCAGTTGCGAGCCGGGCGGCAGCGAGATCTCGGCCATGCCCACTTCCTGGGACTGGTCGATGAAGTAAGCCGCCTTGAAGTGCAGCGGCTCGAGTAACATCCCCTGGCACAGGCTGCGCAGGTCGTCGCGGTTGGCGAACAGGTCGAGCAGCAGGATGTCGCCTTGCTGCAGCAGTGTGCCGGAGTCGGCGGGGATCACCCGGGTGGTGAACTTGTGCTGGCGCTCGATCCCCACCACGTTGGCGCCGTGGCGGGTGCGCAGCTCCAGTTCGCCCAGGGTGTGGCCAATCAGCGGCGAGTGCGGGCGGATGCGCAGGCGCCGCTCGCGACCGTTGAGCTTGTAGTCCAGGACCAGGTCGAGCAGGGTGCGACGGGTCTCCACCCGGCCATCCTTTCGCACCTCACCATTGAGCCAGTGGCGCGTCAGCAGCATGTAGCCGATGCCCAGCACCAGCACCACCAGGCCGAAGGGGGTAAAGCTGAAGAAGTTGAAACCCTGTTCGCCGTGGCGTACCAGCTCACTGTGCACCACCACGTTCGGGGGCGTGGCCACGAGGCTGAGCATGCCGCTGATCAGGCCGGCGAAACTCAGGGGCATCATCAGGCGGCTGGGCGAAAGCTGCAGGCGTGCGGCGATGCTCAGCACCACCGGGATGAAAATAGCGACTACGCCGGTCGAACTCATCACCGAGCCAAGGCCGGCCACCGCGATCATCAGCAACACCAACAGGCGGGCCTCGCTGTTGCCTGCGCGTTCGCTCATCCACTCGCCGATACGGTAGGCGATGCCGGTGCGGACCAGGCCTTCGCCGATCACGAACAATGCGGCGATCAGTACCACGTTGGGGTCGCTGAAACCGGCCAGGGCCTGTTCCACGCTGAGGATGCCAGACAGCGGGAGCGCGAGTATCACCAACAGGGCGACCACATCCATGCGCGGGCGGTTGATGATGAACAGCACGACGACAACGGCGAGCAGGCCTAGGACCCAGAGCAGCTCATGGTTCATGGGGGGAGGGGGTTCCTTCACACGAGGGCACGAAAGGTAATGGCACCAGTGTGGCAGCTTGGCGTGAAGGGGGTGTTGACGTGTTGCAGTATTTTGCCGGAGGAGCATCAGCACGGTGTGCGGGTCCGTCCGGTAGGCACCGGCTTGCCGGTGCCATTCACCGTGTTGGCGCCTTCGCGGACAAACCCGTTCTCATGGAGCAAAACCTATCCTGCTGACCAGGCACAGCCTCCGTAGGAGCGGCTTTAGCCGCGATCACCCGCAGGGCGGGTGCCAGAGACCGCGATGCCCGTATCGCGGCTGAAGCCGCTCCTACAGGACCGATTCAGTTTGGGCGGAGGCCTGAATCAGTGACGGTGCTTGTGCTTGCGGTTGTTGTCGCCCATGTGGTTGCCAATGGCACCACCGGCCGCGCCACCCAGGCCTGCGCCAATGGTCGAGCCATTGGAGCCACCCAGCTTGCCGCCGATCAGCGAACCGCCAGCTGAGCCCAGGCCGCCACCAATGGCCGCCTCGGTGCGGTTGCCCTTGCGCGCACCCACCGCGCTGCCGGCGGCGCCGCCCAGGCCGGCACCGATCGCAGCGCCGGTGCTGCCACCGATTTGTTTACCGACGACATTGCCCAGCGCACCGCCCAGGCCACCACCAATAGCGGCGGTACCGTCACCGGCGAAAGCGCCTTGGCACAGCAGCAGGCCGAGGGCGAGAGAAGGCAGAGTCAGACGCATGTTATGAACCTCAGGGGGAATCATCAGGGAAGTTGCCGCACGGTCAGCGGCGAGTCAGGGATGCAAAGACGTTTCAGCGGTAGTAGCGGTCACGGTACTGGCGGTCATCGTCATCGCGGTCGTCCCGGTCATGGCGATGGTGGTGCCGGTGGTCACGGTCACGCCAGCCGTCATCGTCGTCGTGGTAATGATGGCTGTAGCAGCCCCCAAGCAGCAGGAAGGCGGCAACCAGCGAGGCACTTGCGAGGCGCGAAATCATGAAGTAGGTCCTTGATCCGAATAGGTTTACCGGATATGCGATCAGACCTGGGCCGATTCATTTGGTTCTTTGTCGCGCAAAATTTTGTCGTGACGTATTCATGTGGATCGCACAGATCTTGGGCTCACTCATGAGGCCTGCACGATGCTAGAGTCGCCTTCTTTTTTGTCCCGAGGATGGAACATGCGAGCGATTCTGCCGATCACCGTGGCGCTGCTGCTGGCGGGCTGTGCGTCATCTACCATGGAGGCGGCGCGCAATGGCACGCCGACCGCGCGCCTTGACTCGCACAAGACCCCGGACGTGGTTGCCCAATGCATCCAGTTCAGTTGGCAGGAGGAGTCGTCGTTCGGTGTCGATGCCAGCGGTTACCTGGAGGCGCGCAAGCAGGGTGGATTTACGGTGTACACCCGTGAAGCGGAATCGTTCGTTGATGTCTATGCACAGGCGGGCGGGACGCGGGTGGACTACTACGCCCAGCGAGATGACGGCATGGCCCTGCGGCGGCGGGCGGCGGCCGCCACTTGCCTGTGATGGTGGGCAGGGCCAGCTTCCACTCCCGTAGGAGATGGTTACCCGGCCCACTGTAGGAGCGGCTTCAGCCGCGATGAAGGCACCGCGGTTATACCCGAGCTGTCAACCTGAGGTTGACGGAGTGGTTGTAAGGCGATTCATGGGCGGTTAACGTGGCGCCACGCCATCAAGCCAAGGAAGGACCGCATGAGCCGCTCACTGGAACTCAACCGCGCCAGCTGGGATGAACGAGCCCCCCTGCACGCCGCGTCAAAGGACTATGAGGTCGAGCGTTTCGTCAGCCACCCAGGGCATCTCTCCGAAGTGGTACGTTTCGACCTGCCGCGGTTGGGCGACATCCGTGGCTTGCGCGCGGTGCATCTGCAATGCCATATCGGTACCGATACCCTGTCACTGGCACGCCTGGGCGCCCAGGTCAGTGGGCTGGACTTTTCAGAGGCCTCATTGCACCAGGCGCGGCAACTCGCCGAGCGCGCCGGAGCACGCATCAATTACGTACAAGCAGATGTCTACCGGGCGGCCGAAGTGCTGGAGGCGGGCAGTTTCGACCTGGTCTACACCGGTATCGGCGCCCTGTGCTGGCTTCCCAGCATCGAGCGCTGGGCACGCACCGTGGCGGCGTTGCTGAAGCCAGGCGGGCGGTTGTTCCTGCGTGATGGCCATCCGATGCTGATGGCCGTCAACGAAGACCATCAGGACCGCCTGCAACTGGATTACCCGTACTTCGAGCGGGAAGCGCCGACGATCTGGCACAGCGACCAGACCTACGTCGACACCGACCAGGCCCTGACCCAGACCGAAACCCATGAGTGGAACCACGGCCTGGCTGAGGTCATCACGGCTTTGTTGGCCAGCGGCCTGCGGATAGCTGGCCTGGAAGAGCATCAGAGCATCCCTTGGGAGGCCTTGCCCGGGCAGATGGAGCTCGGCGCCGACGGCGAATGGCGCCTGCGCGAAGCACCTTGGCGCCTGCCGCTCAGTTACACGCTGCAGGCGCTCAAGGCCTGAACATCAGGACAGGAAGCCACCGTCGACATTGAGCGCGGTGCCGGTGGTGTAGCTGGAGGCGTCGCTGGCCAGGTACAGCACCGCGCCGGCCATCTCGCTCGGGTCGGCCACGCGTTTGAGCGGGATCTGTTGCAAGGCGGCATTGCGGATGCTGTCGTTCTTGACCAGCGCCGAGGCGAACTTGGTGTCGGTCAGGCCCGGCAGCAAGGCGTTGCAGCGGATGCCGAACTGCGCGCACTCCTTGGCGAAGACCTTGGTCATGTTGATCACCGCGGCCTTGGTCACCGAGTAGATACCTTGGAACAGTCCTGGCGAGACGCCGTTGATCGACGCGACGTTGATGATGCTGCCCCCCCCGTGCTCGCGCATCAGTTTGCCGGCTTCGACCGACATGAAGAAGTAGCCGCGGATGTTCACGTCGACGGTCTTCTGGAATGCGCCCAGGTCAGTGTCCAGCACATTGCAGAACTGCGGGTTGGTGGCCGCGTTGTTGACCAGGATGTCCAGGCGCCCGAACTGCTCGCGGATGCCAGCGAACACCTGCTGGATTTGCTCCATCTCACCGATGTGGCAAGCCACCGCGGTGGCCTTGCCGCCCGCGGCGATGATCGCCTCGGCGACCTGCTGGCAGCCGTCGAGCTTGCGGCTCGAGACGATCACATGGGCACCCTGCTGGGCCAGCAGGTGGGCGATGGCCTCGCCGATGCCACGGCTGGCGCCGGAGACGAAGGCGATCTTGCCGTCGAGGTCGAACAGGTGGGTCTTGGACATGCCGGGATTCCTTGTTGTCTGCCGGTGTTACAGGCTGGATTTGTCGATCAGCTGCAGGCTCATGTGCTCCAGCAGCCGGTTCATGTGGATGAACTGGGCGAAGCGCTTGTCCTGGGTCTGGCCGTGGAAGAAGCGGTAGTAGATCTGCTGGACGATGCCGGCCAGGCGGAACAGGCCATAGCAGTAATAGAAGTCGAAGTTGTCGATGCGGATGCCGGCGCGCTCGGCGTAGTAATCAACGAACTGCCGGCGGGTGAGCATGCCAGGTGCGTTGCTGGGCTGGCGGCGCATCAATTGCACGGGGGCCGGGTCGCTTGCCTCGATCCAGTAGGCGAGGCTGTTGCCCAGGTCCATCAACGGGTCGCCGATAGTGGCCATTTCCCAGTCCAGCACACCGATGATGCGCATGGGGTTGTCGCTGTCGAGGATGACATTGTCGAAGCGATAATCGTTGTGCACGATGCCGGGGCGAGGGTGGTCGGCGGGCATTTTCTCACGCAGCCAGGCGATCACGTTCTCCCAGCGTGGCGCATCAGGGGTCAGCGCCTTTTCGTAGCGGCTGGCCCAGCCCTCGATCTGGCGTTGCACATAGCCTTCCGGCTTGCCCAGGTCGGCCAGGCCGCAGGCGTTGTAATCCACCTGGTGCAACTCGACCAGCCGCTCGATGAAGCTCTTGCACAGAGCCTCGGTGCGGGTGGCGTCAAGGTCGAGTTCGGTCGGTATGTCCGAGCGCAGGATGATGCCCTTGACCCGCTCCATCACATAGAACTCGCCACCGATCAGCGCTTCGTCGGTGCAGTGCGCATAAGCTTTCGGGCAGTAGGGGAAACCTTCGTTGAGCTGGTTGAGGATACGAAACTCACGGCCCATGTCGTGGGCCGACTTGGCCTTGTGGCCGAACGGCGGGCGACGCAGGACGAACTCCTTGCCTGGGTAGGCCACCAGGTAGGTGAGGTTGGAGGCGCCGCCTGGGAACTGGCTGATCGCCGGCGTGCCTTCCAGGCCTGGAATGTGATCCTTGAGGTACGGATCGATGACGGCGGCATCGAGTTCTTCGCCGGGGCGGACCTGGGTGGACTGGTCGGTGAGCGTCATGCGATTTCCTTATGATCGGTAGCAAGGACTATTGGCTAATCTAATTTCCTGTGGCAATTGGTACAAGCGTGCCAGGCCGTTATAGGCCAGGGTGTTGCCGGGCGATCAATGGCTCTGATGGCCGGATCATTTCTGGCGCAAAAAAAAACCGAAGCGGGTTGGCTTCGGTCTTTTCTTTCTACGATACGCCCTGGTGATCAGGCCGGGAACAGCTCGCTGAGCTTCATCGACAGCATCATGTCGCCTTCGACGCGCAGCTTGCCGCCCATGAAGGCCTGCATACCGTCGGTGTCACCGCTGACAATGCCCTTCAGCGTCTCGCTGTCCAGCACCAGGGTGCAGTTGGCGTCGGCGTTCTCGCCTTCCTGGATCTCGCAGGTGCCATCCTTGACGAGCAGCGCGTAGTGCTTGTCTTCGTCGGTGATGTTGAAGCCGAACACCAGGTCCAGGCCGGCGGCCGCTGCAGGGTTGAATTTTGCCTTCATCGCCTCGACGGCTTTAGCTACATCGCTCATGGTGTATTCCTTGTTAAGTGATATTCGCGTCCGCAGGGACACAACAGACCGGGCTCATCGATAGGTGATGAGCTCCGGTGCCCGCAACAGCTGCACGTGGGCTTGGCTGTTGAAGGAAGCCAGTGCCACGTCGCGGCCCCGGAATTTCAGGTGGCTGAGCGACGTGTTGATGATCTGCCAGTTCAGGTTGAAGGCCTGCGCCGGCGTGACTCCGGTAACCAGGTGGAGCAGGGCGGCAATGGTGCCGCCTGAAGTGAACAGGGCAATGTTGTCACCACTGGCGGCGCTGGCGAGCAGCCGACGAAGACCATCGCCGACCCGGTAGATAAACGCCTGCCAGGTTTCCAGGTGATCATCGTTATTGTGCTCGCCGTCATGCCAGCGCTGCACCATCAGCGCGAACAGACGCTGGAACTCGCTGCGATGCTGCGCGCCATTGCGCAGGATGTGCAGCGCCTCGGGTTCGTCGGGTAGCAGGCCCGGGAGCAGGGCACGGATGACGCCATCGGCGTCGAACTCATTGAAGGCGGCATCGGTTTCTATGACGGGTACCGGGCTGCCGCTTTGCTGCAGCGCCTGTAGCGCCTGTAGCGCCAGCCGGGCAGTGTCCTGCTGGCGACGCAAGGTGCCAGCGACGCAGCGATCCAGGCGCAGCCCCAGTTGAGAGAGGTGCTCACCCAGGGCTTGGCTCTGGCGTTCACCCACGGGTGAGAGGACGTCGTAGTCGTCGGCACCGAAGGAGGCTTGGCCATGTCGGATCAGGTAGAGGTTGCCCACGAGGTAGTCCGGCCCGGTTGGAGGTTGCTGCGAGGTTAGGATGCCCCAGGCAGGCTGTCAACGAAAAAACATACAAGCGTTTGAAAAGGTCGTTTGAACTGTGTTGCCAGCGTTTTCCCTGGCTGGCAGCCGCTCATGCGCACCGGTATGCTTGCAAGCATTTCGCGCCCCTCGTGGCGCTGGTCTATCAAGGAGTCAATGTGGAGTTTCTTGCCGAATACGCAAGCTTTCTCGCCAAAACCGCCACGCTGGTGATCGCCATCCTGGTCGTGCTGTCGGCCATCGCCGGGCTGCGCGGCAAGGGTAGGCGCAAACCGGGCGGGCAGTTGCAGGTCACCCGCCTCAACGAGTTCTACAAGGAACTGCGCGAGCGCCTGGAGTCGGGCCTGCTCGACAAGGCCCAGCTCAAGGCCCTGCGCAAGCAGCAGGCCAAGGCGGAAAAACAGCAGAAGAAAAAGCCCGAGGACAAACGCCGGGTGTTCGTGCTCGATTTCGATGGCGACATCAAGGCATCGGCCACCGAGAGCCTGCGTAATGAGATCACTGCGTTACTCACCCTGGCTACGCCGCAGGATGAAGTGGTGTTGCGCCTCGAGAGTGGCGGTGGGCTGGTGCACAGTTATGGCCTGGCAGCCTCGCAGTTGGCGCGCATCCGCGAGGCCGGTATTCCGTTGACCATCTGTATCGACAAGGTGGCGGCCAGCGGCGGTTACATGATGGCCTGCATCGGCGAGAAGATCGTCAGCGCGCCTTTCGCGGTATTGGGTTCTATCGGCGTGGTGGCGCAGATGCCCAACGTCAATCGCCTGCTGAAAAAGCACGACATCGACTTCGAAGTGATCACGGCGGGTGAGTACAAGCGCACCTTGACCGTTTTCGGCGAAAACACCGACAAGGGCCGGGAGAAATTCCAGGAAGACCTGGATATCACCCACCAGCTGTTCAAGGACTTCGTCGCCCGCTACCGCCCGCAATTGCATATCGACGAAGTGGCTACCGGTGAAGTGTGGCTGGGTATCGCCGCGTTGAATCGCCAGTTGGTTGACGAGCTGGGCACCAGCGACGAGTACCTGAGCCAGCGTGCCCGCGAGGCCAACCTGTTCCACCTGCGCTTTGCCGAGCGCAAGACGCTGCAGGAGCGCATCGGGGTAGCGGCCAGTGGCGCGGTGGAGAACACCCTGGTCGGTTTGTGGAGCAAACTCGGGCGTCTGCGCTAACACCTTGAACCCCTTGAAGATTTTTTTCATAAAGGGGGTTGCAAGGTGCATCGAATGCCGACATAATGGCGTCCATCGAAACGCAGCTGACTTGAAAAAGACCAGCAGTTTCAAGGAGATAGCGAAAGCTGACTCCGACTTTGAGGCCGAGTAGCAAAGTGGTTATGCTCCGGATTGCAAATCCGTCTACGCCGGTTCGATTCCGACCTCGGCCTCCACCATTCGAAACCCCGCAGATCTAGGTCTGCGGGGTTTTTCTTTGTGCGCTGGAAAACACGGAAGTCCCAAAACAATTTACATGCAGTCCCAAAACTGTATCACTTGGAAGGCTTGGCTATGGCACCGACTCGACGGTAAACGCGCTCGGTGATTCCCTCTTTCGAGTGCCCCAGCAGCACGCTTGCATCGCTCAGATCGTTGATCTCTGATGCCGTCTTCGGTCGGATGTCCCTGAACTGGAACTGCTCCGCCTTCGGCAAACAACCCATTAAGCCCGGCCCTCGCGCCGGGTTTTTTATTGCCCGCTGAGGGCCTCAAGAGTTTCGCGAAGCCGGGCATCACCGGAGCATGTCGATCAGCGAATCCACTCAAGCGCGGTGGATGCGCCGAAGTTCGCTGAATAAAAACTTCAGAATACTGGTTGAATATACAGTACTTATGTGGCATAGTTTCCTACATCAGCGACAGGTCTGAGGTTGGTGAAACCTCGTCACCCCTGATCCTCGCCAGAAGACCTCGAGTCTCGAGCCATCGCCCATGAGCGCCATACGCCCAATACAGAGGCCTGAACTTAAATCAGCTCAGTAACGGAGTTTAAAATGGTAAACGCAAACTCAGCATCTCAAGCCTTGCAAGATCTTTGGACTCAAGTAGCACCGGTGGATAACACCGGCATGCTTAGGCGCGTGGTTTTTGCTGAAGGCAAGTTTTATGCGGCTGGTGGCAACGGTCTTCCCACAACCACTCAGCTTGTCAGCGGAGACGCAACTGGTACAGCGTGGACCAAGCTTAAGGGCGCCGTCACCTCTGATAGCGGAAAGGTCCTCAACGAGCTGTACTGGAACGGTCTTGGGACAACGCTTCAAGGCCTTTCTCAATCCGGCAATGTGGTCCACGGCAGCATTGCACGCCCTTTAAGGGATTGGACAGACCTTACGGCAGCTGCTCGCGCGTATGTAGACTTGCATGGCATTGTGTATTATCAGCCAATTTACGGCGACATCGCGACCTGGATACTGGTTGGGTCTAACGGTAAAGTCTTTTCCCGTTATGAGGATTGGTCAGGCACGGTGGAGCGCACTACGACCTTCACTTCTAGCGAGACTGTGTACTGCGTCAACGTCATTGGCGTTTTTGTGTTGATTGCGGGATCGAATGGGAAGCTGCTTAGTGCTGTGAAGATGCCAACGGGTAATCCGCAATCATTCGCGACCAGAACCAGCACCTTCGGCACTAGCACCATCCTTTCCATGAAGCTTTGCAACGGGAAAATGTTTATCGTTGGTGCGGATGGCAAGATGGCATATTCATCCGATGGGCTTAGCTGGACTGCTGTTGAAGATACCAGTTTCGGTGGAACCATCATCCGCGACATTGCTTACGGTAATGGCAAGTATGTAGCTGTCGGCGACGGCGGCAAGACAGCCGTTTCCGAGGATGGGATCGGCTGGGTTCAGCAAGCCAACACTTTCGCTGGAACCGATATCCGGAGCGTCGCCTACGGCAACGGCAATTTTGTAGCTGTTGGTGCAGGCGGCAAGATTGCTTACTGGACTCCATGATCTTCTATCTCCTTGCGTAATGGAGCCCAGCCGTCGCGCTGGGCTTTTTTCATTTCTGATTCAGGCTCGCCACAGCCAGGGTGGCCCTTCGGGGGATGCCTGGACGCGGATAAGCCGGTAGTGCCGCGCATCACGAAAAACATCGAGCAGCCCGCAGACCGGTTCCATCACGTTTTACCGGGGGGGCGCTGGACGCGCGGCGAGACTGGTTCAGTTGGGTGCCAGTGCTGCAAGCCCATTGGCGGACAGGCGGGGAGAGACCCCGCATCGAATTCAGTGGCTCCATGAGGGCCTATTCAGACCCTCGGAGTACTTATGGACCCTACCGATCTCGGCCCAGGCACAGCCGCCTGGCTGGGCGGAACGGGCACCGTCCTGCTGGGCGGTTTCCTTTGGCTGCGCAAGTTCCTGTCCAAAGACGCCGCTGACCGCGCCATGGACAATGCCGACATCGGCACCGTGCGCCGTCTGAATGAGCTGCTCGACTCCGAGCGCGAGGCCCGCAAGCTTGCCGAGACCCGCGCCGATCAATTCGCCAAGGAACGCAACGAGTTGGCCGCAACTGTCGGCAGGCTGGAGGGCAAGATCGAGGCCCTGACAAGCCAAGTCGGATTGCTCACTGATCGCGTCGCAGTCCAGAGCGAGGAAATCGCCCGCCTGCGCGGCAAGCTGGGAGGTACAACGTGATGGACAGATGCGTACTCGAGTACATCGCCAGGCGCTGGTGGCGTCGTCTTGAGGTCTGGCTAATCGCTGTCGTACTGATCGCGGGTGGTGCTGTGCTGGGCTGGCAGTCTGCTTATTGGGCAATGGCCAGTACCCAGGCTCACCAGGTGGATGAAATCCGCCATGCCTACGATGCGGCTATGGCGGAGCGAGACAAGCGCTTGGATGAGCTGACCAGCAAGGCCGAGAGTGCCGCGACCAAGGCGTCGAAGGCCGCCACCACCGCTACTCAGGCAGCCGACAAGGCTGATCGGGCATCCCCGTAACGCGGCGCCTACGCTGCCATTCATCTGCGACATCCCCCATGGTGCAGGGAGCGCCGCTCTTGATCCACGCCATGAAGGCTCGATCGAACTTGAAAGCCTCGCCACATTCTTCGACCAGAAACTGCCTGACTTTTTGGGTGTTGCGGTAGTGCTTGTCTAGCGGGATGTCGCGGGTGATTGGGCCTGCGTGCCAGTCGAAGCTCATTTCCTTTTCCCTGGATGGCGACACAAGACGGGAGCGTAGCACTGCGCGCGCCACAAAACACTGATGCGCCTTTTGGTGGCGCGACAACCTAAGGAACTCCCATGGACAACCAGCACAAGAAGATCACCGGCTACCGCGACCTCACCCAGAGCGAGATCGACGGCATGAACTCGATCAAGGCCCTGGAGGCGGATGTCGGCGAACTGTTCAAGCAGATTGGCCAGATCGAAGACGTAGACCAGGGCACCTTGGCCAAGACCAATCTGCAGTAGGGCTTCATGTGGTTTGTGCGCTCGATCGCCAAGCCGGTCGATCCATTTGCCTGACGTCCAGTATTTGGAGGTTAGATGGGTTCGTTCAGTTCGATATACCGGCTGACAATCTCACTTGGGTCGCTTGTTGGTTCGCCTACGTTATTACCGGTGTCGCAGTCGACCAGTCGATAAACCCAGGCCGTCCCAATTGGTACTGGGGAACCGCGGGAATCTTCTTTGGATGCTACAAAGATATTGCGAACAATTTTGAAGCGAGGCCTTGTGGCTGCCGAGCCTTTCGTACTCATGGTTGCACCTATGGATTTGGCATTGTCTGTGAGGTGCATCAAAACCTATTAATCCAGCGATTTCAACATTAGACTTGATGTGCTTGCGGAGGGCTACGGATGCTTAAAGCAGGGGCGGATACGGACTGGATTTGTGATTTCCACCAACACATCACGGATGGCCAAGTGAGAGACGCTTTCGCCTTGCTGATCGGTAGCCTGGTCTGTTCCAAGGGCGCCACCTGTGCCCGAAAGGCTCAAGGTGAAGTCCGATCAGTAGGCGTCGAGGTCGACGGCCAGTGTTGGTACTCGATCATGGTTGCTAAGCAATGGCTGACATTCCAGTGGCGACCGCCAGTGACCAGGACAAAAAGGTACCAAGCAGATCATTTACGTTCCATATTCCCAGATAGCTTCACCGACACGGCTCAGTCAGAACACTGGTCGATTAAAGTTGTCTCCCTTGAGGATGCCTTCAAGCTACTTCAGGTTCTCGATCTAGCCGGACCTCGACGTTATCGTTGACTAGGGAGCGGCGCTGGCGGGCAGCACAGGAGGGCGGGCCATACTCGTTCACTTATGAACCTTGGTGCTGAACGTGGTCTCGCAATTGAGGGGTACTCGAACTCGCCTTCGCACACGTCGCAGGCCATCGTCTTGTTGCCGTGGTATGCCGACTCCAAGTGGATGACGCTCGCGCAGTTGGGGCACTTGCCGTTGGGCGGTAGGTTGAACTGATCGCGCCGCCTATGCCGCGGCAGCAATTATCGAACTCTGGCCATTCCCTGGTACGGCGTCCGACTTGGTGCGTCGCACCCCCAACGTAAAATCCCGCAGATTCAAATCTGCGGGATTTTACGTTGGGGGTGGAGCGGGGGCCGGATAAACCGGCTTGCATGAATTATTCTTGTATCTTGTGCAGGCTCTGGATTATCGACTCGGACGCCAGAAGTGAACCATCAATAGACAGGTGGACGGCATCAGAGTACAGGATCTCGCCTTTAAGGGCGGCGCTGCAGACTCCATCTTTGCATAGATGATCAGCTGGATCTACATAGTAAGTGTTGGGGTGAGCGGCTGAAAATTCTTTTAACTTGTTGTTGAAAGCATGTGAATAGGACAGGTCGACCGGATATTCAAGTGCATTCTGACAGCCCTGATAGACGAATTGAGGTCTTAACAGGCAAGAGGCCGCAGAGTTTTCCATCGAGAAGTAAGGCTGGGTACCAACGATGAGCAAAGGCCTATTGCCAATGTCGGCGCGTAGTCGTTCGAGCATATCAATGATTACGCGGTTGTACTCGGCGTCGTTCGACGTATTGATGCGTTCGCCCCGGGCGTTGGCAATCATGCCCTTGTAACCCTCCCAGCTCTGCGCGAAGACAAAGGGCAGGTTATTGTTGTCGAGTTTGGCCATGGCGCTGCGGTAAGCATCCCGGCAGTCCTGCCTCGGCACATTATTGAGAAGACGCGTGTACTCACCCGACAGCAAGCAGCCATGCTGGAATACGCCGAGGACTTTCTCGCCTGTCGCCTTGAGATGCTTGTCCAGGCCGCTGGCGTACTGCAGCGCAAAACTGTCGCCGGCAACGATGGCGATGAGCTTGCCGCCCGCGTCTCCTATCGTTGTATCCAGCGCAAAGCCGGTCCCACCGTAATGGGTGGCATGGAAATTCGCCGGGTCGTCGGCGAACACCAGATAGTCCGCAGGCACCCTGTCTTTCATCCCGTTGTCTATGACGACCATATGCGCGAGGTAGGCGAGCGCGGCCACGCTGGAGGTGACCGTGATCAAGCCGACTGGTTTCACCCAGAGGTCTTTGCGCATAAAGACCGTTTCTACCAGACGGTACATCAGGTAGCCCAAGAGGATGGACGCGACGAGCAGCCCAGTTTTTTCTGGCCAGCTGACAGGACGGAAGACGTAGTATTTGTAGAAGACGGCAAGTGGCCAATGGACAAGATAAACGGAGTACGAAATCAGGCCCAGCTTCACCAGTGGCCAGGTCCGCAAGATGCCGGCTGTCGATGACCTGCCAGCATAGATGCAGGCCGCGGCACCGAGGCAGGGCACCAGCGCACGAACACCTGGGAAAGGAGAACCCGGATCAAGCAATAGCGCCGATGCCACAATGGCAAGCATGCCGATGAGCGCAAGGCTGGATTCAACTTTTGCACCAAGCCGATGGTGGCCGATGAAGACCAGTAGCGCTCCGATCGACAACTCGAACACACGGAAGGGCATCATGAAATAGGCGGCGGAGGAGTCGTGGTCAAGTATGACCTGGGAGGCAGCCAAAGAGAGCAGCGTCAGTATGACCAGTAAACCGAAAAGAAAACGGTCAGATAGCTTCAGGGCACCCCATACAACAAATGGCCACGCGACATAGAACTGCCACTCGGCGCCGAGAGACCACGTGTGAAGCAGAGGCTGGGTTTGTGCTGAAGCATCGAAATACCCCTGGTTCAGCCAGAAGTAAAAATTGGACGCGGAAAACAACGAGTACTTTGATGACTCCGCCAAGGCCTTGAACGCGGCGGGGTCCATGATCAGGTACCCGAACAGCAATGAAAGCAGTACGGTGACAATGAGTGCGGGGTGCAAGCGCAGCAAACGCCTTACATAGAAGTCGATGAAGGAAAAGCGCTCGTTCTTGATGGCGTTACGAATGACTTCGGTAATCAGGTAACCCGAAATCACGAAGAAAACGTCGACACCGATGAAACCACCGCTTACCCCAAGATCGAAGTGAAACAGCAGTACAAGGAATACTGCCAGGGCGCGCAGCCCGTCTATGTCTGGTCTGTACGCCAGCTTGTTGCCTTTCATTATCGGTTTCCCTTTCTGGGCCGTCTTTCAAGGCGCGAATGATACCGTTTGCTCGCCATCAGCGGGCTTCTTTTTGACTGCTGGAGAAGGAAGATGATGGGCACCGATCCATCGTTGCCCCTTGATGGGCGGCGCACTCCACTAATGCGACGACCCCTTCAGGGGAGTGATCAGGTCGCTTCCTTGGTTTCTGGCGTTTCCCACCGCAGGGCTCACCCGGTACCACTCGAAAACTTCGGCTGGCTCACCAGACACGAGCATCATCTGTTCGGCCTGCGCTGCAGATGTTGTAGTGGCGAGCCACTCGCGAGCCAAGGCCGGGGCTAGCACTACGGGCCGTCGGTCATGCACATCGACCATTCCACCTTGGGCGTTGGCAGTGATAATCACGAAGCCATCATGTCCAGTGCCGGTGAATTGGCCGATCGATGCGCATAGGGCAGGGCGCCCATCTCGACGCTTGATGAAATAAGGCTGTTTTCCGGGGCCGCCCTCATCAACCCATTCGAACCAGCCGTCCACCGGGGTGATTGCACGAGAGGGCCAGATCGCCCGAAAGAATGGGCCATGCGCAACCTTTTCAGCCCTGGCGTTGATCGGTGGTGCGCGGTCGGTCGCCCAGTGAGGTCGCCACCCCCAAGTGACCCACTCCGCACGAGGGCCGGTGTGTTCGAGCCGCAGCAGGACGACCGGCGCCGAAGGTGCAATGTTGTAGCGCTGCAGCGGCTGATTACCGACCGTGTTGTACCAGACGCCTTCCATGTTCAACGTGTCGGCAAACTCATGCAGGCCGCGATACTGTGAAAGTCTTCCGCACATGGGGCTTACCTCCGCACCTTGAGCATAGTTGCCGGTACGGTGGCCAGATGCAGACCTTCAAGCACTACCCAAAAAAGAAAACCCGCCGAAGAGGCGGGTTGAACAGAACGTATCGAAGCCAGGTCAGTCTGCCTTCACCAATGTCAGTGTTTCGTGAAAACCTGTGGGTAAGCGCTCCGGTAATCGTTACTGAATTTTTCTTCGATTCTGAGCCCTGCCGTTGCGCGCTGGCAGATGGATGCATGGCGTCGCAATGACGGGAGCTCGCAATAAAAAAGCCCGCCATGGAGGGCGGGCAAGAACGTTTCTGAAGGGAGAGCCACTAACCTGCGCCATGCCGGTTAAGGCAGGGTTAACCGTGTCGATGATTGACCAGGCGAGGCGCTCGGCTTATACAGGCGGGCTGTTGTTACCGGAGGCTGTGATGCACGACGAAGACGATTTGCCCGAACCCGAGCACGACCACCTGCTCGACCCTGAATTCCACGATGACTTCGACCCCGAGGCCGACGCCCATGGTGCGCTGGACGAAGTGGAGGAGGACGAAGAGCTGCTGGATGACTTCGACGACGAGGAAGGCCATCCAGCCTGGCATGACGACTACGACGATTGACGCCGTAGTCGCCGCGCAACGACCTGCTCAGCGCCGATCGAGTGAGAATCGGCCAGGGCCGCTGACCGCAAGCACGAGCAGCCCACCGATGATGCTCAGGTTCTTCAGGAATTGGGTCATGTTGGCGCTGCGCTCAGGGTCGACCATGTTCCAGAACGGGTGGCCGAGCAGTGCGGTGCCGAGTACGAACAAGGCGAGCAACAGGGCCAGCGGCCGGGTATAGAACCCGAGGATCAGCAGGATGGCGACCAGGAACTCCATGATCACCGCGATCGCCGCAGCCAACATGGGGGCGGGCGCGCCCAGTGACGTCATGTAGGCGACCGTGCCTTCGAAGCCGGTGAGTTTGCTCCACCCGGAAAGCACGAACAGGAGCATCAATAGAATGCGGGCGATCAGCAGGATGAAGTCACGTTGACCGTCGAGCAGGGTATAGCGCATGGCGGCGCTCCAGTGGACAGGGACATGTTCCACTTTAGCAGCCGGGCCTGTTTTTGACGGGCATGAAAAAAGGCGCCGCAAGGGCGCCTTCATCGAAAGAGGATGGTGCGAGTGGCGGGACTCGAACCCGCAAGGCTCACGCCGACAGATTTTAAGTCTGCTGTGTATACCAATTCCACCACACTCGCACGTTGACCGCCGCGCTTCATAGGCAGAAGGGCCTGACAATCAAGGGCGCTTTATAACCCATTGTTATAGAAGCGTCAACCGGCGCAAGATTCAGGCTTCGATGGTGTTGGTGATGCGGCGCATCTCGCAGGCTGTGTCACGCAGGCCTTCGACGTGCCCGTCCATGGCCTGTGCATCGGCCGTGTGAACCGAGTTGCGCAGGTACAGGGCGCGCCCACCCAATGTGGAACCGATGCGGGCCCAACTATAGATCAATTGACAGAATGCTACCATTACGCCACCTTCGGTTCATTGGATCCAATAGAGCGCGCTGTCATGCCTTCGTCTCCTTCCGACCCCGGTACTGTGCCTGGGCGCATTGTGCGTCCGCGACTGTTCTGGCGCCTGCTGTTCATTCAGGTCTGCCTGCTGGCGGCTTTTCTATATGCGGGCCTCATGTGTCTGGGCGGTTACCTGGTGATGTTGGCGATCGATGAACAGCACCCCGATCCACAGCGGTTCCTTGCCCTGTGCGGCGGCGCGCTGATTCTCCTGGTGGGCTTGTGGCTGCTGAAGGTGGCGATGCCACGGCGCCTGGTACCTTCGATGTTCGAGCGCGAGCGTTGACGATCGTCGCATGAGACCCTGTGCCGGCGGGACTTTTGACTACGCTCAATATGTCCTTTCGCGGTGCTTGTGGAGCTCGCATGGTGTCAGCGCAGCAGCCCGGCCAATCCAGCATGCCTGAAGCGCGCTATGAACAACTGGTTCAGGCGGTGGTCGACTATGCCATCTACATGCTCGACCCTTCGGGCCATGTGGTGTCGTGGAATGCAGGGGCCCAGCGGATCAAGGGCTACCGCGCGGATGAGGTGATCGGCAAGCATTTCTCCCTGTTCTTTACGCCTCAGGATTGCGCTGATGGCCGCCCTGAGCGCTTGCTGCACCAGGCGTTGGAGCAGGGGGTGGCGCAGGACGAAGGCTGGCGAGTACGCAAGGACGGCACGCAGTTCTGGGCACTGGCCGCGCTGGACGTCATCCGCGACGACCAGGGGAATGTCATCGGCCTGGCCAAGGTGACTCGGGATATCACTGACCGCCGCGAATCGGCCCTGCAACTGGACGCCATGCGCGCGCAACTGTTCCAGGCGCAGAAACTCGAGGCGCTTGGGCAATTGACCGGGGGGTTGGCCCACGACTTCAACAATTTGCTGACCATCATCCTCAGTTCCGCGCGCCTGGCGCTGAACAGTCGGGACACGACCCGTACCCAACGCCTGCTCGAACATATCCTCGATGCTGGGCAGCGCGGGACGCAGTTGACCCAGCAGTTGCTCAGCTTCGCCCGCCATCGCCAACTTAGCGTGACATGCATTGCGCCTGCCGACATGGTGGAGGCGACGCGTGGTCTCTTGGCGCATGCCTTGCCGCGGGACATCGAGTTGCATGAGCAGGTCGAGGCTGGGCTGCCAAAGATCGAGGTGGATGCGGGGCAGTTGCAGATGGTGCTTCTCAACCTGATGTTCAATGCCCGAGACGCGATCCAGGGTGCCGGAAATATTCGCCTGGTGGTCGAATGTGTCCAGCTGGCCGGCGAGGTGGACGACCTGCTGGGACGCTTCGTGCGCTTCGCCATACATGACGATGGGCAGGGTATCGACTCGAACGTGCTGCCGCGGATATTCGAGCCTTTCTTCACTACCAAGGCCTTTGGCAAGGGCACGGGCCTCGGGCTCAGCCAGGTCTATGGTTTCGCCAAGCAAAGCAATGGTGCGATCAGCGTCGCCAGCCGACCAGGCGAGGGGACCTGCATGAGCCTCTACTTGCCGGCCAGCCCGGCAGCCGACGATCTTGAGCCCGACAGGTAGACTGCAATGGTAGAACAACTCAAGCGCCTGCCCACCGGCATCCCAGGGCTCGACGCCTTGCTCATGGGCGGGTTGGTGGCCGGCGCCTCGTACATCGTCCAGGGGCATCCGGGCTCGGGCAAGACCATCCTGGCCAACCAGCTTGCCTGCAATCATGTCCGCGACGGTGGGCGGGTACTGGTGGCCACCTTGCTCTGTGAGTCCCATGAGCGCTTGTTCCAGTACCTGTCGACGCTGGCCTTCTTCGATCCGTCCCAGGTGGGCGACGCCATTCAGTTCGTCAGTGCCTTCGATACGTTGGAACAGGACGGCCTGGACGCAGTGGTTCGCTTGTTGCGTCAGGAAATCGCCCGGCAGCAGGCCAGTCTCCTGATCGTCGATGGCCTGCTCAATGCCCGTTCGCGGGCGGAGACCAGCCTGGACACCAAGAAATTCGTTTCCGAATTGCAGGGGCATGCTGCATTCGCCGGCTGCACCGTGTTGCTGCTGACCAGTGCGCGCCTGGAGGAGGGCAGCCCCGAACACACCATGGTCGACGGCGTGATCGAGCTCGGTGAGCACTTGGTTGGCAGCACTGCCGTGCGCCATGCCCAACTGCGCAAGACCCGTGGCAGCGGGGCAATGTCCGGACGTCATGAGTGCCTGATCGACGAGCATGGCCTGCAGATCTACCCGAGGCTGGAAGCGCTCTACAGCCATCCCGGCGGGGACGGTGGGCATACCATGATCCAGGTGACCACAGGCGTCCCTGATCTGGACACGATGCTTGGCGGTGGTCTTGCCGAAGGCTCCGTGAGCCTGCTGATGGGGCCATCCGGTGTCGGCAAGACAGCCTTGGGGGTCGCCTTTCTCGCTGCATCCAGCAAGGAATCGCCAGGGCTGCATTTCGGGTTTTACGAAACGCCGACGCGTCTGCGCCTGAAGGCTGCGGCGTTGGGCTATGAGTTGACCGGGCTGGAGCGCGAGGAGGCGGTGCGGTTGAACTGGCAACCGACAACCGAGGGGCTGCTCGACCAGGTCGGTGAGCGTTTGCTGCGGCAAGCCCGAGAGATGGGCGCGCGGCGCGTGCTGATCGACAGCCTTGGTGCCTTCGGACGCCTGGCGCTGGACCCGACCCGGCTGAATGCTTTTTTCCGCGCCTTGACCGGTGAGCTGCGATCACGTGATATCACCGTAATGCTCACCTGGGAGATGCGCGACATCTTCGGTTCGGAGATCACCGCCCCGGCCCCGGACCTGTCGAGTATCGTCGACAACCTGATACTGCTGCGCTTCGCCGAGCTGGAGGCCCGCGTGCACCGCGTATTGTCGATCGTCAAGGTGCGCGACAGCGAGCATGACCCGGCCCTGCAGGCGCTGCACCTCGGGCCCCATGGTATCAGCCTGGGGCGGGTGTTCGACGGTGCCAGCGGTGTGCTCAGTGGTACGGCGGTGCCGCAGGGAGATCGCTGATGGGATAGCGCGATGAATACCATTCTGATCGTCGATGACGAGTACCTGATAGCCGATATCCTGGGCTTTGCCCTGGAAGACGAAGGCTTTCTGGTGGAAAAGGCCAGTAACGGGCACAAGGCCCTGGATGCACTGAAGGAGAAACGGGTAGACCTGGTCATCACCGACTACATGATGCCAGTGCGCAATGGCCTGGAACTGGCGCGGGCGATTCGCGAGGACCCGCAATTACCGGACCTGCCGGTGATTCTCATGAGCGGCGCCCAGGCCAGCCAGGGGCGCGATTGCCCGGAGCTGTTCGCGGCGGTGTTCGACAAGCCATTCGACATGGACAGGATGATCGCCAAGGTGCGCGAACTGCTGGGCACCTGAGGCTCGAGGAGGGCTCCCCCGCGTGGGCGGGCAGTCGATCAGACGCGTCCGTGCGGCTTGATACGTGTGTCAGTGTTGCTCTTCGTCTTTGTGCGGCGCTGGACTGCCCGCCTGAATACGCTTGAAAATCTCTTCACGGTGCACCTGAACATCCTTGGGTGCATCGATGCCGATCCTCACTTGCATCCCCTTGACGCCCAGAATGGTGACTTTGATGTCATCGTTGATGACGATACTTTCGCCAACCTTGCGGGTGAGTATCAGCATGTAGTTCTCCTTGGTGGTGTAGAAAACCGCGGGGCCTGTGCCCAACGGGTGGGAGCTTGTCCCTCTTCCTTCTCATTAAAGACGCTTTCGGCGGATAGTAATTCCCTGGCGGACAAATTCTGTTGCCAGTCTTCAGGTGCAGGTGCCGATGAATAGGGCAAAACCATCATCGGCGAAGGTGCTCGGTGGCAAGGATAGGGTGCTTGGCGTCATATGGGAAATTTCTGTGCTCGATGGGTTAAATAGCCAGCGTCAATCATCGTTTAGGTTTCCAGGTCTTGAAGGAAGCGCAGCAGGACCACTTCTTCCCGCTCCAGGCCCTTGCGCTGACGCACCCGAGGCAGCCTGGCCAGATGCCCGAGCTGAAAGTGCTCAAGCACGGCGGGGTGGATGTAGCAGCGTCGGCACACCGCCGGGGTGTTTCCCAAACGGGCGGCCACCTGGCGGACAATTGCGGCCACCTGGCGCCTGGCCTCGCTGATCGGTTCCCATGCCAGCGGTTTCAACAGGTCGAGGGCCAGGCTGCTGCCCGCCCAGGTGCGGTAGTCCTTGGCTGTGAAGTCGGCCCCCGTGAGTTGCTGGATGAACTGGTTGACTTCGGTCGAGCCCACGCAGTGACGCTGCCCTTGTTCGTCGAGGTATTGGAACAATGCCTGGCCGGGTAGTTCGATGCAGCGCTTGAGCAATCCGGCCAGGCGCCTGTCCTGCAACAAGACGTCATGCTCGACGCCACGCTTGCCACGGAACTGGAAGCGCATGGTGCTGCCCCGCACCCTGACGTGGCGTGTCGCGAGGGTGGTCAACCCGTAGGAGCGATTGTCACGTAGATACTGACGGTTACCGATGCGTATCAGCGTGTTGTCAAGCAGGCTGATTACCAGCGCCATGACCTTCTCCCGGCCCAGGCCGGGGCGCGCCAGGTGTCGATCCAACTGTTTGCGCAGGTTCGGCAGGGCTTCGGCGAAGGCCAGCATGCGTTCGTACTTGTGCTGGTCGCGCAGTTCGCGCCAGAGGGTGTGGTAGCGATACTGCTTGCGCCCACGGGTGTCGCGTCCGGTGGCCTGAAGATGCCCCTGCGGATCGGCGCAGATCCACACATCGGTGTAGGCGGGAGGGATCACCAGCGCGGCGATGCGAGCGAGCGTTTCAGTGTCGCGAATTCGCAGGCCTTGCCTGTCGAAGTAATGAAAGCGGTCGCGCCAACGGCGCCGCGTCAGACCGGGCTGGGTGTCATCGACATAGTGCAGTGAGGCGGGCAGCGGGCAGTCAGGCATCCTGGCGATCCTGGCGTGGGTCATGCTGCAATGGACAACCGCAGCATGGGCTTTGCTTAACCGAGCAAAGCCACCGACTTGATCTGCGCCCATAACAGTTGGCCGGCTTGCACGCCCAATTGCTCGGCCGAGTAACGGGTGATCCGTGCCAGCAGCGGGTTGCCGGTGGCATCCAGGCTGACCAGTACATGGGCTGGGTTGTCGGCAGGGCGGCATTCGCGTACCCGGACCGGCAAGCGGTTGAGGATACTCGAGGCAGCGTCGGCGTTCAGCGCCAGGCTCACGTCGCGCGCCTGCACCTTGAGCCGCAGGGTACTGCCGACATGCAGGTCCGGATGGGCGATGCGCAGCAGTTGCCCGTCGCTGCCGGGCAGGCGCAGGTCGAACAATCCGTAATGCGGGTCATGGCCGACCACCACGCCTTCGAGCACGACGCCGGCGTCCTCGCCCTGGGCCAGCGACAGGTCGAGGCGGGCCAGGGTCTGGCCGATGGGGCCACTGGCCACGGCCTTGCCCTGTTCCAGCAGCACCAGGTGGTCGGCCAGGCGTGCCACTTCGTCCTGGGCATGGCTGACGTAGATCAGCGGGATGTCCAGCTCGTCATGCAGGCGTTCCAGGTAGGGCAGGATTTCGCGTTTGCGCGCGCTGTCCAGGGCCGCAAGGGGTTCGTCCATCAGCAGCAGCCGCGGGCTGCTGAGCAGTGCCCGGGCAATGCCGACACGCTGGGCCTCGCCACCGGACAGCGTTGCCGGTTTGCGCTCGAGCAGGTGGCCGATACCAAGCAGTTGGCAGGCCTGCGCCTGGCTGATCTTGCGTTCGGCGGGGGCGATGCGGCGCCAGCCAAATTCCAGGTTGCCGCGTACCGACAGGTGCGGGAACAGGCTGGCTTCCTGGAATACATAGCCCACCGGGCGTTTGTGAGGGGCGAGGAAATAACCGCGTGCGCTGTCTTCCCAGACCTCGCCGTTGACCTCGACATAGGCGCTGGCGGCACGTTCGAGCCCGGCCAGGCAGCGCAGGCAGGAGGTCTTGCCCGAGCCCGAGTGGCCGAAGAGGGCACTGATGCCACGGCCAGGCAGGCACAGGTCGACATCCAGGGTGAAATCGTCGCGGGCCAGTTTCAGGCGCGCCCGTATCGTTTTCGTCATTTCAGCTCCAGCCCGCCTTGCCACGGCGGCCAGCATAGAGCATCAGCAGCACCAGGAAAGAGAACACCAGCATGGCCCCGGCCAGCCAGTGGGCCTGGGCGTATTCCATGGCCTCGACGTGATCGAAGATCTGCACCGAGACCACGCGGGTCTTGCCGGGGATGTTGCCGCCGATCATCAGCACCACGCCGAATTCGCCCACGGTGTGGGCGAAGCCGAGGATGCTGGCGGTGATGAAGCCGGGCCGGGCCAGCGGCAGCACCACGTGGACAAAGGTGTCCCAGGGGCTGGCGCGCAGTGTCGCGGCCACCTCCAGCGGGCGCTGGCCGATGGCGCCGAAGGCGTTCTGCAGGGGCTGCACCACGAATGGCATGGAGTACACCACCGAGCCGATCACCAGCCCGGTGAAGCTGAATACCACGCTGCCCAGGCCCAGGGCCTGGGTAGTCTGGCCAATCCAGCCATGGGGGCCGAGGGCCAGCAGCAGGTAGAAACCGATCACCGTCGGTGGCAGCACCAGGGGCAGGGCCACCACCGCGCCGATCGGCCCGCGCAGCCAGGAGCGGGTGCGCGCCAACCACCAGGCGATGGGCGTGCCCACCACCAGGAGGATGGCCGTGGTCAGGCTGGCCAGCTTGATGGTCAGCCAGATCGCCCCCAGGTCACTGGCGTCGAGCGGCATCAGATTTCATAGCCGTACGATTTGATCACGGCGGCGGCTTTCGGGCCCTTGAGGTAGTCGACCAGTGCCTTGGCGGCCGGGTTGTCCTTGCCTTTGTTGAGGATGACCGCGTCCTGACGGATCGGATCATGCAGTTCGGACGGGACGATCCAGGCCGAGCCGTTCTCGATCTTGCCGTCCTTGTAGACCTGCGACAGGGCGACGAAGCCCAGCTCGGCGTTGCCGGTGGAGACGAACTGGAAGGCTTGGGTGATGTTCTGGCCCTCGACGATCTTGGCCTTGGTGGCCTCGGTCAGCTTGAGCTTGTCCAGTACCTGGGTGGCGGCCAGGCCATAGGGGGCGGCCTTGGGGTTGGCAATGGACAGGTGCTTGAATTCGTTCTTCTTCAGTACGTCACCCTTGGCATCGACATAACCTGGCTTGGCCGACCACAGTGCCAGGGTGCCGACGGCGTAGGTGAAGCGCGATCCCTCGGCGATCTCTTTTTCCTGCTCGAGTTTGGCGGGGGTGGTGTCGTCGGCGGCGAGGAATACCTCGAACGGTGCGCCGTTCTTGATCTGTGCGTAGAACTGGCCGGTGGCGCCATAGGCGGCGACCAGCTTGTGGCCGGTGTCCTTCTCGAAGTCCTTGGCGATGGCCTGGATGGGCGCGGTGAAGTTGGCCGCCACGGCGACCTGCACTTCATCGGCCAGGGCGTTGTTGACGGAAACCAGGGTGGCCAGGGCACTGATGGCCAGGTGGGACAGGCGAATACGCATGCAGACGGCTCCTTGAGGGACGGCGGGTTATCGTTATGTCGTGGAATATATAGCGATAAGCCATCTGCCGGGAAGAGGGCGGCCTTTAAAAACTTGATCAGAAAGTCAATTTTTCAAGGCGTTGTCCGCGATGTCCCGGGTCAACTCGCCGGCAGGCATGTACCGCCCAAGGCGCAGGGCCTGGCCGGACCACAGGTTGCTGAAGTCGGTGTTGCCCTGCGCATCGGTGATTGCCCGCAATGGCATCAGCGCGCCGCCTGCCAGCGGGAAGCGTGGGGCGAGGGTGTTCATCGGCCCAAGCTCGCGCATGAGCCGGTTGTTGATGCCCCGCGCGGGGCGGCCAGTGAACAGGTTGGTCAGCGCTGTATCGCTGGCGGGGGCCGTGTCGAGCGCGCGGCGGTGGGCCGCGGAGACTTTCGCTTCCGGGCAGAACAGGTAGGCCGTGCCGATCTGTACGGCCGAGGCGCCCAGCGCGAGGGCGGCGATCAGGCCGCGGTGGTCGCCGATCCCGCCGGCGGCGATCACGGGTACCCGTACGGCATCGACGATCTGCGGCACCAGGGCGAACGTGCCGATCTGGCTGGTGATGTCGTCGCTGAGGAACATGCCGCGATGGCCGCCGGCTTCATAGCCCATGGCGATGATTGCGTCGCAGCCCTGCTGCTCCAGCCAGCGGGCTTCCTCGACCGTGGTGGCGCTGGACAGTACCTTGGCGCCACTGGCTTTGACCCGCTGCAACAGCGCCATCGCGGGTAGACCGAAGTGGAAGCTGACCACTTCCGGGCGCAGTGCCTCGACCAGCTGGCAACCCTGTTCATCGAAGGGCGCGCGGTTGGAGATGGGAGTAGGCGCGTCGTAATCGGCGCCGACTTCGTCGTAGTAGGGCTTGAGCGCCTGTTTCCAGTGCCTGTCGCGTTCAGGGTCGGGCTCGGGAGGCCGGTGGCAGAAGAAGTTCAGGTTGAGCGGGCCCTGGCAGGCGGCGCGGAACGCCTCGATCTCGCCACGCACCTGTTCGGTCGTGAGCATGGCGCAGGGCAGGGCGCCCAGGCCGCCGGCATTGCCCACGGCGATGGCCATGGCCGCGCCGCTGGCGCCGGCCATGGGCGCCTGGAGGATGGGTACCTCGATGCCCAGCAGGTCGAGGATGCGGCGGTCTTGCCAGGTGCTCATGGGCGACTCCTTTCGTGCGGCGGGATCGGACGTGGTTACAGCGCCTTGCTTACCTGGATGTCGCTGATCTTGTCGGCATCGTCGCCGTGGATCTTGCGCAGGGCTTCCCGGGCTTGCTCGAGGGAGGCATCCGGCATCTGGGCGAAGTCCCAGCGGCGCTCGCCGTCGAGCTTGTACTTGATCACATACTTGATGGTCTGGGTCATGCGGTCTTATCCGAGTTTCGACGACGAGCGGCGAATGATCTTGATCTTGTGGGTGAGTGTTGGCTTGCGTGTCACCGAGATCGGCCGTGTGGTCACGGTGTCGATGGTGATGTTCCAGAAGCCGGTGCTGGGTACGGTGATCTTGGCCGGGAAGCGTTCGAAGTGGCCGCCGTGATAGGTGTGCCGGCCGCCGTTCTTGAAGCTGCGGAAGTTGGCGTCGTTCATCAGGCGGATGTTGCAGCGCTGGGAGCATTCGATGACGACGATGTCGTCCTCGTTCAGGTGCTCGCGCTGGTGTACGAATTTCATGGGGTGCTCCGCAAGGATTGGGTTCTGCAAAGGCGAAAGATATCACGATGTGAGGGTACACTTGCGCCCGGGCTGGCCAGGCCAAGGAGATTTCTGCCAGAGAAGGGAGCAAATCCGCCTGGATGTGGTCACAGGATGACTTTTGAAGTTGGAGATGGCGTGCATGAAGTGGATGGTAGCGGCAGCTGCGCTGGCGTTGGGTGGTTGTGTCAGTGTCGCGGAGCTGGAGCAGACCCACGCGACCCTGGATGTGATATCCGGCAAGACGCCGCGTGAATACGCAGATTGCGTGAAGCGCAAGCTTGCGGATACGCGGGACCCGCTGCAGGAAGAGGGGGCGGGCGATTCGCTGCGCCTGATCGTGCCGCAGAAGGTGTCAGCGGGGGTCGGCCCTGCCGCGCTGGTGGATATCGACAAGCGTGGGAGTGGCAGCGCCATCAAGGTGTATGAGCGGTTGAACAACTTCCCGCTGCGCCTGGGTGATGTGCGCACCGCGACGACCGCGTGCATTTCAGGTTCTTGATCCAGCTCAGCAAATGAGCGATTAAACGGCGGTTTGTCCGTTTCCTGCCCGGTGACGCGTTGTCGCATGCCGGGGAATAGGCCTAGTATTTCTGGGCTTATATCGTTTAAGCCTAAGCTTATAACAAGGAAATGGAGCCTCCGTGATGAAACCCCTGAGCCGTGTCGTGATCGGCAGCTTGCTGATCCTGGCCTGGCCCTCGGCGCACGCTGCCGATGGCCAGAAAATCTTCAATCAGGGCGGGCAGAACCCCGCCGCCATGGCCTGCCTGGGCTGCCATGGCGCGGACGGCAAGGGCATCGCCGCCGCCGGATTTCCCCGCCTGGCCGGCTTGCCTGCCGGCTATCTCGCCAAGCAACTGCATGATTTCCGCAGTGCCAGCCGCAAGCAGGCGGTGATGGAGCCGTTGGCCAAGGCGCTGGACGATGCGGAAATCGACGCCGTGAGCGCTTACCTGAGCGCGCTGCCGGCTGAGGCGGCCCCCGATCAGCGCCGCCAGCAGATTGCCACCAATCCAGTTGCTCGCCTGGCCCTGTATGGCGACTGGAGCCGGCAGATCCCCGGTTGTGTGCAGTGCCACGGGCCTGGCGGCAGTGGTGTTGGCGAGCACTTTCCACCCTTGGCCGGGCAGCCGGCCGGTTACCTGGTGGCGCAGCTCAATGCCTGGCGCGACGGCAGCCGCAGCAACGACCCCAACCAGCTGATGGTCAACGTCGCCAAGGCGATGACCGACGCCGAGGTCAAGGCAGTCGCCGAGTATTTCGCCCATCCCGCCGCCCAGGAGGCCAAGCCATGAAAGCCATGATTCCAACCCTGCTGTTGTTGGCCATGGGCGCTACCCAGGCGGCACCGATTGCCATGGAAGATCAGTCCCAGCTCAAGGTGCCCGGGGCCCAGGCCGCGCCGCAGTTCGTGCCGCCGAGCGAGGATGCGATCCCGGACAATGCCTTTGGCAAGATGGTCCGCCAGGGGCATGCGCTGTTCGTCGACACCCGGCGCCTGATGCCCGAGGCCGTGGGCAATGGCCTGAACTGCAGCAATTGCCACCTCGACCAGGGCCGTCTGGCCCATTCCGCGCCGCTGTGGGGCGCCTATCCGATGTATCCGGCTTATCGCAAGAAGAACGACAAGGTCAACACCTTCGCCGAACGTATCCAGGGCTGTTTCCAGTTCAGCATGAACGGCAAGCCACCGGCAGCCGACAGCCCACAGATGACCGCGCTCAGCGTATATGCCTACTGGCTTTCGACCCAGGCGCCTACGGGAGTGGAAATTGCCGGCCGGGGTTACCCCGAGGTGCCCAGGCCTGAAGGCGGGTATGACTTCAAGCGTGGCCAGCAGGTCTTCCAGGCGCAATGCGCGATCTGCCATGGCAGCAATGGCGAGGGCCAGAAGGTCGCCGGCGAGTACGTGATGCCGCCGCTGTGGGGCAAGGACTCGTACAACTGGGGGGCCGGCATGCACCGGATCAACACGTCCGCCTCCTACATCAAGTACAACATGCCCCTGGGCAAGCCCGGCAGCCTGAGTGACCAGCAGGCCTGGGACGTGGCGGCCTGGATCAATCGCCACGAGCGGCCGCAGGACCCGCGGTTGGTGGAGGGCTCGATCGAGAAGACCCGGTTGAAGTTCCATGCCAACGATGGGGTCAACCTGTATGGGCAGAAGGTCGATGGGGTGCTGATCGGGCAGGGGACCGAGGGCTGACAGCAGGTTGCCGTGATGAAAAAGTAATCGATGGGAGCGGACAAACCCGCTCCCATCGAACCAGGCAATGCGCCTGTGCAACCGTTCGGCACAGGCAATATTTACGATCCCCCGGAACTATCTACACTTGGATATCTCTATCATGGCATCGGCCAAGCGCGGGTGGGGCATTGTAAGGTGACCGCCGCCTGATTAGACTGCGCCGAATTTCGTACGCAAAGCCCTTGTTAAGGACGTTTATGATCAAAAAATGCTTGTTCCCGGCAGCCGGTTACGGCACTCGTTTCCTGCCCGCTACCAAAGCCATGCCCAAGGAAATGCTGCCGGTGGTCAACAAGCCACTGATCCAGTATGGCGTTGAAGAGGCATTGGACGCCGGTCTGCATCAGATCTCCATCGTCACTGGCCGTGGCAAGCGTGCCCTGGAAGACCACTTCGACATCAGCTACGAGCTGGAAAACCAGATCAAAGGCACCGACAAGGAAAAATACCTGGTCGGCATTCGCCGTCTGCTCGACGAGTGCTCCTTCTCCTACACCCGTCAGACCGAGATGAAAGGCCTGGGCCATGCCATTCTCACCGGTCGCCCGCTGATCGGCGATGAGCCGTTCGCCGTGGTGCTGGCCGACGACCTGTGTGTCAACCTCGAAGGTGACGGCGTGCTCGCGCAGATGGTCGCGCTGTACAAGAAGTACCGCTGCTCGATCGTCGCCATCCAGGAAGTCGACCCGCAGGAAACCAACAAGTACGGCGTCATCGCCGGTGAAGAGATCAAGGACGGCATCTACCGCGTCGACGCCATGGTCGAGAAGCCGAAGCCGGAAGACGCACCGTCCAACCTGGCCATCATCGGCCGCTACATCCTGACCCCGGACATCTTCGAGAAGATCGAACAGACCGAACCCGGCAAGGGCGGCGAAATCCAGATCACCGATGCGCTGATGAAGCAGGCGGCGGAAGGCAACGTGATCGCCTACAAGTTCAAGGGCAAGCGTTTCGACTGCGGTGGCGCCGAGGGCTACATCGAGGCGACCAACTTCTGCTTCGAGCACTTCTACAAGACCGGCAAGGCGTACTGAGTTCGCCCGCCAGGTCACCAAGCCACCCTTCGGGGTGGCTTTTTTGTTTGTGGCGGCCATCGGCGCTATGCTGGGCGACCGCCAAGGAGACTGAATACATGGCCTACGATTTTGATCTGTTCGTGATTGGCGCCGGTTCCGGCGGTGTGCGCGCGGCGCGTTTCGCCGCCGGCTTCGGTGCGAAAGTGGCAGTGGCCGAGAGCCGCTATCTGGGGGGCACCTGCGTCAACGTCGGTTGTGTACCGAAGAAACTGCTGGTGTACGGGGCTCACGTCGCCGATGAGCTGGAGCAGGCTGCTGGTTTTGGCTGGACCCTGGAAGAGGGCCATTTCGATTGGGGCACCTTGATCGCCAACAAGAACCGCGAGATCGAGCGCCTCAACGGCATCTACCGCAACCTGCTGGTCAACAGTGGCGTGACCCTGCTGCAGGGGCATGCGCGCATGACCGCTGCCCACGAAGTGGAAGTGGACGGCCAGCGCTACAGCGCCGAGCACATTCTCATCGCCACCGGCGGCTGGCCACAGGTGCCGGACATCCCTGGCAAGGAACTGGCGATCACTTCCAACGAAGCCTTCTACCTCAAGGATTTGCCACGCCGTGTGCTGGTGGTGGGCGGTGGCTACATCGCCGTGGAGTTCGCCGGCATCTTCCAGGGCCTGGGTGCCGACACCACGCTGCTGTACCGCGGCGATCTGTTCCTGCGCGGCTTTGACGGCTCGGTGCGCACGCACCTGAAGGAAGAGCTGGAGAAGCGCGGGCTGGACCTGCAGTTCAACGCCGATATCCAGCGTATCGACAAGCTCGACGACGGCAGCCTCAAGGCAACGCTCAAGGACGGCCGCGAGCTGCTTGCCGATTGTGTGTTCTATGCCACCGGCCGCCGGCCGATGCTGGACAACCTGGGCCTTGAGAACACCGGTGTCGAACTGGACGAGCGCGGTTTCATTCGCGTCGACGAGCAGTACCAGACCACCGAACCGTCGGTGCTGGCCATTGGTGATGTGATCGGCCGCGTGCAGCTCACGCCAGTTGCCCTGGCCGAAGGCATGGCCGTGGCGCGCCGGCTGTTCAAGCCCGAGCAGTATCGCCCGGTGGACTACCAGAACATTCCCACCGCTGTGTTCAGCCAGCCACCGATCGGCACGGTGGGCCTGACCGAGGAACAGGCGCTCAAGGCCGGGCACAAGGTGCAGGTTTTCGAGAGCCGCTTCCGGGCGATGAAGCTGACCCTCACCGACATCCAGGAAAAGACCCTGATGAAGCTGGTGGTGGATGCCGAGACCGACAAGGTGCTGGGTTGCCACATGGTTGGCCCTGAGGCCGGCGAGATCATCCAGGGCTTGGGTGTGGCACTGAAGGCCGGTGCGACCAAGCTGCAGTTCGACGAGACCATTGGCGTGCACCCGACGGCTGCGGAAGAGTTCGTTACGATGCGTACCGTGACCCGTTGACCCTGCTGTTCGCCGGCAAGCCGGCTCCTGCCTGGCCCGCGTAGGAGCCGGCTTGCCGGCGAACAGGCCGCGCAATCCTTTGCTCAGCCCAATCCCTTCTATTAATAATCCCCGCTTATAGCCAAAACCAATCACCAGCATGAGCTTTGCCAATGAGCCTTCGTCGGGACCAGCGGTTAGGATTCTTTCCGTCAACTGATTCCAACCCCATGAAGGAGCGTCTCTCATGCCGATCATCAACAGCCAGGTCAAACCGTTCAACGCCACCGCCTACCACAACGGCGAGTTCGTTCAGGTCAGCGAAGCCGACCTGAAAGGCAAGTGGTCCGTCGTGTTCTTCTACCCAGCCGACTTCACCTTCGTCTGCCCGACCGAATTGGGCGACCTCGCCGACAACTACGCCGAGTTCCAGAAGCTGGGCGTGGAAATCTACGGCGTGTCCACCGACACCCACTTCACCCACAAAGCCTGGCACGACACCTCGGACACCATCGGCAAGATCAAGTACCCGCTGATCGGTGACCCGACCCACGTCATCTCGCGCAACTTCGACGTGCTGATCGAAGAAGCCGGCCTGGCCGATCGCGGTACCTTCGTGATCAACCCGGAAGGCCAGATCAAGATCGTCGAAATCAACGACGGTGGCGTGGGCCGTGACGCCAGCGAACTGCTGCGCAAAGTGAAGGCTGCCCAGTACGTTGCCGCCCACCCAGGCGAAGTCTGCCCGGCCAAGTGGAAAGAAGGCGAAGCCACCCTGGCGCCATCGCTGGACCTGGTCGGCAAGATCTAATTTTCGTCCGATAAGCGCCTGCGCAACGACCATGCTGCGTTGAAAACAGGCTCGGAATGCTCATTGACAACCCGTCAAGTCGTGCGCGACTCCGACCGTTCCTCGCCTGTTTTCGCCTTGCCTGGTCGCCGCGCAGGCACTTCTCGAACGAAAATCCGGCCATGTGCACCCCGCGGGCGGTAGACAGCCGCCAAAGCTGAAGTACCTACCGCCCCGTAAAAGCGCCCGGGCGACCTCGCCTGGGCGTTTTTGTATCCGAGTTTTGAAAAAGGAATCGCCCGTATGTTGGACGCCACGCTTAAATCGCAACTGAAAACCTACCTGGAGCGGGTCACCCAGCCGATCGAGATCGTTGCCTCCCTCGACGACGGCGCGAAGTCCCGCGAATTGCACGACCTGCTGGTGGAAATCGCCAGCCTGTCGAACCTGATCACCTTCAGCGCGGACGGCAGCGACGCCCGTCGTCCTTCGTTCTCGCTGAACCGCCCCGGAGCCGATATCAGCCTGCGTTTCGCCGGCATCCCGATGGGGCATGAATTCACCTCCCTGGTACTGGCGCTGCTGCAAGTCGGCGGCCACCCGTCCAAGGCCAGCACCGAAGTGATCGAGCAGATCCAGGGGCTGCAAGGTGAGTTCACCTTTGAAACCTACTTCTCGCTGTCGTGCCAGAACTGCCCGGATGTGGTCCAGGCGCTGAACCTGATGGCGGTGCTCAACCCCAATGTGCGCCATGTGGCCATCGACGGCGCGCTGTTCCAGGATGAAGTCGAAGCCCGCAAGGTCATGGCGGTACCGAGCATCTACCTGAACGGCGAAGTGTTCGGCCAGGGCCGCATGGGCCTGGAAGAGATCCTCGGCAAGATCGACACCAGCGCCGGTGCCCGCCAGGCCGAGAAGATCAACGCCAAGGATGCCTTCGATGTGCTGGTGGTCGGCGGCGGTCCCGCTGGCGCCGCAGCGGCGATCTACGCCGCGCGCAAAGGTATTCGCACCGGTGTCGCCGCCGAGCGTTTCGGTGGCCAGGTGCTCGACACCCTGGCCATTGAAAACTTCATTTCGGTGCAGGAGACCGAAGGGCCGAAGCTGGCCACGGCCTTGGAAGAGCACGTCAAGCAGTACGACGTCGACATCATGAACCTGCAGCGCGGTGAGACGCTGATCCCGGCCACCGACGGTGGTCTGCACGAAGTACGCCTGGCCGGCGGCGCCTCGCTCAAGGCCAAGACCGTGATCCTGGCCACCGGCGCGCGCTGGCGCGAGATGAACGTGCCAGGCGAACAGGAATACCGCGCCCGTGGCGTGGCCTACTGCCCGCACTGTGACGGCCCGCTGTTCAAGGGCAAGCGCGTGGCGGTGATCGGTGGCGGCAACTCCGGCGTGGAAGCGGCCATCGACCTGGCGGGTATCGTCGCCCAGGTGACCCTGATCGAGTTCGACAGCCAGTTGCGCGCCGATGCCGTGCTGCAACGCAAGCTGCACAGCCTGCCGAACGTCAAGGTGATCACCAGCGCGCTGACGACTGAAGTAGTTGGTAATGGCGAGAAGGTCACCGGCCTGCGTTACAAGGACCGCACCAGCGACACGCTGCATGATCTGGCACTGGAGGGCATCTTCGTACAGATTGGCCTGCTACCAAACACCGATTGGCTCAAGGGCACGGTCGAGCTGTCGCCGCGCGGCGAGATCATCGTCGATGCCAGGGGCGCGACCAGTATCCCGGGCGTGTTCGCGGCGGGTGACGTGACCACCGTGCCATACAAGCAGATCGTCATTGCGGTGGGCGAGGGCGCCAAGGCCTCGCTGGCGGCGTTCGATCACCTGATCCGCACCTCGGCGCCTGCCTGAGTCTGATCGCTGGATAGAGAAACGCCGCCCCTTCGCGAGAACGGGCGGCGTTTTTTGTTGGATTGGCTGGCCCTTTCGCGGGTAAACCCGCTTCTACAGGGACCGCGCCGACCTTGTAGGAGCCGGCTTTGCCGGCGAAGGGGCCAGTGCAGGCTGAAGGCTGTCTATGATTAACCCGGACATCTTCAGGAACTCCCCCAATGACACCGATCAGCCGCGAACCCTGGTGGCTCGTGCCACCCCAGCCCGGTCAGAAGGAGCAGGACCTGCACTGGGGCTACCTGGAAATCTACGCCGACGGCCGCACCGTGTTCGTCGACCAGCGCCCCAGTGACAAGGAGCTGGCCGAGCGCAAGAGTTGCCGCAATTTCCCGGAAGCGGAGCAGTCCTGAGTCAGCCCTCCAACTGGGCCAGACGCGCCTCCAGTGCGGCGATACGTGCCTCCAGCGCTTCGATGCGTTCTTCCGACACACTGCCGCCAGCGCTACGCGTGCCACCTTCCTGCTGGCGTGCGGCGAGGATTTCCTCGATCTGTGCCGGATCGCCCAGGGCGTGGGTGTAGCGGTCCTCGCGCTGCCCGGTCTGGCGCGGCAGGTGCAGGGCCAGGCCACGGGAGACCAGGCGCTCCAGCTGGTGCTGAACCTGGTCGACATCCTCGAAGTCATGCAAGCGATTGCTGCGGGTCAGCAGTTCGTTGAGGGTTTGCGGGCCGCGCAGGAACATCAGCCCCATCAGCACCAGTTGCGCCGGTACCAGTTCCAGGGCCTTGTCGACCCGCTGCTCCCAGCGGTCGGCGCGGCTGCCCATCTGCAGGCGCGCCATCTCCTGGCCCTCGAGCGCGCGCAACGCCTGGCCGACCTGGCCGGGGGAGAGGTTCATCACGGGCTCGCGGCTGGTCTTCTGGTTGCAGGCCAGGACCAGGGCGTTGAGGGTCAGGGGGTAGGTTTCCGGGCTGGTGGCCTGCTTCTCGATCAGCGAACCGAGCACGCGGATCTCGATGCTGCTGAAGCGGCCTTCGCCGGTGGTTTGGTGTTCTGACATGGCCCTGTCTCGTTGCGAGGAAAAGGCCACTAGCCTAGGTAAAGCGCCCGGCTTAAGCAATCGGTGTGGCGGTTCGCCGGCAAGGCCGGCTCCTACAGGGAGACGGCCTTGCCGGCGAATAGGACCGGTCAGGCGCTACGTTGCTCCATGGCCTGGCACGCGGCTGCGGTGAACAGCACGTCGGTGGAGGAGTTCAACGCGGTCTCGGCCGAGTCCTGCAGCACGCCGATGATGAAGCCGACCGCCACCACCTGCATGGCGATTTCGCTGGGGATGCCGAACAGGCTGCATGCCAGCGGGATCAGCAGCAGCGAACCGCCGGCCACGCCGGACGCGCCGCAGGCGCAGATGGCGGCGACCACGCTCAGCAGCACGGCGGTGGGCAGGTCGACCGGGATGCCGAGCGTGTGCACGGCGGCCAGGGTCAGCACGGTGATGGTGATCGCCGCGCCGGCCATGTTGATGGTCGCGCCCAGCGGGATCGACACCGAGTAGGTGTCCTCGTGCAGGCCGAGCTTCTGCGACAGCGCCAGGTTGACCGGGATGTTGGCCGCCGAGCTGCGGGTGAAGAACGCGGTGATGCCGCTTTCGCGCAGGCACATCAGCACCAGCGGGTACGGGTTGCGGCGGATCTTCCAGAACACGATCAGCGGGTTCATCACCAGCGCCACGAACAGCATGCAGCCGATCAGCACGGCCAGCAGGTGCAGGTAGCCCAGCAGCGCGTCGAGACCCGACTGCGCCAGGGTGGCGCTGACCAAACCGAAGATGCCCAGCGGGGCGAAGCGGATGACCACGCGCACGATCAGGGTGACGCCGTTGGACAGGTCCTCGACCACGCCGCGGGTGGTGTCGTTGGCATGGCGCAGGGCCACGCCCAGGCCGATGGCCCAGGTCAGGATGCCGATGAAGTTGGCGTTGAGCAGCGCGTTGATCGGGTTGTCCACCGCGCTGAGCAGCAAGTTTTGCAGCACCTCGCCGATACCGCCCGGCGCGCTGAGCGATGCTTCGCTGGTGCTCAGCACCAGGCTCGACGGGAACAGCATGCTGGCGGCCACGGCCACCACCGCCGCGGCGAAGGTCCCCAGCAGGTAGAGCCAGAGGATCGGGCGGATGTGGGTTTCCTGGCCGTGGCGGTGGTTGGCGATCGAGGCCATCACCAGGATGAACACCAGCACCGGCGCCACGGCCTTCAGCGCGGTGACGAACACCTTGCCGAGGAACGCCAGGTCGCGGGCCACGGCCGGGGCGAACAGGGCGAGGGCGATACCGGCCAGCAGGCCGATGCAGATCTGCGTCACCAGGCCGGTGCGGTTGATCAGGCGAAGTACGGGGGTCATGTGCAGCACGGTCTCGGTTTTTGAAAAAGGGCGCGACTTTACCATAGACCTTGGTCGGGCTGTTCTGACGCTTGTCATGTCAGGCAACGGCCGCTACCACGCCAGCGGCCTGTCGAAGCCTTTCCAGCACAGCCAGCGACGGATCTCCCCATGCTCGCCGGTGCCGATCTGCCAATCGGGGCGGCCTCGGTCAAGGGCGATGAGCGAAATGAAACCGGCCTGGCTGGCCGCCACCAGGGTGCGGCCGTCCTGGCTGATGTCCATGGCGCTGATGGTCGAGCCGAGGTAGTGCTGCCAGTGCGCTTGGCCATCTTCGCCGAAGGCGCGTATATAGCCCTGAGCGTCACCGACGATGTACTCACCCTCACGGGCCACGCCGGCATGCAGCGGTGCGCCTTGTTGCAGCAGCGGCGCTTCGTTGTGGACGTCGCTGCCCAGGCTCGGCAGGTCCGCTACGCGCACGCCTACGGTCGTGCCGTGACAGCAGCGGCAGGCATTGAGCATCAACTGGTCGCCCCGATGGTTGAACAAGGCGAAATGGGGAGACTCGTCGCCCGGGCTGACTTCGGCAAGTTGGCGCAGTTGCCCATCGAGCACCAGGTGGCGGCCACACTGCTCGCCGAGCGCGATCAGCCGACCATCCGGCGACAGCGCGGCGTGCTCCATTTCCAGCATCAGGGGAACGTCGTCCGGGTCGGTGCCGTTGCGCAGCGCCTCGAGGATCTCGCTTTCCCGTGGCAACAGGCGGGTCGCCCCCTGGGCCGCCAGGAGAAAGATACCGTCGCTGCTGACCAGCAACACACGCTGGCCGTCGGGGAAGGGCAGCAGCGCGGTCGGCGTCGGTGGCAAATCGAGTGGGTCGAACGGGTAGCCCTTGGGCAGCCCCTCCAGCCCGTGGGGCCACGCCAGTCGTGTAACCAGGGGGCCGCCCCAGCCATCGGTGACGCGCACGCCATCGCTGTTGGCCAGGGCGTAGTAGCGACGCTGCGGGCAACGGCCGAAGTGTTCGACGCCGATCACCGGCGTGACGGTGTAGCCATCGATGTGCAGCACCCGGCCTCGGTCCCAGAGCCGGCCGATCCGCACCAGCAGACTGCCGTCGTCGAGCATCAGCAGGTGGCCAATGCCTTGGGCCTGCTTTTCCAGCAAGGGGAGCAGCGGCAGGTGCGCCGGCGGCCATGCTTCACGGAACAAGGCGCGCTGCCGCGCGTCGGTGCCGGGCCGGTTGATCGCTTGCAAGGCACAACGCCAGGCGTCGAGCAGGTGCACGGTGTCGGGTGCCTGGGGTTCATCGAGCGTGTCCCAGCCTTGTGCGCGGCCCTGCGCCACATAAGCGTTGATCGCTTCGGCGTAGGCGACTACGGCTGCGCGCCACTGCTGCTGGGGGTGTTGCTTGTCCATGGTCGGATCGAACTCCTTGTTCCGCGAGGCTGACCGGGTGCGTGCCACAAAAGGGTGCACGAATGCGCGCATGGTACTCCGTCCGCGCCCGTGGTTGTGAGGGCCAGGCCGGATGCGTACCATGCCGGCATCCTTCCAATAACAAAACGTGCGTCAGCCGCCTGTGTGCCCAGGGGGCGGCGTGTGTTCCCTTGCCTTGTCCGCGGAGTAAAGACTTCATCACATGAATGGCCCCGTCCCCTCGAACCTGCCCCCCACCGCCGGCAACGGCAGCTGGCTGAGCGTCATCGCCCTGGCGCTGGCGGCGTTCATCTTCAACACCACCGAGTTCGTGCCCGTGGCACTGCTCAGCGACATCGGCCGCAGCTTCGACATGACCACCGCCCAGGTCGGCCTGATGCTGACCATCTATGCCTGGGTGGTGGCGCTGGCGTCGTTGCCGATGATGCTGATGACCCGCAACATCGAGCGGCGTCGCCTGCTGCTGTTCGTGTTCGTGGTGTTCATCCTCAGCCACCTGATGTCGTGGCTGTCGCAGAGCTTCGCCATGCTGCTGGTCAGCCGTATCGGCATCGCCCTGGCCCATGCCGTGTTCTGGGCCATCACCGCGTCGCTGGCGGTGCGCGTGGCGCCGCCCGGGCAGCAGGCCAAGGCGCTGGGGCTGCTGGCCACCGGCACCACCCTGGCGATGGTCATGGGCATCCCGCTGGGCCGGGTGGTGGGCGAGGCGCTGGGTTGGCGCATCACCTTCCTGTGCATCGCCGGGGTGGCGCTGGCAACCATGCTCTGCCTGATGAAGTCGCTGCCGCTGCTGCCCAGCCAGAACTCCGGTTCCCTGCGCAGCCTGCCGATCCTGTTCAAGCGCCCGGCGCTGGTGATCACCTACCTGCTGGTGACGCTGGTGATCACCGCGCAGTTCACCGCCTACAGCTACATCGAGCCGTTCGCCCTGCATGTGGCGCAGATCGGTGGCGAGCGCACCACCTTGTTGCTGCTGTTGTTCGGTGGCGCCGGGGTGTTCGGGTCGCTGCTGTTCAGCCGCTACAGCGAGCGCTTCCCGCACGGTTTCCTGGTGATGGCCATCGCCGCCCTCGCGGCCTGCCTGCTGTTGCTGTTGCCGCTGTCGGGCAACTTCTACCTGTTCGCCGGGTTGAGCATGGTCTGGGGCGTGGCGATCCTGAGCTTCAGCCTGGCGCTGCAATCGAAGACGCTCAAGCTCGCCTCGGACGCCACCGACGTGGCCATGGCGCTGTTCTCTGGCATCTACAACATTGGTATCGGTGGCGGCGCGCTGCTGGGCAGCATTGTCAGCAGCCAGCTGGGCGTGGCCGATATCGGCCTGGTCGGCGGCAGTGTCGCGGTGGTGGGGTTGGTGCTGGCGCTGGCCAGTGCCCGGCGTTTCCGTGAAGCCTTGGGCCAAGGCTGAACCTCCATCTGCCATTGTCGCGGTTCGCCGGCAAGCCGGCTCCTGCAGGTATCGTGCGGTACACACGTACCGTAGGAGCCAGCCTTGCTGGCGAACCAGGCCACCGCGGTTGCTCAGATCAACAACGCCGACCACGCCGACACCAGCAGCAACCCGGCCAGCCCCTGGTTGAACCCACGCAGCCCTCGCGGCGAACGCAGCCAGCGTGCGCTGCCCACGCCCAGCAGCGCCCAGGCGGTCATGCTCGGCAGGGCGATCAGCAGGAACACCAACGCCAGCCAGCCCATCGACAGGGCCGGCGTGGCGAACAGCCCTACCATCGCCACCGCCGTCACCCACACCTTGGGGTTGACCAGTTGCAGCGTCGCCGCGCTCAGCGGCGACAGGCCGGCATCCTCACCAGCCTGCAAGGGCGTACCGGCAGCGCGCAGCAGGCGCCAGGCCATCCAGCTCAGCCACAAGGCCCCCACCCAGCTCATGGCGTGCTGCACCCTCGGGTAGCGCAGCAACAGCTCGCCCAGACCCAACCCCACCAGCAGCATCACCGCCGAGGCGGCGCAGCAGGCGGCCAGGATCGGCCCCACGCTGGCGCGCAAGCCGCGTTGGGCGCCATGGGCCAGGATCAGCAGGTTGGTAGGCCCCGGGCTGATGCTGGCGGCGAGGGCGAAGAGAATGAAGGGCAGCAACGAGTGCGACATGGTCAAGGCTCCGAGTGATCGAAGCACCATGCTCGCCGTTGCCGGGTGTTCAGTCTGGAAGCTTTGAGCAGCGCTTGCGGTAGTCGGCCGGCGTGAGCCGGTAGGCGCGGCGGAACCAGCGGCCCAGGTGGCTCTGGTCGGCAAAACCCAGCAGGCTGGCCACTGCCGCGGGTGTCTCGCCACGGGACAGCAGGCGCCGCGCCCGGGCCAGGCGCAACTGGATCAGGTAGGCGTGCGGCGCCAGGCCGAAGGCGGCCTTGAAAGCGCGGGTGAGGCGGAAACGGTCAGTGGCGCAGACGCGCGCCAGGTCGTCCAGGCCGATGTCCTGGTCGAGGTGGGCGTGCAGGTAGTCGCGGGCGACCTGCGCGGTCAACGGCAGGCGCGGATCCGGGTCCAGGCGCTGGCGCCATTGCAGGTGGCCGGTGAGGCAGGCCAGCAGGTCGTCGAGGGCGGTCTGGCGGACGATGCGCAGCTCCCCATGATGCACCGCCGTGAAGGCGCGGGCGGTGGCGCCGGCCAGGCGCGCGTCGCGGTGCAGCAGGGCGGCGAAGCTGGGCAGGGCGCCGGACGGGGCATGCTCGAACAGCGCGCGCAGTTCGGTTTCCAGCCAGTTGGCGTCCAGGTAGAGGGTGGAGTAGGTGAAGCCGTCGTCCGTCGGCGCATGGCCGTCGTGCAGGTCGCCGGGTTCGAGCACGAACACTTGTCCCGGCGTGCTCTGGTGACGCGCGCGGCGGCAGTTGAACTGTTGCACGCCCTGCTCGGTGACGCCTACCAGGAAGCTGTCGTGCCAGTGCGGGTCGTAGGCATGGCCGGTGAAATGGGCGCGGACCGACTCGATGCCGGTGTCGGCGTCCTGTCTGAGGTCGATCCAGTTGCTCATGGGGGCGGGCCGTCCGAAGTGATCGAACGACCTTAACGTAGAACCGCACCCTCTGCTTAGAACGTTTGTGCAGCCTTCAGCGCTGGGCAAACGCCAGGTTGATTCCCAACCCGGCGAACGACGCGGCAAAACCCCGGCGCAACCACGCCTGAACGGCGGGCGACTCGATCACCGCACGGCGGAACAGGTGGGCGAGCAGGCCGTAGAGCACGAACACCACGAAGGTCATGGCCATGAACACGGCGCTCAACCCAAGCATCTGCAGGGTGGCGGAGCCGGCGCGGGGGTCGATGAACTGCGGCAGGAAGGCCAGGAAGAAGAGGGTCAGCTTGGGGTTGAGGATGTTCAGCAGGCAGGCCTTGAGCACCAACTGGCCAGCCGAGGCGGGCGTGGCCTTTGTGTCCACGGCGAAGGCCGCGCGGTCGCGCCAGGTGGCGTAGGCCAGGTACAGCAGGTAGGCGACACCGGCAAACTTCAACCCCTGGAACGCCAGGGCGCTGGCATGCAGCAGCGCCGACAGGCCCAGCACAGAAGCCAGCAGGTGCGGGACGATGCCCAGGGTGCAGCCCAGCGCGGTCCACAGGCAGGCCCGGCGCCCGGCCACCAGTGCGCTTGAGACGGTGAGGATGACGCCGCTGCCGGGGATCAGCACGATGATCAGGGCAGTGACCAGGAATTCGAGGCTCGGCATCGGTGACAGCTCCTTGCAGTCGGGGGTGGATGCACTATACGCCGGGTGCCGGTGGCTGCAACACGTCTTCCGGGCGTAGCGCGGCGAAACGCTCGTGCAGCCATTGGTGCAGTTGCGCCACGGCCGGCGTCAGCTGCTTGCGGTGCGGGCAGACCAGCGTCACGGGGGTGAGTTCGCCGGGGTGTTCGGGCAGCAGCACCTCCAGCTCGCCAGCGGCGACGTTGGCGAACACGTCCAGCCACGACTTGTAGACGATGCCTTCGCCCTCCAGTGCCCAGCGCCGGACTACATCGGCGTCGTCGCTGAACAACGGCCCGCGCACATGCACGGTCTTGTGGCCCAGGCGCCATTTGTCATAGACCCGGCTCTGTTGCAGGTACAGCAGGCAATCGTGCTGCTGCAGCTCTTCGGGCGTGCGCGGGCGGCCATGGCGTGCCAGGTAGCCGGGCGAGGCCACCACCACCCGGCGGTTCCAGGGTGCCAGGGGCAGGGCAATGTAGTTGGCGTCTTCGTTGAGGCCGTAACGGATGGCGACGTCCACCGGGTCGCGGTACAGGTCGGCCATCTGGTCGGAGAGAAAGAAGCGCAGGTTCAGGCCTGGGTGTTCGCGGCGAAAGGCGCTGAGCCAGGGGCGCAGCAGGTTGCGGCCCATGTCCGAGGGCGCGGCGATCTGCAGCACGCCGCGCAGGCTGCTGTGGTCGCCGTGCAGGTCTTCGCGGCCCTGGCGCAAGGTATCCAGCACACGCTGGGCGGTGGGCAGGTACAGCTCGCCCTCGGCGGTCAGGCGCAGGCTGCGGGTGGTGCGGGCGAACAGGCGCACGTCCAGTTCACGCTCCAGGCGCTTGATCGCCGCCGCCACCTGGCCGGGCAGCAGGTCGGCCTCGTGGGCGGCGGCGGTGAAGCTGCCCAGGGCGCTGGCACGGGCGAACAGCTCCAGGTCGGTGATGCGCAGCATTTTCACACCAGGGATGAAAGTGTTGCTGCATTGTGCGGGTTTTTCTTTGCAGCCGGAAAGATAAGATTCGCCTCAATCACGATCCCACCGAGGAGTTACCGTCCATGGACACCGTTGCCCTGGCCAAGCGCCGCTACACCACCAAAGCCTACGACGCCAGCCGCAAGATCCCCCAGGCCACCATCGACGCGCTGCTCGAGCAGCTGCGCCACAGCCCGTCCTCGGTCAACTCGCAGCCGTGGCACTTTGTGGTTGCCGGCAGCGACGAAGGCAAGGCGCGCCTGGCCAAGAGCACTGAGGGAGGCTTTCCCTACAACACGCCGAAAATCCTCAATGCCTCCCATGTGATCGTGTTCACCACCCGTACCGACATGACCGAGGCCCACCTGGACGGCCTGCTCGAGCAGGAGGAGAAGGACGGGCGTTTCCGTAACGAAGAGGCCAAGGCCGGGCAGGACCAGGGCCGCCGTTTCTATGTCAACCTGCATCGACACGACAACAAGGACCTGCAGCACTGGATGGAGAAGCAGACCTACCTGGCCCTGGGTACCGCGCTGCTGGGGGCCGCCGCCTATGGCCTGGACGCCACGCCGATCGAAGGGTTCGACGCCAAGGCGATGGACGCCGAACTGGGCCTGCGCGAGCGTGGCCTGACCAGTGTGGTGGTGCTGAGCCTGGGCTACCGCAGCGAGGAAGATTTCAATGCCGGGCTGGGCAAGTCGCGGCTGCCGGTGGACAAGGTGTTCACTTTCCTCTGAGTCTGCTGCGGCAGGGTGTTTGGCGGGAGAGTTGCTGCGCCGGTCAGATCGAGCGC
>NZ_JARPQB010000070.1 GCF_029478665.1 Pseudomonas entomophila
AGCCCGCCCCGGTCGTCACACTGCCCAGTGCCACCCCTGAAGTCAGCACCGAAATCCAGCCGTTGCAGACCTTCGCCCAATGGCAGGCCGGCTTCCGCCAGCAAGCCCTGCAAGCCGGCATCAGCCCCAGCCTGTTCGACCGCGCCTTCCTGGGCGTCACGCCAGACATGGACGTGATCAAGGCCGACCGCAGCCAGCCCGAGTTCACCCGCCCGGTCTGGGAGTACCTCGACGGCGCCCTGTCGCCCCTGCGTGTGCGCAATGGCAAGAAGCTGCTGGAGCAGAACAGCGAACTGCTGGGCCGCATCGAACAGCGCTACGGTGTCGACCGCCAGGTACTGGTCTCGGTCTGGGGCATGGAGAGCAACTTCGGCCAGTTCCAGGGCAGCAAGTCGGTGATCCGCTCGCTGGCCACCCTCGCCTACGAAGGCCGTCGCCCGCAATTCGCCCAGGACCAGCTGATCGCCGCCCTGCAGATCCTGCAGAACGGCGATATCCAGCCCGACGCCATGCGCGGCTCCTGGGCCGGCGCCATGGGCCAGACCCAGTTCATCCCGACCACCTACCTGACGCACGCCGTGGACTTCGACGGCGACGGTCGCCGCGACATCTGGAACAGCACCGCCGACGCCCTGGCGTCGACCGCCCACTACCTTCAAGCCTCCGGCTGGAAGCGTGGCCAACCTTGGGGCTTCGAGGTGCAGGTACCGGCGGGCTTTGACTTCTGGCTGGCCGACGGCAGCCAGCGCAAGAGCGTCAACGAGTGGCTGCAACTGGGCGTGAAGCTGCCAGCAGGCACCCAACTGCCCGCTGGCAGCAGCCAGCTCTCCGCCGCGCTGTTGTTACCCGCTGGCGCCCGCGGCCCGGCATTCCTGGTGCTGGACAACTTCCGCGCCATCCTCAAGTACAACAACTCGTCTTCGTATGCGCTGGCGGTGAGCCTGCTGGGGGACCGTTTCTACGGTTGGGGCTTTATCGCAGGCAGTTGGCCAAAGGACGATCTGCCGCTGAGCCGTAGCGAGCGCATCGAGCTGCAGACGCTGCTCAATGCCAACGGACATGAGGCGGGCAATCCTGACGGGATCATCGGTGCCAACACCCGCAAGGCCATCCGCAATGCGCAGCAGGCGCAGGGCTGGCCGGCGGATGGGTACCCTACGCACAAGCTGCTCGATAGCCTGCGTCGTTGAGACCTTGTTCGCCGGCAAGGCCGGCTCCTACAGGTTTGCGTCGATCCCAAGACCTGCGCTGTACCTGTAGGAGCCGGCCTTGCCGGCGATGGGCCGCAAAGCGGCCCCCTTTCAAGCCTTGAACAATCCCTGCCCCAGCGCCACCCTCTGCTGGCCGGCATCCAGCCGCACCCTCGCCCCCAGCGGCAGGCACACGTTCGGATCACAATGCCCACTGCGCCACCCCGCCAGCACAGGCACGCCAAGCGGCCCAAAGATATCCAGCAGCAACGGCGTCAATGATGTGACCGTAATCCCCGCGAAATCCCCCACCAGCACACCTCGCACACCCTCCAGCTTGCCCGCCAGGCGCAGCTGGGTCAGCAGTCGGTCCACGCGGTAAAGCGGCTCGTTGACATCCTCGATGAACAGAATGCTGTCGCGGGTATCAATCTCCGCCAGCGAGCCCATCGTGGCGCCCAGCATCGACAGGTTGCCCCCCATCAGGCGCCCGGAGGCCACTCCAGGTACCACAGTGGTAAGCGGGAAGGCGGCAGGATGGCCAATCTCATCACCCTTCCCCAACTGCCCGCCCAACTGTTCGAACAGCGAACCCACGGTAGGTTCGAGCTTCCCACCCAGCAAGTCGGCATTGAGCATCGCCCCGTGGAACGTGACGAGGCCCGAATACCGGTTGATTGCCGTGTGCAGGGCAGTGATATCGCTGTAGCCAATCAGCGGCTTGGGATGGCGGCGAATCAGCTCGAAATCGAGGGCATCGAGCAGGCGCATGCTGCCGTAGCCGCCACGCATGCAGAGAATGGCGTCGATGCCGGGGTCGTGAAAGGCATCGTGCAGGTCCTGGAGGCGCTGCTGGTCGCTGCCCGCCAGGTAACCATCCGCCTGGCTTACCCCGGGATAGAGACGGCAGCTGTAGCCCCGCCGTTCGAACCACTGGCGTGCCTTGTCGGCGTCCACCCGAGCCGGCCCCGCCGGCGCGACGATGGCGAAGCAGGCATTGTCGGGCAATGCCTTGGGCAACAGGGATTCAACAGTCTCCACACAATTCATCGCGCCACTCCTTGCAGCTTGTCGCTTGAAACTTGCAGCTAAAAAAAAGCCGATGCCGCCTCACGGCGTGCATCGGCATTGTCACTCAAGCTCGCGTCAGAGCTTGATCTTGGCTTCGTGAGCCTGCTGGTCGGCGTGGTACGACGAGCGCACCAGCGGGCCGGAGGCAACGTTCTTGAAGCCCATCTTGTAACCTTCCTCGGCGAACCAGGCGAAGGTGTCCGGGTGCACGAAGCGCTGCACCGGCAAGTGGTTGCGCGACGGCTGCAGGTACTGGCCCAGCGTCAGCATGTCGATGTCGTGCTCACGCATGCGGTGCATGACCTCGATGACTTCCTCGTCGGTTTCGCCCAGGCCCAGCATCAGGCCGGACTTGGTCGGTACGTGCGGGACCATCTGCTTGAACTTCTGCAGCAGGTCCAGCGACCAGTCGTAGTCCGAACCCGGACGCGCGGCCTTGTACAGGCGCGGCACGGTCTCGAGGTTGTGGTTGAACACGTCCGGCGGGGTCTGCGCGGTGATCTCCAGCGCCACGTCCATGCGCCCGCGGTAGTCGGGCACCAGGGTTTCCAACTGCACGCCCGGCGACAGCGCGCGGATTTCGCGGATGCAGTCGGCGAAGTGCTGGGCGCCGCCGTCACGCAGGTCGTCACGGTCCACCGAGGTGATCACCACGTACTTCAGGCGCAGGTCGGCGATAGCGATGGCCAGGTTCTTAGGCTCGTCCAGGTCCAGCGGCTTCGGCCGGCCGTGGCCAACGTCACAGAACGGGCAGCGACGGGTGCAGATGTCGCCCATGATCATGAACGTGGCGGTACCGCCGGAGAAGCACTCGCCCAGGTTCGGGCAGGAGGCCTCCTCGCAGACGCTGTGCAGCTTGTGCTTGCGCAGCAGTTGCTTGATACGGTCGACTTCCGGCGAAACTGGGATGCGCACGCGAATCCAGTCAGGCTTCTTCGGGAGCTCTTCGGTGGGGATGATCTTCACCGGGATACGCGCCACCTTCTCGGCGCCGCGCAGCTTCACGCCAGCTTCGACTTTCTTCGGGGCGGGGCGCGGGGTGACGTCTTGCGTCGGGATCAGGTTCGGCACGGCTTCTTGCACAGTTGTCATAATCAGTCGATTCCGCCCGTCAGGGTCGTCTGCTCAGCATAGTCGAGGTGCCTGACCAGCTGTCCGCGCAGCCTTGTCCTGACCTCGTCGAGTTCGATCGGGCCTGCCAGGTCGCGCAGCTGGGTCATGGCCAGCCCCGCATACCCACAGGGGTTGATTCGGCGGAATGGCGCAAGGTCCATGTCCACGTTCAGGGCAAGGCCGTGGAAGGAACGGCCATTGCGGATTCGAAGGCCAAGGGACGCGATTTTCGCGCCATCGACATAGACGCCAGGGGCATCGGGCTTGGCCACGGCCTGCACGCCATAACTGGCGAGCAGGTCGATCAGGGTCTGCTCGATACGGCTGACCAGTTCGCGCACGCCAATGCTCAGGCGGCGCACGTCCAACAGCAGGTAAGCCACCAATTGGCCGGGGCCATGATAGGTGACCTGGCCGCCGCGGTCGGTCTGCACCACCGGGATCTCGCCCGGGATCAGCAGGTGCTCGGCCTTGCCGGCCTGCCCCTGGGTGAAAACCGCTGGGTGCTCCACCAGCCAGATTTCGTCCTGGCTGTCGGGGCCACGTTGCTCGGTAAAGCGACGCATGGCCTCCAGCACCGGCTCATAGGGCTGCAGGCCAAGATCGCGAACACCGAGAACGCCGGACATCACAGCACCATTTTCACGATGCCGGTGGCACGCAGGGCACTGTTGATGTCGTGCAGCTGGTTCTCGCTCTCGGCAACGATATGCAGTTGCACCGTGGTGTACTTGCCTTCCTTGCTTTGGCGCTCGGCCAGGGTCGACAGGTCGACCTTGGCGTGCTTGCTGAGGATTTCGATCACGGTGTCGCGGAAACCGACAACGGTGTCGCCGATCACCTTGATCGGGTAGTCCTCGCAGGGGAATTCGATTTTGTGCGACTTGACGTCTTCTTCGCTCATGGCGGAAACGGCCTCGTAAGCCGTGACAGCAGCATCGCCCCCGCCTGGTTCACGGGGGCGTGCAGGTCACGTATCAGTTGAACAAACCGTAGAAGAACAGGCGGATGCTATCCCACACACGGCCGAAGAAACCAGCTTCCTCCACGCCGTCGAGGGCGATGAGGTCGGCGCTGTGAACAACTTTCTCGTCCAGTTTGACTTCCACTTTGCCGATCACGTCACCTTTGGCGATCGGAGCGGTCAGTTGCGGGTTCATGGTCATCGAAGCCTGGAGGCGTTTCAATTGGCCTTTAGGCATGGTCATGGTCAGGTCGTTGGCCAGGCCGGCTTTCACCTGGTTGGTCGCGCCTTTCCAGACTTGAGCTTGAGTCAGCTCGGTACCTTTCTGGTAGAAGGTCTGGGTTTCGAAGAAGCGGAAACCGTAGGTCAGCAGCTTTTGCGTCTCGGCGGCGCGGGACTGTTCGCTGTTGGTGCCGAACACCACGGCGATCAGGCGCTGGCCGTCGCGAACGGCCGAGGCGACCATGCAGTAGCCGGCTTCGTCGGTGTGGCCGGTCTTCAGGCCGTCGACGGTCTTGTCGCGCCACAGCAGCAGGTTGCGGTTAGGCTGCTTGATGTTGTTCCAGTAGAACTCTTTCTGCGAGTAGATGGCGTAGTGCGCGGGGTCTTCGTTGATGATCGCGCGTGCCAGCAGGGCCATGTCGTGGGCCGAGGAGTAGTGCTCCGGGTTCGGCAGGCCGGTCGGGTTCATGAAGTGGCTGTTGGCCATCCCCAGGTCGCCGGCGGTCTTGTTCATCATGTCGGCGAAGGCGTCTTCGCTGCCGGCGATGTGCTCGGACAGGGCCACCGAGGCATCGTTGCCCGACTGGATGATGATGCCGTGCAGCAGGTCGCTGACGGTGACCTGGCTACCCACCTTGATGAACATGCGCGAACCACCGGTGCGCCAGGCGTTCTCGCTGACGGTGACCGGGTCGTTCTCGCCGATCTGGCCACGACGGATGTCCAGGGTGGCGATGTAGGCGGTCATCAGCTTGGTCAGGCTGGCGGGTGGCAGGCGCTCGTCACCGTTGTTCTCGACCAGCACGTTGCCGCTGGACGCGTCCATGAGTACGTAGGACTTGGCGGCCAGTTGCGGAGGTGCCGGCATCATCTGCTCCGCCGCGAAGGCAGCAGGCGTGATCAGCAGCAGAACGGGCAGGCAGAGTCGTTTGGCAAGGTTGGTGATGTTCATCCGTCTCTCGTAAATCGCTAATGGTCTGATGTTTCGTGGGCAGGTTCGGTTGCCCAGCGCCCCGTCAGTCTAGTTTTATGGCCTGTGGCCTGGCCCGAATGTGCGGCGTAATGCCGCTGCGGGCAAAAACGGGCATTGTACATGCCATTGCCCGGCAATTCATGAACAAACCGACAGGTCGGCGTTGCCTGTTTTGGGACCTTTGGTTCAGGCACGCCCCTGTAGGAGCGGCCTTGTGCCGCGAAAGGGCTGCAAAGCAGCCCCGGCGATATCGGCAGAATCGCTGAAATCTGGGGCCGCGTTGCGCCCCTTTCGCGGCACAAGGCCGCTCCTACAGAGTGCATGGCGCCCTCAGTGTTTAATCAGTGACCACCTTCGCCTGCCCCAGGTTGGCCAGGCGAATGCTGTCCTGGGCCTGCTGGATCTCGCCCTGGCTGTTGATCGGCCCCAGGCGCACCCGGTGAAGCGTTTGCTGGTTGCGCACGATAGAGCTGATGAACACCGGCGCGCTGACCATGGTGCTCAGCTTCGAGCGCAGCAACTCGGCAGCGTCCGGGTTGGCGAACGCGCCCACCTGGAGGAAGCTGCCACCATTGCCGCTCGGGACGTTGTTACCCCCCACCTGCACCGGCACCACGGGTGCGGCGTGCTGCTGTGGCGGCGGCGTCCATTGCTCGACCCGCCCGGTGCTGGCCGGAATCGGCTGGGCCTGGGCCACCTGTGGCTCCTTGAGCATCAGCGGTGGCTGCTGGCCACGCTGGGCCCACCATTGCTGTGGATCGATCCCTTCGACGCGCACGTGCGCGGTGCCGATCTCGGCATAACCGAGCTTCTTCGCGGCGGCATATGACAAGTCGATGATGCGGTCAGAGTAGAACGGTCCACGATCGTTGACCCGCAGGATCACGCTGCGGCCATTGGCCAGGTTGGTCACCCGCACATAGGCCGGCAGCGGCAGGGTCTTGTGTGCCGCGCTCATGCCGTAGAGGTCGTAGAGCTCGCCATTGGCGGTGTTCTGGCCGTGGAATTTGGTGCCGTACCACGAGGCGGTGCCCTCGGCGCGATAGCTGCGCGAGTCCTGCATCGGGTAGTAGGTTTTGCCCATCACCGTGTACGGGTTGGCTTTGTAATTGCCTGTGTGCACGGTCGGGGTGGCGTCGGGGATCTTGTTGACATCCACGTCCCACCAGGGCGCGCCATCCTTGTGGGCGCGGTTGATGTCCAGGCCCGGCTGCGCGCGGACGGTGTTGCCACCAGTCTGCGGTGCGGGGCGGCTGGAGGAGCAACTGGCCAGGACCAGGCCCACGGCGAGGCAGGTCAACAGTTTGGCGGTGTTCACTGTGAAGAATTCGCGCATTACTTGACGCCCCGTGCCAGAACCAGCTGTTCCGCGAGCTGATGCACCGCCATGGCGTACATCACGCTGCGGTTGTAGCGCGTGATCGCATAGAAGTTCTTCAGGCCCATCCAGTATTCGGGGCCGTTTTCGCCTTCCAGGCGGAAGGCGGTGACCGGCAGATCATCGCGCAACGCATCATGGCTCGACCAGCCCAGCGCTCGCAACTCCCCGACCGTCTTCACCGGCTCGATACCCGTGGTCAGGCCCTCGTCGACGCGCTCGCCGCGCACCTGCGCACGGCTGACAACGGCCTCGCCGGCCACCCAGCCATGGCGCTTGAAGTAGCTGGCGACGCTGCCGATGGCATCGTCCGGGTTGTTCCAGATATTGATGTGGCCGTCACCGTCGAAGTCCACCGCATAGTTGCGGAAGCTGCTGGGCATGAACTGCGGCAGGCCCATGGCGCCGGCGTAGGAGCCCTTGAGCGTCAGTGGGTCGAGCTGTTCCTCGCGGGCCAGCAGGAGGAACTCGCGCAACTCCTTGCGGAAGAATTCGGCGCGCGGCGGATAGTCGAAGCCAAGCGTCGACAGGGCATCGATGACGCGATAGTTGCCGGTATTGCGACCGAAGAAGGTCTCTACGCCAATGATCGAGACGATATATTGCGCCGGTACGCCATATTCCTGCTCGGCGCGGGCCAGGGCGGCCTCGTGCTGGCGCCAGAAGTCCACGCCACGGGCGATGCGCGCATCGGTGAGGAACATCGGGCGGTATTCTTTCCAGGGTTTGACCCGCTCGGCCGGCCGCGAGATCGCGTCGAGGATCGCCTGCTTGCGCTGCGCCTCGCGAAACACGCCCATCAGTTGCTCGCCGGCAAAGCCATAGTCGCGGGTCATCTCGCCGACGAACTCGGCCACCTGGGGCGAATTGTCGTAATCGCCGGCAACAGCCTGCTGGACAGCGCCGAACAGGCCCACCGCGCCGATCCACGGCACACAACGGGCAGCCCAGTTACGCACTGCTTGCATTGAATTCTTCACCTTTTTCAAACTTGCGCGATCCATTTGCGGTGCGTGTGGATCGACATCAGAACGCCAAACGCTGACAGCAGCGTCACCAACGAAGTTCCGCCATAGCTGATGAAGGGCAGCGGCACGCCCACCACGGGCAGAAGGCCGCTGACCATACCGATATTGACGAACACATAAACAAAGAAGGTCATGGTCAGGCTGCCCGCGAGCAGCTTGCCGAACAGGGTCTGCGCCTGGGCGGTGATCATCAGCCCACGGCCGATCAGCAGCAGGTAGACGATCAGCAGCAGGCAGATGCCGACCAGGCCGAACTCCTCACCCAGCACGGCGATGATGAAGTCGGTGTGACTCTCGGGCAGGAAGTCCAGGTGCGATTGTGTGCCCAGCAGCCAGCCTTTGCCGAACACCCCGCCCGAGCCGATCGCCGCCTTGGACTGGATGATGTTCCAGCCCGTGCCCAGCGGGTCGCTTTCCGGATCGAGGAAGGTCAGTACACGCTGCTTTTGATAGTCGTGCATGACGAAGAACCACATGGCCACCGCCACCGGCACCGCCGCGGCGATCACGCTGATGATCCAGCGCCAGCGCAAGCCGCCCATGAACAGCACGAAGGCGCCGGAGGCGAGGATCAGCAGCGCCGTGCCCAGGTCGGGCTGGCGCACGATGAGAATGAACGGCACGCCGATCATCACCAGGCTGATCGCCACGTGCTTCAAATGCGGCGGCAGGGTGCGCTTGGACAGGTACCAGGCGATGGTCGCCGGCATGATGATCTTCATGAACTCCGAGGGCTGGAAACGGATCACCCCGGGGATATTGATCCAGCGCGTGGCGCCCATGGCGTTGTGGCCCATCACGTCCACCACCACCAGCAGGAACACCCCGGCCAGGTAGGCCAGGGGCACCCAGCGTGCCATGAAGCGCGGCTCGAGCTGGGCGATGACGAACATCGACACCAGGCCGATGCCGAACGAGCTGGCCTGCTTCATCAGCAGGTCCCAGTTCTTGCCGCTGGCCGAATAGAGCACGAACAGGCTGCCGGCGGCCAGCGTCAGCAGAATGAGCAGCAAGGGGCCGTCGACATGGATGCGCTGCAGGAAGCTGGCGCGCCTGCGCATCACGTCCTCGCTGGAGAGCATGCGATCGAAATTGTTCTTCACGGGGCCGGTTCCTGGGCGACTGTGGCGGGGCCGAACTCGGGCTTGAGGCGGCCGTTCTCGTCGAGCAACCAGGCATCCATGACCTGACGCACCACGGGGGCGGCGACACCGGAGCCGGACTCGCCGTTCTCGACCATCACCGAGACCACGATCTTCGGGTCTTCGGCGGGAGCGAAGGCAACGAACAGCGCGTGGTCGCGGTGCCGTTCCTGGAGTTTGTTGCGGTCGTACTTCTCGCCCTGCTTGATTGCCACGACCTGTGCCGTGCCGCTCTTGCCGGCGATGCGGTAGATCGAGCCGAGGGCGGCCTTGCGCGCGGTACCGCGGGCACCGTGCATCACCTGCTCCATGCCGTGGGTGACCTTGGCCCAGTCGGACTTGTCACGCAGGACGATGTTCTCCATGGGATTTTCGTCCACCGGCGGCTGGCCTTCGATGGTCTTGGCCAGGTGCGGGCGGTTCCACACGCCCTTGTTGGCGATCAGCGCGGTGGCCTGGGCCAGTTGCAGGGGCGTTGCCTGCATGTAGCCCTGGCCGATGCCGAGGATCAGGGTTTCACCCGGGAACCAGGCCTGGCGACGGGTCGCGCGCTTCCACTCGCGCGAGGGCATCAGGCCGGGGGATTCTTCGAACATGTCCAGCGAGACTTTCTGGCCAATGCCGAACTTGTTCATGTAGCTGGACAGCCGATCGATACCCATTTTGTGTGCAAGATCGTAGAAGTACGTATCATTTGAACGCATGATCGCCACATCCAGATCCACCCAGCCATCGCCGGTACGGTTCCAGTTGCGGTACTTGTGATCGTAGTTGGGCAGCTGGTAGTAGCCCGGGTCGAACACCCGGCTGCCCGCCGTGACCACACCACTGTCGAGGCCGGCGATGGCCACCGCCGGCTTGATGGTCGAGCCGGGCGGGTACAGGCCGCGCAACACGCGGTTGAATAGCGGCCGGTCGATCGAATCGCGCAGTTCGGCGTAGGCTTTGAAGCTGATGCCGGTGACGAACAGGTTGGGGTCGAAGCTCGGTTGGCTGACCATCGCCAGCACCTCGCCGGTGCGTGGGTCAAGGGCCACGATGGCGCCACGGCGCCCGCCCAGGGCCTGCTCGGCGGCTTCCTGCAGCTTGATGTCGAGGCTCAGGACAATATCCTTGCCCGGCTTGGGGTCGGTGCGCTTGAGCACCCGCAGCACACGGCCGCGGGCGTTGGTCTCGACTTCCTCGTAACCCACCTGGCCGTGCAGCTCGGGCTCGTAGAAACGCTCGATGCCAGTCTTGCCGATATGGTGGGTGCCGCTGTAGTTCACCGGGTCGAGGGTCTTGAGTTCCTTCTCGTTGATCCGCCCCACATAGCCCACGGAGTGGGCGAAGTGCGCGCCCTGCGGGTAGTGGCGCACCAACTGCGCGGCCACTTCCACGCCGGGCAGGCGGAACTGGTTCACGGCGATGCGGGCGATCTGTTCTTCGTTGAGCTCGAACAGGATGGGTACCGGCTCGAAGGGCCGGCGCCCCTGCTTCATGCGTTTCTCGAACAGGGCGCGATCGTCTGGCGTGAGTTCCAGCACCTCGACGATCACATCCAGTACGTCCTGCCATTTGCCAGGGTTACCGGCGCGCTCGCGGGTCATGACCAGGCTGAAGCTGGGGCGGTTGTCGGCAACCACCACCCCGTTGCGGTCGAAGATCAACCCACGGGTTGGCGGAATCGGCTGCACATGCACCCGGTTGTTCTCCGACAGCGTCGAGTGGTAGTCGTACTGGATGACCTGAAGAAAGTACAGCCGGGCGATCAGCACGCAGACGAGCGCCACCACCGCCACGGCGCCCACGACGACGCGGTTGCGCACCAGGCGGGCGTCTTTCTCGTGGTCCTTGAGGCGGATCTGCTGCGGCATCGGGCGGGCTTACAGGTTCATTTGTGGTAGGGATGCCCGGACAACACGGTCCAGGCGCGGTAGATCTGCTCGCCGATGAGTATCCTTACCAACGGGTGCGGCAGCGTCAGCGGCGACAGCGACCAGCGCTGCTCACTGCGTGCACAGACCTCCGGCGCCAGCCCTTCCGGGCCACCCACCATCAGGTTGACCGTGCGCGCATCCAGGCGCCAGCGGTCCAGCTCGCCCGCCAGTTGCTCGGTACTCCAGGGCTTGCCATGGACCTCGAGGGTGACGATGCGTTCCCCGGGCTGCACCTTGCTCAGCATCGCCTCGCCCTCCTGACGGATCAGGCGAGCGACATCGGCGTTCTTGCCGCGGGTGTTCAGCGGGATTTCCACCAGCTCCAGCGCAAGCTCCGAGGGCAGGCGCTTGGCATACTCATGCCAGCCTTCCTCGACCCATTTCGGCATGCGCGAGCCGACCGCGATCAGACGCAGACGCACGGCGCGACCTTATTCCCGATCCTTGAGCTTGTCGGAATAGTCGTGGGTGTTTTCCGGGCTGTGGTGCTTGCCATCGGCGGCACGGCTCTGCTCGGCACCCATCCACAGACGCTCCAGGTCGTAGAACTGGCGGGCGGCGGCGGTCATCATGTGCACGATGACGTCGTTCAGGTCGAGCAGCACCCAGTCGCTGTCGCCCTTGCCTTCTTCGCCCAGCGGCTGTGCGCCCTTGGCCTTGACCGCTTCGCGGACCTTTTCCAGCATCGCGTTGATCTGGCGGTTGGAGGTACCGGTGGCGATGATCATGTAGTCGGTCAGGCTGTGCTTTTCACGCACGTCGATGACCTGGATGTCCTGGGCCTTGACGTCTTCCAGTGCGGCCTTGGTCAGTTCGACCAGTTCTTCGCCACTGATGCCATTGATTTTCTGCTTGGTCATATAAAACTCGTTCAACTCATTGAATGAGGCGCTCGCGGGCGCCGTCAGTTGGACGCACGATACAGGTCGTGCGCCTCGATATAGGCCAGTACTGCGTCCGGCACCAGGAACCGCGCCGACTTGCCGCTGGCCAGCAGCTGTCGGATTTGCGTGGCGGACACCGCGAGCGGGGTCTGCCAGACGAACGAAATATGCCCCGCCGGGCCGGACATGGCGGTGGGATCGCTCTCCGAGCGCGCCGCCAGCAGGTTGCGCAACTCGTCAGGGGGTTCGACATCGGCATCCGGGCGCTGCAGCACCAGGATGTGACAGTGTTGCAACAGTTCTTCCCAACGGTGCCAGCTGGGCAGGCCACAGAAGGCATCCCAGCCCAGCACCAGGAACAACTGGTCATGCGTGTTCAGCTCAGCACGAATCGACTCGAGGGTGTCGATGGTGTACGACGGCTTGTCGCGGGCCAGCTCACGATCATCGACACTCAGGCAGCCGACTCCGGCTACCGCGTCGCGCACCATGGCCAGGCGGTCCTGGGCCGCCACCTGTGGGGTGTCACGGTGCGGCGGGCGAGCGTTGGGCAGCAGGCGCAGCTCGTCCAGGCGCATGAACTCGGCCACCTCCAGCGCACTGCGCAGGTGGCCGATATGCACCGGGTCGAACGTACCGCCGAGAATGCCGACGCGCCGGACTGCCAAAGCACTGCTCAACTCAGCACGGCTCCTGGCCGCGCAGCTGGCCATCGCCGATCACCACGTACTTCTCGCAGGTCAGGCCTTCCAGCCCGACCGGGCCGCGGGCATGCAGCTTGTCGGTGGAAATGCCAATCTCCGCGCCGAGGCCGTACTCGAAGCCGTCGGCGAAGCAGGTCGGGGTGTTGAGCATGACCGACGCCGAGTCGACTTCGGCGATGAAGCGCCGGGCCTGGCCCTGGTGTTCGGTGATGATCGAGTCGGTGTGGTGCGAACCGTAGTGGTTGATGTGCTCGATGGCCTGCTCCAGGCCGTCGACGACGCGGATCGACAGGATCGCGTCGAGGTACTCGGTGTGCCAGTCGTCTTCGCTGGCCGGTTTGCTGTCGATGATCGCTTGGGTGCGCTCGCAACCGCGCAGTTCGACGCCTTTTTCCTGGAAGCGGCGGGCCATCTCCGGCAGGAAGCGCTCGGCCACGCGCTGGTCGACCAGCAGCGTTTCCATGGCGCCGCAGATGCCATAGCGGTAGGTCTTGGCGTTGAAGGCGACGCGCCAGGCCTTGTCCAGGTCGGCGTGCTCGTCGACGAAAACGTGGCAGATGCCGTCCAGGTGCTTGATCACCGGCACCCGGGCGTCACGGCTGATGCGCTCGATCAGGCCACGGCCGCCGCGCGGGACGATGACGTCGACGAACGCCGGCATGCTGATCAACGCGCCGACCGCCTCACGGTCGGTGGTCTCGACCACCTGCACCACCGCCGGCGGCAAACCGGCCTCGGCCAGGCCACGCTGGATGCAGGTGGCGATGGCGCGGTTGGAGTGAATGGCTTCGGAACCGCCGCGCAGGATGGTGGCGTTGCCCGACTTGAGGCATAGGCTGGCGGCGTCGATGGTCACGTTGGGGCGCGACTCGTAGATGATCCCGATCACCCCCAGCGGCACGCGCATCTTGCCGACCTGGATGCCCGACGGGCGGTAGCTCATGTCGCGGATGGCACCAACCGGGTCCGGCAGGCTGGCCACCTGGCGCAAGCCGGTGATCATGCCGTCGATGCGCGCGGGGGTGAGTGCCAGACGGTCGAGCAGCGCGGGCTCCAGGCCATTTTTACGGCCATTGGCAAGGTCCTGTTCATTGGCTGCGGTGAGCTCGCCGCGGGCGGCGTCCAGGGCGTCGGCGGCGGCTTGCAGGGCGCGGTTCTTCTGCGCGGTGCTGGCACGGCCGATCACCCGCGAGGCCTCACGGGCGGCGCGACCCAGGCGGGTCATGTAGTCAAGAACGGACTCAGTCATGGGCTCGGTGTCTTGGCGAAAGGGGAAATCGGCTGATTATAACTGGAGCGCTCGGGTACGCCCAGCGGCGGGTGGCGGATGGTAGAAAATGGCACGAAGGAATGGGGCGCAAAGATGTAACGCCCCGTATCAGAATCGTCTGACAGCTCATCGCGGGACAAGCCCGCTCCCACGCCACCCGCGGTGTTCAGGCATGATCGTGGAAGCGGCGATGGCCTCACGCTGATTCAGCCTCGGTTAAGCCATTCGTTGCTATCATCTGCGCCTTCACAGCCACGAACCGCTTGTATGTCCGCCCCAGCCCCCTGCCCGGCCCGCGCGCTGCCCGACAGTTTCTTCGACCGCGATGCCCAGACCCTCGCCCGCGACCTGCTGGGCAAGGTCATCCGCCACCGCCACGGCGACCTCTGGCTGGCCGCACGGATCATCGAGACCGAGGCTTACTACCTGACCGACAAGGGCAGCCACGCCTCTTTGGGCTACACCGAGAAGCGCAAGGCGCTGTTCCTCGACGGCGGCCACATCTACATGTACTACGCCCGCGGCGGCGACTCGCTGAACTTCAGCGCCCAGGGCCCGGGCAACGCGGTGCTGATCAAGTCCGCCTACCCCTGGACCGACGCCCTGTCCGACGAAAACAGCCTGGCGCGGATGCAGCTCAACAACCCCGACGCCAGCGGCAACCTGCGCCCACCCGAGCGCCTGTGCAATGGCCAGACCCTGCTGTGCCGCGCCATGGGCTTGAAAGTACCGCACTGGGACGCGCAACGGTTCGACCCCGAACGCCTTTACGTCGAAGACTGCGGCATCGTCGTGAACCGGGTGATCCAGGCCGCCCGGCTGGGCATCCCCCACGGCCGTGACGAACACCTGCCCTACCGTTTCGTCGACGCCGAGTACGCCCGCTACTGCACCCGCAACCCGTTGCGCCGCGGCCAGCACGAAGGCCGCGACTTCTTCATCCTCGAACAAGGAAACTGACCCATGGGCCAATGGCTCGACAGCCTGACCGCCTGGCTCGGCGCCAACCCGCAGTGGCTTGGCCTGGCGATTTTCGTGATCGCCTGCGTGGAATGCCTGGCCATCGCCGGCATCATCGTGCCCGGCACCGTGCTGCTGTTCGCCGTCGCCGTGCTGGCCGGCAGCGGTGCCTTCACGCTTGGGGAAACCCTGCTGCTGGGCTTCCTCGGCGGGCTGCTCGGTGACGCGATCTCCTATGGCGTGGGCAAATACTTCCACCAGAACATCCGCCGCCTGCCGCTGCTTCGCAGCCACCCGGAATGGATCGGCAGCGCCGAGGCATACTTCCAGCGCTACGGCATCGCCAGCCTGCTGGTCGGGCGCTTCATCGGCCCGCTGCGCCCGATGCTGCCGATGGTCGCCGGTATGTTCGACATGCCGCTGCCGCGTTTCATCGCCGTCAGCCTGGTGGCCGGCGCCGGCTGGTCGGTCGCCTACCTGCTGCCGGGCTGGGCCACTGGCGCGGCGATGCGGCTGCCGCTACCGGAAGGCTTCTGGCTGGATGCCGGCATCGTCTTCGGTACCCTCGCGGTGCTGATCGGCCTGAGCCTGAACAGCAGCCTGCGCGACCAACGCTACGGTACCCGGTTGATCGCCGCGCTGAGCGGCCTGGCAGTGGCGGCGCTGTTCATCGGCTGGCCCTACCTCAACGAATTCGACCAGGGCCTGATGACCCTGGTGCAGGAGCATCGCAGCCAGGCCATCGATGGCGCCGTGGTGGTGATCACCCGGCTGGGCGACTTCCGTACCCAGTTCTTCCTGGGTGGCCTGCTGACCGGCCTGCTGTTGCTGGCCCGTCAATGGCGCCATGCCCTGTTCGCCGGCGCGACGCTGATCGGCACGGCGCTGGCCAATGGCTCGTTGAAATGGCTGTTTGCCCGCGCACGCCCGGAAGTGCTGGCCGACCCGTTGACCAGCTACAGCATGCCCAGTGGGCACAGCTCGGCGTCGTTCGCGTTCTTCCTGGTGCTGGCGGTGCTGGCCGGCCGTGGTCAGCCGCCGCGCATGCGCCTGACCTGGGTAATGCTGGGCTGCTTGCCGGCACTGGCCATCGCGCTGTCGCGGGTGTATCTGGGGGCGCACTGGCCGACGGATATCCTGGCCGGGGCGTTGCTGGCATGCTGTGTGTGCGCGGCGAGCCTGACACTGGTCCAGTATCGCCAGCCGCTCACGGCGTTGTCGCAACGGGTATGGTGGCTGGTGCTGCCGGCGTGTGTCGCGTTGCTGGCGTTCTTTGCCCTGCACNGCGGCGAGCATCAAACCCGTAGGAGCCGGCTTGCCGGCGAACAGCAAGTCAGGCGAACAACTCACCCTGGATCCGCTCCAGCAGCGCCTGGATCGCCTCCAGCCGCCGCTGCGGCGAATCGATCGCCAGCAAGTCCAGCTTGTCCTCCTCCACGAACGGCAGCAGGTACGCCAGCTGGTTGCCCAGCGACTGGCGCCCATCGACATCCCGGGGCATGTCCAGCGCCTCCACCATCGGGTGCTCACCCAGCGCCAGCAGCAACGCCAGCAGGTCATCGTCCTGCTCCACCAGCGGGCTGTCCGCCTGGTCGGGCAGCCACTGCACCTCGGCAAGCATGAGCTGGTCCTTCTGCACCTCGGTCTGCTCGACAGTGAACCGCCTGACGCCCTCGACGCGGATACCCAGCAGGCCATTGTCCTGCTGCACGAAGTCGCGGATCAGCGCCTCGCAGCCAATCGAGGCCACCGCCGGCGGGGCCTTGCCCACCTGCTCGCCTTCGAGGATGCACACCACACCAAAGCCCGTGCCCTGCTTCATGCAGCGGCCGATCATGTCCAGGTAGCGCGCCTCGAAAATCTGCAGGTCGAGCAGGCAACCGGGAAACAGCACGGTATTGAGCGGAAAAAGCGGTAGTGTCATGTGTTTTCCTCAAGCCACCAGGCTGACCGCCAGCGGCAGGAACACTGCCGTGGCCACGCCCATCAGGCTCATCGCCAGCGCGGCGAAGGCGCCGCATTCATCACTTTCCTGCAAGGCCACCGAGGTACCGACCGCATGGGCGGTCACCCCCAGCGCCATGCCCCGCGCCTCGGGGCTGAGCACGCCGCAGCGGGTCAGCAGCGCCGGGCCGAAGATCGCCCCGATCACCCCGGTGATCAGCACGAACACCGCCGCCAGGGCCGCCACGCCACCAATCTGCTCGGCCACCAGCATGGCGATGGGCGAAGTCACCGACTTCGGTGCCATGGTCATCAGGATCATGTGCTCGGCGCCGAACCACCACCCCAGCGCCAGGCACGCCACGGTGGCGAACAGCCCCCCGACTACCAGCGTAGTAAATGTCGGCCAGAACAGTTGGCGGATGCGCCGCAGGTTCAGGTACAGCGGCACCGCCAGGGCCACCGTGGCCGGGCCGAGGAGGATGTTCATGATCTCGGTGCTCTTGCGGTATTCGCTGTAGTCGATACCGCACAGCAGCAGTACGCCGATCACCACCAGCATCGACACCAGCACCGGCTGCAGGAAGATCCAGCGGGTCTTCTCGTAGGCCGCCAGCACCAGCTGGTAGGCGGCCAGCGTAATGCCGATGCCGAACAGCGGGTGGTGGATGACCGCATCGAGCGCGCCGTGCCAGTCGAGGGTCATGGCTGCTCCTCGCGCTTGCCCTGGCGATGGATGAGCCTCTGCATCAGCACGCCGACGAACACCAGGGTCAGCAGGCAGGAGACCAGCAGCGCGCCGACGATGGCCCAGAAGTCCGCGGCGATATCCTTGGCGTAGACCATCACCCCCACCGCCGGCGGCACCAGCAGCAACGGCAGGTAGCGTAGCAGGCTGCTGGCGGCATCGTTGAGCGGCTTGCCCACTTCGCCGCGGATCATCAGGAAGGCCAGCAACAGCAGCAGGCCGATGATCGGTCCGGGCAGGATCGCCAGGAACAGGTGATTGATCGCCGTCCCCAGCAACTGGAACAGCACCAGCCAGGTCAAACCACGCAACAGCATAAGGACCTCCCGAGAGCATGGCGGCCATTATAAGCACGCTAAGCAAGTGTCTATAAGGCGATATTCGGCGAAAAGCGGGCAACTTGACTGAAACGGTTCGCCGTGCTGATCTTGCACATTCGTACAAAATGACAATCTGGAGAGTCGCGATGCCCTATGTACCCGTTACAGAGCTTTCGCAGTACGTTGGAAAGGAACTGGGACGTTCCGCCTGGCTGAAGATCGATCAGCAACGCATCAACCTGTTCGCCGAGGCTACCGGCGATTTCCAGTTCATCCATGTGGACCCGGCGAAAGCGGCCAAGACCCCCTTCGGCACCACCATCGCCCATGGTTTCCTCACCCTGTCGCTGATCCCCAAGCTGATGGAAGACATCCTGGTGCTGCCCGAAGGGCTGAAGATGGTGGTCAACTATGGGCTCGACAGCGTGCGTTTCATCCAGCCGGTGAAGGTCGACAGCAATGTGCGATTGAAGGTCGAACTGGTCGACGCCACCGAGAAGAAGCCGGGGCAGTGGCTGCTCAAGGCAACCGTCACCCTCGAGATCGAAGGTGAGGAGAAACCGGCCTATATCGCCGAACCGCTGTCGCTCTGCTTCGTCTGAGATTCCTGACACAACGTGTTGGGAATCCCCCAGCCCTGTGGGAGCCACTGCCTTGAGCCGACTGCACTGGCCCTTTCGCCGGCAAGGCCGGCTCCTACAGGCAGGGCGCTGATACCGACACCCCCTCATTCACGGCCCCCGGCATTCTGCGGCATACTCGGCGCATCGTTCGTCCGGACTCCACCATGCGCCCTTTGCTCCCTCTCACCCTGATCCTGTTGCTCACTGCCTGTGGCGAAGGCGAACCGCTGTCGCCGCCGGACGCACGCCTGCCCGATGGCGGCCGCTACCGTGGCCAGGTGGTCAATGGCCTGCTGCAGGGCGAAGGGCGCATCGACTACCCCAATGGCAGCTGGTACGCCGGCACGTTCAAGGATGGGCAGTGGCACGGCCAGGGCGAATGGCACGGCAGCAATGGCGAGGTGTACCGCGGCCAGTTCAGCGAAGGCCTGTTCCAGGGCCTGGGCGACCTCACCACCCCCGGCAGCCACTACGCCGGCACGTTCAAGCATGGCCGACGCGATGGCGAGGGCGCGCTCAAGCAGCACGACCAGACCTACCGCGGCCAGTTCAAGGACGACCAGTACGATGGCGCCGGCCAGCTCGAACTGGCCGACGGCAGCCGCTACCAGGGCCTGTTCGCCAAGGGCAAGCCCAATGGCGCGGGGGTTCGCAGCGACGCCAGCGGCAACCAGTTCAGCGGCCACTTCATCGACGGCAAGCTACAGGGCGCCGGCACCTACGACAGCGCCGACGGCGAGCAATACATCGGTGAATTCAAGGACAATCGCCTGGAAGGTCGTGGCCGCTACGAGAACGCCGATGGCGACGTGTGGATCGGCGACTTCAAGGACGGCGTGCTGGTCGGTGAAGGCGAACTGCTGGGCAGCGATGGCGGCCGCTACAAAGGCGGTTTCCGCGACTGGCGCTTCAACGGCATGGGCACCCTGCAACTGGCCGATGGCAGCCAGTATGCCGGCGGCTTCGCCGATGACGCCTACCAGGGCCACGGCCGCTTGACCCGCGCCAACGGCAAGGCCGAGGGCGGCACCTGGGCCAATGGTGTGCGTGTGCGCGACGAGAAGGGCAAGTTGCTCCCCGACCCGCTCGACCTTGCCCTGCTCAACCAGGGCAAGCTGCTGGACGACGCACTGGCCAAGGTCCCACGCTCCGTCGCGCCGCTGCAGTTGTACAGCCTGGTGGTGGCCGGGGACGGCCAGCAGAGCGTGTTCCTGCGCGAGGCCGACTATGTCAGCAACATGCTCAAGGTGCGCTTCGGCGCCCAGGGCCAGGTCACCCTGGTCAACCACCGCGACCACCTGGCCGACCGCCCCATGGCCACCCGCGAGAACCTCACCCGCGCCGCCCGCACCCTGGCCGAACGCAGCGGCCCGGAAGACCTGGTGTTCATCTACCTGACCAGCCACGGCAGCCACGATCACCAGCTGGTGCTGGACCAGCCGCGCCTGCAACTGGCCGACCTGAGCGCCGACGAACTGGCAAGCGCCCTGGCGCCGCTCAAGGAGCGCGACAAGGTGATTGTCATCTCGGCCTGCTATTCCGGGGGCTACATCGCTCCGCTCAAGGACGACCGGACCCTGATCATGACCGCCGCGCGCCCCGACCGGGTGTCGTTCGGCTGTTCGGAAGAGGCCGACTTCACCTACTTCGGCGATGCCCTGTTCGCCCAGGCGCTGAACCAGACCGACGACCTGAAACAGGCGTTTGAACTGGCGCGCAAGACCGTTGCCGAAAGAGAACGACGGGACGGTTTCGACGCCTCCGAGCCGCAGCTGTGGGCACCGCCAGCGGTGATCGCGCACTGGCAGCGCCTGCGCCGGCAACAGGCCGAGCAAGCCCTGGGCACTGATGCCCGCCCCGCGGCGGGTGACCGCGCAAAAACACCGGGCACCCACTAAGCTTTGAAGTAACAAGGGAGAGACATCATGTACTTGACGCCTCAGCATGTCCTGCTTGCCGGTGCCACGGGCCTGACGGGTGAACACCTGCTCGACCGCCTGCTCAACGAACCCACCATCAGCCGTGTGCTGGCGCCTACTCGCCGGCCACTGGCCGAGCACCCGCACCTGGAAAACCCGGTGGGTGACCCGGCCGTGTTTCTCCCGCAACTGGCTGGCCGTGTCGATATCGCCTTCTGCTGCCTGGGCACCACGCTCAAGCAGGCCGGCTCCGAATCCGCCTTCCGCGCCGTCGACCTGGACATGGTCGTGGCCTTCAGCAAACGTGCCCGGGAGTTGGGCGCGCGCCACCTGCTGGTGATCAGCGCCCTGGGCGCCGACCCGAAATCCACGATCTTCTACAACCGGGTCAAGGGTGAGATGGAGGAGGCGCTCAAGCAACAGGATTGGCCGCAGTTGACCATTGTGCGACCGTCGCTGCTGCTGGGTGAGCGCACCCCACCACGGCTGGGTGAACGCCTGGCCGCGCCGCTGATGCGCCTGGTGCCGGGCAAGTACCGGGGCATCGAGGTTTGCGCCCTGGCCCGGGCGTTGTGGCGCCTGGCGCTGGAGGAAGAGGACGGCATACGCGTCGTCGAGTCCGACGAGTTGCGCAAACTGGGCAAGCGCTGATCATCTGGCCAGACGCGATCTCTGTAGGAGCGGCTTCAGCCGCGATCATCCGCGAAGTGGATGCCGGATACCGCGTTGCCGGCATCGCGGCTAAAGCCGCTCCTACAGAGCCTCTCTACTCGCTGACCTGAAACTCCACCCGCGCCGTTTCGCCACTCTCATCCAGCGCACTCAGCTCGGTGCGACCGACCTGCTCGAAACGCACCAGCAAGCTGTCCTGCCCGCGGGTCTCACCCAACGGCTGGCCATTGAGGAACCACCAGCGCAGCCCTCCACCGCCCAACGCCGAGACTCGCAATTGCAGCGCCTCATCGCTGGTGGCCGGCCTACGCAAGTTGTCGCCTGGGCGCACGCCGACGATCGACAGGGGCGGCGCGCTTGCCCCCATTTGTGGCGGGCAGGCCGGATCCACGGCCGCCAGCCGCGCTGTCCGTCGTTCGGCACGCGGTAGCCAAGGCTCCAGGGGCGCGGGCCACAAGGCAATGTCGCGGGCGCTTGCGCCTGGACAACCGCTGTCCACCCGCAATCCCTGCTCATTGACCCAGACGGCCTCACGCAACCCAAGCCCCAACGGCTGGTCCGCCGCCTGCAAGGTCGGCGGCGTGGTGCCGTCTAGGGTCCAGGCAAAGCGCTGGCGGCGACAGTTGGGGTCCTGGCGGTTCATCGGCTGGCCCAACGGCCAGCAGATCGCCGCAACTCCAACCGACTCCGGCACCGGCTCCACCGGCACGTTGATGCCACGCTGGGCATCGCGGTTGCTGAGCAGGTCGTGCACCTGGAGCATCAACGGCGCCGCCGAGGCCAGGCCGAACTGCCCCGGCACCGGGGTGCCATCGGGGCGGCCGATCCACACACCGATCAGGTAGCGTGGGCCGACGCCGACTGACCAAGCATCGCGAAAGCCGTAGCTGGTACCGGTCTTCCAGGCCAACTGTGGCCGCTGCACCAGTTCGGCGTGGGGGTCGCGGTCCGGACGGGCCAGGCCGCTGAGAATACGCCGGGTGATCCAGGCAGAGCCCGGCGACAACAGCCGACGCTCCAGCAGCGGGTCCTGGGGTTGCAGGCGAATCTGTGCGCTGCGCCCCTCCCGGGCGAACGCCGCATAGCCGCCAACCAGGTCCTCCAGCCGGCTGCCCGCGCCACCCAGAATCAATGACAGGTTCGGCTCTGCCAGGGGCGGCAGGATCAACGGCACGCCGCCCATGCGCATCTGCGCGGCGAAACGCTTCGGGCCATAGGCCTCGAGCAACTGCACCGCCGGCAAGTTGAGCGACAACGCCAGCGCGGAACTGGCCGACACCGGGCCGCTGAAGCCCATTGAGAAGTTACCTGGGCGGTAGTCCCCGTAGCGTCGCGGCACATCCTGCAGCAGCGATTCGGAATGGATCAGGCCCTCGTCCATGGCCATGGCATAGAGGAAGGGCTTGAGCGTCGATCCGGGCGAACGCAAGGCGTGGATCATGTCGACATGGCCGAAGCGACGCTCATCGGCCAGGTCGATCGACCCCAGATAGGCGCGCACCGCCATGCTTTGCGTCTCCACCACCAGCAACGCGGCCGAGGTGCGCTCAGGCAGGCGCGCGCGCCAGCCCAGCAGCAGGTCTTCCAGACGTCGCTGCAGGGCGGCGTCGATCGTGGTGCGGATCAGCGGCGGGCTGTCGGGGCTGTTCAGGCGCCGGGCCAGCAGTGGGGCCAGCGCCGGCTCCTGGCGAGGGGCGAGCAGCAACGGCTCCTCGCGTGCTTCGTCGATGCGCTGGGCCGGCCACACCTGGTACTCGGCCAGACGCTGCAGGACCTTGTCGCGGGCGCGCTGGGCACGCTCGGGGTGCCGGTCCGGGCGCAAGCGGCTGGGCGCCTGGGGCAATACGGCGAGCAGCGCGGCCTCGGCGGGCGTCAGGTGCTTCGGCGACTTGCCCAGGTACGCCCAGCTGGCTGCCGCCACACCTTGCAGGGTGCCGCCGAACGGCGCGCGGTTCAGGTATATCTGCAGGATCTGCGGTTTCGACAGGTGCCACTCCAGCTGCGCCGTGCGCCACAGCTGGCGCAGTTTGCCCGCCAGGGTGCGGTCGTGCGGGTCGAGCAGACGCGCCACCTGCATCGACAGGGTGCTGCCCCCCGACACCACGCGCCCACCGCGCAGGTTGAGCCATGCCGCCCGGGCCAGGGCCATGGGGTTGACCCCAGGGTGCTGATAGAACCAACGATCCTCGTAGGCCAGCAGCGCCTCGAGATACAGCGGCGACACCTCGTCCGGGCTGACCGGATAGCGCCATACGCCATTGGCGTCGGCGAAGCGCCACAACGGCGTGCCGTCCTCGGCCAGCACCACCCGCGCCAGATCGTCGCCCGGCATCGGCAATGGCCAGATTCGATCGGCCAGCCATAGCAAGGCAAAGGTCGACAGGATCACCACGCAGGCACGACGCAGCCCCCTGGCAAGGCGCGGGCGCGCTAAGCTTGGCATCGGGAACCGACCGGGCCGGAGGATGGCCAAAGGCGGGGAACCGCCGATTCGTTCATCAGGAAGCGACTATGCATGTAGAAGGTTTTTTTGAGTGGCTGGGCCAGGTACTGGGTTCGGTGATCCGTTTCATCGTCGACGGCCTGGGCGGGTTGTTCAACCTGCTGGCCAACGCCGGCGGCAATTTCATCGACGGCCTGGCGCGCACGCTGGGGATGGACACTTCGCTGGTCAGCATCCTGGCACTGATAGTCGGCCTGATGCTGCTATACTCGGCGATCCGCGCGTTCCTGCGGGCGTCGATCATCCTCGGGATCATCTGGGCGTTGCTGGGGTTGTGGGTGTTGAGCTGGGTGGTGCACTGAAGCCCTGCCGCCATCCTCTTGTAGGAGCGGCCTTGTGCCGCGAATGGGCTGCATAGCAGCCCCGGCAAACTTTACTGCGATGCCTGAATCCTGGGGCCGCTGCGCGGCCCCTTCGCGGCTCAAGGCCGCTCCTACAGGAGGCGCGTTGGTTCAACGGGCGCGCACTACCATCTCCCCCTGACTCTCGCCAACCGCCTGCAGGTTTGGTCGGTACATCGACTCCACCTGCGGCGGCGGGATGCGGTAGCTGCCCGGCGTCACCGCACGGGCCAGGTACAGCAGGTGGGTGGTGCCGTAGCTGTCCAGCTTGAGCGCCGCCACGTAGCGATCGTCACGGTACTCCTGGTGCACCACGCTGGCGTTCTGCATCGACTCGCGCCACTGCTTCACCGCGCTGCTGGCGTTGTCCAGGCTGGCGGCACTCTGGGCGAGGTTCTGGTTCTCCAGTTCCAGGCCGGCCGGCAGCAGGTCCACCACCAGCGCGTCCGGCACCTGGCTTTGCGCTTTGAGCGCCAGGTGCACCAGCACCAGGTCACCACTGCGCAGGCTGCGCACATCCAGCGCCTGGCCATTCATGCCCAGGTACTCGCGACGGATCTCCAGGCCGTTGCCGCTGGCGGCCGGCGCCTGGCGCGGGTAGCCGGACAAGGTCAGTTGCTGGTACAGCGTGTCGCCCCCCTCGTTCTGCACAGACAGTGGCGAGGCCAGCAGTGGGCCCTCGAGCTTCATCCCCGAGTCGTTGTTGCTGAACTCGCGGATCTCCCCTGCGCTGTCCAGGCGTGCTTTCCAGTTACCTTCTGGCTTGCCCAGCAAGCCGCGGCCGGCGAGGAACAGCGCGTTACGTTCCTGGGTGGACAGCCAACGGTTGGCGGCCAGTTCGTCGGACAGTGCGAACAGCCGCTGATCGACCTGGTTGCCCGCCAGGTTGTTCTCCTGCAACAGCGCCAGGATCAGCGCCTGGTCACGCACGGCGCTGCCGTAGTCGGCCATCCAGCCCTTGCCGCGGCCAACCGTCAGGCCGGTCTTGAGCACGTCCTGCGAGCGCTGCTTGTCGCCCATCTTGTCCAGCGCCACCGCCAGTTGCACCAACGGCAGGCCAGAGCGGGCATCGGCGCGGCGGTCATACAAGCTGCGCAGGGCACCCAGCGGCGCCTGTTGGCTGCGCGCCAGCACCAGGCCGGCATAGGCCTGCACGGCGAAGCGGGTGTGGTCGGCGTCCTGGCTGTAATCGACTTCGATCAGATTGCGCTCCTGCACATAGCGCAGCAGGCGCTCGGTGGCCTTTTTCAGCACTTCGGCCGGCACGCCGTAACCTTGCTCGCGAGCCCGCAGCAGGAAGTCGGTGACATAGGCGGTCAGCCAGTACTCTTCCTCGCTGTCGGAACTCCATAGGCCGAAGCTGCCGTTGTAGCGCTGCATCCCCAGCAGGTGCTCGATGCCCATCTCGATCTTGCGCTTGCGCACATCGGCCGGCTCGCCCTTGATCCCCAGGCGCTTGAGGCTGTCGGCATCGGCGTACAGCGACGGGTACAGGCCGCTGGTGGTCTGCTCCAGGCAACCGTACGGGTAGGCCTCGAGGGCACGGATCTGCTCGGCCAGGTTCAGCGGTGGGCGGCTCGACAGTGCCAGGGTGGCTTCCAGGCCGGCCGGTTCGAACTCGGCCAGGTCGCTCTCAGGTAGATTCCAGGGTTGGTCCTTCAACGCCACACGGTAGTGCTTGAGCATTGCCGGGTAGGCCGGGCGAACACCCAGGGTCCACTCGCGCTCGAAGGTGTTGGCCGGCTCGCCCGGCAGTTGCAGGCCACTGACCTGCACGCGCACCTTGCCCTGGCCCAGACCACCCTGGGCCTGTACCGGGATCATCAGCGTGGTGCGCTGGCCTTCGCCGAGGGCGACGTTCTGCTGGGCGCCACCGACCAGGCTCAGTTGGCCTTCGGTGAGCAGTTGCACGGTCAACTGCTGGGCGCGACCGGACAGGTTGGCCAGGTCCAGCGCCAGGCTGGTGCGGTCGCCGCCGGCGAGGAAGCGCGGTGCCGACAGCTCGGCGATCAGCGGCGCGGCGACCACGGTCTTGCCTTCGGCCATACCGAAGTGCTCCTCGGTCCAGGCCTGGGCCATCAGGCGCAGTTCACCGTTGAAGTCGGGAATATCCACCGTGGCCTGGCCTTCACCCTTGTCATCGAGCGTCACCGGCACGCTCTGCTGGGCGACGATGGTCACCGTGGTGTTGGGGCGCTTGCCGCCCTTGGCCATCGCGGCGTCACCACCAAAGGCGAGGCTGGCCAGGCGGCCCTGGCCGGCTTCGATCAGCTGGCCGTAGATATCCAGCTGGTCGGCGCCGTAGGCCTTGCGCCCGAACAGGCTGGCGAACGGGTCGGGGGTCTTGAAATCGGTGATGTTGAGGATGCCTACATCCACTGCGGACAGCAGCACATGGATCTGCTTTGGTACGCTGCCGTCGGCATTGGCCGCCTTGAACTTCACCGTCAGCGGTTGCTTGGGACGCATCTTCTCCGGGGCCTGCAAGCTGACCGCGAGCTTGCGCTCGGCGCGGTCCAGTGGCAGGTGCAGCACGCCCACGGCGCGCTTGGGGGTGGCGTTGGCCTTGCGCTCGCCGGGGCGGATCACCAGGGCGCTGATGTACAGGTCATGGCGTGCCCACTTCTTGTCCAGCTCGACGTCGAAGGTCTTGCCCTCGGCCGGCACATCGATTTCCTGCCACCACAGCGGGCCATCGGCGGATTCGATCATCAGGTAGCCACTGCCGGCAGCCGGAGGCGTGACAGTGACCTTGGCGGTGCTGCCGTCTTTATAAGCCGGCTTGTCCAGGGCGATCTTCACCTGGTCGGGGCGCACGGCGCCGCCTTCGGCGTTGTCCTGGGCACGGTAGCCGGCCCAGAAGCGCTCGCTGGAAACCAGGCCGGTCTGCGGATCTTCCACTTCGACACGGTACGGGCCCCACTCCACCTGGAAGTTCAGCTTGGCGGTGGAGCCGGCCTTCACGCTGACGGTTTCCTCGGCCTGGGTGAGGAATTTCTCGTTGTAGTTGTAGCTCCAGCCGTCGCTCTGCGAGTAGTTCCAGTAGTAGTCGCGGCGCTCGCGAATCAGGCGCACCTTCAGGTTGTTGGCGGCGAGCTTCTTGCCGTCGCGGTCGGCGACCAGGAACTCGAACTCCACCGGGCCATCACCGTCGGTCTCTTCGCCATCGAACAGGCCACGCAGGCCCGGCAGGCGCTCGGCGGGCCAGATCGGTTGCTCCAGACGACGGGTGATCGGCCGGCCACCGGACTCCTGCAGGCTGGCCTGCACGGTCAGTTGCAGCGGCGAACGGGCCTCGGCCCAGCGGCTTTCGATCTCGATGCGGGCCTTACCGTTCTGGTCGAGGGTGACCTCGTCCAGCTCCAGGTCCTGGTTCAGGTCGGTCTCGGTGACCGCGCCGAACTGGTAGCCCGGCAGCGCCTTAACCGCTTCGCGCAGCGGGCGTACATAGGCCTGGCCGCTCAGGCGGTTGCCGGCGGCGGGCGCGCCATAAAGGTAGCGGCCGTTGACCTGGATCGACGCGGTCTCGTCCGGCGACAGCGGCGCGCTGCTGCCCTTGAGCTCCAGCGCCAGGCGCTCGGGGAGGAAGTCCTCGACGAGGAATTCATAGACCTGCTTGCGGCCACCGCCCAGGTCCAGCAGCAGTTGCCAGCGGCCGGTCGGTGCCTCGGTGGCCAGTTGCAGCTGATACTGGAACAAGCCGTTCTGGTCGGCCTCCCAGACGAATTTACGACTGACCTGCTCATCCGGGCGACGGACTTCGACGCTGACTGGCTGGGCCTTGACCGGCTTGCCGTCCTGATCGCGCAGCAAGCCGTTGAGGAGTACGGTCTCGCCCGGGCGATAGAGGTCGCGCGGGCCGAAAATGAAGAACTGCAGCGGATTGGCCTGGGGGCCGGTGATATCGAACTCGGCCAGGTCCAGCGCTGCAGTGTTCAGGCGCAGCAAGGTAGTGTGCACGCCTTGGGTGGCGATCAGGGTGTCGGCCTTCGTGGTGATGGGTAGCTGGGCATGGCCATCGCCATCGGTCTTGGCCTGGGCCAGCAGCTTGCCCTTGTCGTCGTGCAGTTCGAGGGTGACGTCCTTGAGCGCCTTGCCGCCTTCCAGGGCCTGGGTGAACACGTCCAGGCGATCGCGGTAGCGGTGGGCGGACACACCGATATCACTCAAGGTGAACAGGGTCGCCGGCTGCGAGTAGTCGTAGGTGCCCGAGGCGCGCATCACTGCCAGATAAACGCCCGGCTCCTGCAGTGGCTTGATCCCGGCGATCGGCAGCAGCACGGTCTCGCGGGTGTTGCGGGCGGGGTTGAGATCGAAACGGCCGCTGTAGACCAGCTCGGCCATCTCCAGGGTTTCCTTGGACTGGTAGTAGTACAAGCTGGAGTTGCGGCCCCAGTTGACCAGGAAGGTCGAGAGCATGTCCGGCTTGATGCGGAAGAACTCGACATCGACCTTGTCGACGTTCAGGGCGATCACCGGCAGGCCTTCGGCCAGGCGCGTGGGCAGCAGCGAGCCACGGCTGGCGAAGCCCACGGTGGGCTGCATGTCGCGGGTTTCGAAGCGGCTGACCGACTCGGCCTCGAGCACGTTGCCGTTGACCGAAAGCAGGCCCTTGTCGATGGTCAGGACCATCTTGCGCTGCGGTTCCAGGTGGCGCAGGCGCAGCTCCATCTGGTTATCGGAGAGTTCCCAGGCACCGTCGACCTTGCCTTTGACGGTGTCCACCAGGTGCAGCTTGGCGGCGAAGTCCTGGTTGGCGTCCAGCGGCGCGGAAACGCTGACCGACAGGGTGCTGGCGCCGTCGAGCTGCACTTCCGAGACGTCCAGCACGGTCAGCTCGCGGCCGGCGTAGCGCTTGGCGAGCGCGGCCGGGTCTTCGCGCCTGGCCGTCTTCGTCTCGGCGGGCGCGACGGCGGTGGCGGCGTCGGCGGGCGCCGATGGCTTGTCCGGCGTGGAGGAATCACAGGCACTGAGCAGGGCCAGCGCGCAGGCCAGCAACAATCCTTTGTTGAGCATTTGAGAGAGAACTCTTCGGCAGCGTGTACGTGAGGGCAGCAACTATAGCGTAATGGCGCGGGGCTTACCTGACGAAGCGTGGCAAGTGCGACGCGGTTCGCGCGGATAAGTTGTCCGGCCGCTACAATGCGGCCACATCGTTTGCACGGTCCTTGCCGGCGAATGACCGCGAAGCGGCCCCACCCTGATCAGGACCCCAGATGCCCTCACTGTCCACCGCCTGGCGCGACCAGCCCACCCACCGCAAGGTCTGGGGCCTGGCCGTGCCGATGATCCTCTCCAACATCTCGTTGTCCCTGGTGGCCCTGGTCGACACCGCGGTGATCGGCCACTTGCCACACGCCCACCAGCTGGGCGCGGTGGCGGTCGGCGCCACCCTGTTCGCCTTTATCGTCGGGCCGATGGGCTTCCTGCGCATGGGCTCCACCGGCTTCGCCGCCCAGGCCGCCGGGCGCGCCGATGGTGCCGCGCTGCGCCAGGTGCTGGTGCAGGGGCTGATGCTCGCGCTCGCGTTCGCCCTGCTGATCGGGCTGCTCGCCCTGCCTTTCAGTCAACTGGCACTGAAGAGCATGCAACCCAGCGAAGCCCTGCTCGCCTCCACCGAAACCTTCTTCCACACCCGCCTGCTCGGCCTGCCAGCGGCACTGGCCTGCTACGCCCTGGTGGGTTGGTTCCTGGGCACACAGAATGCCCGGGCGCCCTTGGCGATCATGCTCACCACCACCGTCCTCAACATCGCCCTGAACCTGTGGTTCGTGCTCGGCCTGGACTGGGGCGTGCTCGGCTCGGCGCGGGCCTCGGTGATCGCCGAGTGGAGCGCCGCCTTGCTGGGGCTGGCCCTCACTCGCCCAGCCCTGCGCGCCCATCCCGGGCATATCGTCTGGGCCGCGCTGAAGCGCTGGCAGGCCTGGCGCCCCTTGCTGGCGGTGAACCGCGACATCTTCCTGCGCAGCCTGGCGTTGCAACTGGTGTTCCTGCTGCTGACCGTGCAGGGCGCGCGCCTGGGCGAGGCCACCGTGGCCGCCAACGCGCTGTTGCTCAACGGGCTGCTGCTGACTGCCTATGCCCTCGATGGCCTGGCCCACGCGGTCGAAGCCTTGTGCGGCCACGCCATCGGCGCCCGTGATCGCGTGGCCTTGCAGCGCACGCTGGTGGTCGCGGGTGGCTGGTCATTGATTGCCAGCCTGGGCTTTGCGGTGCTGTTCCTGCTGGGCGGGCACCTGTTCGTCGATTTGCAGACCGATATCGCCAGCGTGCGCGAGGCGGCGTATCCGTACCTGCCGTACCTGGCGGTGCTGCCGTTGATCGCGGTGTGGAGTTATCTGCTCGATGGCCTGTTCATCGGCGCGACGCGGGCGCGGGAGATGCGCAATGGGATGCTGGTGTCGGTGTTGATTGCACTGCCCGTGGCGTTTGTCCTGCGCGGGTTCGGCAACCATGGGTTGTGGTTGGCGTTCTTGCTGTTCATGGCGTTGCGGGGGGGGACCCTGGGGTG
>NZ_JARPQB010000071.1 GCF_029478665.1 Pseudomonas entomophila
CTCAGCCTCCTGAAGTCGCGAAGTTACGGGCGGCGCCTGGACGGGCGCAGCTGTCGCTAGCTGACTGTGCGGCTAACCTCCTGATCGCCAAAGCCAAAGCCAAAGCCAAAGCCAAAGCCAAAGCCAAAGCCAAAGCCAAAGCCAAAGCCAAAGCCAAAGCCAAAGCCAAAGCCAAAGCCAAAGTCTGGGACCTGCTTATTAAGGCGCTGGAGGATTCCCGGTATACCGCCCGGCGGGTCTGCCGCCCGCCCGCGGACTCGGTTATACTCGCGGGCTTTTCACAGAATTCGCACGAGAGCTGCCCGCCCATGGAAATCCAACCGATCCTGAACACCATCAAGGACCTCACCGAGCGTTCCCAGTCCATTCGGGGGTATCTTTGACTACGATCACAAACATGATCGTCTGGTCGAAGTAAACCGCGAGCTGGAAGACGCCGCTGTCTGGAACAAGCCCGAGTACGCCCAGGCCTTGGGCCGCGAGCGCGCCATGCTGGCGCAGGTGGTCGAAACCCTGGACAAACTGTCCGGTGGCCTGGCCGACTGCCAGGACCTGCTCGACATGGCCGTCGAGGAAAATGACGAAGGCGCCGTCGGCGACGTCGTGACCGAGCTGGAAGGCCTGGAAGAGAAACTGGCCCAGCTCGAGTTCCGTCGCATGTTCAGCGGCGAGATGGACATGAACAACGCCTATCTCGACATCCAGGCCGGCTCCGGCGGCACAGAAGCCCAGGACTGGGCCAACATCCTGCTGCGCATGTACCTGCGCTGGGCCGACAAGCGCGGCTTCGATGCCACCATCATCGAACTCTCCGAAGGCGAGGTTGCCGGCATCAAGGGCGCCACCGTGCACATCAAGGGCGAGTACGCCTTCGGCTGGCTGCGCACCGAGATCGGCGTGCACCGCCTGGTGCGCAAGAGCCCGTTCGACTCCGGCGCCCGTCGCCACACCTCGTTCTCGGCGGTATTCGTCTCGCCCGAGATCGACGACAAGGTCGAGATCGAGATCAACCCGTCCGACCTGCGTATCGACACCTACCGCTCCTCCGGCGCCGGTGGTCAGCACGTGAACACCACCGACTCGGCGGTCCGTATCACCCACGTGCCCACCAACACCGTGGTGGCCTGCCAGAACGAGCGCTCCCAGCACGCCAACAAAGATACCGCCATGAAAATGCTGCGGGCCAAGTTGTACGAGTTGGAAATGCAGAAGCGCAACGCCGCCTCGCAGGCACTGGAAGACAGCAAGTCGGACATCGGCTGGGGCCACCAGATCCGCTCGTACGTACTTGATGACTCGCGCATCAAGGACCTGCGTACCGGCGTCGAGCGCAGCGACTGCCAGAAGGTCCTGGACGGCGACCTCGACCAGTATCTCGAAGCGAGCCTCAAGCAGGGGCTGTAATCCGCACACCACCGCCGCGATACGAGGCCGTCGGCCCGTATCGCGTGCCCTGCCCGACAGGGGCAACGAACACCTGATGGAAAGAATGACGACATGAGCGACCTCAAGACCGAAGCGCAAGACCTGCAACAGGAAGAAAACGCCCTGATCGCCCTGCGCAAGGAAAAACTTGCCGCCGAGCGCACGAAAGGCAATGCCTTCCCCAACGACTTCCGCCGCGACAGCTACTGCAACGACCTGCAGAAACAGTACGCGGACAAGACCAAGGAAGAGCTGGAAGCAGCCGCCATCCCGGTCAAGGTCGCCGGTCGCATCATGCTCAACCGTGGCTCGTTCATGGTCATCCAGGACATGACTGGCCGCATCCAGGTCTACGTCAACCGCAAGACCCTGTCGGAAGACACCCTCGCGGCGGTCAAGACCTGGGACCTGGGCGACATCATCAGCGCCGAAGGCACCCTGGCCCGTTCCGGCAAGGGCGACCTGTACGTCGAGATGACCAACGTGCGCCTGCTGACCAAGTCGCTGCGCCCGCTGCCGGACAAGCACCACGGCCTGACCGATACTGAACAGCGCTACCGCCAGCGCTACGTCGACCTGATGGTCAACGAGGAAACCCGCCACACCTTCCGCGTGCGTTCGCAGGTGATCTCGCATATCCGCAAGTTCCTCATCGAGCGCGACTTCCTCGAAGTCGAAACCCCGATGCTGCAGACCATTCCGGGCGGCGCCGCGGCCAAGCCGTTCGAAACCCACCACAACGCGCTGGACATGGCCATGTTCCTGCGCATCGCGCCTGAGCTCTACCTCAAGCGGCTCGTTGTTGGTGGTTTTGAAAAAGTGTTCGAGATCAACCGCAACTTCCGCAACGAAGGCGTCTCGACCCGGCACAACCCCGAGTTCACCATGCTCGAGTTCTACCAGGCCTACGCCGACTACCGCGACAACATGGACCTCACCGAGGAACTGTTCCGCGAGCTGGCGCAGCTGGTGCTGGGCAGCACCGACGTACCGTACGGCGACAAGGTGTTCCACTTCGGCGAGCCGTTCGTGCGCCTGTCGGTGTTCGACTCCATCCTCAAGTACAACCCGGAGCTCACCGCCGCCGACCTGCAGGACGTCGACCGTGCCCGCGAGATCGCCAAGAAGGCCGGCGCCAAGGTGCTGGGCCATGAAGGCCTGGGCAAGCTGCAGGTGATGATTTTCGAAGAGCTGGTCGAGCACAAGCTGGAGCAGCCGCACTTCATCACCGAGTACCCGTTCGAAGTCTCGCCGCTGGCCCGTCGCAACGACGAAAACCCGGCCGTGACCGACCGCTTCGAGCTGTTCATCGGTGGCCGCGAGATCGCCAACGCCTACTCCGAGCTCAATGACGCCGAAGACCAGGCCGAGCGTTTCCTCGCCCAGGTCGCCGAGAAAGACGCCGGCGACGACGAGGCCATGCACTACGACGCCGACTTCGTCCGTGCGCTGGAATACGGCATGCCGCCGACTGCCGGTGAAGGCATTGGTATCGACCGTTTGGTGATGCTGCTGACCAACTCGCCGTCGATCCGCGACGTGATCCTGTTCCCGCACATGCGTCCACAGGCCTGAGCGATGTGAACAAGCCGCCTTTCGAGGCGGCTTTTTCTTGCCTGAAGCTTTATGTTGTTTGTACTGGCCCTATCGCGGCTGAAGCCGCTCCCACAGGTATCCGCTGTCCTGTAGGAGCGGCTTCAGCCGCGATAGGGCCGGCACAGGCAGCAGATGACTCGAACTATGAGGTACCGCCCCGTGACCCCCGCCATGCCCCACCAGGGCGCCGCCGGCATCGCCACCGCCGTCGCCGAAAGCGTGCAGTACCAAGGCCGCAAGACCGCCCGCCAGGGCAGCGAGCAGCGCCGCCAGCAAATTCTCGACGCCGCCATGCGCATCGTCGTGCGCGATGGCGTGCGTGGCGTGCGCCACCGCGCCGTGGCCGCCGAGGCCGGCGTGCCGCTGTCGGCCACCACTTACTATTTCAAGGATATCCAGGACCTGCTGGCCGACACCTTCGCCCAGTACGTCGAGCGCAGCGCGGCCTACATGGCCAAGCTGTGGGCCAACACCGAAGGCGTGCTGCGCCAGTTGCTGGCCCAGGGCGACGGCACGCCCGAGGCCCGGGCGCATCTGGCCGACGAAGTGGCGCGCATGCTGGCCGACTACGTCCTGCGCCAGCTCAACAACCGCCGCGACTTCCTCATGGCCGAGCAGGCCTTCCGCCAGGAGGCGCTGCTGTGCCCACGGCTGGCGGAACTGGTGCAGGCCCACGAGCAGATCCTGCTGCATGGCGCGCGGCAGATTCTCCAGGTGGTCGGCTCGCGCCAACCCGAGCAGGACGCCCAGATGTTGACGGCGATAATCGAGCAGATGGAATATCAGGGCCTGCTCAAGCCTGCGGATGCGCCGGCCGATGAGCAGATGCTCGCTATCCTTGTCCGATACCTGCAGATGGTGCTGGCATCGGCCTGAGCGGCGCACGAATTTCCAAGGAGAAGCGGATGAAAGCCTGGCGTGTGGTGTTGTTGACGGTGTCATTCCTCCTGCTGGGCGGTTGTCTGGTGACCTTCGACGAACCGCTTCCGAGCAACCAGGCTGCGCCCAAGGCCCTGCTGGGCCAGTGGAGCAGCAGGGATGCCTGGGGCAAGCCGCTGAAGCTGAGTATCAGCCGTGCGGGTGGCAACACCTACAAGGCCGTGGCACGTGCCCAGGGCAAGCCGCCCGAGGAGTACGCCTTCACCGTGGCCCGTCACGGCAACCGCTGGTACCTGTCGGCGGGCGTGCCCAAGCACTTGGGTGGCCGGTTCCTGATCGGCGGTTTCGAGGTGGTCGATGGCAAGCAGCTGGTGCTCTACAACCTCGATGTCGAGCAGGTGCAGCAGGCGGTGGACAAGAAGGAACTGAGCGGGCGCAGCACCGAGGTACCGGAGGACAACGGCCCTGGCGTGCTGATCGACAGCCCGTCGGAGCGGGTCCTGGCCTATCTGGACGACCCGGCCAACTCCGACCTGTTCGTCGAAGTGGCGCGCTTTGAGCGCGTGGCTAAATAGCATGGGCTGTTCGCCGACAAGGTCACTGTTCCGCTAGGAGCCGGCTTGCCGGCGAACAAGGCCCGACTGATTGCAGGGCAATCCGATTCAAGGAGTCCCCGGTGGACGATTACCAGCAGACCATACGCGCACTGTCCGATCGCATCGTCACCGCGCAGACCCCCATCCGCGTGCTCGACGCGGTGAAGTGGGACGACGGCATCCGCCAGGGCTTTCTCAAGGCCAAGGGCAAGGAGCCTCCGGCGGTGGACCGCGCGTACTACCAGAACCGCCCGTTGTCGTTCGACTCCAGCGCGGTGAAGGCCGAGTTCCAGAACATCGAGCGCGATATCACTCGCCAGCTTGGCCAGTTCAACCCGGTCGGGCAGATCATGCGGCGCATGTGCAAGGAGTACCGCATGGTCGTGCGCATGCTCGAAGCGCGCGGTACCGAGGACTTCGGGCTGATCTCCCAGGAGCTCTACGGTGCCGCCTCAGACGCGTTCCATGCCGGCGACCCGACGCTTGCCGACCTGGGGCTGATGCTCTCGGACTACCTCAACAATATCGATGGCCGTGGCGACCTGAAGGACGAGCCGAAGAACCTCACCGCGAAGGAGGCCGTGGAAATCCTCCAGCGCCGCCTGAACAAGGTGTTCGGCGAGGCGGAGGAAACCATCCGCGTGTTCGAGTCCGACGGCATCGTTGCCGATGCCGCGGCCGGCGCCGACTACATCAAGGTGCGCGCCGACGCCATGTTCAACAGCCGTGACGTGCGTGCGCTCGAAGTGCACGAGGGCCTGGTGCATGTCGGCACCACCCTCAACGGCCTGAACCAGCCGATCTGCACCTTCCTGGCCAAGGGCCCGCCCTCGTCCACGGTGACCCAGGAAGGCCTGGCCATTCTCATGGAGGTGATCGCCTTCGCCTCCTACCCCAGCCGCCTGCGCAAGCTGACCAACCGCACCCGCGCCATTCACATGGTCGAGGAGGGCGCCGACTTCATGCAGGTCTACGAGTTCTTCCGTGGCCAGGGTTTCGAGATGGGCCAGAGCTACAGCAATGCCAGCCGGGTGTTCCGTGGTTCGGTGCCCAATGGGCTGCCATTCACCAAGGACTTGTCCTACCTCAAGGGCTTCATCATGGTTTACAACTACATTCAGTTGGCCGTGAAGAAGGGCAAGCTGGAGCAGATCCCGTTGCTGTTCTGCGGCAAGACCACCCTGGAAGACATGCGTACCCTGCGCCAGCTGGTCGAGGAAGGCCTGGTGGAGCCGCCCAAGTACCTGCCGGAGCAGTTCCGCGACCTCAACGCGCTGTCGGCATGGATGTGTTTCTCCAACTTCCTCAACCACCTGAGCCTGGACCGCATTGAAGCCGACTACGCGAACATTCTCTGACGCCTGCCGTCACCTCGCTGTCGGCCTCGGGCTGCTGCTGTTGGGCGGCTGCAGCAGCCTGCTGTTCTACCCCGAGCCCGGCCAGCCGTTCACCCCGGAAAAGGCCCGCCTGCAATACCAGGACCTGACGATTACCGCTGCAGATGGCACGCGCCTGCACGCCTGGTGGCTGCCGGCGAAGGAGGGTGTCGAGGTCAAGGGCACCGTGCTGCACCTGCATGGAAATGGCGGCAATCTCGCCATGCACCTCGGAGGTAGCTATTGGTTGCCGAAGGAAGGGTATCAAGTGCTGATGCTCGATTACCGTGGTTATGGGCTGTCCCAGGGCAAGGCAACCCTTCCGGCGGTATATGGCGATATCGAGGCGGCGCTGGCCTGGCTCGACAAGGCACCGCAGGTGCAGGGCAAGCCCCTGGTGCTGCTGGGCCAGAGCCTGGGCGGCGCCATGGCCATCCACTACCTGGCGCAGCACCCCGAGCAGCGCCGGCGCTTCAGCGCCCTGGTGTTCGATGGCGTACCCGCCAGTTACCGCGCGGTGGGGCGTTATGCCCTCAGTACTTCGTGGATGACCTGGCCGTTGCAGGTGCCGCTGTCCTGGCTGGTGCCCGACGGCGACAGCGCGATCAACTCGATCGAGCGCCTGGGCAGCCCGCCAAAGCTGTTCTTTCACAGCATCGATGATCACCTCGTTCCGCTGGAGAATGGCCTGCGCCTGTACCGGCATGCACCGCCGCCTCGCGTGTTGCAACTGACCCGCGGCGACCATGTGCAGACCTTCGCCGACCCGACCTGGCGCCAGGTGATGCTGCGTTTCCTGGATGACCCCACGCATTTCAACGGCCTGCGCCGCCTGGCCGAAGTTCCCAATTACCCTGACGAGAAGAACGCGCAATGAGTGAAGAACGCAACGCCATCCCGCTGATCCTGACCGGCATCGGCAGCATCATCGTGACGGTGGGAACCCTCTGGTACTACGGCTACCTGCATTTCGCCAAGCCACAGGACGCCTTGTTGCTGCAAGACTTCACCATGCTCAAGACCATCCCGGGCGAGGACTACAAGGTGTCGCTGGACCCGGCGCCGCAGGTGGCGCAATGCGTGGATGGCGTGCTGGTGCTGTTCGACACCCAGCAGAAGGGGCTGACCGGCGTGCTGGTGGACAACCGCAAACGCGCGGTGCGCTGCATGGGGCAGGAGACGCCGCAGCAGGTGCAGTGAGTCGGGCGTGTGGTCGCAGAGGTGTAGCGCCGGCGAGATCGAGCGCCGCCTTTGCGGCGCATCGCGGATGAATCCGCTCCTACAGGCAGCCGAAACATCGCGTAGGGCCAATCGGGCGGGCATGTTGCAAAAGGTGTAGGAGCGGATTCATCCGCGATGCGCCGCGAAGGCGGCGCTCAATCTGGAGTGCGCTGCAAGCCTGTCGCCTAGCACTTCGCGACACACCATGATTTGAGCGCCAGCACGAAAAACCCCGCCATTAAAGGCGGGGTTCCTCACTCAAGCATCAGCCGTTACTGAATCTGGCTCACCGTACGCGGCGCCACCGGCTGGTTGTCGTTGGAGATGGTCACCTCCACCCGACGGTTCTGCGCGCGCCCGGAGTTGCTGGTGTTGTCCGCCACCGGATACTCCTTGCCATAGCCCTGGGCAACGATGCGCGCCGGGTCCACGCCCGCCCGCACCAGCGCCATGCGCACGCTGTTGGCGCGACGTTCCGACAGGGTCTGGTTGTAGTTGGCCGAGCCGACGCTGTCGGTGTAGCCCTCGATGATCACCTTGCGCTCCGGGTTCTCCTGGAGGAACTGCGCCAGCTTGGTGATGTTCGGGTAGGCGCTGCCCTTGAGGTTGGCCTTGTTGAAGTCGAACAGCACGTCACCGAAGGTCACCAGGGTGCCGCGGTCGGTCTGCTTGGCGTTCAGGCTGTCCTGCAGCTTCTTGATCTGCGCGTCGCGGGCATCGAGCTTGGCCTGGGCGCGCTGGGCCGAGGCATTTTTCAGCTCGGCTTCGGCGGTGCGCAGGGCGATGGTCTGCTTGGCCACTTCGACACGCTGGTTGGTGAGGTAGGCGAGCTGGTCGACCTTCTTCTCGTTCTCACGCTCCATGTAGGCCTTGTCGGCCTTGTTCAGCCAGTCCTGGGCGTCCTTGGTCTCGAGCGCGGCGACCTTGCTCGACTGCGGATCGCTCTGCAGCGCGGAGAAATTGGTGCGGGCCGACTCGAGGTTGGCGTTCGGGTCGTGGGAGCAGGCGGCCAGGCCTACGCTCAGGGCCAGCAGGGCGGGAATCATGACGTAGTTGCGCATAGTGTTCATCCTTTGATCTTCAAGAGGGGGTCAGTGGCCGGCAGGCTCATTCAGCGCTGCGCAGGCCTTCCTCACGCACGTCGCGGACACCCTGGCGAGCATCCTGCAGGGCTTTCTGGGCCTTGGCCGCCTGGGCCTTGCGCTCGGCGACGCGGGCGTCCCACTCGGCTTGCTCGGCCAGCAGTTTGGCCTGGTCGTACTGTTTGTCGTGCATGGCGATCTCGGCCTGCTTGAACTTGTCCTGGGCTGCTTTCATTTCCACCGCCGCGAACTCGGTGCCGCCGGCGCTCACCGCCGAATTGACCGCCGATTGGGTCACGGCGTATTGCTCGGAGGGCGGATTGCCGGCGCAACCGGCCAGCACCAGGCTGCTACCCAGCGCCAGGGCGGCCAGCTTGAGCCCGCGCAGGTGGGTGGAGGTGGGGGGTGCGATGCGGGTCTTCATGATGGTCAACTCCATGGGGTCACTCCTGTTAACGACGATGTCCGCAAAGGGGCCACCGCTGTTTCCCTGTGCCAAGACGAGCGCGGCAACGTCTGTGTCCACAAGGTTTGGCCGTGATGGCTATTGGCTGTGACCGAGGTGTTTTTTCAAAGGTTCAGAAAAATTCGCACGCTAACGATATTTTTTTCTGACTAATCAGTCAGCGCGAAAAGGCTGGAACTTTTCGGCTGTAGGAGGGGTATCCGAGGCCCTTGGGCAGGGCCTCGGTCGAAAAGGGGAGGTCAGTGGCGCTTGTTCTTTTCCAGGCTGCCGAGGGCTTGCAGATGGCGCCTGGACAGGGCCAGGAAGCGTGGGGTCGGGCCGATATCCTCATACAACGGATCACCTTCCTCATCGGTGGCGATCACTTGCTGGCCCTTGATGTAGGGAAAGCTGGCCTCCAGTTCCTCGAGTGCCGCGGCAACCAGTTCGCCCAGCAGTTCCTCGGGGCTGCGCTTGGGGTACATCTCGATCAGCGCGGCCAGGCGCGCTTCGGCTTCCATGTCCAGGTGCAGGACATGGCCGGTGGGGCTCAGGCGTCCGGCGGCATTCTGTTCCCAGTGCTGGGCGAGTTCGCGGATTTTCATGATGACCTCTGTCAAAGCCTTGAAAGGGGCATTGCTTCGGATGACCTTCCTTCACTTTAGTTGCTTTGATGGTTCGCGGCTTGCCAGCCGAGGCTTGCCATAGGCACTCTTGGGACCTGCTGTTTCCTGGAGTGGAGAAGCCCGATGAGCGATATCGATCAGCGCCTGCGTGAGGATGTGCATCTGTTGGGGGAACTGCTCGGCGAGACCATTCGCCAGCAGCATGGCGAGGCGTTCCTGCAGAAGATCGAGGACATCCGCCACAGCGCCAAGGCCGACCGGCGCGGGGAGGGCGAGCAGCTCAGTTCCACCCTTGGTGACCTGGCCGAAGAAGACCTGCTGCCGGTGGCGCGGGCGTTCAACCAGTTCCTCAACCTGGCCAACATCGCCGAACAGTACCAGTTGATCCATCGTCGCGACGCCCACCAGCCGGAACCGTTCGAGGCCCGCGTACTCCCTGAGCTGCTGGCGCGGTTGAAAGCGGCCGGCCACGGCAACGACGCCCTGGCCCGGCAGTTGGCCAAGCTCGACATCCAGCTGGTGTTAACGGCCCACCCGACCGAAGTGGCGCGTCGCACGCTGATCCAGAAGTACGACGCCATCGCCGGGCAGTTGGCTGCGCAGGATCACCGCGACCTGATTCCCGCTGAACGCCAGCAAGTGCGCGAGCGCCTGCGCCGGCTGATCGCCGAGGCCTGGCACACCGAAGAGATCCGGCGCACCCGGCCCACGCCGGTGGATGAAGCCAAATGGGGCTTCGCGGTGATCGAGCACTCCTTGTGGCAAGCGGTGCCCAATCACCTGCGCAAGGTCGACAAGGCGCTGTTCGAGGCCACCGGCCTGCGCCTGCCGCTGGAGTCGGCGCCGGTGCGTTTCGCCTCGTGGATGGGCGGCGACCGTGACGGCAACCCCAACGTGACGGCTGCCGTCACCCGGGAAGTCCTGCTATTGGCGCGCTGGATGGCGGCCGACCTGTTCCTGCGCGATATCGACTACCTGGCCGCCGAGCTCTCGATGCAGCAGGCCAGCGACGCCCTGCGCGAGCAGGTCGGCGACAGTGCCGAACCCTACCGCGCGCTGCTCAAGCAACTGCGCGACCGTCTGCGTGCCACTCGCGCCTGGGCCCATGCCTCGCTGGCGGGTACGCAGCCTGCCAGTGCCGCGGTGTTGGTGGACAACCGCGACCTGATCGCATCGCTGGAGTTGTGCTACCAGTCGCTGCACGCCTGCGGCATGGGCGTGATCGCCGATGGCCCGTTGCTCGACTGTTTGCGGCGGGCGGTGACCTTCGGCTTGTTCCTGGTACGCCTGGATGTTCGTCAGGACGCCGCCCGGCACCGCGACGCGCTGTCTGAAATCACCGATTACCTGGGCCTTGGACGGTACACCGACTGGGACGAAGAGCGCCGCATCGAGTTCCTCCAGCACGAGCTGAAGAACCGCCGGCCATTACTGCCGGCGCACTTCAAGCCGGCTGCCGAGACGGCCGAGGTACTGGCCACCTGTCGTGAGATCGCGGCCGCGCCGGCCGCTTCGCTGGGCTCTTATGTGATTTCCATGGCCGGCGCCGCTTCAGATGTGCTGGCGGTTCAGTTGCTGCTCAAGGAAGCCGGGCTGACCCGGCCGATGCGCGTGGTGCCACTGTTCGAGACCCTGGCCGACCTGGACAACGCCGGGCCGGTGATGGAGCGCTTGCTGGGGTTGCCGGGCTATCGCGCGGGGTTGCACGGCCCGCAGGAAGTGATGATCGGCTACTCCGACTCGGCCAAGGATGCCGGCACCACGGCGGCTGCGTGGGCCCAGTATCGTGCCCAGGAGAACCTGGTGCGTATCTGCCGCGAGCACCAGGTCGAGCTGCTGCTGTTCCATGGCCGTGGTGGCACGGTGGGGCGCGGCGGTGGCCCGGCCCACGCGGCGATCCTGTCGCAGCCGCCAGGCTCGGTAGGAGGCCGTTTCCGCACCACCGAGCAGGGCGAGATGATCCGCTTCAAGTTCGGCCTCCCGGGCATCGCCGAACAGAACCTCAACCTGTACCTCGCCGCCGTGCTGGAGGCGACCTTGCTGCCGCCGCCACCGCCTGAGCCCGCCTGGCGCGCACTGATGGACCAACTGGCCGCCGACGGCGTGAAGGCTTACCGTGGCGTGGTGCGGGACAACCCGGACTTCGTCGAGTACTTCCGCCAGTCCACTCCGGAGCAGGAACTCGGGCGCCTGCCGCTGGGCAGCCGCCCGGCCAAGCGTCGCGCCGGAGGGATCGAGAGCTTGCGGGCGATCCCGTGGATCTTCGGCTGGACCCAGACCCGGCTGATGCTGCCGGCCTGGTTGGGTTGGGAGACTGCATTGAACAATGCACTGGCGCGGGGGCAGGCCGACCTGCTGGCGCAGATGCGCGAGCAGTGGCCGTTCTTCCGCACCCGCATCGATATGCTCGAGATGGTCCTGGCCAAGGCCGACGCGCAGATCGCCGAAGCCTACGACGAACGTCTGGTGCAACCGCAACTGCTACCGTTGGGCGTGCACCTGCGCGACCTATTGTCGCAGTCGTGCCAGGTGGTGCTGGGCTTGACCGGGCAGCAGGTGCTACTGGCGCACAGCCCCGAAACCCTGGAATTCATCCGCCTGCGCAACACCTACCTGGACCCGTTGCACCGCTTGCAGGCCGAGCTGCTGGCCCGTTCTCGCAGCCGCGAAGCCGCTCTGGACAGCCCGCTGGAGCAGGCCTTGCTGGTCACCGTGGCCGGTATTGCCGCCGGTTTGCGCAACACCGGCTGAATTGCCCTGGAGGTTCGCGCGCGTACTGTACCTGCCGCTGTCAGGCAGGGCAGGGATGGCTGGTTGCGCTGGGCGCAACCAGCCCCCCGGCGGGCCGCGATTGGCGCGTTCCTGCCACTTTGGGACGCTTGTCGGGGGGGCGGGCGCTGTGTATCTTGAGCAGCCTTTTGACCGATTTTGCGGTCTCGTCCGATTTTCCGGAGTTGGCCTTGTGCGCCGAATCCGTTGATTTGCATAGAAAAATATGAGGAGCACAAGATGCGCGTAATTCTGCTGGGAGCTCCCGGGGCCGGTAAAGGTACTCAGGCAAAGTTCATCACCGAGAAGTTCGGTATTCCACAGATCTCCACCGGTGACATGCTGCGTGCCGCCGTCAAGGCCGGTACCCCGCTTGGCCTGGAGCTCAAGAAAGTCATGGATGCCGGCCAGCTGGTCTCCGACGAGCTGATCATCAGCCTGGTCAAGGAGCGCATCGCCCAGGCGGACTGCGCCAAAGGCTGCCTGTTCGACGGCTTCCCGCGCACCATCCCGCAAGCTGAAGCCATGGTCGCCGCCGGTGTCGACATCGACGCCGTGGTCGAGATCGCCGTGGACGACGAAGAAATCGTCGGCCGTATGGCCGGCCGCCGTGTGCACCTGGCTTCGGGCCGCACCTACCACATCGTCTACAACCCGCCGAAAGTCGAAGGCAAGGACGATGTCACCGGTGAAGAGCTGATCCAGCGTGACGACGACCGGGAAGAAACCGTGCGTCATCGCCTGTCGGTCTACCACAGCCAGACCAAGCCGCTGGTGGACTTCTACCAGAAGCTGTCGGCCGCGAACGCCGGCAAGCCGAAGTACAGCCATATCGAAGGTGTCGGTTCGGTCGAGTCGATCACTGCCAAGGTGCTGGCCGCTCTGAGCTGATCCAACACCGTGCGTCACGACGGCCCGCTTGCGGGCCGTTGTCGTTTATACTGCCGCTCTTTTTCCCCCTGTCGCCTGGATACCGCGTTCGATGACCACCCTGCTGGCCCTGGATACCGCCACCGAAGCCTGTTCCGTCGCCCTGCTGCATGATGGCAAGGTAACCAGTCATTACGAGGTCATCCCGCGCATGCATGCGCAGAAGCTGCTGCCCATGATCAAGCAGTTGCTGGCCGATGCCGGTGTGGCGTTGAACGCTGTCGATGCCATCGCTTTTGGTCGCGGGCCAGGCGCTTTCACCGGCGTGCGCATCGCCATCGGCGTGGTCCAGGGGCTGGCCTTCGCCCTGGAGCGTCCGGTGTTGCCGGTATCGAACCTGGCTGCGTTGGCCCAGGGCGCGTTGCGCGAGCGTGGCGTGCAGCAGGTGGCGGCGGCCATCGATGCGCGCATGGACGAGGTGTACTGGGGTTGCTACCAGGCGCAGCAGGGCGAGATGCGCCTGGTCGGCCAGGAAATGGTATTGCCACCGGAGCGTGTTGTATTGCCTGCCGGATTAAGCGGCGAGTGGTTCGGTGCCGGTACCGGCTGGGGCTACGCCGAGCGTCTGGCGGCGCAGGTCAGTGCCAGCGATGCGGCTGCGTTGCCCAACGCCCTGGATATCCTCAGCCTGGCAGCTTATGCCTGGAACCGAGGCGAGGCTGTCGCCGCCGAGCAGGCGCAACCGGTATACCTGCGCGATAATGTAGCTACGCCCAAGGCGCGCTGAGGCATTTCGTCGGCTATCGCCGTTCGAGATAAAACCTTTTGCGCGAACTGTGGTCCAGTTATCAGTTCGGGCATTAGCGATGGATCCCTGATGCTGCTAAATTGCCATCATTGATTCCGAGTGCCCAGTCCATGCGTATCGACGGCTTTTCCTCGCAGAGCTACCCCATCAAGCGCGCACCGCGCAAGGCGTCGGTGCGTGACGAAGCCGTCGACGAAGCCGATGCCGAGATCATCGACGAAGTCGAGGTCCAGGTGGCCCGTAGCAAAAGCCGTGGCAGCAACCTGCCAGCCCGCCAGCAGGACCTGATCTTCCCCCGTGCCCGCGACCGGCGCACTTCCACCGCCCTGGCCAGCTACCTGACCACCGCGGGCTTCACCGATTGGGAGATGGAAGTGCTGGGGCTGGACCTGTACATTTGATGGATGACACCATCACCCCTCCCTTACTACCTCGGTTGTCCGTCCTGGAGCGAAAACGCCTGGCGCGACTACCTGTACCCCACTGATTCCCGCCCCACTGAATTTCTCGGCCTGTACAGCCAAGTGTTCAATGCCGTCGAAGGCAACACCACCTTCTATGCCCGTCCTGCACCCGCCACCGTGGAGCGCTGGGCCCAGGTCATGCCGCCCGGCTTTCGCTTTACCGCCAAGTTTCCCGGCGACGTCAGCCATGGCGGCGATCTGCGTGCCCAGCTCGATTCGGCAATTGATTTCACCCGTTTGATGGCACCGCTGGGTGAGCGGGTATCGCCTTACTGGCTGCAGTTGCCCGCGCAGTTCGGGCCGGCGCGCATGGGCGAACTGGCCCATTTTCTCGACGAAGTCGGCGTGCCGGTGGCGGTGGAGGTGCGCAACGATGCGTTCTTCGCCCGGGGCGAGGAGGAGCGCCTGCTCAACCGGCTGCTGCATGAGCGGGGCGTCGAGCGTATCTGCCTGGACCCGCGCGCCCTGTTCAGTTGCGTCTCGCGTGATCCCGCTGTGCTGCATGCCCAGGCCAAGAAACCCAAGGTGCCACCGCGCCCTTGCGCCTTCAGCCAACACCCGCAGGTGCGCTTCATCGGCCACCCTGAGCTGGCCGCCAATGAAACTTTCCTCACCCCTTGGGTCGACAAGGTCGCGGCCTGGATCGAGGAGGGGCGTAGCCCGTACATGTTCTTGCATACCTCGGACAACCGCCTGGCCGCCGCCCTGGCCCGGCACTTCCATCAGCGCCTGATGGCGCGCTTGCCCGGGTTGGCCGGGTTGCCGGAATTGCCACGCGCTCCAGAGGTCGAACAACTAGGGCTACTCTGACCACACTGTTGATTTGCCGGAGGTTGAACCATGGATGTGCAAACCCTACGAGCCGAGGCCTTCAAGGCGCTGCATGAGCGTGAGGGCGCGTTCGTCATCCCCAACCCGTGGGATGCCGGCTCCGCCAAGCTGCTGGCGAGCCTGGGCTTCGAGGCATTGGCCAGTACCAGTGCGGGCCTGGCATTCAGCCTGGGGCGACCGGATGCGGAAGGTGCCCTGACCCTCGATGAAACCCTCGCCAACGCCCAGTCGATTGTCGACGCCACGCCTTTGCCAGTGGCGGCGGACCTGGAGAATGGCTTCGCCGACCTGCCCGAGGAATGTGCCGAGGCTATTCTGCGCGCCGCTGAGGTGGGCTTGGTTGGCGGCTCGATCGAAGATGCCAGTGGCCGGAGCGATGTGCCCATCTACGATTTCGAGCTTTCCATCGCCCGGGTGCGCGCCGCCGTGCAGGCCGCACGCAGTCTGTCGTTCCCCTTTACCCTCTGTGCCCGCGCCGAAAACCTGCTGCATGGGCGTCTGGACCTGGACGACACCATCAAGCGTCTGCAGGCCTATGCCGAAGCCGGTGCCGATGTGTTGTACGCACCTGGCCTGCGCAGCGTCGATGAAATCCGTGCGGTGGTCCAGGCGGTGGCGCCGAAGCCGGTGAATGTGCTGATGGGCGTGCCGGGTGTGGGGCTGAGCGTGAACCAGTTGCAGGACCTGGGCGTGCGGCGCATCAGCGTGGGTTCGTCACTGGCGCGCGCCGCATTGGGCGCATTCCAGCGAGCGGCGCAGGAAATCCGCGAACAGGGTACGTTTGCCTATGGTGAGCAGGCCTTGCCATTCGCCGAACTCAACGAACTGTTTCGCCGTTAAGGCAGTGGCAATCAGGCCTGCACGCGAACGTTGTTGAGGACCACCGGGCGCGCCCAGTGGGTATCGAACTCCAGTTCGTTCTGCTGTTTGGCGAGGGTGGGTGCGTCGAAGGGTTCCGGTGCCGGGTCGAGCAGGTTCACCTCGAACTCGGCGATCGGCAGGAACAAAGGGCGGGGCGAGGGGGCCGGGCCAGGCTCGGGC
>NZ_JARPQB010000072.1 GCF_029478665.1 Pseudomonas entomophila
GGTCGGGGGCAAGGGGGCGGGTCGTGGCGATGCGCGGTTGTACATCGCGGGTGATGACGATGATGCCGTTGTCGGCGTACACGGGCACGCTCACGCCGCAGGCCAGTGCGCAACCGACCAGCAGGAGGCTATGGATGCCTTTTTTCGGTGTCCTCACGATGGCAATTCCTTCTTCAGGTCGCTGGCCCGGCTCAGCGTTGCCGGGAAGAAAGCAGAAGGTGTGCCGGTTTTTGTTAATTGATGAGAATCAATGGTTTGCGTTGGAAAGGTGAGGGCGCCAGGAATCCGCTGTATCAACGTTGAGACAGACTTTCGGGCAATTCGTAGCCTGGAGGAGTGTTTACCCCCGCAAACGGGCTTGCGGGGCTGTTTCACCGGCGTGACACTCCAACCCCGGGCGGGCGAGCGACGCCCAGTGACGGGCACTTAGGCCCATGGGGTGTGTCAGCGACTTAACACTCGGTGGCGCAATCCGGTGTTTTCCCATCGAGCAGGCGTTGCACGGCGTTCAAGGCCGCTGCGCTGCGTCGTGGCCAATCACCGCCCACGACCTGGAGAGGCTGCTGGTGGCGTTGCAACCATTGAAGGCTGTCGTCAAAAAACGCCTGGCGCTGGCTCAACTCGGGCTGACAACGCTGGCCATCGCCCACCCAGTCGACACCCATCGGGTCGAGCAGCAGGTGCAGGTCATATCGGCGCTCGAGCAGTGCCTGCTCGAGCCAGGCCGGACAGTCGCCGAACAGCGCCCGGCTCCACAGCAGGTTGCTGAGCAGGTGGGTATCGAGAATCAACAGCTCTGGCCGGCGAATGCGGGCGTTGTCTTCCCAGGCCAGCTGGCCGCGGGCGATGGCGGGAATGTCGGCGTAACAGGTATCGCGGCCTTGCTCGTCGATGAAGTGGCGAACGTATTCGCCGACCAGCTCGCCGCCGAAGTGCGCCTGGATCTCGCCACTGAGCCAGCTCTTGCCACTGGATTCAGGGCCACACAGCACCAGGACCTTCATGCGCCGGCCAGCGCCGGGTCACGGCGCCACTCCAGCCAGCCGCGCACGGCGATCAGGGTGAACAGGGCATACAAGGCTGCGGTGAGATACAGACCCTGGTACAGGAACAGGCCGACAAAGATCACATCCACCACCACCCACAGTGCCCAGCATTGCAGGCGCTTCTGCGCCATCCACAGCTGCGCCACCAGGCTGAAACCGGTCAGCGCGGCATCCAGCCAGGGTTGCGTGGCATTGGTCCAATGGGCCATGGCCGCGCCAAGCAAGAGGCTGCCCAGCAGACCCACGCCCAGTCCGCCGACGATCTGTGGGAGGTCGAGGCTGGAAACCTGGCGGGCATCTTCGACATGGTCGGAGCGGGTCCATTGCCTCCAGCCATAGAGTTGCAGCACTGCGAAGACCAACTGCAGGAGCATGTTCGAGTACAGCTTCTCCTCATAGAAGATCCAGCTGTAGAGCATCACCATCACCAGGCCGATCGGCCAGCACCAGGGGTTTTGCTTGACCGTGAGCCAGACGGCGATGACGCCAAGCGCGGCGGCGAAGAGTTCGAGGCCGGACATCGGCGTTCCTTGGCGAATTCGAGAGTAGGGCAGGGATTGTACCTTGCGGCACGCCAAGTTCCAGTAGGCCGGAGGAAGCTGTCGCCTGTCATTTTTGTCAGTTTCGCTGGTTTGCTGAAGCTGTCAGTTTTCGACTGAGGCGTGAAGCGGCCACTCCGAGTCGGTTTGCGCCCAATGGATTGAACATCAGTCAACGAACTGAATGAGGTCATCATGACTAAGCGACTCGAGAGGCTTTTACCGTATCTGTTTTTCCCCTGGCTGTTGCAACCCCTGGCAGCCACCGCCGAGACCTGTGCCGAAACGCTCAAGACAGTGGAAGCGTTGTACAACAATACCGTCGACCGATGTGAATCGGGCCCGGCATCGAACTGTTCAGGGCTGCTGATCAGGGGAACGCACCGGGCGCCCAAAGGCGAATATGACGTGTGGAACCCCAGCCCGACAGCGCAGAAACTGGGGACCTTTGCAGCGTCCTTTATGCGTGCCGACGGGATCAGCTATGAAGACCCCGGCATGAGCACGCAAAATGGCTACCTCATCGCGCCGTTCGATTTGGTCAAGAAGCCGGAGAACCCCGTGCATGTCTACTGTGCCTTTCCAAACGACGCGTGGACGGATTACCGGGATGATCAGGGGTGTGGCGACAACAAGAACACCACATCGACGCAAGAGCCGGTTTGCCAATCCATGAAACCGCCTATCAATGATGCCAAGGCATGGTTGGCACTGTTCAACAAATATGAGAGGGACAGGGCGCAGGATCAAAGGCAGTGCGGCTTCAACATGCGTGGCCGAAGCGCTGAAGATAACGAAAAGCGCACGGTCGCGTTCCAGCAGTTCATCAAGGCACGGCAAGTCATAAACACGCGCCAGTTCGAGACTCAGACGGAGCTGCGCCTGGGTAATCCGAAAACCGACGAACTACCGATACTGGCGTTCTTCTATAGCGACTCGCGAGGCCTTGAGGACGCCAGGAAAAACGCGGCGGACTACAAGGCAAAGACTGGCAAGGATCGCAACATCGTCAAGATCGACTTCCCCAAAACGCCCAACGGCAAAGCCACGTTCTCGTGCACCGGCACGGCGCCTACACCACCGGCCAGGCAGTATTGCGACAAGTACATTCAATCGAGTACCTGGGTGAAGCGCGATGATCCTAAACTCGGAAAGGATACCTGGACGCTCCAGGTGGTGCCCACCGAGTGCGGGCGAAAAATCCAGGACGATGAAACCGACAGGATGTTCGCCGAGTTGTACAACAAGCACAAAGACGATGATCAGTGGCGGCAATACAGCGTCAATGGTGGATCCCTGCGCCGGCAGATGGTCTGTCACCTGGCGGCAGTCATCGATGGCCGACCGGTACGCGACAAACCGGAATGGAACCTCGAGCCGGCACGCCCCTATGTCGATCACCAGAAGGCGGTAGCGATGCAGTGCAACCCCTATTGAGGGGCTGCTCAAGGCATCAAGCGTGACGAAGTCGTCGACCTGCCCGTGGCATTGGCAGGTCGGCATTTTCATTCAGGCCAGTCAAACCGGATTGCAGCCCTGTGCCTTGGCATCGACTTCGCTCACCGCCGGGCGGTAGGGCTCCAGATTCCAGTCGGCCTTGGTGCGATAGTTGTTCTGCAGGCAGGCCAATTGCACCCGCATGCTACCTTCGCCGCCTTCTTGCCATTCCCGATCTCGGCCGCGAAGCCTGAGCAGTTCCTGGTACAGCTCTTCATTCGGGGCCGCACGTCCGCCCTGGGTGGGCACCACTCGCAGCCCCCAACGCCTTTCGCCAGTCTTGGCATCGGTGAACTGCGACCAGGCCGATGCGGCAATCAGTTTGGACGTAGCGGGAGAGTGAGGATTGCAGCCCGCCTTGGCCGCTTCGGCGTCGCTGACCCTGGGCCGGAATGGCTCGATGTTCCATACCGTCTTGGCTGGGTAGTTGTCGATCAGGCAGGCCAGCTGCTGACGCATGCTGCCAGTGCTGGTTTCACCCTCACGCCACTGCCGGTCGTTGCCACGCAGTTCGAACAGCTCGTCATAGAGTGCCTGTTGGTCATCGACTTGCTTCTGTTTGCCCAGTGCGGTGGGGATGATCACCAACGTCCATTCCTGACGTCCCGAGCCCGGGTCCAGACGCAGCTCCCAGTTGGCGGCCTGGATGTAGTGTTGCTTGATCGGTCCGTTGACGCCCACGCTGACCACTTGGTCGCCGGCCAGGTAACTGAAGCGGTACTGCGCTGGCAGGGTGAAATCCATGCGCAGTACTGGCACGGCATAGCCTAGGATGAACAGTTTGCGTTGGAACTCCTGGGCGACAGGCAGGCCTTGGGTGGGCGTTGCTTTTTTGATATCGCCAATTGTGTTGGCGACGAACGTTGTGTTGGGGTCGTAGACGAACGCGTCGATGTACTTCATGCGTGCACTACCGTCGGTTCCATCGGATGCCGTGCGAATCAGGAACTCATTGAATTGGTCGGGAGTAATCCAGGCTTCACGTTGATTGCCGGGGTTCTGGTGCGTTTGGATCATCGCTTGCCAGTCGCTTGGTTGCTCGGCATTCCAGGAACATTGGCCTTTTTGCACTTGGTTTGTGAAGCGTTTACGCCAGGTTTCGGCGCTATCGACCTGCTCGGTATCGCAGCTGCCATACGCCAGGGTACTGTTCAAGTTGGCTGGAACGGTTGCGGACGCTGGAGGTGGGCTGGGCGGTACGCGTGATGTATCGATGGAGGCCGCCGCATCGGATGCCCCGCAAGGCGCGGTTTCTCCCGGCGGGTACATGCCACAGCCATGCCAGCCGCGTTTGGGGCTGGAGCAGCCGTCGAAGCTGAATACGCAGAGGGCACCGGTTTCCATGACTGGACGTCCCGTATCCCGCGCGTCCATCGGGGTGCGCAGGATGAAACCCGCCGGGCGTACAAGTTTGGTGATGCTCAGATCCTTGCGGATCCAGGTGAACGAGCTTGCTCCGATCTTCACGGCGGTGGGGCTGTAGTCCCAGGGGTTGAAGTTGCCGTTGTCGACCATGCGCAGCGTTACACCACTACAGTAATAGTGCCCGCGCGGCGCACCGGACTCGGGCTCCAAGCAGGCGTCGACCAAATGGTTGTAACTGCGGTTGATGCGTTCGGCAGTCTGTTGTGGATCGAGCGCGTCAGTGATGGTGGGGCCGGCGTAGGCCAGGGGCAAGGGAGACAGTAATGCGAGCGTCAGAGGATACTTGTGCATGGTGGTCACTTCCTGTGATGAGGAAGCGACCACCATCTGTTCTGTTGCCGGGAGCGTCTACTGGCAATACTGCTAGGTCGCCTCTGCTTTCAGACGCGGAACTGGCGCAACAACTGCTCCAGTTCTTCGCTCAAGCGCGCCAGGGACGCACCCGCATCGCTGGACTGGCGCGCCGCCTCGGCGGTCTGCTGCGACAAGTCGGCGGTCTCGGTCACGTTGCGATTGATCTCCTCCACCACGTGCGATTGCTGCAGGGTGGCGCTGGCGATCGAGGCGTTCAGCGCGCCCAGGTTGCCCAGGGCCTGGCTGATGGCGTCGAGGCTGGTGCCCGCTTCGCGGGCTTGCTCTACTGTCTGGCGTGAAGCTTCGCTGCTGGTGTCGATGGCCTTCACCGCCGCTTCGGACTGCCCCTGCAGGTGCTCGATCATGGTCTGGATCTCGGCGGTCGACTGCGCGGTGCGCTGGGCCAGCAGGCGCACCTCGTCGGCGACCACGGCAAAGCCGCGGCCTTGCTCACCGGCCCGGGCCGCCTCGATGGCTGCGTTGAGGGCGAGCAGGTTGGTCTGTTCGGCGATCGAACGGATCACTTCGAGCACACCACCGATCTTCGTGCTGTGGCTGGCCAGTTCGCGGATGACCTGGACCGCCTGGTCGATGGTTGCCGAGAGCCGGTCGATCTGCTGCAGGCTGCCGTGGATCGCCTGCTGGCCGTGGCCGACCTGCTGCTGGGCGTTGCGCATCTCGCTGGCGGCCTGCTCGGCATGCTTGGCCACATCGTGCACGGCGTAGGTGACCTCGTTGACAGCCGTGGCCACCTGATCCATCTGCAGCGACTGCTGGGCGCTGCGGGCCTGGGCGGAGCCGGCGTTGTCGCCGACGTGGCTGGCCGACTCGGCCAGGGCGTGGGCGGCGCCCTGCAACTGGCCGATCACACCTTGCAGCTTGCCGTTGAAACGATTGAAGTGCTCACCCAAGTGAGTGATTTCGTCACGGCCGTGGGTATCCAGGCGGCGGGTCAGGTCGCTTTCGCCACTGGCGATGTTGCCCATGGCCTGCACCGCCTCCTGTAGCGGTTGGGCAATGCTGCGGGCGATGAGCACCACCAGCAGGGTCATCAGCAGGGCGATACCCAGGCCCAGCAGCGAGGCGTCGCGCAACTGGCGAGCGAACTCAGCCTGCACATCGTCGACGTAGACCCCCGAACCGATGATCCAGCCCCAGGGCTTGAACAGCTGGATATAGGAGGTCTTGGCCACGGGGTCGCTGGCCCCGGGCTTGGGCCAGCGGTAGTCGACCGGCCCGGCGCCCTGGCTGCGGGCGAGGGCGACCATCTCGTTGAACACGGCGAAGCCGTCGGGGTCGCGGATGGCGGAGAGGTCCTGGCCATCGAGCTTGGGGTTGGCCGGGTGCATGACCATCCGCGGGGTCAGGTCGTTGATCCAGAAATAGTCGTTCTGGTCGTAGCGCAGGCCACGCACTGCGGTCAGCGCCTGTTGCTGCGCCGCCTCGCGGCTCAGTGTGCCGGCGGCTTCCAGGCCCTGGTAATAGGCCAGCACACCGGCGGCGGTCTGCACCACGTGGCGGGTTTTCTCGGCCTTGGCCTGATACAGGTCGCCATGGATCTGGCGCAGCATCAAAAGCCCCAGTACCACCAGCATGGCCACGGCGACCAGCAGGATCAGCCACAGGCGGCGGCTGATCGACATCGACCTCAGGGTCTTCATGATGCATTACTCCGGTGTTTTTCTTTTTATCCCAAGCATCCAAGCATGCTTTGCCGGCAGTCCCTACTCGACCAACGGCTAAGTGCCCGCCGAGACAATCCGTGTTGTGCAGGTAATGCAAGCCTTCAAAGGGGCGCTCTGCTAGGATTTCGGCCGCGCCAGATGAAACCTTTAGTCCACTGGACTTTTCAGCTGGCTTTGCGAACAACTGTCGCTGTAAAACAGCCTCGCCTTCCATAGGCACGAACATGCAAATCAAAAACAACGGGCCTGCCACCGGCAGCGCTTCACTGGGGGAATGATGGATTTTTGGAGTGCCTTGCAGGCAATCATCTTGGGCGTGGTCGAGGGCCTGACGGAGTTCCTGCCGATTTCAAGCACCGGGCACCAGATCATCGTCGCTGACTTGATCAACTTTGGTGGTGAGCGCGCCATGGCGTTCAACATCATCATCCAGCTCGGCGCCATCCTCGCCGTGGTGTGGGAGTTCCGCCGCAAGATCTTCGATGTGGTGCTGGGGCTACCCACCCAGGCGCCCGCCCGGCGGTTCACCGCCAACCTGCTGATCGCCTTCTTCCCGGCGGTGGTGCTGGGGGTGCTGTTCGCCGACCTGATCCATGAGTACCTGTTCAACCCCATCACCGTGGCTGCGGCGCTGGTGGTCGGCGGGGTGATCATGCTGTGGGCGGAGCGTCGCCAGCACCGCATCGAGGTCGACCATGTCGACGAGATGAGCTGGCACCACGCGTTGAAGATCGGTTTCGTCCAGTGCCTGGCAATGATCCCGGGGACCTCGCGCTCCGGCTCGACCATCATTGGTGGCCTGCTGTTCGGCCTGTCACGCAAGGCTGCCACCGAGTTTTCGTTCTTCCTGGCCATGCCGACCATGGTCGGGGCGGCGGTCTACTCAGGCTACAAGTACCGTGAGCTTTTCCAGCCAGGTGACTTGCCGGTGTTCGCCCTGGGCTTCGTGGTCTCGTTCATCTTTGCCATGATCGCCGTGCGTGCCCTGCTCAAGTTCATCGCCAACCATAGCTACGCGGTGTTCGCCTGGTACCGCATCGCCTTTGGCCTGCTGATCCTGGCGACCTGGGAGTTCGGTTGGGTCGACTGGTCGACGGCGCACGGCTGATGGCGCGTGGGCAGGAAGGCGTGCGCAATGCGCGCCTGAAACTGCTGGTACTGGCTGGGTTATGCCTGTTGCCGGTGCTGGGCGGCCTGCAGATGGGGTTGAATGGCCAGTCCTGGGTACCGTTGGCGTTGTATCCGGCGGTGAGCCTGGTCAGCCTGCTGCTGTACTGGCAGGACAAGCAGCAGGCGCGTACCCAGGCCTGGCGAACCCCGGAAAAGGTGCTGCACGCAAGTGAGCTTCTGGGGGGCTGGCCGGGGGCGCTGCTCGCGCAGCAGTTGTTCCGGCACAAGACCCGCAAGGTGTCGTATCAGGCTGTGTTCTGGGGCATCGTGCTGTTGCACCAGATGTTCTGGGCCGACCATCTGCTGCTGGGCGGGCGCTGGTTGGGTCGGCTGGTGTAATCGCGGCCCCCTGTAGGAGCCGGCCTTGCCGGCGAACACCGGCAAGGCCGGTGCCATCCACCGCGTCGCCTGGTTCGCCGGCAAGCCGGCTCCTACAACGACGCGTCGCCCTCCGTAAGCAACATTCCCACCTGCAAGCGCTTGGGCAACCGTCGCACCACCAGTTGGTGCGAGCGGCGCAGCAGCTCGCTGAGCTCCTCGCGGCCCATGGGGTAGGGGTGCTCCATGCTGATCCACTTGGCCCTTGCCAGGTAAGGCGCCGGGCGGATGCCCGGGCGATCGCAGTAACCCAGGAACAACTCGTCGGCAACCTTGAACGCCAGCCCGTCACCGTTCAACCCCTGTATCGCGAACATCTTGTTGCCCGCCACCGAGAACACCCGGATCCCGCCCCACTTGTAATCTTCCCGTGCTCCAGGCAGGCCCAGGCAATACGCCGCAACCTGCTCGTCGGTCATCCTTTTCTCAGACATAACGCTCTCCACAGGCTTCGAACGAGGCGGCCAGGTGGTCGATCCATACCCTGACCGCAGGCAGTAATCCACGCCGGTGCGGGTAGACCGCTTGCAGGTAGCCGCCCGGCAGCGACCAGTCTGGCAACAGGCGAACCAGTTCGCCACGTTCCAGCTCTTGCTCGCAGAACATGCTCGGCAGCGCGGTGAAGCCCAGGCCCGCGCGCACCGCTGCGTTGCGCACGACAAAATCGTCGATGGCCAGGCGCGGCTCGAGAGCGACATCCTCCTGGCGCCCGTTGGGGCCGAACAGGCGGAAATGTACCAGGCGGTCCGCCTCCGCTGCGCCGAGCACCGGTAGGGTGGCCAATTCGGACGGTTCGCGGATGTGATCGGCGAACCCCGGCGCGGCCACCAGTTGCATCTGCGCCTGGCGCAGGCGACGGGTGACCAGGGCCGGGTCTTCATCGCCCAGGTCACGCACCCGCAGGGCCACGTCGATGCCTTCCGAGATCAGGTCCACTCGGCGATTGAGCAGCACCATGTCCAGCTGTACCAGCGGGTACTGGGCGAGAAAGCGGCTGATCACGTCCGGCAGGAAGGCATGGGCCAGGGCCACCGGGCAAGACACCCGCAACCGGCCACGGGGCTCGCTGGACATGCTGGCCACCACTTCGTCGGCCATTTCCGCTTCCAACAACATGGCCTGGCAATGATGCAGGTAACGCTCGCCAACCGCCGTGAGCTTGAGTTGCCGGGTAGTACGTTGCAGCAGGCGCGTGCCCAGGCGCTCCTCCAGCTCGGCGATGCGCCGCGACAGACGCGACTTGGGGATGCCCAGCTGGCGCCCGGCGGCGGCGAAACCACCGGCTTCGACCACCCGGGCGAAGTAGAAGAGGTCGTTGAGGTCTTGCATATGACAATCTCATTGTTCCACCAGTGGAACAATCTAGCGCGTTTTTGCCGGCTTATCAGTCATTCGCTGTGTCGATAGGATTCTCCCCATCGTGATCGCCCACCGCCGCGGTCTTCTTTCACAGGAGAGTCCCATGAAACTGTTGCATATCGATTCGAGCATCCTGGGCGACAATTCCGCCTCCCGTCAGCTGAGCCGCGAAGTGGTCGAGGCCTGGAAAGCCGCCGAGCCAGGCATCGAAGTGGTCTACCGTGACCTGGCCGCCGACGCCATCAGCCACTTCTCCGCCGCCACCCTGGTGGCCGCCGGCACCCCTGAAGCCGTGCGCGATGCCGCCCAAGCCCATGAAGCCAAGCTCAGCGCCGAAACCCTGGAAGAGTTCCTGGCCGCCGACGCGGTGGTGATCGGTGCGCCGATGTACAACTTCACCGTGCCGACCCAGCTCAAGGCCTGGATCGACCGCGTCGCCGTCGCCGGCAAGACGTTCCGCTACACCGAAGCCGGCCCCGAAGGGCTGTGCGGTGACAAGAAGGTGATCCTGGTTTCCACTGCCGGTGGCCTGCACCAAGGCCAGCCGACTGGCGTCGGCCACGAAGACTTCCTGAAAGTGTTCCTGGGCTTCATCGGTATCACCGACCTGGAGATCGTTCGCGCCCACGGCCTGGCCTACGGTCCTGAGCACCGCGCCAAGGCCATCGACGCCGCCCAGGCGCAGATCGCGGGCGAGCTGTTCGCCGCAGCCTGATCGAGGCGATAAAAAAGCCGATCGTCGCCCCAAGGCGCCGGTCGGCTTTTTTTCATGCTTTTTTCATGTTGGCTGAGCACAACGGGTTCTAAGCTGGCGAGTACGTCCGCCATGCGGGCGTGGGAGCGCCTGCGCATGAACAGATTCCTCACCTTGATTACCTGTGTGCTGCTCGGCAGCCTGATGGCCCAGGCCGACGCCGCGCCGTGGGTGGCCGGGCTGCATCGGCTCACCCTGACTGACCCGGTGGATGCCCGGCCCATGCAGGCGCTGGTGTTCTACCCCTCCAGCGGCGAAGCACGCCCATTGCGCATCGAAGGCTATCAGACCCGGGTCGCAGAAGAGGCGCCGGTGGCCATGGGGCAGTTCCCCTTGCTGGTCATCTCCCACGGTAACGCCGGCAGCCCGATGGCCCTGCATGACCTGGCCAATGGCCTGGCGCGGCAGGGGTTCGTGGTGGTGGCGGTGGTCCACCCCGGTGACAATGGCCGGGATCACAGTCGGCTGGGTACCCTCAGCAATCTCTACGGCCGCCCCTTGCAGATCAGCGCGGCGATCACGGCGGTGCGCGCAGACAAGCTGCTGGCACCTTATCTGAACGATGGCAAGGTTGGCGTGATCGGTTACTCCGCGGGCGGTGAAACCGCGTTGATCCTGTCGGGCGCCCGGCCCGACCTGGAGCGCCTGCGTCGCTACTGCCAGGAACGCCCCACGGACGCCGATGCCTGCAAGACCCATGGGGTGCTGATCGCCGACCACAGCGAGCTGGCCCCACGGGCCGACCCGCGCGTAGGGGCGGTGATGCTGATGGCACCGTTGAGCCTGATGTTCGGCCGTCATGCCCTGGCGAGCGTGCATGTGCCCGCGCTGATCTACAGCGGTGACAACGACCAGTTGCTGGCCCTCGAGCACAATGCCGATGCGCTGGCGCGCAAGCTACCGGTCACGCCGGACTACCGTTTGCTCTCCGGGGCTGGGCATTTCGTGTTCATGGCGCCCTGCGATGATGACCAGCACCTGCGCATGCCTGCGCTGTGCAAGGACGCCGAAGGCGTCGACCGCCGCCATATCCATCGCTCGCTGCGCAGCGAGACCACGGCGTTCTTCAGCCAGGCGCTGGGCGCCCCGGAGCCGGCCGAGCGCTCAGCCGCGACGGGCCAGCAGCAGGGTCAGGGCCACCCCTGACAGCGCCAGCAGGGCGGCGACCGCGAAGATCGAGGCGTATCCCAGGTGCACGGCCACCGCGCCCATCAATGGGCCCGCGATGGCCAGGGCCAGGTCGAAGAACACCGCGTAGGCGCCAAGCCCCGCGCCCCGGCTGCTGCTGGGGACTTGGCGAATCGCCTCCACGCCCAGGGCGGGGTACACCAGCGACAGCCCGAATCCGGTCAGCCCGGCGCCCAGCATTGCCCACAGTGGTGAGGGCGCCAACCACAGCAAGGTCAGCCCCAGTACTTCTGTGGCCATGCAGGTGACCGCTACGTTGTAGCCACCGAAGCGGTTGACCGCATTGACGAACAGCAGCCGCGACAGGATGAAGCACAGGCCAAACGCGCTGAGGCACCAGGCTGCGCCGACCCAGCCGCGTTCAAGATAGTAGAGCGTGACGAAGGTGGTCAGGGTGCCGTAGCCAATCGATGCCAGGGTCAGCCCCAGGCCGCAAGGTGCGACCCGGCCGAACGCCGACCAGAACGGCAGGCGCTCACCGCGTACCACCTGCACTTCAGGGCGAGTGCGAAGCACCAGCAGGGCCATTATCGCCAGCGTCAGCAGGACAGGCCCCAGCACCACGAAGCCCAGGCTGCCTACCAGCAGGACGCCAGCCGGCGCGCCGATGGCAATGGCGCCATACGAGGCGATACCGTTCCACGAGATCACCCGTGCGGTGTGTTCAGGCCCCACCTGGCCGATTCCCCAGCTCAAGGTAGCGACGCCGATCAGCCCCTGGGCGATCCCCAGCAGCAGGCGCCCGCCCAACAACAGCGCCAGGCTCAGCCAGGGCAATGCAAGGGCCCAGGCCGAGAGCAGCGTCAGCGCGCCGCAACCGGCGATACCGTACAACCCGTAGCGAATGGCCCGCTTGCCGCCCAGGGTGTCGGCGACCCGGCCGGCGAATGGGCGGCTGACCAGGGTGGCAAGGTATTGCAGGCCGATGGTCAACCCGGCGATGACCGCGCCGAAGCCCAGCTGGTCGTGCACATGGCCAGGCAGTACCGCGATCGGCAGGCCGATGCAGAGAAAGGCAATGAAGGTATAGAAGACGATGGAGAGGATCTGCAGCGTGATGCCGGAGGTGGGCTGTTGCGCGGTCATGGGATCGTTCGCGGGCAGGCGGTGGGGCGTGGCGCCATGATGGCTGCTGCGTGGTGAAAAAGGAAGCAGGCTAACTAATATTCCGTGTCATACGCATACCCTGTAGGAGCCAGCCTTGCTGGCGAACACCGGCAGGGCCAGTGCCATCCACCGCGTCGCTTGGTTCGCCGGCAAAGCCGGCTCCTACATGGACCGCGCCAGGAAATCAGGGTTGCCGCTCGGCAACGGCCCTGAGCGTTCTGAGCGTGACGACCGGGGCGTCGACCACGAAGCGGTTGGCCAACCAGCCCGGGACATCACCTGCCGGGTCGGCCTGCAGTTCATAAGTTACCTCGGTCAGCCGATCACCCAGAGGCTTCATGACCCATTCGCCCCGCAGATGACGCACGCGGATCAGGCCCGGTTGTTCGGGCAGCCTGCCAGGCTCGGCGCTCAGGTGGCGTACCAGCGAACCATTGTCCAGGCGCTCGGTGCGCACTTTCAGCACGATGTCCCGTGGCAGGGTGGGCCACGGCAGGTTGGTGGTCAGGTAGACCCAGGTGCTGTCACCTTCGACATCGAGCAGGCGCATCTGATCGCAGGCATACAGCCATTTGCAGGCCACCCGCAGGTTTTCCTGCAGGTCGGTGAGGGTGCGTACGCTGGCCTTCATGGTGCTGACACCCCGGAATTGCTGGTAGGGCGATTCGGCGACGGCACTCAGGTAGACACGGATGCCTTCGCGGTCGTAGGCCAGGTTCCAGGTATCGGTGGCCAGGACGGTGGCTGACAGCAGCAAGGCGGCGAGCAGGGGGTAGCGGTTCATGGCCGGTACCGTGCGTGGAGAGGGGATGAGTGGCCAGTATGCGCGGCAAATGGGTGGGTTGCCACGGGGAGAGGTTCGCCGGCAAGCCGGCTCCTACGGGGAGGCGGCTTGCCGATGAAGAGGATCAGCGCTGCGGGTTGAGCGTCAGGTGCACGTGGCGGTTGACGTCCTTGTACAGCAGGTAGCTGAACGGGCCAGGGCCGCCGGAATAGCAGGCCTGTGGGCAGAAGGCGCGCAGCCACATGAAGTCACCGGCCTCGACCTCGACCCAGTCCTGGTTCAGGCGGTACACGGCCTTGCCTTCCAGCACGTACAGGCCGTGTTCCATGACGTGGGTTTCGGCGAACGGGATCACGCCGCCCGGCTGGAAGGTCACGATGTTGACGTGCATGTCGTGGCGCATGTCGGCCATGTCGACGAAGCGGGTGGTCTTCCACGCACCTTCGGTGCCCGGCATCTCGATGACGGTGGCGTTGTCACGGTGGGTGACGAACGACTCGGGTACCGGCAAGCCTTCGACTTTCTGGTAGTGCTTGCGCAGCCAGTGGAAGGTGACGTTGGCCTTGCTGTTGTTGCGCAGGCTCCACTCGGCGCCTGGCGCGAGGAAGGCGTAGCCGCCCGGTACCAGGGTGTGGTGCTTGCCTTCGACGGTGATGTCGATCTGGCCTTCGACCACGAACAGCACCGCCTCGGCGTTCGGGTCCAGCTCAGGGCGCTCGCTGCCGCCTTCGGGGGCGACTTCGACGATGTACTGGGAGAAGGTCTCGGCGAAGCCGGTCAGCGGGCGGGCGATGACCCACATGCGCATCTTGTCCCAGAACGGCAGGTGGCTGGTGACGATGTCACGCATCACGCCCTTGGGGATGACGGCATAGGCTTCGGTGAACATGGCACGGTCAGTCAGCAGCTCGGTCTGAGCCGGGTGCCCACCGTGGGGGGCGAAGTAGGAAGGTTTCGACATGAACGGTCTCGACTTGTTGTTCTCTCCCCATGCCTTTCTCCACACCGGCCGGTGCGTGCAGGGGATGCGTGGACAGCATAAGAGCCTATTCGTGGCATCCACAAATTAAATGTTGAAATACCCGGTATTTGATTTTTGAATTTCTGAACCGGGTGGCTGAAGGAGCACCGCCGCCTGGGCACGCTACTGCAAGCTTCGGGCGATGGCCGCTCTGGCTTGCTGGCGGCGGTGTCTATGTCATTACCTTTGATACCGTGCCCCGTCGGGATTGGAAAAGGCCGTTTGAGTTGGTTTGTCGGCGAAGTGGCTAGTGTCCTGTCTCGGAACTAAGTTGTTCACTTTTGGCGGCGTCTTGGGCGCCCGGCCGGCGTTGCCACTCCTCGCCATAGCCCTGCCATGACTCGTCGCGGCGTTTTGGCCGAACACCCAAGCCACTCGCCAAAAGAGAACGTATTTCCGAGGCAGGACACTAATGCTTTTTGTGGCTATTCAACTGGCGTTGCTCAAGGCGATTGAGCGTTTTTCCTAATTCGCCCAAGCGTGCCATGGTCTGGTTGAATTGGTCTGTATATTTTGAACGCGTAAGAATATATGGCATCAGGCGCTTGGTTGTTTCAATGCCTATGTCTGACGCATGCTCAGGGCCGTCCGCGCTGACCACCTCCCACGTCCCGTTAATTTTGGTCACTGGTTTTCCGAGGTTTTCGAATGCGGTTGTAAATTCATCGTTGATGCTCTCCAGTACATTTCTTGTTTTATCCAAGCTTTTTCTCGCCTGCCCAAGGAGGTCCTCTTTCGTAAGCGCTCCTGCTTTGCTGGCATCGAGAGCGATATTTTTCAGAGTGCTTATTGATATGGAGGGAGCCGATACAGCCTGGTCAGCCACATGTACGACAAGGTCCATAGCCCTGTTTGTCATGTAATCTGCTCCTTTGTCTGCGATATTTTCCTTGGTGAGGAAACTTTCCACCTTGGTTCCGATTAGCGCTCTGAAGCCCTTCGATTTGGCTTGTATGTTTTCTGCAGTGTTCAGGTCCGGGGTTATTGCAGGGGGCGGTATGGCGACGCTAACGGCCAAGCCAGTGACTGCGCTTGCCGTCACAGCCGCAGGCACGCCCCCAATGATTAGAGCCGGCACCGAAACCAAAAAAGACAAGATGGACGAGACTGCGGCTGTGGCCGCGTTTTCAATAATGCCGAAGGCGATATGCTTACGCTTGGAGTAGATAAAGTCATTCAGCTCGTACTCGGCGTTTTGGATAATGTTTCGTGCCTCCACAATGGCATTGAATACATTCATTACGTCCTCTCTGCTTGCTGCTAAGGAAACTCCGAACAAGTTGCCCATCAGCCGGAAATGGACGGCT
>NZ_JARPQB010000073.1 GCF_029478665.1 Pseudomonas entomophila
CAACGACGGCCGAACCGAAAACTTCGGAGCAGACGCGAGTCAGAGCTGCGGTCAGAGTGGTCTTACCGTGGTCAACGTGGCCGATGGTGCCGACGTTAACGTGGGGAAGGGAACGATCAAATTTTTCTTTAGCCACGACAGTGAACTCCTAGCCTAAAGGGGCTGAATCAGCCTTGTTTTTTAATGAGAGCTTCGACGATGTTCGACGGAGCTTCAGCGTATTTCGAGAATTCCATGGAGTAGCTTGCGCGACCCTGAGACATGGAACGAACGTCGGTTGCGTAACCAAACATCTCGCCCAGCGGAACCTCAGCGCGGACGACACGGCCAGAGACCGACTCATCCATACCCTGGACCAGACCACGACGACGGTTCAGGTCACCCATCACGTCACCCAGGTAATCTTCCGGGGTTACAACTTCGACCTTCATGATCGGCTCGAGAACCACGCCACCGCCCTTCTGGGCCAGTTGCTTGGTTGCCATCGAAGCAGCGATTTTGAACGCCATTTCGTTGGAGTCGACGTCGTGGTACGAACCGTCGAATACCGTGGCCTTCAGGCCAATCAGAGGATAACCGGCAACAACGCCGTTTTTCATCTGCTCTTCGATACCCTTCTGGATCGGGGCGATGAATTCCTTAGGAATCACACCACCAACGACTTCGTTGGAGAACACCAGACCTTCGGTGATGTTGCCCTTGTCGTCCTGATCCGGCTCCGAGAAACGGATCCAGCAGTGACCGAACTGACCACGACCACCCGACTGACGAACGAACTTGCCTTCGATCTCAACGCCGGACTTGGTGATCTTCTCGCGGTACGAAACCTGCGGCTTACCGATGTTGGCTTCAACGTTGAACTCGCGCTTCATGCGGTCAACGAGGATGTCCAGGTGCAGCTCACCCATACCGGAGATGATGGTCTGGCCGGTTTCTTCGTCGGTCTTGACGCGGAACGACGGGTCTTCCTGGGCCAACTTGCCCAGTGCGATACCCATCTTCTCCTGGTCAGCCTTGGTTTTCGGCTCTACGGAGAGCGAAATAACCGGCTCAGGGAAGTCCATACGCTCAAGAATGATTGGCTTGTCGGCGTTGCACAGGGTTTCGCCCGTGGTCACGTCCTTCATGCCGATCAGTGCCGCGATGTCGCCAGCGCGCACTTCCTTGATCTCTTCACGCTGGTTGGCATGCATCTGCACCATACGACCAACGCGCTCTTTCTTGCCTTTGACCGAGTTGATGACCGAGTCACCAGAGGCCAGAACGCCCGAGTAGACGCGAACGAAGGTCAGAGTACCAACGAACGGGTCAGTCGCGATCTTGAACGCCAGAGCCGAGAACGGCTCGTCGTCGTCAGCGTGACGCACATCTTTACGAACAGCCGGATCTTCTTTGTCCAGCTCCTTGTCGTCCGGGTTGATACCCTGGATTGCAGGGATCTCGGTCGGAGCAGGCAGGTAGTCGATGACGGCATCGAGAACCAGGGGGACGCCCTTGTTCTTGAACGACGAACCGCAGACAGCCGGAACGATCTCGCTGGCCAGGGTGCGCGCGCGCAGGCCTGCCTTGATCTCTTCGACGGTCAGCTCACCTTCTTCAAGGTACTTGTTCATCAGCTCTTCGTTGGCTTCGGCAGCAGCTTCCACCATGTTCGCGCGCCACTCTTCGGCCAGCTCGAGCATGTCCGCAGGAATTTCTTCCTCGCGGTAGGTGGTGCCTTTGTCGTCGTCGTTCCAGTAGATAGCCTTCATCTTGATCAGGTCGACCTGACCCTGGAAGTTATCTTCCGAACCGATGGCCAGCTGAACAGGAACCGGGGTGTGACCCAGACGGTTCTTGATCTGACCTACGACGCGCAGGAAGTTGGCACCGGCACGGTCCATCTTGTTCACGTAGACAACACGTGGAACGCCGTACTTGTTGGCCTGACGCCATACGGTTTCGGACTGCGGCTCAACGCCGGAGGTACCGCAGAACACAACGACCGCGCCGTCGAGTACACGCAGCGAACGCTCTACTTCAATGGTGAAGTCAACGTGGCCGGGGGTATCGATGACGTTTACGCGGTAGTTGTCGTACTGACCACGGGAGCCCTGCCAGAAGGTGGTAACGGCAGCGGAGGTAATGGTGATACCGCGCTCCTGCTCCTGCACCATCCAGTCGGTGGTCGCGGCGCCGTCGTGCACCTCGCCCATCTTGTGGCTCAGACCTGTGTAGAACAGGATCCGCTCGGTAGTGGTAGTCTTGCCCGCATCAACGTGCGCGCAGATACCAATGTTACGGTAGCGGTTAATTGCTGTAGTACGAGCCATAAAGCCCTCGCAAAATGATTGATGCTTGAATTAGAAGCGGTAGTGCGAGAACGCTTTGTTGGCTTCAGCCATACGGTGAACGTCTTCACGCTTCTTGACTGCAGCACCCTTGCCTTCAGCAGCATCCAGCAGCTCGCCAGCCAGGCGCAGAGCCATCGACTTCTCGCCGCGCTTGCGGGCGTAGTCTACGAGCCAGCGCATTGCCAGAGCGTTACGACGGGATGGACGAACTTCAACCGGGACCTGGTAAGTGGCACCGCCGACACGGCGGGACTTTACTTCGACCAGCGGAGCGATGGCGTCGAGAGCTTTCTCGAAGATTTCCAGGGGGTCGCTGTTCTTGCGTGCTTTGACGGTATCCAGGGCACCGTAAACGATGCGCTCGGCTACGGCCTTCTTGCCGCTTTCCATCACGTGGTTCATGAACTTGGCGAGGATCTGGGATCCGTACTTCGGATCGTCAAGAATCTCACGTTTTGCTGCTACACGACGTCTTGGCATGATAAGCCCTCAAACGGTCTTCAGGTTAGCCCGGGACCAGGTCTTTCGACCCACGCCCGACCTTACTCTTATCGACTCAAAAAAATGGATGTCTGCAAACGACCGATTACTTCGGACGCTTGGTACCGTACTTCGAACGACCCTGGTTACGGCCTTTGACGCCCGAAGTATCCAGAGAGCCGCGAACGGTGTGGTAACGAACACCTGGCAAGTCTTTTACACGGCCGCCACGGATCAGGACGACGCTGTGCTCTTGCAGGTTGTGGCCTTCACCACCGATGTACGAGGAAACCTCGAAACCGTTGGTCAGACGCACACGGCATACTTTACGCAGTGCCGAGTTAGGTTTTTTCGGCGTGGTGGTGTACACGCGGGTGCACACGCCACGACGCTGCGGGCAGTTCTGCAGCGCAGGAACGTCGGACTTCTCGACCGAACGCTTACGCGGCTGACGTACCAGCTGGTTGATAGTTGCCATCTACTAGCTCCACTGATTGTCTTGCGACTCTATTGTCTTGCAAGAAAGCCAAAAATTGGCGAGACGGAGCCTCACCAAATTTAAGGGTACAAAAGTCTAAAGAGGATCTTGCACCCAGTCAAGACGAGGCCCCGGCCCTCCCCGCCCGATCATCGGCAACAATTCATGTCGCCGATGGTCTTGCGAGGGGTGCCGGGGCCCAGCCCTGTACTTAGTTACCGCTCGAGTTCAGCGCTTCGGTCAGTGCGGCTTCCACCTCACTGGCGCTCACACGCAGCGGTTTGTCGGCATCACGGCGACGCTTGCGCTCGCTGTGGTAGGCCAGACCGGTACCGGCCGGGATCAGACGACCCACGACCACGTTCTCTTTCAGGCCGCGCAGGTAATCGCGCTTGCCGGTTACCGCCGCTTCGGTCAGTACGCGGGTGGTTTCCTGGAAGGAAGCCGCCGAGATGAACGATTCGGTGGACAGCGAGGCCTTGGTGATACCCAGCAGCACACGGGTGAATTTCGAGATGAACTTGTCTTCGCCGGCGAGACGCTCGTTCTCGACCAGTACGTGAGTCAGTTCCATCTGGTCGCCCTTGATGAAGCTGGAGTCACCCGACTCGGCGATCTCGACCTTGCGCAGCATCTGACGCAGGATGGTCTCGATGTGCTTGTCGTTGATCTTAACGCCTTGCAGGCGGTAAACGTCCTGGATCTCGTTGACGATGTACTTCGCCAGCGCGCTCACACCCAGCAGACGCAGGATGTCATGCGGATCGCTCGGGCCGTCGGAGATAACTTCGCCGCGGTTTACCTGTTCGCCTTCGAAGACGTTCAGGTGGCGCCACTTCGGAATCAGCTCTTCGTACGGATCACTACCGTCGGTCGGAGTGATGACCAGACGACGCTTGCCCTTGGTCTCTTTACCGAACGCGATGGTGCCGCTGACTTCAGCCAGGATCGAGGCTTCTTTCGGGCGACGCGCTTCGAACAAGTCGGCAACGCGTGGCAGACCACCGGTGATGTCGCGGGTTTTCGACGTTTCTTGCGGGATACGCGCAATAACGTCACCGACGCCGATCTGGGCACCGTCAGCCACACCGACGAGGGCGTTGGCCGGCAGGAAGTACTGGGCCGGTACGTCGGTACCAGGCAGGTACAGGTCCTTGCCATTGGCGTCGACCATCTTGATCGCCGGACGGATTTCCTTGCCAGCGGCAGGGCGATCCTTGACGTCCATCACCTCAATGTTGGTCAGGCCGGTCAGTTCGTCGGTCTGGCGCTTGATGGTGATGTTTTCTTCCATGCCCACGAAGGTCACGGTACCTTTCAGTTCGGTAACGATCGGGTGGGTGTGCGGGTCCCACTTGGCGACGATGGCGCCAGCTTCGACCTTCTCACCTTCCTTGACCGAAATCACCGCACCGTAAGGCAGCTTGTAGCGCTCACGCTCACGGCCGAATTCGTCGGCAATGGCCAGCTCGCCGGAACGCGATACGGCAACCAGGTTGCCATCGGCGCGCACGACCTGCTTCAGGTTGTGCAGACGCACCATACCGCCGTTCTTCACCTGGACGCTGTCGGCAGCCGAGGTACGGCTTGCAGCACCACCGATGTGGAACGTACGCATGGTCAGCTGGGTACCCGGCTCACCGATCGACTGTGCAGCGATAACGCCGACAGCTTCACCGATGTTCACCTGGTGACCGCGAGCCAGGTCGCGACCGTAGCACTTGGCGCAGATGCCGTAGCGGGTTTCGCAGTTGATCGGCGAACGCACGATCACTTCGTCGATGCTGTTCAGCTCGATGAACTCGACCCACTGCTCGTCGACCAGGGTACCAGCCGGAACGATGACGTCCTCGGTGCCTGGCTTGAACACGTCACGGGCGATGACACGACCCAGTACACGCTCACCCAGCGGCTCGACAACGTCGCCGCCTTCGATGTGCGGGGTCATCAGCAGGCCCTGTTCGGTGCCGCAGTCGATCTCGGTCACGACCAGATCCTGGGCAACGTCCACCAGACGGCGAGTCAGGTAACCGGAGTTCGCGGTCTTCAACGCGGTATCCGCCAGACCCTTACGAGCACCGTGGGTCGAGATGAAGTACTGCAGTACGCTCAGACCTTCACGGAAGTTCGCGGTGATCGGCGTCTCGATGATCGAGCCGTCCGGCTTGGCCATCAGGCCACGCATACCGGCCAGCTGACGGATCTGGGCCGCGGAACCACGAGCACCGGAGTCGGCCATCATGTACATCGAGTTGAAGGACTCTTGCTCGACTTCGTCGCCATTGCGGTCGATGACCTTCTCTTTCGAGAGGTTGGCCATCATCGCCTTGGAAACTTCGTCGTTCGCCTTGGACCACAAGTCGATGACCTTGTTGTACTTCTCGCCCTGGGTTACCAGGCCGGAGGCGTACTGGCTCTCGATTTCCTTCACTTCGTCGGTAGCGGTACCGATGATGCGGGCTTTCTCGTCCGGGATAACGAAGTCGTTAACACCGATCGAAACGCCGGAAATGGTCGAGTAGGCAAAACCGGTGTACATCAACTGGTCGGCGAAGATCACGGTCTCTTTCAGACCAACCACGCGGTAGCACTGGTTGATCAGCTTGGAGATCGCCTTTTTCTTCATCGGCTGGTTGACCACGTCGTACGGCAGGCCTGCCGGTACAACCTGGAACAGCAGCGCGCGGCCGACAGTGGTGTCGACGATGCGGGTGTTCTTGGTGATGCTGCCGTCACGGTCTTTCACGGTCTCGTTGATACGGACCTTGATTTTCGCGTGCAGGGCGGCCTCGCCGGCGCGGAATACGCGGTCGACTTCCTGCAGGTCGGCGAACACGCGACCTTCGCCCTTGGCGTTGATGGCTTCACGGGTCATGTAGTACAGACCCAGTACAACGTCCTGCGACGGAACGATGATTGGCTCACCGTTGGCTGGCGACAGGATGTTGTTGGTCGACATCATCAGCGCGCGCGCTTCCAGCTGGGCTTCCAGCGTCAGCGGCACGTGAACGGCCATCTGGTCACCGTCGAAGTCGGCGTTGTACGCGGCACAGACCAGCGGGTGCAGCTGGATGGCCTTACCTTCGATCAGAACCGGCTCGAATGCCTGGATACCCAGACGGTGCAGGGTCGGTGCACGGTTGAGCAGCACGGGGTGTTCGCGGATCACCTCGGCGAGCACGTCCCAAACCTCTGGCAGTTCGCGCTCGACCATCTTCTTGGCAGCCTTGATGGTGGTCGCCAGACCACGCATTTCCAGCTTGCCGAAAATGAACGGCTTGAACAGCTCGAGGGCCATCTTCTTCGGCAGACCGCACTGGTGCAGACGCAGGGTCGGGCCCACGGTAATTACCGAACGGCCGGAGTAGTCCACGCGCTTACCGAGCAAGTTCTGACGGAAGCGACCTTGCTTACCTTTGATCATGTCGGCCAGGGACTTCAGCGGACGCTTGTTCGAGCCAGTGATGGCGCGACCGCGACGGCCGTTGTCGAGCAGGGCGTCTACCGCTTCCTGCAGCATGCGCTTTTCGTTGCGCACGATGATGTCCGGTGCCGACAGATCGAGCAGGCGCTTCAGACGGTTGTTACGGTTGATCACCCGACGATACAGATCGTTCAGGTCGGAGGTCGCGAAGCGGCCGCCATCCAGCGGAACCAGCGGACGCAGGTCCGGCGGCAGCACTGGCAGGACGGTCAGAACCATCCACTCAGGCAGGTTGCCCGAGCCCTGGAAAGCTTCCATCAGCTTCAGGCGCTTGGACAGCTTCTTGATCTTGGTTTCCGAGTTGGTCTGCGGAATCTCTTCGCGCAGGCGGCCGATCTCGTGCTCCAGGTCGATAGCGTGCAGCAGTTCGCGGACAGCCTCGGCACCCATGCGGGCATCGAAGTCGTCACCGAACTCTTCCAGCGCTTCGAAGTACTGCTCGTCGTTCAGCAGCTGACCCTTTTCCAGGGTGGTCATGCCCGGGTCGATAACGACGTAGCTCTCGAAGTAGAGCACGCGCTCGATGTCACGCAGGGTCATATCCATCAGCAGGCCGATACGGGACGGCAGCGACTTCAGGAACCAGATGTGGGCAACCGGCGAGGCCAGCTCGATGTGCGCCATGCGCTCACGACGAACCTTGGCCAGGGCGACTTCAACGCCGCACTTCTCGCAGATCACACCGCGGTGTTTCAGGCGCTTGTACTTACCGCACAGGCACTCGTAGTCCTTGACTGGACCAAAGATCTTGGCGCAGAACAGGCCGTCACGCTCAGGCTTGAACGTACGGTAGTTGATGGTTTCCGGCTTTTTGACTTCACCGAACGACCACGAACGGATCATTTCAGGCGACGCCAGACCGATGCGGATGGCGTCGAACTCTTCGACTTGACCCTGGTTTTTCAGCAAATTCAGTAGGTCTTTCAAGGCCTTTCCTCCTGGCGGAGCAGGGAGCGGGCGTTACCGCCCCACTCCCCTTCGCGTCACGTGTTATTCGGTTTCCAGATCGATATCGATACCGAGCGAACGGATCTCTTTGATCAACACGTTGAAGGACTCGGGCATGCCCGGCTCCATACGGTGATCGCCATCCACGATGTTCTTGTACATCTTGGTACGGCCGTTCACGTCGTCCGACTTCACTGTGAGCATTTCTTGCAGGGTGTATGCCGCGCCGTATGCTTCCAGCGCCCACACTTCCATCTCCCCGAAACGCTGACCACCGAACTGCGCCTTACCACCCAGCGGCTGCTGGGTGACCAGGCTGTAGGAACCAGTGGAACGCGCGTGCATCTTGTCGTCCACCAAGTGGTTCAGCTTGAGCATGTACATGTAACCAACGGTCACAGAACGCTCGAACTTGTTGCCGGTGCGGCCGTCGAACAGCTGCATCTGGCCGCTTTCCGGCAGGTCTGCCAGCTTCAGCATGGCCTTGATCTCACGCTCCTTGGCACCGTCGAAGACTGGAGTGGCCATAGGCACGCCTTTCTTCAGGTTGTTTGCCAGAGCCATGATCTCTTCGTCGGTGAACTCTTCCAGGTTCTCCTGACGACCACCGATCTCGTTGTAGATCTCGGTGAGGAAGGTACGCAGTTCAGCGGCCTTGCGCTGCTCTTCGATCATGCGGTCGATCTTCTCGCCCAGGCCCTTGGCCGCGAGGCCCAGGTGGGTTTCAAGGATCTGACCGACGTTCATACGCGAAGGTACGCCCAGCGGGTTCAGTACGACGTCGACCGGAGTACCGTTTGCGTCGTGCGGCATGTCTTCTACCGGCATGATCACCGAGACGACACCCTTGTTACCGTGACGACCGGCCATCTTGTCACCCGGCTGGATGCGACGGCGGATGGCCAGGTAGACCTTGACGATCTTCAGTACGCCCGGTGCCAGGTCATCGCCCTGCTGCAGCTTGCGCTTCTTGTCTTCGAACTTGTCGTCCAGCAGGCGACGGCGATCGACGATGTACTGTTGAGCCTTTTCCAGCTGCTCGTTCAGTGCATCTTCCGCCATGCGCAGTTTGAACCACTGGCCGTGTTCCAGACCGTTCAGCACGTCGTCAGTGATCACGGTACCTTTCTTCAGGCCCGCGCCACCGTCGACCACCTGGCCGTTCAGGGCTGCACGCAGACGCTCGAAGGTCGCGCCTTCGACGATGCGGAACTCTTCGTTGAGGTCCTTGCGGATCTCGTCCAGCTGCATCTTCTCGATGGCCAGGGCGCGGCTGTCGCGCTCGACGCCATCACGGGTGAAGACCTGTACGTCGATGACGGTGCCCTTGGTACCGGTCGGTACGCGCAGGGAGGTGTCTTTGACGTCGCTGGCCTTCTCGCCGAAGATCGCGCGCAGCAGTTTCTCTTCCGGAGTCAGCTGGGTCTCGCCTTTCGGAGTGACCTTGCCGACCAGGATGTCGCCAGCGCCGACTTCGGCACCCACGTAGACAATACCGGCTTCGTCCAGCTTGTTCAGCGCAGCTTCACCCACGTTCGGGATGTCCGCGGTGATTTCCTCTGGGCCAAGCTTGGTGTCACGCGCCACACAGGTCAGTTCCTGGATGTGGATCGTGGTGAAGCGGTCTTCCTGAACCACACGCTCGGACAGGCAGATGGAGTCTTCGAAGTTGAAGCCGTTCCACGCCATGAACGCGATACGCATGTTCTGACCCAGTGCCAGCTCACCCATGTCGGTGGACGGGCCGTCAGCCATGATGTCGCTGCGCTGAACCTTGTCACCCTTGCTCACCAGCGGACGCTGGTTGATGCAGGTGTTCTGGTTCGAACGGGTGTACTTGGTCAGGTTGTAGATATCCACACCTGCTTCGCCAGTCTCGACTTCGTCGTCATTGACGCGAACGACGATACGGCTGGCGTCGACCGAGTCGATCACACCACCGCGGCGAGCCACCACGCAGACACCGGAGTCACGGGCAACGTTGCGCTCCATGCCGGTACCGACCAGCGGCTTGTCGGCACGCAGGGTTGGTACAGCCTGACGCTGCATGTTCGAACCCATCAACGCACGGTTGGCGTCGTCGTGCTCGAGGAACGGAATCAGCGACGCTGCGACCGAGACTACCTGCTTCGGCGAAACGTCCATCAGGGTGACGTCTTCCGGCGCCTTGACGGTGAATTCGTTCAGGTGACGAACAGCCACCAGCTCGTCGATCAGTTGCTTCTTCTCGTTCATCGCGGCCGAAGCCTGTGCAATGACGTGATCCGCTTCTTCGATCGCCGACAGGAACACGATGTCGTCGCTGACCACACCCTCTTTCACCACGCGGTACGGGCTTTCCAGGAAGCCGTACTGGTTGGTGCGAGCGTAAGCGGCCAGGGAGTTGATCAGACCGATGTTCGGACCTTCCGGCGTTTCGATCGGGCACACGCGGCCGTAGTGGGTCGGGTGTACGTCACGAACTTCGAAGCCAGCACGCTCACGAGTCAGACCGCCAGGGCCGAGTGCGGAGACACGACGCTTGTGGGTGATCTCGGAGAGCGGGTTGTTCTGGTCCATGAACTGCGAGAGCTGGCTCGAGCCGAAGAACTCTTTCACCGCCGCCGCTACCGGCTTGGCGTTGATCAGGTCCTGCGGCATCAGGCCTTCGCTTTCAGCCATCGACAGACGTTCTTTGACCGCGCGCTCGACACGCACCAGGCCAACACGGAACTGGTTCTCGGCCATCTCGCCGACGCAACGGACGCGACGGTTACCCAGGTGGTCGATGTCGTCGACGATGCCTTTGCCGTTACGGATATCGACCAGGGTCTTCAAGACCTCGACGATGTCTTCCTTGCTCAGCACGCCCGAACCTTCGATCTCGGTACGACCGATACGACGGTTGAACTTCATGCGGCCGACGGCGGACAGGTCGTAACGCTCAGCGCTGAAGAACAGGTTGTTGAACAGCGTTTCGGCGGCGTCCTTGGTTGGCGGCTCGCCTGGACGCATCATGCGATAGATCTCGACCAGCGCTTCCAGTTGGTTGCTGGTGGTGTCGATCTTCAGGGTGTCCGAGATGAACGGACCGCAGTCGATGTCGTTGGTGTACAGCGTCTCGATGCGAACGACCTGGGCCTTGGCGATCTTGACCAGCAAGTCGGTGGTCAGCTCGGTGTTGCACTCGGCCAGGATCTCGCCGGTAGCCGGATGCACGATCGCCTTGGCGGTGGTGCGGCCCAGTACGTATTCCAGCGGTACGTCCAGCTCTTTCACGCCAGCTTTTTCCAGCTGGTTGATGTGGCGCGCGGTAATACGGCGCCCCTGCTCGACGATGACCTTGCCGCTTTCATCATGGATGTCCATGACCGCGACTTCACCACGCAGACGCTGCGGCACCAGTTCCAGGCTGAGTTTTTCGCCGGACAGGTGGAACACGTTGGTGGTGTAGAAGGTGTTGAGCACTTCTTCAGTGCTGTAACCCAGAGCTCGCAGCAGTACCGAGGCCGGCAGCTTGCGGCGACGGTCGATACGCACGAACACGCAGTCCTTCGGGTCGAACTCGAAGTCCAGCCAGGAACCGCGGTAAGGGATGATGCGCGCGGAGTACAGCAGCTTGCCGGAGCTGTGGGTCTTGCCACGGTCGTGGTCGAAGAACACACCCGGCGAACGGTGCAGCTGAGATACGATTACACGCTCGGTACCGTTGATAACGAAGGTACCGTTTTCAGTCATCAGGGGGATTTCACCCATGTAGACTTCTTGCTCTTTGATGTCCTTGATCGCTTTGTTCGACGATTCCTTGTCGAAGATGATCAGGCGCACCTTCACCCGCAGCGGGACCGCGAAGGTCACACCGCGCAGGACACATTCCTTCACATCGAAGGCCGGCTCGCCCAGGCGATAGCCGACGTACTCCAGGGCAGCATTGCCGGAGTAGCTGATGATCGGGAATACCGATTTGAAGGCCGCATGCAGACCGACGTCGCGGAACTGATCCTTGGATGCTCCCGCCTGCAGGAATTCGCGATACGAATCCAGCTGGATGGCCAGGAGGTAAGGCACATCCATGACGTCCGGCAACTTGCTAAAGTCCTTGCGGATACGTTTTTTCTCAGTGTATGAGTAAGCCATCAGCATTCCCCAGCTTGGTCACCTGCTTGTTTGGCATCTCCCGGCGGGAGCAGCCAGAAAATCGTGCAAACCCCTTGGTTTGCGCCACCGTTTTGGTGGTTACCACTCGTTATCGGGGCCGACCTGATCGGCCACCAATAACGGAAAAAGGCCGGTGGCATAAGCCACCAGCCATCAGCCCTTCGCTCAACGCTCGGACTGGAGTCGCAAAGTCGAAATTACTTCAGCTCGACTTTGGCGCCTGCTTCTTCCAGCTTCTTCTTAGCGTCTTCAGCGGCTTCTTTCGAAACGCCTTCAGCTACAACCTGAGGAGCGCCATCGACTTTCTCTTTGGCTTCTTTCAGGCCCAGACCGGTCAGTTCGCGAACGGCCTTGATCACGTTCACTTTCTTCTCGCCGGCTTCAACCAGGACAACGTTGAACTCGGTCTGCTCTTCAACAACGGCAGCAGCAGCAGCTGGGCCAGCAGCGGCAACAGCAGCGGTAACGCCGAAGGTTTCTTCCATGGCTTTGATCAGCTCAACAATTTCCAGAACGGTTTTCTGGCCGATTGCTTCGATGATTTGCTCGTTAGTCAGGGACATGACTTAAATCCTGTATTGGGGTGACAGCTTACGCAGCCATCAAATTAAACGAATGATTTTGAAAGAGTTTCGCGTGCCTTAGGCAGCGGTAGCTTCTTTCTGGTCGCGAATGGCTGCCAGAGTACGAGCCAGCTTGCTGGTGGCGCCTTGGATCACGCTCATCAGTTTTGCAATAGCTTCGTCGCGGGTCGGCAGGGTAGCCAACACGTCGATCTGGTTCGCTGCAATGAACTTGCCGTCAAACGCAGCTGCCTTGATCTCGAACTTGTCCTGACCCTTGGCGAATTCTTTGAACAGACGGGCGGCGGCGCCCGGGTGCTCGTTGGAGAACGCGATCAGGGTCGGGCCAGTGAAGGCGTCGTTGAGGACACTGAATTCAGTGTCAGCAACAGCGCGCTTGAGCAGGGTGTTACGTACGACACGTACGTATACGCCAGCTTCACGAGCCTCTTTACGGAGTCCGGTCATTGCGCCTACAGTCACACCACGGGCATCAGCCACGACAGCGGACAGAGCGACTTTGGCAGCCTCGTTGACTTCAGCGACGATGGCCTTCTTGTCTTCGAGTTTAATTGCCACGGGTTTACTCCTGGTTTTTACCGTTTCATCTGGCCGAAGCCGGATGTCGTTTTGGTGTCTGATTCGGTAACGAATCGGGAGCACCATCTGCGTGGGCTGGTATTTTAAGGCTTGCGCCGCCTACGGTCTTGGATAGCCCCCGCCAGGCAGGGACCCCAATTTTTGCTGGCGGCGCGACAGGTCGCGCCGCCATGTTCTTAAACGTCCAGCGAGCTCTGATCGATGATCAGACCTGGGCCCATGGTGGTGCTCAGGGTTACGCGCTTGACGTAGATACCTTTCGAGGAAGCTGGCTTGATACGCTTCAGATCAGCGATCAGGGCTTCAACGTTTTCCTTCAGCTTGCCGGCTTCGAAGCCAATCTTGCCAACGGAGGTGTGAATGATACCGTTCTTGTCGGTACGGTAGCGAACCTGACCAGCCTTGGCGTTTTTCACGGCAGTGGCTACGTCTGGAGTAACGGTACCGACTTTCGGGTTTGGCATCAGGCCGCGAGGACCCAGCACCTGACCCAGCTGGCCCACAACGCGCATGGCATCAGGCGATGCGATGACGACGTCATAGTTCAGGTCGCCGCCTTTCATTTCGGCAGCCAGATCGTCCATGCCTACACGGTCAGCGCCGGCAGCCAGAGCGGCTTCAGCAGCTGGACCCTGGGTGAAGACGGCAACGCGTACGGTCTTGCCAGTGCCGTGTGGCAGCACGGTAGCGCTACGAACGACCTGGTCGGATTTACGCGGATCAACACCGAGGTTAACGGCGATGTCGTAGGATTCCACGAACTTGGCAGCCGGCAGCGAAGCCAGCAGAGCTGCAGCTTCTTCGAAGTTGTAGGCCTTGCCTGCTTCGATTTTCTCGGCGATTGCCTTTTGACGCTTGGTCAGCTTAGCCATTACACACCCTCCACGTTCAGGCCCATGCTGCGGGCAGAGCCAGCGATGGTGCGTACAGCTGCGTCCAGGTCAGCGGCGGTCAGGTCAGCCTGCTTAGCCTTGGCGATATCTTCCAGCTGAGCACGGGTAACGGTACCGACCTTGACGGTGTTCGGGCGAGCCGAACCGCTGGTCAGGCCAGCAGCCTTCTTCAGCAGAACCGAGGCAGGGGTGCTCTTGGTTTCGAAGGTGAAGCTACGGTCACTGTAGACAGTGATGATCACTGGAGTCGGCAGACCTGGCTCTTGACCCTGAGTACGGGCGTTGAAGGCCTTGCAGAATTCCATGATGTTCACACCGTGTTGACCCAGTGCTGGACCAACGGGTGGGCTTGGGTTGGCCTGGCCGGCCTTTACTTGCAGCTTGATGTAAGCCTGAATCTTCTTAGCCATGAGCTACTCCAAAATCGGGTACGAACGCCAGATGGCTCCCCGGATGACTTGCGTTTTATCCCAGTGACGACAAAACCCCGCAGCACATAGGGCTGCGGGGTATGGGATGCTGCGTTCCGCTAGACCTTCTCGACCTGGCTGAACTCGAGCTCCACCGGAGTAGAGCGACCGAAAATGAGCACTGCAACCTGCAGACGGCTCTTCTCGTAGTTGACCTCTTCGACGCTACCGTTGAAGTCAGCGAAGGGACCGTCAATGACGCGAACCACTTCACCCGGCTCGAACAGCGTCTTCGGCTTCGGCTTGTCACTGCCGTCGGCTACGCGACGCAGGATGGCCTCAGCTTCTTTATCAGTGATAGGCGCAGGCTTGTCTGCGGTACCACCAATGAAACCCATGACCCGAGGGGTATCCTTGACAAGGTGCCAAGTCCCTTCGTTCATTTCCATCTGGACCAATACATAGCCAGGGAAGAATTTGCGCTCGCTCTTGCGCTTCTGGCCATTGCGCATTTCGACGACTTCTTCGGTCGGGACCAGGATCTCGCCGAACTCGTCTTCCATGCCAGCCAGCTTGACACGCTCGATCAGGGAGCGCATGACATGCTTCTCGTAACCCGAGTAAGCATGAACAACATACCAACGCTTAGCCACGAGACACCCTTAGCCAACGATCAAGGAGACCAACCAGCCGAGCAGGGAATCGAGCCCCCACAGCAGCAGCGCCATAACCAGAACTACAGCCACGACAATCAGCGTGGTCTGAGTGGTTTCTTGGCGAGTTGGCCACACGACTTTACGAATCTCGGTACGAGCTTCCTTCGCCAGCGCAAAGAACGACTTGCCTTTGGCGGTCTGCAAGGCAACGAAGCCAGCGACTGCAGCCAAGGCGAGCAGGACGAGTACGCGATACAGGATCGGAGAGGCGGAGTAATACTGATTACCCACAACGCCTACGACTACCAATGCAACAACAGCGAGCCACTTGAACAGATCAAAACGCGATTCTTGGGCTTCAGTTTTGGGAGTCATCGAGGAGGATCCTGTGAGAAGAAAGCCAATCACACCGAGGTGAATGGCAGGTCAGGAGGGAATCGAACCCCCAACCTACGGTTTTGGAGACCGTCGCTCTGCCAATTGAGCTACTGACCTATAACGCTGTATCAGGCCGGCCATTATACCGGCCTGATCATTTAAATCAACTACTTATTCAATAATTTTTGCTACGACGCCGGCGCCGACGGTACGACCGCCTTCACGGATGG
>NZ_JARPQB010000074.1 GCF_029478665.1 Pseudomonas entomophila
CAAGGCTGGCTCCTACGGGTTGTGTCTGTTCAGCCTTGATCCGGCCAGTTCCAGGCCGGTTCATCCAGCATGCCCTGCCCGACGATACCGGTCTGCCCCAAGGTCTTCTCCAGGTGGATCGAGTTGCAGTCGTCATCCTCCTCCAGCGCCGCCACCAGCCGGGGCGCGTGCGACACCACCCAGACCTGACATTCCCGCGCCGCGCGGCGGATCAGGCGCGCCAGTGCCGGCAACAAGTCCGGGTGCAGGCTGGTCTCCGGCTCGTTGAGCACCATCATGCTTGGTGGGCGCGGCGTGAGCAGGGCCGCCACCAGCAACAAGTAGCGCAAGGTCCCGTCGGACAGCTCCGCAGCGCTCAGCGGCCGCAGCAGCCCGGCCTGGTGGAAACGCAGGCCGAACAGCCCGCCGGGCTGGGCGTCGACCGCAAGCCGGGCGCCGGGAAAGGCGTCACCCACCGCATCCTGCAGCGCCTGCAGGTCGCCGATCTCGTCGATGGTCTGCAGGGCGGCCGCAAGGTCGCGGCCGTCGTGGTGCAGCACCGGCGTGCGCGTGCCCAGCCGTGACTGCCGGGCAGGGGCTTCGGCATCGGTACGGAAATGGTCGTAGAAGCGCCAGCTGCGGATCTGCTCGCGCAGATGCGGCACTTCGGGGGAGCCCTGGAGGCTGCCGACCTGGTCGAACAGGCTGTCGAACTCGGTCATGTGCTGGTGCAGCACCTGCCATTGGCGCCCGTCGCGGGCCTTGACCATCCCTGCGTTGCGCTGCACCAGCTGGCTGGCCGGGCGGCACAGGGGGCCGGCCCAGATTGTCTCCTGCTTGATCTGCGGGTCCAGGGCGAACTTCGACCGGCTGGGTTCGGGCAGGCCGAGGCTGATCGCGTAGCCGAAGTCTTCGCCGGCGAAACCCATCTTCAGGCGCCTGGCCTGCTGGCGTGGCCCGCCTTCCACCGGTACCTCGCCGTTGAGCATGCGCCGGGTGAGCTTCTCGGGGCCGGCCCAGAAGGTCGACTCCAGCCCGCCCTCGGCAGCCAGCGCGTTGACCACGCCGCCGCGGGCGGTCTCGGCCAGCAGGCGCAAGGCCTTGTACAGGTTGGACTTGCCGCTGCCGTTGGCACCGGTGATCACGTTGAGCCGCCCGAGCGGCATCACCAGCTGGTTGATCGAGCGGTAGTTGGCAATGGCCAGGGTGGTCAGCATCGGCGGGGTCCTTGAGCGTCAGGCTGGCATTATCGCCGATAGCGTTTCGCTTTGTTGGGCCGACATCGGTGCCGTTTGTCCATCCCTGATCTACGCTTCAAACGCATCCCTCTCACCCTTTGTCGAAGCAAGGAGCCTGCATGACGGTAATACGTCTGCCGATGGTCGTTTGCCTGGGGCTGCTGTTCATGCTTGCGGGTTGTGGCAAGGAGCAAGCCGGGCCGGTGTTGCCCAGGGTGGCGGTGCAACAGGTGCAGCCCACCGATTTCGCCGCCAGGGTCACCTTGACCGGCGATGTGCAGGCAAGGGTGCAGACCGACCTTTCGTTCCGCGTGGGCGGCAAGATCATCGCGCGCAGCGTCGATGTGGGTGACCACGTGAAAGCCAATCAAGTATTGGCGCGCCTGGACCCGAAAGACCTGCAGAACACGGTCGATTCCGCCAAGGCCGAGGTGTTCGCCGAGCAGGCCCGGGTCACCCAGACCAGCGCCGCGTTCGTGCGCCAGCAGAAGCTCCTGCCCAAGGGCTACACCAGCCAGAGTGAATACGATTCCGCCGAAGCCGCCCTGCGCAGCAGCCAGAGTGCGCTCAAGGCCGCCCAGGCGCAACTGGCCAACGCCAACGAGCAGTTGAGCTACACGGCGCTGGTGTCGGAGGCCGCCGGGGTGATCACCGCGCGCCAGGCCGAGGTCGGCCAGGTGGTGCAGGCGACCATGCCGATCTTCAGCCTGGCCGTCGATGGCGACCGCGATGCGGTGTTCAATGTCTATGAAGCGCTGCTGGTGAAAGCGCCCAGCGACGAGGGCGTCGTGGTCAGCCTGCTGGACAACCCGGCGATCAAGGCCGAGGGCCGGGTCCGCGAGATCACCCCGACGGTGTCCGCCGAGAGCGGCACGGTGCAGGTCAAGGTCGCGCTGCGCAACGTGCCGGCCGGCATGCAACTGGGCTCGCCGGTCACGGCCACCGGCAACACCCAGGGCCGGCCCAGCATCGAGCTGCCCTGGGCGGCGCTGACCAAGGCGCTGAAGGACCCAGCGGTGTGGGTGGTGGGTGAGGGCGACAAGGTCGAACTGCGCAAGGTCCAGGTGGCGCGCTACCTCACCGGCAAGGTGGTGATCGCCGACGGTATCAAGGGCGGTGAAACCGTGGTGGTGGGGGGTGGGCAACTGCTGCACCCGGGCATGCAGGTCGAGAAGGTCAGCGCCAAGGACGGAGGAGCCGCGCCATGAAGCGCCAGCTGTTGATACTGTCCGCCAGCCTGGTGCTGGTTGCCTGCGGCGGCGAGGAGGTGCAGCCCGAGGCGGTGCGCCCGGTGCTGTCGACCCTGGTCGAACCCCAGGTGCAGTCGCAAATGGGCCGCTTTGCCGGCGCCATTCAGGCCCGCTTCGAAAGTACCCTGGGGTTCCGGGTGTCCGGGCGCATCGCCCGGCGCTGGCTGGACGTGGGCGCCCGGGTGAACCCGGGTGATACCCTGGCCACCCTTGACCCGACCGACCAGCAGAACCAGCTGCGGGCCGCCGAAGGCGACCTGGCCAAGGTCCAGGCGCAATGGATCAACGCCCAGGCCAATGCCCGCCGCCAGCAGCAGCTGTACGACCGTGGCGTCGGCGCCCAGGCCCAGCTGGACATCGCCCAGACCGACCTGAAGACCACCGGCGCCGCGCTGGAACAGGCGCGTTCGGCGGTCAGCCAGGCCCGCGACCAGCTCGACTACAGCACCCTGCGCACCGACCACGCGGCGGTGGTCACCGCCTGGCAGGCCGAGGCGGGGCAGACCGTAAGCGCCGGCCAGGCGGTGGTCACCCTGGCCCGTCCCGACATCAAGGAGGCGGTGATCGACCTGCCGATCCCGCTCGCTGAACAGTTGAACAAGGGGCTCACTTTCACCGTCGCCTCGCAGCTCGACCCCAGTATCAACACCACCGCCACGCTGCGTGAACTGGAGCCACAGGCGGATGCCACCACCCGTACCCGGCGTGCGCGGTTGACCCTGGCCAGCACCCCCGATGCCTTCCATCTGGGCACTGCGATCAGTGTCACCCTGACCTCGGCGGTGAGCCCGCGCAGCCAGCTGCCGCTGACGGCGTTGCTCGAACGCGACGGCAAGACCCAGGTGTGGGTGGTCGACCCGCAACAGAAAACCGTGGCTACCCGTGACGTCACGCTGATCGGGCGTACCGCCGACAGCTTCGTCCTGGCCTCCGGCGTGCAACCCGGCGAGCGGGTGGTGACGGCTGGAGTGAACAGCCTCAAGCCCGGCCAGAAGGTCACCTTCGATGAGGACGTGCAATGAAAGGAAGCTTCAACCTCTCGGAATGGGCGCTGAAGCACCAGTCCTTCGTCTGGTACCTGATGTTCGTCGGCCTGCTGATGGGGATCTTCTCCTACTTCAACCTCGGCCGTGAGGAAGACCCGTCCTTCACCATCAAGACCATGGTCATCCAGACCCGCTGGCCCGGCGCCACCCAGGACGAGACCCTGTACCAGGTCACCGACCGCATCGAGAAGAAGCTCGAGGAGCTCGACTCCCTCGACTACGTGAAAAGCTACACCCGCCCCGGCGAGTCCACCGTCTACGTCTACCTGCGCGACACCACCAAGGCCAAGGACATTCCCGAGATCTGGTACCAGGTGCGCAAGAAGATCCAGGATATTCGCGGGCAGTTCCCCGCGGGCATCCAGGGCCCTGGCTTCAACGACGAGTTCGGCGACGTGTTCGGCTCGATCTACGCCTTCACCGCCGACGGCCTCACCCTGCGCCAACTGCGCGACTACGTGGAAGTGGCGCGGGCCGAAGTGCGCGAAGTGCCCAATATCGGCAAGGTCGAGCTGATCGGCACCCAGGACGAAGTGCTCTACCTGAACTTCTCCACCCGCAAGCTGGCCGCGTTGGGCATCGATCAGCGCCAGGCCATGCAGGCCCTGCAGCAGCAGAACGCGGTGACCCCGGCCGGGGTGATCGAGGCGGGCCCCGAGCGCATCTCGGTGCGCACCACCGGGCAATTCGCCTCGGAGAAGGACCTGGAGACGGTGAACCTGCGTATCAACGACCGGTTCTTCCGCCTGGCCGATATCGCCGATATCGAGCGCGGCTACGTCGACCCGCCGTCGCCGATGTTCCGCTTCAATGGCCAGACCGCCATCGGCCTGGCGATCGGCATGAAGGCCGGCGCCAACATCGAGGTGTTCGGCGCGGCCCTGAAAGCACGGATGGACAGCATCGTTCGCGACCTGCCGGTGGGCGTGGGCGTGCACAACGTGTCCGACCAGGCTGTGGTGGTCAAGCAGGCCGTCGGCGGCTTCACCAGCGCGTTGTTCGAGGCGGTGGTGATCGTGCTGGCGGTGAGCTTCGTCAGCCTGGGCATTCGCGCGGGGCTGGTGGTGGCCTGCTCGATTCCGCTGGTGCTGGCGATGGTCTTCGTGTTCATGGAGTACAGCGACATCACCATGCAGCGGATCTCGCTCGGTGCGCTGATCATCGCCCTGGGGTTGCTGGTGGACGACGCGATGATCACCGTCGAGGTGATGGTCACGCGCCTGGAAATGGGCGAGAGCAAGGAGCAGGCGGCCACCTTCGCCTATACCTCCACCGCGTTCCCCATGCTCACCGGCACCCTGGTGACGGTGGCCGGCTTCGTGCCGATCGGCCTCAACGCCAGTTCCGCGGGCGAGTACACCTACACCCTGTTCGCGGTGATCGCCGTGGCCTTGCTGGTGTCCTGGGTGGTGGCGGTGTTCTTCGCTCCCGTGCTGGGCGTGCACATTCTCAGCAGCAGCAAGCTCAAGCCTCATGAGGCAGAACCCGGGCGCGTCGGCCGGGCGTTCGAGGGCGGGCTGCTGTGGTGCATGCGCCATCGCTGGCTGACCATCATCGGCACGGTGCTGCTGTTCGCCCTGTCGATCTTCAGCATGCGCTTCGTGCAGAACCAGTTCTTCCCGTCGTCGGACCGCCCGGAAATCCTGGTCGACCTCAACCTGCCGCAGAACGCCTCGATCGAGGAGACGCGCAAGGTCGTCGACCGCCTGGAGGCGAGGATCAAGGACGACCCGGACCTGGTGCGCTGGAGCACCTACATCGGCCAGGGCGCGATCCGCTTCTACCTGCCCCTCGACCAGCAACTGCAGAACCCGTACTACGCCCAGCTGGTGATCGTCAGCAAGGGCTTCGAGGAGCGCGCCGGCATGATGGAGCGCCTGCAGAAGCTGCTGCACGAGGAGTTCGTCGGCGTCGGCACCAACGTCCAGTCGCTGGAGATGGGCCCGCCGGTGGGCCGGCCGATCCAGTACCGGGTCAGCGGCAAGGATATCGACCAGGTGCGCCGGCATGCCATCGAGCTGGCGACCCTGCTCGACAGCAACGAGCACATCGGCGAGATGATCTACGACTGGAACGAGCCCGGGAAGGTGCTGCGCATCGAGATCGCCCAGGACAAGGCGCGCCAGTTGGGGCTGTCGTCCGAGGACGTGGCCAACGTGATGAACAGCATCGTCAGCGGCGTGCAGGTCACCCAGGTCAACGACAACATCTACCTGGTCAATGTGGTGGCCCGCGCCGAGGACAGCGAACGCGGCTCGCCGGATACCTTGCAGAACCTGCAGATCGTCACGCCCAGCGGCACCTCGATCCCGCTGCTGGCCTTCGCCACCGTGCGCTACGAGCAGGAGCAGCCGCTGGTGTGGCGCCGCGACCGCAAGCCGACCATCACCATCAAGGCTTCTGTGGTGGGTGATATCCAGCCCACCGACCTGGTGGCCGAACTCAAGCCCAGCATCGATGACTTCGCCGGCAAGCTGCCGGTGGGCTACGACGTGGCCACTGGCGGTACGGTGGAAGAGAGCGCCAAGGCCCAGGGGCCGATCGCCGCCGTGATCCCGCTGATGCTGTTCCTGATGGCGACCTTCCTGATGATCCAGCTGCACAGCGTGCAGAAGCTGTTCCTGGTGGTCAGCGTCGCGCCGCTGGGGCTGATCGGCGTGGTGGTGGCGCTGGTGCCCACGGGCACGCCGATGGGCTTCGTGGCGATCCTCGGGATCCTCGCCCTGGCCGGGATCATCATCCGCAACTCGGTGATCCTGGTGACCCAGATCGACGAGTTCGAGGAGCAGGGCTACACGCCCTGGGATGCGGTGGTGGAGGCGACCAACCACCGCCGTCGGCCGATCCTGCTGACGGCGGCGGCGGCGAGCCTGGGCATGATTCCGATTGCCCGGGAGGTGTTCTGGGGGCCGATGGCCTACGCCATGATCGGCGGCATCATCAGTGCAACGCTGCTGACGCTGCTGTTCCTGCCGGCGCTGTATGTGGCCTGGTACAAGATCCGCGAGCCAGAAAACAAAGCCCCGAAATCGCATTGACCCTGGTAGGAGCGGATTTATCCGCGATCACGGGCACCGCCCGTGCCGAGCGTTGCGGTGCCTGCATCGCGGATAAATCCGCTCCTACAGAGTAGTTATATAAACATTCTTAAACAGTATTTTTAAGAATATCCGCGCCTCACTACTATGGCTCTCACGCCAGGCGCAAATCCCCTTCAAAACCTCTGCCCGGCACCCTTACTCACAGGAGAACGAGCATGAGTGCATCTCTGCGCAGCATCGACGGTCAGGACGAAGCCACCATTCTGCGTGAAATCCAGAGCGCACTACGCGACCTGCGCTTCGGCGCGGTGGAGATCACCGTGCACAACGCCCAGGTGGTGCAGATCGAACGCAAGGAGAAGTTCCGCCTGCAGCAGCCCGGCGGCAAGTCCGGCTGACACCGCATCACTTCAAAAATTAGAAAAATGCCAATCGGGAGCTTCACCATGTCCATCCGCCGTTATGCGCTTGCCGCCCTGGCCAGTGCCGTTTTTGCCGGTTCCGCGATCGCCAAGGACTACGAACTGCTGAACGTGTCCTATGACCCGACCCGCGAGCTGTACCAGCAGTACAACGCCGAGTTCATCAAGCACTGGCAGGCCGCCCACCCAGGCGACCAGGTGAAGATCCAGCAATCCCATGGCGGCTCCGGCAAGCAGGCCCGCGCGGTGATCGACGGCCTGCGCGCCGATGTGGTGACCCTGGCCCTGGCCGGTGACATCGACGAAGTCGCCAAGCTCGGCAAGAGCCTGCCGGAGGACTGGCAGAAGCGCCTGCCGCAGGCCAGCACCCCGTACACCTCGACCATCGTGTTCCTGGTGCGCAAGGGCAACCCGAAAGGCATCAAGGACTGGGGCGACCTGATCAAGAAGGACGTCTCGGTCATCACCCCCAACCCGAAGACCTCCGGCGGCGCCCGCTGGAACTTCCTCGCCGCCTGGGCCTACGGCCTGAAGAGCGGCGGCAGCGAAGACAAGGCCAAGGCCTACGTGCAGGAGCTGTTCAAGCACGTGCCGGTGCTCGACACCGGGGCCCGTGGCTCGACCATCACCTTCGTCAACAATGGCCAGGGCGATGTGCTGCTGGCCTGGGAGAACGAAGCCTTCCTGGCGCTCAAGGAAGACGGTGGCGCCGACAAGTTCGAGATCGTCGTGCCTTCGCTGTCGATCCTGGCCGAGCCACCGGTGGCGGTGGTCGACAAGAACGCCGAGAAGAAGGGCAACGAGAAGATCGCCGAGGAATACCTCAAGCATCTGTACAGCCCGGCGGGCCAGCAGATCGCCGCGCAGAACTTCTACCGCCCGCGTGACGAGAAGGTCGCCGCCGAATTCGGCAAGCAGTTCCCCAAGCTGGACCTGGTGACCATCGACAAGGACTTCGGTGGCTGGAAGACTGCACAACCTAAGTTCTTCAATGACGGTGGGGTGTTCGACCAGATTTATCAGGCACAGTAAACGCCAGGGAAAAGCGGGGCCGCTGTGCGGCCCTTTCGCGGCACAAGGCCGCTCCTACAGGAGATCGCGTGCCGTTGTAGGAGCGGCCTTGTGCCGCGAAAGGGCTGCGCAGCAGCCCCGGGATTCAGAAGCTAGCACCAGCCCGGGAGCCTTTCCGGGCTTCGTGCGTTCAACCAGGGACCTTTATGTCACGTCGCATTTCCCCCGTCATACCCGGCTTCGGGCTGACGCTGGGCTACACCTTGGTGTACCTCAGCCTGATCGTGCTGATACCGCTGGCCGCCATGTTCATCCATGCCGCGCAGCTCACCTGGGAGCAGTTCTGGAACATCGTCAGCGCACCGCGGGTACTGGCCGCGCTGAAGCTGAGTTTCGGCACCGCCCTGTTCGCCGCCATCATCAACGGTGTGATCGGCACCCTGCTGGCCTGGGTGCTGGTGCGCTACAGCTTCCCCGGGCGCAAGGTCATCGACGCGATGATCGACCTGCCGTTCGCCCTGCCCACCGCCGTCGCCGGTATCGCCCTGACCGCCCTGTATGCCCCGGCGGGCTGGGTCGGCCAGTTCGCCACCGACCTCGGTTTCAAGATCGCCTATACGCCGTTGGGCATCACCCTGGCGCTGACCTTCGTCACCCTGCCGTTCGTGGTGCGCACGGTGCAGCCGGTGCTGGCCGACATTCCGCGTGAAGTGGAAGAGGCCGCCGCCTGCCTGGGCGCGAAACCGCTGCAGGTGTTCCGCCACGTGCTGGCGCCGGCGCTGCTGCCGGCCTGGCTGACCGGCTTCGCCCTGGCCTTCGCCCGCGGCGTGGGCGAGTACGGTTCGGTGATCTTCATCGCCGGCAACATGCCGATGAAGACCGAGATCCTGCCGCTGCTGATCATGGTCAAGCTCGACCAGTACGACTACACCGGCGCCACCGCCATCGGCGTGCTGATGCTGGTGGTTTCCTTCATCCTGCTGCTGCTGATCAACCTGCTGCAGCGGCGCATCGAAACCCCTTGAAGGAGGCCGGCAATGTCTAGTCAAACCCTCGGTGCAACCGCCGCCGCCAACGCCGCCCGGCGTGGCAGCGCCACCTCGCGCCGCGTGCTGATCACCCTGGCCTGGATCGTCTTCGCGCTGTTCCTGGCACTGCCGCTGGTGATCGTGGTATCGCAGGCGCTGAAGAACGGCTTCGGCACGTTCTTCGAAGCGATCTTCGAGCCCGACGCGCTGTCCGCGCTCAAGCTCACGCTGCTGGCGGTGGCCATCTCGGTGCCGCTGAACCTGGTGTTCGGCGTATCCGCTGCCTGGTGCGTGAGCAAGTACACATTCCGCGGCAAGAGCATCCTGGTCACCCTGATCGACCTGCCGTTCTCGGTGTCGCCAGTGATCGCCGGCCTGGTCTACGTGCTGATGTTCGGCGCCCAGGGCCTGTTCGGGCCATGGTTGCAGGACCACGATATCCAGATCGTTTTCGCCCTGCCGGGCATCGTCCTGGCGACCATCTTCGTCACCGTGCCGTTCGTGGCCCGCGAGCTGATCCCGCTGATGCAGGAGCAGGGCACCCAGGAAGAGGAGGCCGCGCGCCTGCTGGGGGCCAACGGCTGGCAGATGTTCTGGCACGTCACCCTGCCGAACATCAAGTGGGGCCTGATCTATGGCGTGGTGCTGTGCACCGCCCGGGCCATGGGCGAGTTCGGCGCGGTGTCGGTGGTGTCCGGCCATATCCGCGGCGTCACCAACACCTTGCCGCTGCACGTGGAGATCCTCTACAACGAGTACAACCACGTCGCGGCCTTCAGCGTGGCCAGCCTGCTGCTGATCCTGGCGCTCTTCATCCTGCTGCTCAAGCAGTGGAGCGAGAACCGTATTAACCGCCTGCGCCACAGCGCCGCGGAGGAATGATTCATGTCGATCGAAGTTCGTAACGTCAGCAAGCGCTTCAACAGCTTCCAGGCCCTGGACAACATCAACCTGGATATCCACAGCGGCGAGCTGGTGGCGCTGCTGGGGCCGTCCGGCTGCGGCAAGACCACCCTGTTGCGCATCATCGCCGGCCTCGAGACGCCGGATGACGGCAGCATCGTGTTCCATGGCGAGGATGTGTCCGGCCACGATGTGCGTGATCGCAACGTCGGTTTCGTGTTCCAGCACTACGCGTTGTTCCGCCACATGAGCGTGTTCGACAACGTCGCCTTCGGCCTGCGCATGAAGCCCAAGGGCGAGCGCCCGAGCGAGAGCAAGATCGCCGAGAAGGTTCATGAACTGCTGAACATGGTGCAGCTCGACTGGCTGTCCGACCGCTACCCCGAGCAGTTGTCCGGTGGCCAACGCCAACGTATCGCCCTGGCCCGTGCCCTGGCGGTGGAGCCCAAGGTGCTGCTGCTCGACGAGCCGTTCGGGGCGCTGGATGCCAAGGTGCGCAAGGAGCTGCGCCGTTGGCTGGCGCGCCTGCACGAGGACATCAACCTGACCTCGGTGTTCGTCACCCACGACCAGGAAGAAGCGATGGAAGTCGCCGACCGCATCGTGGTGATGAACAAGGGCGTGATCGAGCAGATCGGTTCGCCTGGCGAGGTTTACGAGAAGCCGGCCAACGACTTCGTCTACCACTTCCTCGGCGACTCCAACCGCCTGGCGCTGAGCGAAGGGCATCATGTGCTGTTCCGTCCGCACGAGGTGTCGCTGTCGCGCCATGAGACCGAGGGGCACCACGCCGCCGAGGTGCGTGATATTCGCCCGTTGGGCGCGACCACCCGGGTGACCCTGAAGGTGGAAGGGCAGAGCGAGTTGATCGAAGCCGAAGTGGTCAAGGACCATGACAGCCTGACCGGGCTGGTGCGGGGGGAGACGTTGTTCTTCCGGCCGAAGGTGTGGCAGAAGGTGGCGGATATCTGAGCTGGCGCTTGTGATGAAAAACCCGGGCATGGTCCCGGGTTTTTTATTTCCTGAGAGCTATTGGGGCTGCTGTGCAGCCCATCGCGGCACAAGGCCGCTCCTACAGGGCACCACGATCTCTTTGTAGGAGCGGCCTTGTGCCGCGATCGAGGGCGAAGCCCTCGCAGCCAACTGATGCCTTGAGCGAATATTTTTAATGCCGATAAAGCATCGTTCGCGAGCTGTTTTGCGGCAAGCCACGAACGACGTGGGCTGTGGGCAGGCCATCAAAATAAATATTCCTTAAAGATCTAACTTTACGTTTAAACATTACTTTATGAGCTAAGCATCTGGCGCTGATGATTCAGCCACACACCTGAATCAACACCCCAGGAGCCTCAAGCAATGGGTAATGTCCAGACCGCCGCCCGGGCCTACGACCAGCCTTGGCGCCCTGCGCCGGGGGAGCTCGTCGAGCTTGGCCGCACCCTGCGCCTGCCGCTCGCGCAACTGCGCCTGCAACGCACGCCGGTCAGTGGCCTGAAGCGCCGCGACAAACTGGCGCTCGGCCTGCTGGTGCTGGTGCTGCACGGTGTCGCGGCGTACTGGGTCAGCCATCAGCCGACGCCCGAACTGCCGGTCGTTGCGCCGCAGATTCCGCCCATGACCATCGAATTCGCCGCCCCGGCGCCGCCAGTGGTCGAACCGCCGCCGCCAGCCCCAGTGGTCCAGCCGCCACCACCGCCACCAGTGGTCGACGAACTGGCCGCCAAGCCCGCGCCCAAGCCGGTCCCGAAACCCAAGCCTGCGCCCAAACCGGTGGCCAAGCCGCAGCCCAAGCCGGTCGAGGCGCCACCGCCAACACCGGTGGCCGCGCCCGCCCCCCCGGCACCTGCGCCACCCGCACCTGCGCCGGTCACCCCGGCGTCGGCCAACGCCGCCTACCTGAAGAACCCGGCGCCCGAGTACCCGCAGATGGCCCTGCGCCGTGGCTGGGAAGGCACCGTGCTGCTGCGGGTCGAGGTGCTGCCCAGCGGCAAGCCGGGGCAGATCCAGCTCCAGAAGAGCAGCGGCCGTGACGCCCTGGACGCCGCCGCGCTGGCCGCCGTGAAGCGCTGGAGCTTCGTGCCGGCCAAGCAGGGCGACGTGGCCCAGGTGGGCTGGGTCAGCGTACCCATCGATTTCAAGCTTCGTTAACCCGCGACCGCACAAAGGAAGGACTACATCATGAGCCTGTTGGCATCCCCCCTCGAATCCGTTGAAAGCGCGGTCATCTGGCTGCTGGTCGGCTTCTCCGTCGCCACCTGGGCGCTGGCCCTGGCCAAGGTCGTGCAGTTCGTGCGCCTGAAGAACCAGGACAAACGCTTCCACCAGCAGTTCTGGGCCGCGTCCAGCCTCGACTCCGCCGCCGAGCCCGCCCACGACCTGCCCGGCCCGGCCGCCCGCGTCGCCCAGGCCGGCTTCGCGGCGATCGCGGTCGGCGAGCCCGGCCAGGCCAGTGACCTGAGCCAGGCCATCAACCATCAGGACCGTCTGGAGCGCGCCCTGCGCCAGCAGATCGTCCGCGAGCGCCGCTCACTGGAAACCGGCCTGGCAGTGGTGGCCAGCATCGGCAGCACCTCGCCGTTCATCGGCCTGTTCGGCACCGTATGGGGCATCATGGAAGCCCTCAAGGGCATCAGCGCGGCGGGCTCGGCCAGCCTGGAAACCGTGGCCGGCCCGATCGGCGCGGCGCTGGTCGCCACCGGCGTGGGTATCGCCGTCGCGGTGCCGGCGGTGCTGGTCTACAACTACTTCCTCCGTCGCCTGAAGCTGACTGCGGCGGACCTCGACGACTTCGCCCACGACTTCTACAGCCTGGCGCAGAAGAGTGCCTTCCGCGTGCTGGTGCACCCGGCGGTGCAGCGCCAGCACACCGGCTTCACCCAACCTGTGAAGGAGGCCTCCTGACATGGCCTTCTCGACCCAGGACAGCGATGAAGTGTTGAGTGAAATCAACGTCACGCCGCTGGTGGACGTCATGCTGGTGCTGCTGGTGGTGTTCATTGTCACCGCACCGCTGCTGACCAACGCCATCCCCATCAACCTGCCCAAGACCGAGGCCGTCGCCCCGGTGGAGCAGAAGGACCCGTTGGTGGTGAGCATCGATGGCAGCGGCAAGCTGTTCATCAACAAGGACGAGATCCAGCCGGACCTGCTGGAGACCAACCTCAAAGCCGCCAAGAGCAAGGATGCCGAGCTGCGCGTGCAGCTGCAGGCCGACGATGGCGTGAACTACGGCGAGGTCGCCCGGGCGATGGCGGCCATCGAACGGGCCGGCATCAGCAAGCTGGCGGTGATCACCGCGCGCTGACCGGCAAGACCCTCTTCAGGCAAGCGATTCTCGCAGGTGCGTTGGGGCCATATCTCTTGGCAGGGGTTGGCCCCTTTTTTTATGCCCGAGCCAGCTTCCTGGGATCACTCGTTTTGGCCTTGCTCGGGAAATCTGACTTTCTGGTCAACTGCGCAAGAAGTTGCGCACTCGAATGTGGATAAGTGTGTGAATACATTGATGTAGGGCATGCGCAGCAAGGCCTACAGCCAACTGCGCAACTTTTTGCCACCACTGCGCAAGAAGTTG
>NZ_JARPQB010000075.1 GCF_029478665.1 Pseudomonas entomophila
CCCGCCCCGCCCCTACGCCTTGCACCCCCTCCGAACACTACTAAGCTTGTTGCCACAGTGGCTCCGCTCGCAGCGACCGGAACAGACGTGGTGCACAGCCTGGCATCACGCATCGACTCCACGCTCACGAGCCTGCGGCTTTGGGATGACGCCTTGCGTGCCCGTCCCGATTAAAAAGCTTGACCGATCGATCAGAAAAACATGGAAAACGGTACACATTACAAATATTTATTTGTGTACAATCGTTCAGCCCCCACGCCGCGGGACGGTGGCGGAAAGGGTCTGGACACGGGTCGGCGCAAGTCTCCTTGCGTTGCCATAACCCTGGTGGTTATCGATACTGGCGCCGATTTACCAACCAACAAGAACACCCAAACCGTGGAACCTTAGAATGAGCACTGCAATCAGTCCGACTGCTTATAACTATAAGGTCGTCCGCCAGTTCGCCATCATGACGGTGGTCTGGGGGATCCTTGGCATGGGGCTCGGCGTCTTCATCGCCTCGCAACTGGTCTGGCCCCAGCTCAACCTGGACCTGCCATGGACGAGCTTCGGCCGCCTACGCCCGCTGCACACCAACCTGGTGATCTTCGCCTTCGGCGGCTGCGCCCTGTTCGGCACCAGCTACTACGTGGTGCAGCGCACCTGCCAGACCCGCCTGATCTCCGACAGCATGGCCGCCTTCACCTTCTGGGGCTGGCAGGCGGTGATCATCGGCGCGCTGGTGACGCTACCGATGGGTTTCACCACCACCAAGGAGTACGCCGAGCTCGAGTGGCCGCTGGCGATCCTGCTGGCCATCGTCTGGGTCACCTACGCCCTGGTGTTCTTCGGCACCATCGTCAAGCGCAAGACCAAGCACATCTACGTCGGCAACTGGTTCTACGGCGCCTTCATCGTGGTCACCGCGATGCTGCACATCGTCAACCACATCTCGCTGCCGGTCAGCCTGTTCAAGTCGTACTCGGCCTACGCCGGCGCCACCGACGCGATGATCCAGTGGTGGTACGGCCACAACGCCGTGGGCTTCTTCCTCACCACCGGCTTCCTGGGGATGATGTACTACTTCGTACCGAAGCAGGCCGAACGCCCGATCTACTCGTATCGCCTGTCGATCGTGCACTTCTGGGCGCTGATCACCCTGTACATCTGGGCCGGCCCCCACCACCTGCACTACACCGCCCTGCCGGACTGGGCGCAGTCGCTGGGCATGGTGATGTCGATCATCCTGCTCGCCCCGAGCTGGGGCGGCATGATCAACGGCATGATGACCCTGTCGGGGGCCTGGCATAAGCTGCGCACCGACCCGATCCTGCGCTTCCTGGTGGTGTCGCTGGCGTTCTACGGCATGTCCACCTTCGAAGGCCCGATGATGGCCATCAAGACGGTCAACTCGCTGTCGCACTACACCGACTGGACCATCGGCCACGTCCATGCCGGCGCCCTGGGCTGGGTGGCGATGATCTCCATCGGCGCGGTCTACCACATGATCCCGAAACTCTACGGCCGCGAGCAGATGCACAGTGTCGGGCTGATCAACGCGCACTTCTGGCTGGCCACCATCGGCACCGTGCTGTACATCGCCTCGATGTGGGTCAACGGCATCACCCAGGGCCTGATGTGGCGCGCCATCAACGACGACGGCACCCTTACCTACTCCTTCGTCGAAGCGCTGCAGGCCAGCCACCCGGGCTTCATCGTCCGCGCTTTGGGCGGTGCGTTCTTCGCCTCCGGCATGCTGCTGATGGCCTACAACGTGTTCCGCACCGTGCGTGCCGCCAACCCGGTACAGGCTGAGGAAGCCGCCAAGATCGTCGTCGTGGGAGCCCACTGATGAAGCATGAAGCAGTCGAGAAGAATATCGGCCTGATGGCCTTCTTCATGGTCATCGCCGTCAGCGTCGGTGGCCTCACGCAGATCGTCCCGCTGTTCTTCCAGGACGTCACCAACAAGCCGGTCGAAGGCATGAAGCCACGCACCGCGCTGGAGCTCGAAGGGCGCGACATCTACATCCGCGAGGGCTGCGTGGGCTGCCACTCGCAGATGATCCGCCCGTTCCGCGCCGAAACCGAACGCTACGGCCACTACTCGGTTGCTGGCGAAAGCGTGTGGGACCACCCGTTCCTGTGGGGCTCCAAGCGCACCGGTCCCGACCTGGCCCGCGTCGGCGGCCGCTACTCCGACGACTGGCACCGCGCGCACCTGTACAACCCGCGCAACGTGGTGCCCGAGTCGAAGATGCCATCGTACCCATGGCTGGTCGAGAACAAGCTCGACGGCAAGGACACCGCCAAGAAGATGGAAGTCCTGCGCACCCTGGGCACGCCGTACACCGACGAAGACATCGCCGGCGCCCACGACGCGGTCAAGGGCAAGACCGAGATGGACGCCCTCGTCGCGTACCTGCAAGGCCTTGGCACCCTCATCAAGAGCAAACGGTGACCCTGATGGATATCGGCACGATTCGCGGCCTGGGCACCGTCGTGGTGCTGGTGGCCTTCGTGGGCCTGGCGCTGTGGGTGTTCAGCCCGCGGCGCAAGCAGGAATTCGACGAGGCGACGCAGTTGCCGTTCGCCGACGACCCCGAGGCCACCCGACACGTCGAGCAAGCACAAGCTTCTAGGAGCAAACAACAATGACAACCTTCTGGAGTCTGTACGTCACCGTCCTGACCCTGGGCACCATCTTCGCCTTGACTTGGCTGCTGCTGTCGACCCGCAGGGGCCAGCGCGAAGAGATCACCGACGAAGTCGTCGGCCACGCCTTCGACGGTATCGAGGAATACGACAACCCGCTACCGAAGTGGTGGTTCTGGCTGTTCGTCGGCACCGTCGTCTTCGCCCTCGGTTACCTGGTCCTGTACCCGGGCCTGGGCAACTGGAAAGGCCTGCTCCCCGGTTACGCGTACGTGGACAACGACAAGAAGACCGAGTTTTCCAACGGCCAGGCCGGCTGGACCGGTGTGCACGAGTGGGAAAAGGAGATGGCCAAGGCCGATGCCCGCTTCGGGCCGATCTTCGCCAGATTCGCCGCCATGCCCGTCGAGGAAGTGGCCAAGGATCCACAGGCGCTGAAGATGGGCGCGCGCCTGTTCGCCTCCAACTGTTCGGTGTGCCATGGCTCCGACGCCCGGGGCGCCTACGGCTTCCCCAACCTGACCGACAACGACTGGCGCTGGGGCGGCGAGCCGGAGACCATCAAGACCACCATCATGAATGGTCGCCACGGTGTGATGCCGGGTTGGGCCACGGTGATCGGCGAGCAGGGCGTGGCGGACGTGGCGGCCTTCGTGCTGACCAACCTCGACGGCCGCAAGCTGCCCGATGACGCCAAGGCCGACCCGGTCAAGGGCCAGCAGATCTTCGCCACCAACTGCGTGGCCTGCCACGGGCCTGAAGGCAAGGGCACCCCAGCCATGGGCGCACCGAACCTCACGCACCCGCAGGCGTTCATCTACGGTTCGAGCTTCGCCCAGCTGCAACAGACCATCCGCTACGGTCGCCAGGGGCAGATGCCGGCACAGGCGCAGATGCAGGGCAACGACAAGGTGCACTTGCTGGCAGCGTATGTGTACAGCCTGTCGCATCAGGCGGAACCGGCCAAGACCGAGTAAGGCAGGCTAGGCCTCTCGCGGATGAATCCGCTCCTACAGGTATCGTGCTGAACCTGTAGGAGCGGATTCATCCGCGAAGAGGCCGGTACTGACGTCACATTTCCTGCAGGCCTCATGACCTGAATCAATTGACACCCGCCATATCACGATTCATGCCACGAACCCAACGCGACTAAAGGTCGCAGCGCGTCCCCGGCGCGCCACGACAGGCGTATCATGGGCCGCAGAGCGCTAGCAGCATGCGCGAGACCGCAGCCGGCACGCACTGGCTACGGCGTTTCTCCACTGCCGTGGGACTTGATGATGAGCAAGCAAATTCCGGTACATGACGTCACCCCGCCTGCCAACAAGGGAAAGGAATCCGTCGACCTCTACGCCTCGCGTGAAAAAATCTACACCCGCGCCTTCACCGGCATCTTCCGCAGGTTGCGGATGGTCGGCGGCGCGGTGCTGTTCCTGCTGTATTTCGGCACCGTCTGGCTGAACTGGGGCGGCCACCAGGCCGTCTGGTGGAACCTGCCCGAACGCAAGTTCTACATCTTCGGCGCCACCATCTGGCCCCAGGATTTCATCCTGCTCTCGGGCATCCTGATCGTCGCCGCCTTCGGCCTGTTCTTCATCACGGTGTACGCCGGCCGGGTCTGGTGCGGCTACACCTGCCCGCAGAGCGTGTGGACCTGGGTATTCATGTGGTGCGAGAAAGTCACCGAGGGTGACCGCAACCAGCGCATGAAGCTGGACAAGGCGCCCATGAGCGCGAACAAGTTCCTGCGCAAGCTGGCCAAGCACAGCCTGTGGCTGCTGATCGGTTTCGTCACCGGCATGACCTTCGTCGGTTACTTCTCGCCGGTCCGCGAACTGGCCATCGAGTTCTTCACCGGGCAGGCCGACGGCTGGGCCTACTTCTGGGTCGGTTTCTTCACCCTGGCCACCTACGGCAACGCCGGCTGGCTGCGCGAGCAGGTGTGCATCTACATGTGCCCCTATGCGCGCTTCCAGAGCGTGATGTTCGACAAGGACACCCTGATCGTCTCCTACGACCCGCGCCGCGGCGAAACCCGTGGCCCGCGTAAGAAAGACATCGACTACAAAGCCAAGGGCCTGGGTGACTGCATCGACTGCACCATGTGCGTGCAGGTCTGCCCCACCGGCATCGACATCCGCGACGGCCTGCAGATCGAGTGCATCGGCTGCGCCGCCTGCATCGACGCCTGCGACAGCATCATGGACAAGATGAACTACCCCAAGGGGCTGATCAGCTACACCACCGAGCACAACCTGTCCGGGCAGAAGACCCACATGCTGCGCCCACGCCTGATCGGCTACGCCTTGGTGCTGCTGGTGATGATCGGCGCCCTGGCCACCGCCTTCGCCACCCGCTCGCTGGTGGGCTTCGACGTGGCCAAGGACCGCGTGCTGTATCGCGAGAACGCGCAAGGCCGGATCGAGAACGTCTACAGCCTGAAGGTGATGAACAAGGACCAGCGCGACCACGTCTACGTGCTCGACGCCGCCGGCCTGCCCGACCTGCAGCTCGAAGGCCATCGCGAGATCCGTGTCGCCGCCGGCGACATCGTCAACCTGCCGGTGCAATTGTCGGTCGCCCCGGAAAAACTGCCCTCGACCACCAACGAAATCACCTTCATCCTCAAGGACGCCGACGACAGCGCCAGCCAGGTTGAAGCCAAGAGCCGTTTCATCGGCCCACAGATCCGCTGAGAGAGAAGACGAACAATGCCTGCCGCCACCGCCGCCAGCCCCTGGTACAAGCACCTCTGGCCCTGGATCATCATCGGTATCCTGGCCACTTCGGTGTGCCTGAGCCTGACCATGGTCAGCATCGCCGTGCGCAACCCGGACAACCTGGTCAACGACAACTACTACGAGGCCGGCAAGGGCATCAACCGCTCGCTGGACCGCGAACTGCTGGCCCAGACCCTCAACCTCAAGGCCAGCGTGCACCTGGACGAACTGACCGGCGAAGTCGAGGTGCGCCTGACCGGCAACAGCAACCCCGAAGCCCTGGAACTGAATCTGATCTCGCCGACCCAGCCGGACAAGGACCGCAAGGTCCAGCTGGCGCGCAGCGAGCCTGGGCGCTATGTCGGGCAGCTCGTAGACAAGGTCGAGGGGCGGCGTTTCGTAGAACTGCTGGGCAGCCAGGACGATCACGTGTGGCGGTTGTTCGAGGAGGAGAAGGTCGAGCATGGCGTGACCTTGCAACTGGGGGATGAAGCGCTGCAAGGTGCCGAGCATCAGCAATGAATCGCGATACCGCCGGGGCTGCCTTGCAGCCCTTTCGCGGCACAAGGCCGCTCCTACCAGAAGCACGCGCTCCCCTGTAGGAGCGGCCTTGCGCCGCGAAAGGGGCGCAAAGCGCCCCCGGCAATCCCAAGCCAAAAGATAGACTCAAGATGACCCAACCCACCCCCTGCTACCACTGCGCCCTGCCCGTCCCCGCCGGCAGCCGCTTCACCGCCGTGGTCCTCGGCGAGCCGCGACAGTTCTGCTGCCCCGGCTGCCAGGCAGTGGCCGAGTCCATCGTCGCCGGGGGGCTGGAGCACTACTACCAGCACCGCAGCGACACCAGCGCCAACCCCGAAGTCCTGCCCCGCCAGTTGCAGGACGAGCTGGCCCTGTACGACCGCAGCGATGTGCAGCAGTCCTTCGTGCGCCATGAGGGCGAACTGGCCGAAACCACCCTGATGGTCGAAGGCATCAGCTGCGCCGCCTGCGGCTGGCTGATCGAGAAGCACCTGCGCAACCTGCCCGGTGTCGCCGAGGCGCGCCTGAACCTGTCCAACCACCGCCTGCTGGTCACCTGGGCCGACAGCCAGCTGCCGCTGTCGAAGCTGCTCGCCGAGCTGCGCCAGGTCGGCTATGCCGCCCACCCCTACCAACCCGACCAGGCCGCCGAGCAACTGGCCCGGGAAAACCGCAGCGCCCTGCGCCGCCTCGGCGTGGCCGGGCTGCTGTGGTTCCAGGCGATGATGGCGACCATGGCTACCTGGCCGGAATTCAACATCGACCTGTCGCCCGAGCTGCACACCATCCTGCGCTGGGTCGCGCTGTTCCTCACCATCCCCATCGTGTTCTACAGCTGCGCACCGTTCTTCAAGGGCGCCGCCCGCGACCTGCGCACCCGCCACCTGACCATGGACGTCTCGGTGTCGCTGGCCATCGGCCTGGCCTTCTGCGCCGGAATCTGGACGGCGATCACCGGTAGCGGCGAGCTGTACTTCGACACCGTGGGCATGTTCGCGCTGTTCCTGCTCACCGGCCGCTACCTGGAGCGCCGCGCCCGCGAACGCACGGCAGCGGCCACCGCGCAACTGGTCAACCTGCTGCCCGCCTCGTGCCTGCGCCTGGATTCAAGCGGCCAGGCCGAGCGCATCCTGCTGGGCGAGCTTCGCTGTGGCGACCGTGTCCAGGTGCTGCCCGGCGCGGTGATTCCTGCCGACGGCCGCATCCTCGAGGGCCGCTCCAGTGTCGACGAGTCGCTGCTCACCGGCGAATACCTGCCCCTGCCGCGGCGCACCGGCGACCCGGTGACCGGCGGCACACTCAACGTCGAAAGCACCCTGACCGTCGAAGTCCAGGCCTTGGGCCAGGACTCGCGGCTATCGGCCATCGTTCGCCTGCTGGAACGGGCGCAACTGGAGAAACCGCGCCTGGCCGAGATCGCCGACCGCGCCTCGCAATGGTTCCTGCTGTTCAGCCTGGTGGCCGCAGCAGTCATTGGCCTGGCCTGGTGGCAGCTCGATACCTCGCGGGCGTTCTGGATCGTCCTGGCGATGCTGGTCGCCACCTGCCCCTGCGCCCTGTCGCTGGCCACCCCCACCGCCCTCACCGCCGCCACCGGCACCCTGCACAAGCTCGGCCTGCTGATCACTCGCGGCCATGTGCTGGAAGGCCTGAACCAGATCGATACGGTGATCTTCGACAAGACCGGCACCCTCACCGAAGGCCGCCTGGCCCTGCGCAGCATTCGCCCCCTGGGGCGGCTGGACAGTGACCAGTGCCTGGCGCTGGCCGCCGCCCTGGAAAACCGCTCCGAGCACCCCATCGCCCGCGCGTTCGGCCGCGCCACCCGCCCTGCCGAAGAGGTCAGCGCCGTCCCTGGCCTGGGCCTGGAGGGCGAGATGGACGGCCAGCGCCTGCGTATCGGCCAGGCCACCTTCGTCTGCGCCCTGAGCGGTGCCGAGGTGCCCGTCGTGCCCGAACCGCGCGGGCAATGGCTGCTGCTCGGTGATCGTCGCGGCCCGCTGGCCTGGTTCGGCCTCGACGACCGCCTGCGCGACGACGCCCCGGACCTGGTCGCGGCATGCAAGGCGCGTGGCTGGCGGACCCTGCTGCTGTCCGGCGACAGCTCGCCGATGGTTAACGAAGTTGCCTCTCAACTGGGTATCGACACAGCCGTCGGCGGCCTGCGCCCGGACGACAAGCTGGCCCGCCTCAAAGCCCTGCAGGCCGAGGGCCGCAAGGTGCTGATGCTGGGTGACGGGGTGAACGACGTGCCGGTACTGGCCGCCGCCGACATCAGCATCGCCATGGGCAGCGCCACGGACCTCGCCAAGACCAGCGCCGACGCGGTGCTGCTGTCCAACCGCCTGCAGGCGCTGGCCCAGGCCTTCGACCTGGCCCGCCGCACCCGCCGCAACATTGTCGAGAACCTGCTCTGGGCGACGCTGTACAATGGCCTGATGCTGCCGTTCGCCGCACTGGGCTGGATCACCCCGGTCTGGGCGGCGGTCGGCATGTCGGTCAGCTCGCTGATCGTCGTGCTCAATGCCCTGCGCCTGACCCGCCTGCCCGTGGGCGCGGGCTTGCCCGCGAACGTGGCGACCCAGCCCGGAAGGACCAACCTATGCCCGCCCTCTATGTGATGATTCCCGCCGCCCTGCTGCTGGTCGGCGTCGCCGTGTACATCTTCTTCTGGGCGGTGGACAGCGGCCAGTACGATGACCTCGAAGGCCCGGCCCACAGCATCCTGTTCGACGACCAGGACCCGCGACACCAAGCGGCCGCCAAGCCGGAACAAGTGCAGCCCGAAGACAAGGACTCGACCCCGCGTGCCTGAACTGCTTCCCTTGCTCGGTTCGGCGCTGGTCCTGGGCCTGCTGGGCGGTGGCCACTGCCTGGGCATGTGCGGCGGCCTGATGGGCGCCCTGACCCTCGCCATCCCACCAGAACAACGCGGCCGCCGCCTGCGCCTGCTGCTGGCCTACAACCTCGGGCGCGTGCTCAGCTACGCCTGCGCCGGCCTGCTACTGGGCCTTGCCGGCGTGGCCCTGGCCAGCAGCCCACTGGCCAGCGGCTTGCGGGTGATCGCGGCGCTATTGCTGATCAGCATGGGCCTGTACCTGGCAGGCTGGTGGAGTGGCCTGACCCGCATCGAAGCCCTCGGTCGCGGCCTGTGGCGGCATGTGCAACCGCTGGCCACGCGGCTGCTGCCGGTGTCCAGCCTGCCTCGCGCCCTGTTGCTTGGTGCCCTGTGGGGCTGGCTGCCCTGCGGGCTGGTGTACAGCACCCTGCTGTGGGCGGCGAGCCAGGGCGATGCGCTGCACAGCGCGGCGCTGATGCTGGCGTTCGGCGTGGGCACCTGGCCGGTGCTGCTGGCCACGGGGCTCGCAGCGGAGCGCGTGGGCGCCCTGTTGCGCAAGCGCGGTGTGCGCATGGCCGGAGGACTGTTGGTGATCCTGTTCGGTTTATGGACATTACCTGGCCCCCACCAGCACTGGCTGATGGGGCATTGAGCAGAGCGCTTCGCCGGCAAGGCCGGCTCCTACAAGGGCCGGTGGCGAACCTGTAGGAGCCGGCCTTGCCGGCGAACGCCCTTGATACAAATCAACACGACTTCTTACATCCGCCCCTAGACTCCGGACACTGCAGCTCTATCCGGGGACTACCCACATGCTCGACGACCTACGCTGGGACGCCGACCTGATTCGTCGCTACGATCTGGCCGGGCCACGCTACACCTCCTATCCGACCGCCGTGCAGTTGCACGGCGAAGTGGGCTCGTTCGACCTGCTCCACGCCCTGCGTGAAAGCCGCCGCGCCACCCGCCCCCTGTCGCTGTACGTGCACGTGCCGTTCTGCGCCAACATCTGCTACTACTGCGCCTGCAACAAGGTCATCACCAAGGACCGCGCCCGCGCCGCGCCGTATCTGCAACGCCTGGAGCAGGAAATCCAGCTGATCGCCTGCCACCTGGACCCCAAGCAGCAGGTCGAGCAGCTGCACTTCGGCGGCGGCACCCCGACCTTCCTCAGCCATGTGGAACTGCGCCAGCTGATGGCGACCCTGCGCCAGCACTTCAACCTGCTGGACGACGACTCGGGCGACTATGGCATCGAGATCGACCCGCGCGAGGCCGACTGGTCGACCATGGGCCTGCTCCGCGAACTGGGCTTCAACCGTGTCAGCCTTGGCGTGCAGGACCTTGACCCGGCCGTGCAGCGCGCGGTGAACCGCCTGCAGAGCCTGGAGCAGACCCGCACCCTGATCGAGGCCGCGCGGACCCTGCAGTTCCGCTCGATCAACCTGGACCTGATCTACGGTCTGCCCAAGCAGACCCCGGAAGGCTTCGCCCGCACCGTGGAGGAAGTGATCCGCCTGCAACCCGACCGCCTGTCGGTGTTCAACTACGCCCACCTACCCGAACGCTTCATGCCCCAGCGGCGCATCGACAGCAACGACCTGCCGGCACCGGCCGCCAAGCTGGAAATGCTCCACGCCACCATCGACCAGCTCACCGCCGCCGGCTACCGCTACATCGGCATGGACCACTTCGCCCTGCCCGACGACGAGCTGGCCATCGCTCAGGAAGAAGGCACCCTGCAGCGCAACTTCCAGGGCTATACCACCCACGGCCATTGCGACCTGATCGGCCTGGGCGTCTCGGCGATCAGCCAGATCGGCGACCTGTACTGCCAGAACAGCAGCGACCTGAACACCTACCAGGACACCCTTTCCAGCGCCCAGTTGGCCACCCAGCGCGGCTTGCTGTGCAACCAGGACGACCGCCTGCGCCGGGCGGTGATCCAGCAGTTGATCTGCCACTTCGAACTGGACTTCGAACCGATCGAACAAGCCTTCACCATCGATTTCCGTGGGTATTTCAATGATCAGTGGCCGGAACTGCTGACCATGCAACGCGACGGGCTGATCAGCCTGGATAAAAAGGGCATCCGCGTCCTGCCGGCCGGACGCCTGCTGGTACGCTCGGTGTGCATGGTCTTCGACGGCTACCTGGCCCAGCACAATCGCCAGCGTTTTTCGCGGGTAATCTGAGGGTATTGAGTCGTTTCACCGCATGGACAGCCCGCCTTTCGAGGCACACTATGGACAGTCGAACGGTGCCGGAACACCCCTTCCGGCCCGCTGCTAGCGTGCACCAAAAATGCGCACACTGGCCTACAGCCCATGCCGCAGGTTATCCTTACGGCTTATGTGTGCTTTCCCACAAGGATCGAAAGAAATGTCCGAGCCAGTAAAACTGCGCCCACACAACCAGGCCCACTGCAAGGATTGCAGCCTGGCCCCCCTGTGCCTGCCCCTGTCCCTGAACCTGGAAGACATGGATGCACTGGATGAAATCGTCAAACGCGGCCGCCCGCTGAAGAAAGGCGAGTTCCTGTTCCGCCAGGGTGACAATTTCGGCTCGGTCTACGCGGTCCGCTCCGGCGCCCTGAAAACCTTCAGCCTCAGCGATGCTGGCGAAGAGCAGATCACCGGTTTCCACCTGCCCAGCGAACTGGTCGGCCTGTCCGGCATGGACACCGAGGCCTACCCGGTATCGGCCCAAGCCCAGGAAACCACCTCGGTGTGTGAAATCCCCTTCGAGCGCCTCGACGAACTCTCGGTCCAGCTGCCGCAGCTGCGCCGCCAGCTGATGCGCGTGATGAGCCGTGAAATCCGCGACGACCAGCAGATGATGCTGCTGTTGTCGAAGAAGACCGCCGACGAACGCATCGCCACCTTCCTGGTCAACCTGTCCGCGCGCTTCCGCGCCCGTGGCTACTCGGCCAACCAGTTCCGCCTGAGCATGTCGCGCAACGAGATCGGCAACTATCTAGGCCTGGCCGTGGAAACCGTGTCCCGCGTGTTCACCCGCTTCCAGCAGAATGGCCTGCTCAAGGCCGAGGGCAAGGAAGTGCACATCCTCGACCCGATCCAGCTGTGCGCGCTGGCCGGCGGTGCACTCGAAGCCTGATCGCCCTGTGAACAGGGTATACTGGCGCCGAGTTTTTCCAGGATACCCGCCCATGCACAGCGACACCTTCGACCTCAAAGCCCTGATCCGCCCGGTAGTGGACTTCCCCAAGCCGGGCGTGATCTTCCGCGACATCACCCCGTTGTTTCAGTCGCCGCGCGGGCTGCGCTATGTCGCCGACCAGTTCATCGAGCGCTATGTCGAAGCCGAGTTCAGCCACATCGGCGCCATGGACGCGCGGGGCTTCCTGATCGGCTCGATCATCGCCCACCAGCTGAACAAGCCACTGATCCTGTTCCGCAAGCAGGGCAAGCTGCCGGCCGACGTGCTGTCGGAGGGTTACCAGACCGAATACGGCGAAGCCTTTCTGGAAGTGCACGCCGACAGCCTCTGCGACGGCGACTCGGTGCTGATCTTCGATGACCTGATCGCCACCGGCGGCACCCTGCTGGCCGCGGCGAACCTGGTGCGCCGCACCGGGGCCAAGGTGTTCGAGGCGGCGGCGATCATCGACCTGCCGGAGCTGGAAGGCTCGCGCCGGCTGCAGGCGGCCGGGGTACCGACCTTCTGCCTGACCGAGTTCTCCCTCAGCGAATACTGAGATCGACGTTAGATAGCGTCTATCTGACCGAGCGCCGC
>NZ_JARPQB010000076.1 GCF_029478665.1 Pseudomonas entomophila
ACGCTAGATTCTAGAAATTGAGCAAGACAGTTGCTCCTACAGGGCCCGCGCGAAATCAACCCGATGTGTTTTTGTTTCACAGGAGCTTCACCATGCTGCGCAAACACCTGCTCACCCTCGGCCTGCTGGCCATCACCGGCCTGGCCCAGGCCGCCGAGACCATCGACGTCTACCGCGACCCCAACTGCGGATGCTGCAAGGAATGGATCAAGCACCTGAGCGATAACGGTTTCACCGTCAACGACCACGTCGAGGCGAACATGAGCGCGGTCAAGCAGCGCCTGGGAGTCGCGCCGCGCCTGGCCTCCTGTCACACCGGGGTGATCAACGGCAAGTTCGTCGAGGGCCATGTGCCAGCCGAGCAAGTACGCCTGCTGGCCAAGCGCAATGATCTCAAGGGCATCGCGGTGCCGGGCATGCCCATGGGCTCGCCGGGCATGGAGATGGGTGATCACAAAGATGCCTACCAGGTCATCGGCGTGACCCATGACGACCAGGACACCGTGGTCGCCAACTACTGATGCTCAGTCTCTGGGCGCTGTTCCTCAGCGCCTTCGGCGCCGCCACCCTGCTGCCACTGCAATCCGAAGCCGTGCTGGTCGGGCTGCTGATCCGCGATCCCCATGCCTGGGCGACCTTGCTGCTGGTCGCCACCCTGGGCAACGTGCTGGGGTCCATCGTCAACTGGGTGCTGGGCCGGGCCATCGAGCACTTGCGCGATCGTCGCTGGTTCCCGTTCAGCACCAGCCAGCTTGAGCGCGCCCAGCAGCGCTACCAGCGTTGGGGACAGTGGTCTTTATTGTTGAGCTGGATGCCGGTGATCGGCGATCCGCTCACGCTGATCGCCGGGATCATGCGCGAACCCTTCTGGCGCTTCGTGCTGCTGGTGACCTTGGCCAAAGGCGGACGCTATATCGTGGTGGCGATCATTACCCTGGGCTGGTTTCGCACCGCGTGACACCTTGGCGCCGGTTCCCCTGTAGGAGCCGGCTTTGCCGGCGAACACCGGCCTCGCCGGTGCCAGCCTCCGCGTTGTCTGCCTCGCCGGCAAGCCGGCCCTTACAGGGGCGTCCAGATCTGCGCCTCGCTCCAGCCCAACTCAGCGAAATCATCGGCCCGCAGCGCCGCTTCCTCCTCACAGAAGAACTCATCCAGTTGCGGTGGCTTCACCGCCGTGTCACTGAGCATCGCATGCACCTGCCCGCGATGATGGATCTGGTGTTCGAACAGGTGCGACAGCAAGCGCAAACGCAGCTCACGCTGCACCCGGTCCGGCCGCACGATGCTCACGTAACGCGCCAGCTGGTCATCACTCAACTGTCGGCAATAGGCGATCAACCGCTGGTCGGCCTGGGCCTGCTGGGTCTGCAGATCGGTGCAGGTGGCGAATGGCTGTTCCGGCTGGAAGAAGCGCTCGCCGTCTGGATCCGGCGCCTCGCCACGCTGCTCGCACTCCAGCGCGTCGAGGTAGAACCAGTCCACCGTCAGCAGATGATTGAGGGTGGCCTTGATCGAGGGAAAAAAGCTGCAACGGGGGGCGACGAACTCGTCCTGGGTCAGTTGCAGGCAGGCCTTGTACAGGCGGTGGTTGGCCCAGCCGTTGTTGTAGGCCTGGGTCAGCAGATGATGCGACAGCGGCTCCATGGTCGGCTCCTTCAGGCGAAGCGTTGCAGTTGCATCTCCCGTAGCCGGCTCAGGGTCCGTTGGTACGGGAACGCCAGATACCCTTGAGTGTAGAGCGCTTCGAGCGCAACCTCGGCCTCCAGGTACAAGGCCACCCGGCGGTCGTAGCATTCGTCGACCAGGGCGATGAAACGGCGCACGCTATCATCCTTGGGGGCCAGGGTGGGGAGCGTGCGATCCCCTGCCTCGACCCGCGCGGCGCCATCCTCGGTGCCGCGGGCGATGCGCCCGGCCTGCTGAACGCCCCCCAACGCCGGTATGCCGCTGACCAGGATCACCTGGAAACGGTCGCACAAGGCCATGAAGTCCATTGCCGCCAGGGGCTGCTCGCACAGGTCGGCGAAACGGCACCAGATGGCCTGGTCGCTGCGCCGAACGACATGGATCTGCCGAGAGCCGAGCTGCAAGGGCCGGTCATGGCCGTGGTCGTCCTGGCTCAGTTGTTGAAACACCGCCTCCAACGCGCTCGGCTGCCCCGGCTCGCTGATCCAGTAACGCGGGTGTCGCACCCCAGGATGCAGGCGGTGGTCCTGTTCACCGGCCACCGCCAGCACACGCATGTGCCGCTCGATGGCCGCGATGGCCGGGAGGAAGCGCTCGCGGTTGAAGCCATCGCGGTACAGCTGTTCGGGGGGCTGGTTGGAGGTGGCGACGATCACCACGCCCTGGTCGAACAGCACCTGGAACAAGCGACCGAGGATGATCGCATCGCCAATATCGCTGACGAACAATTCGTCGAAGCACAACACGCGAATTTCACAGGCCAGCTCCCTTGCCAGGGCTTTGAGCGGGTCGGCGGTGCCATTGAGCTGGAACAGCCGCTGGTGGACCCAGGCCATGAAGTGGTGGAAATGCTGGCGCCGGGCGGGCATCTCCAGACACCGGTGGAACAGGTCCATCAGCCAGGTCTTGCCACGGCCGACCGGGCCCCAGAGGTACAGGCCCTGGGTTGGCTCGCCTGTACGCAGGGCGTCGAAACACGCCTGTAACGCGGCGACGGCGGTGGCCTGGGCAGGGTCAGGGACGTAGCCCCGTTCGCCAAGGGCCTGCTGGTAGAGGGATTCGGGGGTCATGCCGGGGCGCCGGGAAAGAAACCGCCATGGTACGACAGTGACAGCCTCTTCGCAGAACTGCATCGCCGTCAAGCTCAGCGCCGTACGTGTAGGAGCCGGCTTTGCCGGCGAATGGGCCAGCACAGCCGAAGCAAATCTGTCAGCTCTCCCCCAACCCCACCTTCAGCAATGCCCCATCCTTGGCATCGGTCAATACATACAGGTATCCATCCGGCCCCACCCGTACATCACGGATCCGCGCCTTCAGGTCCCCGAGCAAGCGCTCTTCATGCACCACCTTGTCACCCTCGAGCTGCAGCCGGATCAGCTCCTGGCTCGCCAGCGCCCCGATGAACAGGTTGTGGTCCCAGGCCTTGAACGTCGGGCTGTCATAGAACGCCATGCCACTGATGCCCGGCGACTTCTCCCATACATGGTGCGGGTCGACCATGCCATCGACGTGCTTGCCCTTGGCCTCTGGAATCGGCAGCAGCGAGTAGTTGATGCCATGGGTCGCGATCGGCCAGCCATAGTTCTTGCCCGGCTCGGGAATGTTGATCTCGTCACCACCCCGCGGGCCATGCTCGTGGGTCCACAGCTTGCCGGTCCAGGGGTTGAGCGCCGCGCCCTGCTGGTTGCGGTGGCCGAACGACCAGATCTCCGGGCGCACATTGTCACGGCCGACGAAAGGGTTGTCCTTGGGGATTTCGCCATCGGGCAGCAGACGCACGATCTTGCCCTGCAGCTTGTCCAGGTCCTGCGCCGTGGGGCGCTGGTTGTTCTCGCCCAGTGCAATGAACAGGTAGCCATCGCGGTCGAACACCAGGCGTGAGCCGAAGTGGTTGCCCTCGGACAGCTTGGGCTGCTGGCGGAAGATCACCGTGAAATGGTCGATACGCGCCAGATCCTGTGAAAGCTGGCCACGGCCAACCGCCGTACCCGCCTTGCCGTCGTTGCCCGCCTCGGCGAACGACAAATACACCGTGCGATCCTTGGCGAAGTCCGGCGACAGGACGACATCGAGCAGCCCTCCCTGTCCTTCGGCCCAGACCTTGGGCACGCCGGAGAGCGGCGGCCCTACCTTGCCGTCCGTGCTCACGACGCGCAGGTTGCCCGGCCGCTCGGTGACCAGCATGCCCTTGCCATCTGGCAGGAACGCCAGCGCCCAAGGGTTGCGCAGGCCGTCGGCCAGGGTGCTGACAGTCAACCGACCCTCCTCGCTGGGAAACTGCTGCTCGGGTGCGGCCTGGGCCAGCAGGGGAAACAGGCTGGCAGCGGCCAGGGTGGTCAACCAGCTACGTGGCGTCATGTTCGATTCCTTCGAAAGGGCTCAGGGCACGCGTTGCGAGTCGCGCGGTGGCCGGGTGGGTTCCAGGTTCGGGGTCTGTTGCTGGCGACGCAGGTTTTCACCGTTGCCAATGCCGCGATTATCGAGTGTCGGTGGGCGCGGGATCGGCTGGGTGGAGGCGCCGGGCACAGGAGGCGTGGCGGGCACGCTGCCTTGCCGGCTATTGGGGTTGGCGCGCATGATCGGGCTGTTGTAGGGGTTGTTGCTGTCGTTGGCGGCCAGTACCGCCGGCGGCAAGGCCAGCAGCAGGCCAAGCGTCAAACACGTGAATGTCGGATTCATGCTTCACCTCCGCTACGAAAAGGCGCGCCTCAGCGTTGGATAGCCTAAGGCGCGCGGGGTTCGATGCAACCGTCGAGATAATTCTCGATGTTTCAACCCTCTCCCCCGTAGGAGCCGGCTTTCCGGCAAACCGCTGTTAAACCGCCCCCTCCTTGTCCACCTTGTGCCGCGCCGCATAAAGACAGAGCATCTCCATCGCCAGCGTCGCCCCCGCCAGCGCGGTGATATCGGCGTGGTCATAGGCTGGCGCCACCTCCACCAGGTCCATCCCCACCAGGTTGATCCCGCGCAACCCGCCCAGGATCTCCAGCGCCTGCACCGTGCTCAGCCCCCCACAGACCGGCGTACCGGTACCAGGCGCGTAGGCCGGGTCCAGGCAGTCGATATCGAACGTCAGGTACACCGGCCGCTCGCCAACCCGCTGGCGAATCGCCGCGACGATCGCCTCGGTGCCCTGGCGATGCACCTGCCGCGCATCGAGGATGGCGAAGCCCTGGCTGTCGTCGTTGGTGGTGCGCAGGCCGATCTGCACCGAATGCGCCGGATCCACCAGCCCTTCCCGGGCGGCATGCCAGAACATGGTGCCGTGATCGATGCGCTTGCCCTCCTCGTCCGGCCAGGTATCACTGTGCGCGTCGAAGTGGATCAACGCCAGCGGGCCATGTTGGCGGGCATGGGCCTTGAGCAGCGGGTAGCTGATGAAATGGTCGCCGCCGAGGGTCAGCATGGCGCAACCGGCATCGAGGATGCGCTCGGCATGGGCCTGGATACTGCCGGGTACCGACTCTGGGGTACCGCTGTCGAACGCGCAGTCGCCATAGTCGATCACCGCCAGGTGGTCGAAGGGGTCGAACGCCCAAGGCCAGTGCCGGGCCCAGGCCTGCTGCACCGAGGCCGCGCGGATGGCCCGCGGCCCGAAGCGCGCACCCGGGCGGTTGCTGGTGGCGGTGTCGAACGGCACTCCGCTGACTACCACATCGACACCGCGCAGGTCGCGGCTGTAGCGGCGCCTGGAGAAACTGGTGATACCGGCATAGGTGCTCTCGGCGGCCGTGCCGTAGAGGCTGTCACGGGTGATGGCCTGGTCGTTGTCCTGGGCGAGATCCACGGTTTGTCTCCTGTTGTGATTTTTTACTGACGGCTGCGGAAAGCGGTCCACAAGCGGTTGCGCTGGCGCAAGTCGGAGAGCGCCATGCTGCGGTCGGCGAACAGCCGTTGGCGCACGTCGGCAGGCGGGTAGATGTCCGGGTCGTTGCGGATCGCCTCGTCCACCAGCGGCGTGGCGGCCTGGTTGGCATTGGCGAAGAACAGCGTGTTGGTCAGCGCCGCCACCGAGTCGGGGCGCAGCATGAAGGCGATGAAGGCGCGGGCGGCCTCAGGGTGCGGAGCGTCCTTGGGGATCACCAGGTTGTCTTGCCACACCAGCGTGCCCTCGCGAGGGATGCGATAGACCAGCTCGAATGGCTTGCCAGCACGGCGCGCCTGGTCGGCGGCCATGGCCGCGTCACCGTTATAGGTCAGCGCCAGGCAGACACTGCCATTGGCCAGGTCGTTGATCTGGCGGCCGTTGGCCACGTAGCTGATCGACGGCTGCAACTGCTGCAGCAAGGCTTGGGCAGCGTCCAGGTCAGCCTTGTTCTGGCTGTAGGGGTCCTTGCCAAGGTAGTTGAGGGTCAGGCCGATCACTTCCTGGGGTGAGTCGGGCATGGCGATGCCACAATCCTTCAGGCGGCTGGCATATTCGGGCTTGAACAACAGGTCGAGGCTGTCCAGCGGTACATCCCCCAGGCGCTGGCGGACCGCCTCGACATTCACCCCCAGGCCCAGGGTGCCCCAGGTGTAGGGCACGGCGTAGCGGTTGCCCGGGTCGGTCTCGGCCAACTTGGCCAGCAGGTCCTTGTCGAGGTTGGCGTAGCCCGGTAGCGCCTGGACGTCGAGCGGTTGCAAGGCGCCGGCCTTCAGCGCCCTGGCCAGCACGGTGGCCGAGGGCACCACGACGTCATAGCCGCTACGGCCGGTGAGCAGCTTGGTCTCCAGCACCTCGGTGGTATCGAAGGTGTCGTAGCGCACCTTGTAGCCGGTCTCTTTTTCGAAACGCTCCAGAGTTTGCGGGGCGACGTAGTCGGCCCAGCTGTACAGGTTGACGACCTTTTCCTCGGCTTGCAGTGGCAAGGCGAGCAGCAATGGGAGCAGGCACAACGTTCGATGCATGGCGGACACCTCGGCAAAAGGGTGGATGCCGCCAGCATGCCTGCCGGGTTACATTGCAAAAATGGCAACTTTGCGAAGCTGACATTCACCAGGAGCAATGTGATGCTCGGACAACTGCACGACCCGGACCTGCACCTGCTGCGGCTGTTCGTCACTGTAGTCGAGGCCGGCGGCTTCAGTGCCGCCCAGGGCGTGCTGGGGTTGAGCCAGCCCAGCATCAGCCAGCAGATGGCGCGGCTGGAAACTCGCCTGGGCTATCGCCTGTGCAGCCGAGGTAAAGGTGGCTTTCGCCTGACCGAAAAAGGCGAACTGCTGCTGCAGGCGACCCAGGGCCTGTTGCTGCAGATCGAACAGTTCCGCCAGCAAGCCAATGGCGTGGCCGGCCGATTGCTGGGTACGGTGCGCATCGGCCTGGCCGAGAACCAGGACCAGCGCATCACCCTGTGTATCGCCCAGGCCGTTGCGCGCTTTCGCCAGCGCGAAGAATCCGTGCAGTTGGAACTGACCAGCGCCCCGCCCGCCGAGCTGGAACGCCTGCTGCTGGAACAGCGCCTGGACTGCGCGATCAGCTACTTTTCGGGCACGCAGGCCGCATTCGACTATGTACCGTTGTTCGACGAACGCCAACGGCTCTATTGCGGCAAAGCGCATCCGTTGTTCGACGCCCGGGACATCACCCAGGATCAGCTACTGGAAGTCGATCAGGTGCGCCATCCCTATCGCTTTCTCAAGCAGGGTGAGCCCTTCCAAAGCCGGTACAGCATGGCCGTGGCCGAGCAGATCGACAGTGCGCTGACGTTCATCCTTTCGGGCCAGCATATCGGTTACCTGCCATGCCACTGCGCCGCACCTTGGGAAGCACAGGGGTTGCTCCGGGCGCTGGATCCGCGGCTTGACTTCGTGGTGCCGTTTACCTTGGCCCGGCATCGCGGGCAGATGCCGGGGGAGGCCCAGCAGGCCTTCGTCGAGGATCTACTGGCGGTATTCGAATGAAGGCCCACCCTTTCAACCCCGCCGTGCATTTGCCACACTGCCGACTTGCCCGTGAACCAAGGCCGTGAAAACCATGCTTGTGCGCTGCTGCCTGATCCTGCTGTTGACCCTTGGCCTGAATGCCTGCGCCCTGTTTCAGGGCCGTGACCCGCTGAACATCAGCGTGGTCGGCATCGACCCCTTGCCCGGCCAGGACATGGAGTTGCGCATGGCGGTGAAGATCCGCGTGCAGAACCCCAACGAAACGCCGGTCGACTTCAACGGCGTGGCCCTCACCCTCGAGGTCAACGACCAACCCCTGGCCGCTGGCGTGAGTGATCAGCGTGGGCATATCGGCCGCTATGACGAGGCGATGATCGTGGTGCCGGTCAGCATCACCGCCTTCGCCTTCCTGCGCCAGGCCTATGGCCTGAGCCGCGTGGATTCGCTGCAGGGCCTGCCCTATGTGCTGCGCGGCAAGCTGGCCGGTGGCCCGCTGGGCACGGTGCGCTTCACCGACAAGGGCAGGCTTGACCTGCCCAAGGCTGCAAGCGCGGGCTGGTGATCCTCAGCCGACGAAACGCACACCAGGGCGTGGGCGTTCGTCCACGCTGAGCTCGAAGACATCCGGCCGCGCATAGTGGCCGACCACATCGAAGTCGTAACGGGCACGCACCAGCTCGTCGGTATCGATTTCGGCACAGACGAGCCCTCGCGCGCCCACCAACGGCCCGGCCAGCACATCGCCCAGCGGGCCGACGATCAGGCTGCCACCGTTGATCAACGGCCGCTCGGCCGGCCAATTGGCCACCTCCATGCCAAGCGCTGCGGGCGAGTCCTGCACCTGGCAGGCACTGATCACGAAACAGCGCCCCTCCGCCGCGACATGGCGCATGCTCACCTGCCACAACTCACGCTCATCCACCGTCGGCGCGCACCACAGTTGCACGCCCTTGGCGTACATGGCTGTGCGCAGCAAGGGCATGTAGTTCTCCCAGCACACCGCGGCACCAATACGCCCGGCGCGGCCGTCGACCACTGGCAGCGTGGAACCGTCGCCCTTGCCCCAGATCAGGCGTTCGGTGCCGGTCGGCATCAGTTTACGATGCTTGGCCACCAGCCCAGCTTCAGGTTCGAAGAACAGCACGGTGCAGTACAGGGTATTGCCGCTGCGCTCGATCACTCCAAGCACCAGGCTCGCTCCCGTGCGCGCCGACAGCCCGGCCAGGGCAGCAGTCTCGCTACCAGGCACGTCGATTGCATTGGCGAAATAACGGGCGAAGGCTTCGCGACCCTCGGGCAGGCGGTAGCCCAGCTGAGTACCGAAGCCTTCCCCTTTTGGGTAGCCACCGAGCAGGGCTTCCGGCATGACCACCAGGCTGGCGCCGGTCTCGCGGATAGCCTGCTCGTAGCCGAGGATCTGCTCCAGGGTGGCCGCCTTGCCCTCAGGCAGCGAACCGATCTGCAGGGCAGCGACGATGGACTTGGGCATCTTGGAAACTCCTGTCAGGGGAAGGTCAGGAAGATTCTCCGACACCCGCTATCGGCGCAACAGTGGCGTGATGGACCCACTGGCGGAACAGCGCCGTACTCGAGATGTTCGCCTGACTCAGCGGCTGGCGTTGGCCGCAGCCATCATCTTGTTGACTTCGCTGCGCACCAGTTGAGTGAACTCGGGCGGCGACATGCCGTCCAGTTCGGCGCGTACCCAGTCAGCCCACTTGCTCTTGCGTCGCGGCTTTTCCGCAATCAGCCGCGCTGCCTCGCCCTTGGCCTTGCCAAGATTGCTCTGCCAGTATTCGAACAGACGCGCCTTTTCCGCCTCGATCTGTGCCCGTTCCTGGAAGCTCATGTTGGCCAGATTGAAACTCATGGGTAATACCTGCCGCTGGAAAATGGGCGCTATCTTACACGCTGGCGGCTCGGCACGGGAAAGCCGCTGCAACTTTCCCGACGTCGCGGCATCCACTGTTCAACCCCACTCGCCACGAGGATGTGTACATGGCCAGGAAAACCGCCGCATCAAACGACAGTGAACAGATCAAGGATCAGGTATTCAGCGAGCTGCAGGCGTTGATCGAGGAATCGGAGAAACTGCTTACCGAGAGCGTTTCGCTGGTCGGTGAGGAAGCCGACACCCTTCGCGCCCAACTGGGCCTGAAGCTGCGCCAGGCGCGCGATGCCACTGGCCGGTTGGGGCAACGGGCCCAGCCGGTGGTCGACGCCACGCAGGAGTACATTGGCGGGCACCCCTGGCAGACCGTGGCGATCTCCGCGGGTTTCGGCCTGGTGGTCGGCCTGCTGCTGGGCCGTCGGCAGTAAACGCCGATCAGGCAGCCAGCGCCATTGGGATACCGCTGTGGAAGCGCAGTTCCTGGTCAGGTGACATGATCAGCTGCGCTTCCGCTTCGCGTACTTGCTCGATGACACGCGCGATGTCCGCCTCTTCACCATAGTGATGGGCCAACTTCAGGTAGCCCTGATAATGCCGAGCCTCACTCTTCAGCAAGCCGTGGTAGAAGGTGCCGAGTTCTTCGTCCAGGTGCGGTACCAGTGCGGCAAAGCGCTCGCAGCTGCGCGCCTCGATGAAGGCCCCCACCACCAGCGTATCCACCAGTTTGACCGGCTCATGGGCACGTACCAGGCGGCGCAGGCCTGAGGCGTAGCGCCCCGCCGACACCGGGCGCAGCGGCACGCCTCGGCGCTTCATCAACCGCAGCACTTGCTCGTGGTGCACCAACTCCTCGCGGGCCAGGCGCGACATCATGTTGATCAGGTCGAGGTGCGTGTTGTACTTGGCGATCAGGCTCAACGCCGTGCTGGCAGCCTTGAACTCGCAGTTCTTGTGGTCGATCAGCAAGGTCTCCTGGTCGGCCAGCGCCGCCTCGATCCAGGCGTCAGGGGTACGGCAGCCCAGGAAGGCGTCGATTTCGGGAATCAGGGACATAACACTCACAATCACACAAGACACTGGCAGGACCGGCGATTATACCGGCGGCGACGTCGAGTGCCAGTGGCTATGCTTGATGCATGTCAACCGGCGGCAGGAGGAGCGCCGTCTATAGTCAGGCATTGGCCGCCATTGAGAAGGGAGTTCACGCCCATGCAAGCCGTCCGCAGCATCCTCGTCGTCCTCGACCCCGAGCACGCCCACAGCCGCGCCCTGACCCGGGCGAAACTGATTGCAGGCGTGACCGGTGCCCGCCTGCATCTGCTCATGTGCGACAAGAAGCAAGACCACAGTGCCTTGCTCAGCCTGCTGAGTAGCCAGTTGCACGACGATGGCTATGACAATGTCACCCATGAGCAGCATTGGAAGGAAAGCCTGCACGAATCGATCATCCATGTGCAGCAGGCGGAAGGCTGTGAACTGGTGATCAAGGAGCATCGTCCAGATAATCCGCTGCGCAAGGCATTGCTGACGCCCAATGACTGGAAGCTGCTGCGCCAGTGCCCATGCGCGGTACTGATGGTCAAGAGCGAGCGGCCCTGGATGGGCGGCAAGATTCTTGCGGCCGTGGATGTGGGCAACCAGGACGAGGATCATCGCCGGTTGCACGCCAGTATCATCGACCATGGCTATGCCATTGCCAGCCTGGCCAAGGGTGAACTGCACGTCATCAGTGCCCACCCCTCCCCCATGCTGTCGGCATCCGACCCGGTGTACCAGCTCACCGAGACCATCGAGCAGCGCTATCGGGAAGCCTGCAAGGCGTTCCAGGCGGAGTTCGATATCAGCGACGATCGCCTGCATATCGCCGAAGGGCCTGCGGATGTACTGATCCCTTATACCGAGAAACAGTGTGATGCCGTGGTGACCATCATTGGTACCGTGGCGCGCACCGGGATTTCCGGTGCCCTGATTGGCAATACCGCGGAGGTCGTATTGGATTCGCTGGAGGGTGACGTGCTGGTGCTCAAGAGCGAAGAAGCAACGGCACACCTGGCGGAGTTGGCACGAGGGTAAGAGCCGGCTTGCCGGCGAAGGACGTTACGCGGTGGGTGGCACCGGCATAGCCGGTGTTCGCCGGCAAGGCCGGCTCCTACGAGGGGAAGATTTTTCCGGGGCACAAAGACAAAACCCCTACCTGCATGCGCAGATAGGGGTTTTGCGAAATGAATCTTGACGATGACCTACT
>NZ_JARPQB010000077.1 GCF_029478665.1 Pseudomonas entomophila
GCGCTGGGGTACCTGGTGCCGGGGGCGGTGTTCTATCTGTTGATCGGGTCGGTGATACTGGCGGCGTGGTTCTATTACCTGGGGACGCGCCGAGACCGGACATTCTAGGTTTTCATTGCCGGCCCATTCGCCGGCAAGCCGGCTCCTACGGGGCAGGGTTGGCACCGGGCAAACGAACGCCCTGCGACGTCCTGCCACTGCGACCATGGTCTGCGCTGACGAACCGGCCCTCGCGTGCCAGACTGATTGATCGGGACCGCGTTCTATTTTTTGCTCCGGAGTTTGCATGTCGTTGTCCAGCGGGCTGATCGCCGTGGTCGCCCTGGCCTATATGGCCATCATGTTCGCCATCGCCTTCTATGGCGACCGCCGCAGCACGCCGCTGCCGCCGCGCCTGCGTGCCTGGGTGTACAGCCTGTCATTGGCGGTGTACTGCACCAGCTGGACCTTCTTCGGCGCGGTCGGCCAGGCCGCCGAACAGTTGTGGGCGTTCCTGCCCATCTACCTCGGGCCGATGCTGTTGCTGATCTTCGCACCCTGGGTGGTGCAGAAGATGGTGCTGATCAGCAAGCAGCAGAACATCACCTCCATCGCCGACTTCATCGCCGCCCGCTATGGCAAGTCGCAGACGCTTGCGGTGGTGGTGGCGCTGATCTGCCTGGTCGGTGTCCTGCCCTACATCGCCCTGCAACTCAAGGGCATCGTGCTGGGGGTGAACCTGCTGATCGGCGCCAACGCCGACGCCACCGGCAGCCGGGTGCAGGACACCGCACTGGTGATCTCGCTGGTGCTGGCGCTGTTCGCCATCGTCTTCGGCACCCGTAGCCTGGACGTCACCGAACACCACCGGGGCATGGTCCTGGCCATCGCCTTCGAGTCGCTGGTCAAGCTGCTGGCGTTCCTCGCCGTGGGCGCGTTCGTGGTGTTCAACCTGTACGACGGCTTCGACGACCTGTTCACCCAGGCGCGCCAGTCAGTGCAGCTGGAAAGCTACTGGCAGGAGACCATCAACTGGCCTTCGATGGTGGTGCAGACCGCCGTGGCGATGATGGCGATCATCTGCCTGCCACGGCAGTTCCACGTCACCGTGGTGGAGAACATCGAGCCCCAGGACATGCGCCTGGCGCGCTGGGTGTTTCCGCTGTACCTGGCGCTGGCCGCGCTGTTCGTGGTGCCCATCGCCCTGGCCGGGCAGATGCTGCTGCCGGGCACGGTGATCTCCGACTCGTTCGTCATCAGCCTGCCGCTGGCCGAAGCGCATCCGAGCCTGGCGCTGCTGGCCTTCATCGGCGGCGCCTCGGCGGCCACCGGCATGGTCATCGTCGAGGCGGTGGCGCTGTCGACCATGGTCTCCAACGACATGCTGCTGCCCTGGCTGCTGCGGCGCAACAACGCCGAACGGCCGTTCGAGGCGTTCCGCCACTGGATGCTCTCGGTGCGCCGGGTGACCATCGTGGTGATCCTGCTGCTGGCCTACGTCAGCTACCGCCTGCTGGGCTCCACCGCGAGCCTGGCGACCATCGGCCAGATCGCCTTCGCCGCGGTCACCCAGCTGACCCCCGCGATGCTCGGCGCGCTGTACTGGAAACAGGCCAACCGCCGCGGCGTGTTCGCCGGCCTCGCCGCCGGCATCTTCCTGTGGTTCTACACCCTGGTCCTGCCCATCACCGCCCACAGCCTGGGTTGGTCGCTGTCGCTGTTCCCGGGCCTGGCCTGGCTGCACGGCAACCCGCTGAACCTGCCGATCACACCCTTGACCCAAGGCGTGGTGCTGTCGCTGGCGGGCAACTTCACCCTGTTCGCCTGGGTGTCGATCCTGTCGCGCACGCGGGTCTCCGAGCACTGGCAGGCCGGCCGCTTCATCGGCCAGCAGACCAGCGCCCGCCCCTCCAGCAAACCCCTGCTGGCGGTACAGATCGACGACCTGCTCAAGCTTGCAGCGCGCTTCGTCGGCGAGGAGCGCGCGCGGCAGAGCTTCATCCGCTTCGCCTACCGCCAGGGCAAGGGCTTCAACCCCAACCAGAACGCCGACGGCGACTGGATCGAACACACCGAGCGCCTGCTCGCCGGGGTGCTCGGCACCTCCTCCACCCGCGCGGTGGTCAAGGCCGCCATCGAAGGCCGCGAGATGCAGCTCGAGGACGTGGTGCGCATCGCCGACGAGGCCAGCGAGGTGCTGCAGTTCAACCGCGCACTGCTGCAAGGCGCCATCGAGAACATCAACCAGGGCATCAGCGTGGTCGACCAGAACCTGCGCCTGGTGGCCTGGAACCGCCGCTACCTGGAGCTGTTCAACTACCCCGACGGCCTGATCAGCGTCGGCCGGCCGATCGCCGACATCATCCGCTACAACGCCGAGCGCGGCCTGTGCGGCCCGGGCGAGGCCCAGGTCCACGTGGCCCGGCGCCTGCACTGGATGCGCCAGGGCCGCGCCCACTCTTCCGAACGGCTGTTCCCCAATGGCCGGGTGATCGAGCTGATCGGCAACCCGATGCCCGGTGGCGGCTTCGTCATGAGCTTCACCGACATCACCCCGTTCCGCGAAGCCGAACAGGCCTTGCGCGACTCCAACGAAAGCCTGGAGCAGCGGGTCGCCGAGCGTACCCACGAACTGTCGCAGCTCAACCAGGCGCTGACCGATGCCAAGAGCCGCGCCGAGGCGGTCAGCCAGTCGAAGACCCGCTTCCTGGCCGCCGTCAGCCATGACCTGATGCAACCGCTCAATGCCGCTCGGCTGTTCTCCGCGGCCCTGTCACAGCAGGCCGAAGGCATGAACGACGAAGCCCAGCAACTGGTGCAGCACATGGACAGCTCGCTGCGCTCGGCCGAAGAGCTGATCAGCGACCTGCTGGACATCTCACGCCTGGAAAACGGCAAGGTCACCCCCGACGTCAAGCCCTTCGCCCTCAACGAACTGTTCGACACCCTGGGTGCCGAGTTCAAGGTGCTGGCCGCCGAGAAAGGCCTGGAGTTCCGCCTGCGCGGCAGCCGGTTGCGGGTCGACAGCGACATGAAGCTGCTGCGCCGGATCCTGCAGAACTTCCTCACCAACGCCCTGCGCTACGGCAAGAGCCCGCTCCTGCTTGGCGTACGGCGCCAGGGCGAGCGCCTGTGGCTGGAAGTGTGGGATCGGGGCCCGGGCATCGCTGACGACAAGCTGCAGGTGATCTTCCAGGAGTTCAAGCGCCTGGACAGCCACCAGACCCGCGCCGAGAAAGGCCTGGGCCTGGGCCTGGCGATTGCCGATGGCCTGTGCCGGGTACTGGGGCATCAGCTGGAAGTGCGTTCGTGGCCAGGCAAGGGCAGCGTGTTCCGCGTCAGCGTGCCGATCGCCCGCAGCCCGGCACCCGCCGCCGTGGCCGCCGCAGAGCAACCCGGCCAGCCCCTGGCCGGGTTGCAGGTGCTGTGCGTCGACAACGAAGACAGCATCCTGATCGGCATGAACAGCCTGCTCGGGCGCTGGGGTTGCCAGGTGTGGACCGCGCGCAACCAGGCTGAATGCGAGGCGCTGCTCGCCGAAGGGCTACGCCCGCACCTGGCCCTGGTGGACTATCACCTGGACGACGGCGAGACCGGTACCGGCTTGATGGGCTGGCTACGCGCGCGCCTGGGCGAGCCTGTGCCGGGCGTGGTAATCAGTGCCGACGGGCGCAACGAAACCATCGCCATGGTCCACGCCGCCGGCCTCGACTACCTGGCCAAGCCGGTCAAGCCGGCCGCCTTGCGCGCCCTGCTCAATCGGCATCTGAGCCTGGTTCAGTAACGGCTTCGTCCGCCAGCGCCCGTTCGATCAGTTCGCTGGGCAGGCTCTTGCTGGCGCGAGCGCCGAGCAGCTTGAGCTGTTCACTGCGGCTGACCAGGTTGCCGCGCCCTTCGCAGAGTTTGTTGCGCGCCGCGGCATAGGCCTTGTCCACCTGGGTGAGGCGAGCGCCCAGTTCGTCCAGGTCCTGGATGAACAGCACGAACTTGTCATACAGCCAGCCGGCGCGCTCGGCGATTTCGCGGGCGTTCTGGCTCTGGCGTTCCTGCTTCCACAGGCTATCGATGACCCGCAGGGTGGCCAGCAGGGTGGTCGGGCTGACGATCACGATCTGCCGGTCGAAGGCTTCCTGGAACAGGTTGGGCTCGGCCTGCAGAGCCGCCGAGAACGCCGCCTCGATCGGCACGAAGAGCAAGACGAAGTCCAGGCTGTGCAACCCGTCCAGACGGTTGTAGTCCTTGCTCGACAAGCCTTTGACATGGTTGCGCAGGGACTGCACGTGCTGCTTGAGCGCAGCCTCGTCGTTGTTGCCGACGAACTGCTGGTAGGCGGTGAGGCTGACCTTGGCGTCGACCACCACCTGCTTGTCGCCGGGCAGCATGATCAGCACGTCGGGCTGGAAGCGCTCGCCGTCGGCGCTCTTGAGGCTGACCTGGGTCTGGTACTCGCGGCCCTTCTCCAGCCCGGCGTGCTCCAGCACCCGTTCGAGGATCAGCTCGCCCCAGTTGCCCTGGGTCTTCTGACCCTTGAGCGCCTGGGTGAGGTTGGTGGCTTCGTCGGAAAGGCGCAGGTTGAGCTGCTGCAGGCGCTCGAGCTCCTTGCCCAGGGAAAAGCGCTCGCGGGCCTCCTGCTGGTAGCTTTCCTCGACGCGCTTCTCGAACGCCTGGATGCGCTCCTTGAGCGGATCGAGCAATTGCCCCAGGTGCTGCTGGCTGGTCTGGGCGAAACGCTGCTCGCGTTCGTCGAAGATCTTCGTCGCCATCTCGGCGAACTGGGCACGCAGGGTGTCACGCGCCTCTTGCAGGTCTTCGAGGCGCTGTTGGTGGCTCTCCTGCTGCTCGCGCAGTTCAGCCTCCAGGCGCGCGGCCTGTGCCTCCAGGCGACGCAGCTCGGCTTCACGGTTGGCGCGCTCCAGGCTCCAGGCGTGGGCGGCGTCGCGGGCGTTGTCACGGTCGATCTGCAGCAATTCGAGCTCACGGCCCTGGGCGGCGAGCTGGGTCTGCTTGACGGTGTTGGCTTCGCTGAGGTCGCTGATCTCGTCGCGCCCGGCCTCCAGTTGCGCCTGCAACCCCGCCTGGGCCATCTGCGCGGCGTTGAGGCGCTCCTCAAGCAGCGCCTGCTCGGCCCTGCGCGCGCCCTGACCACGCTGCACCTGCATGACCCAGCCCAGGCAGGGCACCGCGCCGGCCACCAAGCCCAGCAGAATGCTGGTCAGATCCACTGTCATGCTTACCCCGATCTAACGTTGACGATTGCTGCGCAGCTTATCAGCCCGAATGAGAGGTTGCCTGTAGGAGCGGATTCATCCGCGATGCGCCGCGTGGCGGCGCTCGGTCCCAATGGCCCCATCACGCCCTCGCCGGGCAACCAGGACTCCATCCAAAATTGCGAAATGTCAGGGCCGCAAGGTGCTTGCCGGCAGAGGTGTTGCGTTAGTGCAATCGAGCGCCGCCCAGGCGGCGCATCGCGGATGAATCCGCTCCTACAGCAACAACCGCCGGGCTTACTGCGCCCCCTGCTCCGGCTTCTGCGCCTGGCACAACCGGCCGTATTCCAGTTGCGCACGGTGATCACCGGCGCGCGCGGCCTGGCGCAACAGTTCATGACCGATGCGCCGGTCCCGGGCGTTGCCGCAGTCACGGCAAAGCATCTGCCCCAGACGGCTCTGGGCCACCACCACACCCTGGCGCGCGGGCTGCTTGAGCAGGCGCCCGGCCAGGTGCTTGACGCTGGGTTTGTCACCTAGACGGGGGTTGTCGAGCAGCCACAGGGCCACTTTCAGGGAAAACTGTTTTGAGGATGGCAGCACAGGGGATGCAACAGGACTGGCGAGGTGTTTACCGCGAAGCTTCATGACCGACAGCGATGGTGACTCGTGAGGCGCGCCACTCTACTCCTTTTTCGCGCTCATGACGTGCTCGACCTTTGGCCACGCAAAAAAAATTCAATGTTTTTTTCTTGACGTTTTACAGCTGCCCACGTGTGACTTCCAGCCTGGAACCCGATTGTCGGACAGTTCATGAAACTGCTGGCACGCCCGTCCTAGAGCAAGCGCACGGGACAATCCACAGAAGCTGTGGATAACTCGGTGGACAACCACTCTACACAGCCCGCAAACCCCTGTGAAATGGGGGTTTCAGTCAAACTGTCGATTTTTTCACCAGCAAAAATTAGTGTTTTTTTTCATTGACTTAAGCCCCCAGTCAAGGCATTGGCGAGTCATCCACAACCTGTTGCAAGGGGGTTACAAGTCCCCGCCCGAATGTGTACAAGTGCACCATCAAACGACACGTCCATGCACGAAATCGGTACATTCGAGGGATTACCGGGGTATTCGCCCCTCTTCACAGCAGCCTCTGGAAGCGACATAATGGCCGGCTTCGCGCAACAAACATCAAAAACTTGCAACCCCTGAATCATTCGTGTAGGGTTGCGCCCTGTTAGTACCCAGCTGAAAGTCAATTCTGGCCACTCAGTCCTTGCAGCCCAGCGCTGCCCCATCAGGACCGGCCCATTCGATGATTCACTCGGCGGCTCACGCTGCCCAAGCACGAATCACGTTTCAGATTGATCAGGATCTTCCCCGGCGCCTCGAACCCTGGCCCCGGTGTGCTGCCTGCCTTCTGTCGTACCTACCAGTCAGCCCAGCGCCACCTATTGCATGCGCCCCTCTGGCTGCCCTGTTCCAGTCAGGTTCTGCATCTCCTTAATAAAGATGTCACTGGAACGTTTCTATTGTGCACGGATCAAAAGCCGTGTCTTACGCAGGAACATCCAACAATATGAGTAACCATCAACAGATCCAGGTTGCCTTCGGCACCCTTTCCAAAGCCTTCGCTCCACTGAAGTGCCTTATCGTTGCCCCACGCAAGGGCAGCTTCAGCTTCACCCTGGTCGACGAACATGGCATCGCCTGCCACTCCGAGCGCCTCTACCCGGACCAGTACACCCGGGCTGAACCGCTCCAGGCCGTGATCGAGCGCACCCGCCAATCGCTGACCGCATGAACGAATGGCGGCAGATTCACACCATGAATGCATGCCCCGCCAAACGGCCTGAAGGTGCCGGGCTTAATTGCCTGCGGGCATATGCCCCGCGCCCTCAGGCAGCAATCGATTTAAAAACAGCCCTTTACACCACGATTATCACACTACACTTCAACTCGAGCGGCTGCGGTCGCTTCCGGCGGGCCTGACCACTCACCAGCTGCCAAGCTCCAGCGCCCGTCGGCCCTTTCCATAACAAGGGCATCCTGGGCGAGGGCATCATGGGCATCGCTGCGACCGAGTTGAGCCGATATGTGATCCGGCCAACCCTGATCTACCTGAACCGCCACTCTGAAAGCGCCGAAGCTTTGTTACTGGGCGTTGCCGCAAGCCAGTCGGCGCTGGGCTCGGCACTGCATGATCGCCGTGGCCATGGCCTGTACCGCATCGGTGAACAGCGCCATCAATCGGTGTGGGACGACTTCCTCGCCCGCGACCCCGAACTCGCCAGCCTGGTCCGAGGCCTGGCCAGCCAGCACGCCTTCCTCGGCGGCCCGCACCTGGAACTGACCGTCAACCTGCGCTACGCCACGGCTATCGCCTGGATGCTGATCGAAGAACAGGCCTCCCCCTTGCCGCCCGCCGACGACTTGTTGGGATTGGCGAGGATCTGGCGACAGACCTTCAACCCTCAAGGGCGACTGCGCGATTTCACCCTCGCCTGGCACCACTGCATCACCCCGATGCTGGCCCAGACTTCCTGAGCGCCATCTCCCTGGAAGACCGGAAAAAAAGGAATTTTGGTCGGATTGTCCTACAAAACCGCTCTATCTCCTGTGTTACAGGCTATAGCGTGGAGCGAGATTTGTTGGTAGCTTTTCGCCCCGGAGATCCCAAGGAGTTTCTAATAATGAAAAAAGCAATGCTCAAAACCTCCCTCGGTATTGCCGTTGCCCTCGCTTCCAGCCACTTGCTCGCCAGCGGTTTCGCGCTGAACGAACAAAGTGTCAGCGGCATGGGGACAGGTTTCGCGGGTCGTTCTTCATCTGCCGAAGATGCAAGCACGGTCTTTGGAAACCCGGCGGGCATGTCGCGCCTGAAGCGCGAGCAAATTACCGTGGGTGGCGCAGCCATCATTGCCAAATCCGATATTTCGGGCCGTGGAAGCAACCTCGGGGGGGAAACCGATGGTGACATGGTGCCGTTCGTCGGTGTGCCAATGGGCTACTACGTCAAGCCGCTGGACAACAACTGGAGCGTCGGCTTCGGTGTGTACGTTCCGTTCGGCCTGGTGACCGACTATGGCAGCGGAGACGCCGCACGTTACTGGGGCAAGAAGAGCCACGTCGAAGTGGTCACCTTCCAGCCCACCGTCAGCTACGCCTTCAACGACAAGGTTTCGATCGGCTTCGGTCCGACCATCAACCGCATCAAGGGCGAGCTGGGCTCGAACACCATCAACCCGCGTACCCCTGGGCGCAACGATGGTGAAGTGAAGATCAAGGGCGACGACACCGCGGTCGGCTACAACATCGGTATCCTGGTACAGGCCACCGATCACACCCGCCTCGGCCTGACCTACCACTCGATGGTGGACTACAAGCTCGAAGGCAAGACCAAGATCAACAACGCGCTCATCGGTCCCTACAGCGGCAGCAAGTTCGATGCCGACCTGAAGATCAAGACCCCTGAGTCGGTGGACTTCTCGGTCACCCACGAGCTCGACGACCAGTGGACCCTGTACGCAGGCACCACCTGGACGCGCTGGAGCCGCCTGAAAGACATCACGGTGAACAACGATGTTCCGGCAGCGCTGCGCGCGCAGTTCGGCACCATCACCGAAGAGCAGAACTGGCACGACACCTGGGCCGGCGCCATCGGTGCCTCGTACAAGGTGAACAAGGAGTGGACCCTGCGTACTGGCTTCTCCGTCGACCAGTCGCCGACCAACAACCACGACCGTTCGCCACGCATCCCCACTGGCGATCGCAAGAGCTTCAGCCTGGGTGCCGGCTGGAGCCCGAACGACGACATGACCATCGACGTGGCTTACTCCTACCTGTGGGAAGAAGACACCAAGGTCAACCTGGCAAGCCCGACCAAGGGTACTTACCAGGCCAAGTACGAAAACAGCGCTCACGGCCTCGGTGCTTCCCTCACCTACCGCTTCTGATTCGCTCGCGCTGCATGAAAAAACCGCCTTCGGGCGGTTTTTTCATGCCTGCACGCGCCAGGTATCGCCGAGCTGTTGCTCCAGGTAGGTCATGAACGCTCGGACCTTTGTGGTCATCGCGAAGCGATCGGCCAGGCACAGGTACACGTCCATGGGTTCGGTCTGGGCATAGGCCTGCTGGCCGTGCGCACTGAATTCGAACAAGGGCACCAGGCGACCGGCATCCAGGTGCGGGCGAACGATGAACTCGGCCAGGCGAGTGATGCCACCGTCGTTCAGCGCCATCTGAGTCAGGGCGTCGATGTCGTCGCTGATCAGCACGGGGCCAAAGGGCGCTTCGAAGCGCAGCCCATCGCGCACGAAGCCCCAAGGCAGGAAGCGCCCATCCACCGGGTAGCGGAACACCAGGCATCGGTGATCGCGCAGGACCTCGGGGCTGTCCGGCCAACCGGCGCTGGCCAGGTAGCCGGGCGACGCGCAGCAGATGAAAGGGATACGCGCGATGTGCCGGGCCAGCAGGTTGTCCTCCAGCTGCGGTGTGATGCGCAGGCTGACATCGATATCCTCACGGGCGTGATTGACCTTTCGATCAGTCGTTACCAACTCTATTGAAAGCTGCGGATAGCGTGCGGCAAAGGCCGGAATCATTGGCGCCAGTATGTGTCGGCCGAATGCCGAGGTCGATGCGATGCACAGGCGTCCCTGGGGTTCGCTCTCGGGTGTGCTCAATGCCTGTTCGGCCCTTGCGAGGTCGCGATCGATCTCACGGACGCGTTCATAGTAGAGGCTGCCAGCGGCGGTCAAGGCCATGCTGCGGGTGGTGCGCGACAGCAGGCGGACCTGCAGGTGCGCCTCGAGCCGGGCCAGCGTCTGGCTGACCGCCGCCGGGCTGATCCCGAGTGCACGGGCACCGCCTGCGATGCTGCCGGCCTCGACCACCTTGATGAAGCTACGGATAGCGTTGAGCAGGTCCATCGCTTTTTCCTGAGCATTCGTAATATTTTCTTTATAAAGAACTCATCGAACGAGGTCTACAGCGGGTCAGGCGGCCATTGTTAACCTGCGCCTCCACTCAATCGAACGGGGTTTCCATGAACGAACTGTCTGCACCACGTAGCCGGCGCAAGCTGCGGCCGGGGGCCATGCCCTATGTCTTCGCCTTTTACATGTCGGCGATCATGGCGATGCTGATGTGCTTTGTGATCACGGCGGCGAACGGCGGGGTCGATGGCGATTATCTGGGGAGTGTGCTCAAGGCTTATCAGTTGGCGATGCCGGTGGCGTTTGTCTGTGTGCTGGTGGTGCGGCCGGTGGTGGTTCGGTTGGTGGCGTTGACCGTGGAATTGCGCTGAGGGGATCGGCTTCGGCTTCGGCTTCGGCTTCGGCTTCGGCTTCGGCTT
>NZ_JARPQB010000078.1 GCF_029478665.1 Pseudomonas entomophila
GCGGCGCCCGATCCCAAGGTCAACACAACACCCACTCCAAATCTCCTTACATCCTGCAACGCTCTATCCCACGGCACCCCCGGCATCCTCTGCCATACTCCGCCGTACACAGTTTGAAATAGTCGCCCGGTTGAATCGCCGCGCCCTCCCCCTTATATACCCCGCAGTACGCAACAAACTCATCCGTCAGGAGAACGTGACAACCATGATGCGCATTCTGTTGTTTGTAGCCACCAACCTCGCGGTGGTGCTGGTTGCAAGCATTACCCTGAGCCTGTTCGGCTTCAACGGGTTCATGGCAGCCAACGGGGTTGACCTCAACCTCGGCCAACTGCTGGTCTTCTGCGCCGTGTTCGGTTTCGCTGGCTCGCTGGTCTCGCTGTTCATCTCCAAGTGGATGGCGAAGATGACCACCGGCACCCAGATCATCTCCCAGCCTCGCACCCGCCACGAGCAGTGGCTGTTGCAGACCGTCGAGGAGCTGTCCCGCGAAGCCGGCATCAAGATGCCCGAGGTGGGTATCTTCCCGGCTTATGAGGCCAACGCCTTCGCCACCGGCTGGAACCGCAACGACGCCCTGGTGGCGGTGTCGCAAGGCCTGCTCGAGCGCTTCTCGCCCGACGAGGTGCGCGCGGTGCTGGCCCACGAGATCGGCCACGTGGCCAACGGTGACATGGTCACCATGGCGCTGGTGCAGGGCGTGGTGAACACCTTCGTGATGTTCTTCGCCCGCATCATCGGCAACTTCGTCGACCGGGTGATCTTCAAGAACGAAGAAGGCCACGGCATCGCCTACTTCGTCGCCACCATCGTCGCCGAGCTGGTACTGGGCATCCTCGCCAGCATCATCGTCATGTGGTACTCGCGCCGCCGCGAGTTCCGCGCCGACGAAGCCGGCGCCCACCTGGCCGGCACCGGCGCGATGATCGGCGCCCTACAGCGCCTGCGCTCCGAACAGGGCCTGCCGGTGCACATGCCCGACACGATGAAGGCCTTCGGCATCAACGGCGGCCTCAAGCACGGCCTGGCCGGCCTGCTGATGAGCCACCCGCCGCTGGAAGACCGTATCGACGCCCTGCGCCGTCGCGGTTGATTCCCGGCAGCAACAAGAAAGGGCGACTTCGGTCGCCCTTTCTTGTTTGCGATCCCCTGTAGGAGCCGGCCTTGCCGGCGAAGCAGGCGACGCGGTACCTACCGAGTCAGGCGGTAGACCCGCTCGACCAGGCTCGATACCCCAGCCTTGATGAACTTCGGGCTCTCTTCGAGAATCTCCCGCCCCTCGAGCTCGTCGACCTGCCACCCGGCAAACCCTGCACGCACTTCGGCATCCGCCACCGAGAACGGCGGCCCGTCGATCAAGGCCTGGTCGTAATCCAGGGTCACCAGCACCCCGCGACACGCCGTCGGCAACTTCTCGCCCAGCAACGCCATGTACCGCTCGCGCATCTCAGGCGGCAGCGCAATCAAGGCCGCCCGGTCATACACCCCCGCGCAATCGGCAAGGTCCTCGGCTCGCAAGGCAAACACATCCCCACACCAGATCTCCACCTCATCGCTGCGCCAGGCCTCGAACGCGCCGTGCTGCGTCACCTGCGCCGGCAACCCATGCTCGGTGAAGAAGTCCTCCACCGCGCGCCGCGACAGCTCCACGCCCAACACCCGATACCCCAGCGCGGCCAGCCAGAGCATGTCCAGGCTCTTGCCGCACAAAGGCACCAGCACCCGCGCTCCGGGGGCGAGCCCCAACGCCGGCCAGTGCGCCTGCAGGTACGGGTTCACCTGGGGTTGGTGAAAGCCGATCTGGTTGTCCGCCCACCGCTTGTGCCAGAACGCTGGCTCCATGATTCCTCCCGGTTTTTCGATAGGTAGCCGTAAAAACTTATATTGGATCTCGATCGTTGGCTGACCGAAGATGGGCCATCTTACCTGCCAGGACTTCGCCATGCTGCCCAGCCTGTTCATCTCCCATGGTTCCCCCATGCTCGCCCTGCAACCCGGCGCCAGCGGCCCGGCCCTGGCTGGCCTGGCCCTCAACCTGCCACGCCCGAAGGCGATCGTGGTGGTGTCGGCGCACTGGGAGAGCCGCGAGCTGCTGGTGATGAGCAACCCACAGCCGCCGACCTGGCACGACTTCCATGGTTTCCCACCGGCCCTGTACGCCGTGCAGTATCCCGCGCCCGGCGCGCCGGAACTGGCCCGGCAGGTCGCCGAGCGCCTGGGAGCGCGGCTGGATGCGCAGCGTCCCTTCGACCACGGCGCCTGGGTGCCGCTGTCGCTGATGTATCCGCAGGCCGACATCCCGGTCATCCAGGTGTCGCTGCCCAGTCAGGCCGGCCCCGCCCTGCAGCTGAAGGTCGGGCGGGCGCTGTCGGCGCTGCGCGAGGAAGGCATCCTGTTGATCGGCTCGGGCAGCATCACCCACAACCTGGGCGAGCTGGACTGGCATGCCGGGCCGGATGCGGTCGAGCCGTGGGCGCTGGCGTTTCGCGACTGGGTGGTGGCGCGGCTGCAAGCAGGGGACGAGGATGCGCTGGTGGACTATCGCCGGCAGGCGCCATTCGCGGCGCGCAATCACCCCAGCGACGAGCACCTGTTGCCGCTGTACTTCGCCATGGGCGCCGGCGCACGGTTCGGCATCGTTCACCAAGGCTTCACCCTGGGGGCGTTGGGCATGGATATCTACCGGTTCGACTGAGCCACGCAGGGCACCTAGACACACCCCACGCACAACAGAGATCTAGCCTTCCACCGCATCAGACGGGTCCTACAACACCTCCTCGATTGTCACTGTTAGCGTTCGGCCTTTGCCGCCTCGACAAGGACATCGGATGTTCACCCTCTCCCCCCCGGAGCGTCTGCGCCTGTTCGCCGACGCCCTGCCCCGCGACGCGCAGGTGCTCGCTTTCAGCGGCGCCGAAGGCATCAGCACCCTGTACGGGTTCGATATCGAGCTGGTCAGCGAAAGCACCTGCCTGGCGCTGCAGACCCTGCTCGACCAGCCGGCATTCCTCGCCTTCGACGACCAGGGCCGAGGTGTGCACGGTATGCTGGCGCGTGCACGCCTGGGCACGGTGGGCCAGCGCCTGATCCATTACCACCTCAGGCTGGTGCCCCGCATGGCGCGCCTGGAACTACGCCACAACCACCGGATATTCCAGCAGCGCACGGTGGCGCAGATCGTCGGCCAGGTACTCAAGGAACACGGCATCCTCGCCGATGCCTGCCAGTTCCGCCTCGAGGCGCCCTTCCCGCCTCGCGACTATTGCGTGCAGTACGGTGAAAGCGACCTGGCTTTCATCGAACGGCTATGCCAGGAAGAGGGCATCCACTATCGCTTCGAGCACGCCCGCGACGGCCATCGGGTGGTGTTCAGCGATCACCAGATGCACTTCCCCCACCTGCCGCGGCCACTGGCCTTCGTCCCGGAAAACGGCCTCAACGCCGATACCGCCGTGGCCAGCGCCTTCTCCCTGGCGTTTGAATCCAGCGTCGAGCGGGTCGAGCTGCGCGACCACGACTTTCGCAAGAGCGCCACCGCCCTGGCCTACACCAGCCGGGCCGGCGACACGCCCGCCCGGGAACACTACACCTACCCCGGCGGCCTGCTGCAAACGGTCGACCAGGGCCGTGGCCGCGCCCTGGCCCAGCGCACCCTGGAACGCTGCCGCGCCAGGCAGTGCACGGCCGACGGCGCCAGCGACGAGCCGGGCCTGGTCAGCGGGCACCTGATGAACCTGACCGGCCACCCGCAGGCGGCGTGCAACCAGCTGTGGCTGCTGACCAGCGTGGCGCACAAAGGGCAGCAACCGCAGGTGCTAGAAGAGAACGCCAGCGCCGACGCCACCGCGCACTACACCAACACCTTCACCGCCATGCCGTGGGACACGATCTACCGCCCGCCCCTGCGCCACGCCAAGCCCCGCGTGCCGGCCAGCCAGGAAGCCCGGGTGACCGGCCCCCAGGGCGAGGAGGTGTACTGCGACGCCTTCGGCCGGGTCAAGGTGCAGTTCCACTGGGACCGCGAAGGCCGTGGCGACGAGCACAGCAGTTGCTGGTTGCGGGTCGCCTCGGGCTGGGCAGGCGACCGCCACGGCGCGCTGACCGTGCCACGGGTCGGCATGGCCGTGCTGGTCAGCTTCCTCGACGACGACCCCGACCAGCCGGTGATCAGCGGCTGCCTGCCCGACAGCCTGCACCTGCCGCCCTACCCCCTGCCCGACTACAACAGCCGTACCGTGCTGCGCAGCCGCAGCCTGGGCGGTGGTGGCGGCTACAACGAGCTGTCCATGGACGACCGCGCCGGCCAGGAACTGGTTTACCTGCGCGCCCAGCGCGACCTGGAGGAGCGCATCGAGCAGGACAGTCACTTGTACATCGGCCGCCAGCGCCACGCGCTGATCAAAGGCACCAGCCAGGTCACGCTGGAAGACGAGGACCACCGCACGGTCAGCGGGGCACGCAAGGTACTGCTGCGCACCGATGACCACCTGACCGTCGAGCAGGCCAGCCAGACCCGCGTCGGCACGGTGCTGCTGCAGCATGCGGGCCAGCGGGTGCAAGTGAGCGCCGATGGCGAGGTGCTGGTGGAGGGCGGCAACAGCATCAGCCTGAAGGTCGCGGGCCAGCACCTGCTGATCAACGCCAACGGGATCTTCGCCAGCAGCCCGGTGCAGATCGGCGGGGCGCCTGTCACCGGCCTGCCGACCGCGCCGGCACTGCCGGGGCAGCAGGCCGGGCAAGCTGCGCCGGTGGCGCTGTCGGCCCCCGTATCCGCCTGGCAACGGACACTGTTGAGCACCAGCCAGGCCACCGCCAGCGACTACTGCCCGCTGTGCGAAAGCTGCCGCGACGGCCTGTGCCTGCCAGCGGGAGGTGCCCGATGAGCGCGCTCTCCCCCTGGCAGTGGATCACCCGCCAGCGCGCCCAGGGCCGCGATATCGCCCTGGTGCTGGATGCCCATGTCGAGGCGCGCCAGACGCTGATGGGCAGCTTGCCCCCCGATCGCCGCCAGGTGCTGTACCAGCAGACTGACGCCGCCTACCTCGCGCTCCATGGGCCAGCCTGCTTCCTGGTCGGCGAGGCCGAGGTCCGGCTGATTCAGCCGCTGCTGGAGCTGCCGGACGATCACTGGGGCTGGCTGGCCAGCCTGGCGCCGGGCGACCTGCCAGCCTGGGTCGAACACTGGCGCGCACGCTTGCTGGTCGGCGAGCCGCCACAGCGGGCGCTGTACCGCTTCCACGACAACCGGGTACTGGCCCGTGGCCTGGCCGCGGCCCGGGCAACGTTGCCGGCCTACCTCGGGCAGGCCATCAGTGTGTGTTACTGGCAAGGGCAGGCCTGGGCGACGCTGGACAACCCCGCGCCGGGCACCCATCCGCTGCCGGGCGAGCCCGCCTGGCTGCAACTGCCCGCGCCGAATGTCACGGGCCCGGTGGCCCGGGCCAATGCCCATCGCTACCTCTACAGCCACCACTTGCCGGCGTACCTGGCCCTGACCGAGCGCCAACCGCCCCGTGCCTGGCTGCTACGGCAGTTGCAGCGCGCGCAGGACTGGGGGTGGCACGCGCCAGCGCAGATCGAGTTCCTGCTGGTGCTCAGCCTGCGTTCGCCCGGCTTCGAACTGCCTCGGGAATGCGCGCCGCTGTTCGGCGAATCACCCAGGCCCACGTGGACCGTTTGCGTCGGCATACGTTGATTTGAGGACAGGGGCAAAGATGAACAGCACTGCAATCAAAGGCTTCATGTGGGTAGGCATCACGCTAATGGCCGGATGCACCGACAACGCGCCCAATACCTTCACATTGATCGGCGAACTCCCCCCAAACTTTTCCTATACCGCCTCAACGGTGTATGTGCCCGAGCCGGGAAAGGACTGCGCCGTGACCGATTGGCGCCGAAGCATGCCGTCATTCAATCGAAAGCGAGACGTACCGTACAACCCGGTCGCCATTGTCGAAATCCGCAAGGTCATCAAAGGCTGCGAGATGATACTGGACAGGATAAAGATCGATATTATCGCCAAATATGGCGATAAATCCCACCAACAAGACGGCGACCGGGCAAACATTGGCACATATGTAACCCTGGAAGACAAATACCGACGCACACTGCAATCCGACACTGAGGATACCTTTTACGGGGTATGCCAATGGTTGTTCCGTACCGCCGGCGCAGACCGAGTAATTAAAAAAATCCTTTCTTGCAAAAAAGATAATGAACGCGGAGAGAAAGGCCGCGGCAAGCCTTTTGCCGCTTACACGCTGGATCAATTACCCGGCAAAATAATCAGAATGAATTTACGTCTAGCGGACACCGAACGCCCCTACTTCAAAGATACTTGGATAGAGTTCCCCAATGGTTGGAAGCGATGTCTAGGCGAGGGAATGGCAGATCTACATGCTTACTGTTGGGGCAACCACACAGACTTCAGCGAATTCATCATGCCCGATGGAAGGCTTTGCACTATCTACCCAGGTTGCAAGGAGTAACCAATGAGCACAGCCAGACCCATATGGATCGTTTGCTTAGGCGAATCTTGACTTCAGCACAGGGGCAATGATGAAAAATACTGCAATCAAAAGTTTTATGTGTGCAGGCATCACGCTAATGACCGGATGCGCCGAAAAGGAATCTAACACCTTCACATTGATCGGCGAACTACCCGCCAATTTCTCCTACTCCGCCTCGACGGTGTATGTACCCGACCCTGAAAAAGACTGCTCGGTGACAGATTGGCGCCGGACCATGCCGTCATTCAATCAAAATTGGCGAGAAGCCTACAACCCGGTAGCCGTTGTCGAAATCCGCAAAGTCATCAAAGGCTGTCAGATGGTACTGCGCCAGATAAAAATCACGATCAATGCAACCTATGGCGAAAAATTTCATCAACAACATGGCGACTCGGCCAACATCGGCACTTATTTAACGCTGGAAGAAAAATACCGGCGCACATTGCAGTCCGGCACCGAGGACACCTTTTACGGGGTTTGCCAATGGTTGTTCCGCACAGCCGGTGAAGACAGAAAAATCCGCAAAATCCTCGATTGCAAAAAAGACAATGAACGCGGAGAGAAAGGCCGCGGCAAGCCTTTTGCCGCTTACACGCTGGATCAATTACCCGGCAAAATAATCAGAATGAATTTACGTCTAGCGGACACCGAACGCCCCTACTTCAAAGATACTTGGATAGAGTTCCCCAATGGTTGGAAGCGATGTCTAGGCGAGGGAATGGCAGATCTACATGCTTACTGTTGGGGCAACCACACAGACTTCAGCGAATTCATCATGCCCGATGGAAGGCTTTGCACTATCTACCCAGGTTGCAAGGAGTAACCAATGAGCACAGGCAACAAGTTGAGAGAGGAATTACTTTCACCCTTAAATAGCATAATGCTGACCTGCCCTACCCGGGGAGAGCAGACAAGCTTTCAGCTGGTTGACGAGAATGGGGATGGCACGCCTTATGCCGGCATATTTTTTGAAATATTCGACATTGAAGGCGAGCAATATAGTGGCTATTTAGATTCCAATGGCAAAGGCGAAGCACACAACCACTTTATCGGTCCAGTCTCGTTGCTTTTTACAAACGAATTTTCTGAAAATAGCAAAATTCATACAACCTTAAGGACGCGTGAAGACTATCCTTTGAAAATAACCGAGCTTCAGGTACGCGCCGAGAACACCCGCCACCTGAATCGTGATGCCTCCAGAACCACCAGCAATCCAGCCCAAGCCCACGCTGACCACTTCTATCAAGTAGAAGTCCGAGAACTCGTCCGCCATAACAGTCATCTCCCGCCCCTGTCCCCACGCGCCTTCCCTCCCCCAAAAGCCATCAACGTGCTCATGGAGGAACATGGCCGATACGGCGTCGGGCTGATGCCAGGCAAGCACACTGTACTGGAGGTTCGCCCGCTGCGGGCACTCAGGCCGATGCTGTCGTTCGACCCCGCATTCTGCGCACTGAACCTGTACCAGTTGGCCTTGATGGCAACGCTCAGCTACAACCCCTTCGGCCAGGAACCGGCCGAACACCCGGTGCTGGCATCCACGGTCAGCTTCCCCCATGCGCCAACCGTGGGTAACTGGTTTGGCGAGGCACTGGCTAGCTCCGAGGAAATCTGGCGGGTGGATACCTCGCAGCAGCAGGAGTGTTTCCCACTGTACGAAGATGTTCCTTACTCCGAGCGCTGGGAGATCGTACCTTTCGATCCCGAGTTATATGCTGCCAACGACCCGGCATTGGGAAAAGATCAGGAGAACCCCGCCAATATTCATTTCCTTGACGACAGAGGCGACAGCGACACCACCGATACCCAGGCGTTCATCACCCATAATGCCGAAGTGATGGTGATCGCCATTCGCGGCACCAGCGAAATTCCCGAAGACGTCATACGCGATGTCGATGCATTGCAAGTGCCTTTCAAAGAGGGCAACGGGCGAGTGCATCGGGGCTTCTACGAATCGGCCCAGAAAGCCTACCAAATCGCCACCCTCTACCTGAACAGGTTTCACCAATCCCAACAACTGTTCATCTGCGGCCACAGCCTCGGTGGCGCCGTGGCCTTGCTGCTCGCTGAGATGCTCCGCCGCAACGACGAGCGCCTCACCCTCCAGCTCTACACCTACGGCGCCCCACGCGCCGGCGACACCTCCTTCATGAACGGCGCCGCCGACCTGGTCCACTACCGCGTCGTCTTCGCCAACGACCCGGTACCGAGCCTTCCACCGCCCTGGCTGAACACCCGCTGGGACGTGCTCAAGGCAGGCCTGCTCGCCACCTTGGCCCGCGCACCGTTCGGCCTCGACATGCTGCAGGCAGGGCTGGTGAACCGCGATGGCGAGCAATACGAACACCACGGCAAGCTTTGGCATTTCATGCCGGTGCATTTCGTCGGTGGCGAGCGCTCGGCGATCCTCTGGTCGCCCGGTTGCCAGGCCATCACCGAACGCGGCTTGTGCAACCGCGTGCTGAACACCGAGAACGGGCTTCCGGAGCGGACCTTGCTTGGCCAGATGCTGGGGGCTGGCGACCACACCATGGTCGCCAACTATGTCCCCGGCTGCTGGGCGACCTTGCGCCGCTACCAGCAGGCCCTGGGCAGCCAGACCCCGGCGGTGACCCTGCGCGAACTCACGTTGATCGACGAAACCCTGGAGGCGATCAGGGCACAGTTCGCCAAACACCACGCCACCCTCCTGCGCAGCGACCCGGTGCACTGGGCCCTCGAACTCGGCATGCTCAGCCACGAGATGGAGCAAATCCAGGCCACCCGCCAGCGCATGGCCACCTTGCGCCACAGGCCCATCAGCGAAAAGGACGTGTACGGCGCCCTGGCTGGCCAGCCGCAACTCGCAGAGGCCCTGGCCCGCTGGCAGGCACACCCGAGGAACCAGCGCCTGGAACTGCTGGCCCAGGCCCCCACCGAGATCAAGCCCAAGCTGCCGGACATCGAGGTGGTGACCTACGACCAGATTCTCGCCAGCCTGGACGATCCGCTGGACCTCATCTAGAAAATGGCGCTTCGTACAGCTGTACGGGAGTCGCTCTTGGATTGCTTGGCAGGCATGGGCTTGTCACAAGATTTTCAGCGCATTCGAGATCGAGCGCCGC
>NZ_JARPQB010000079.1 GCF_029478665.1 Pseudomonas entomophila
ACCCGCTGCGCGGGTGATCGCGGCTGAAGCCGCTCCTACAGCGTATTGCGCATTTCAGTAATCCGCCGGCGCCTCCAGCAGCATCTGGCGAAACTCCGGCAGCGGCAGTGGCCGGCTGTGCAGGTAGCCCTGGTACAGGTGGCAACCCAGCCGCTCGAGGAACTCCAGCTGCTCTGTCAGCTCCACGCCCTCGGCGATCACCGCCAGTTCGAGGCTGCGTGCCATGGCCACGATGGCGCGGACGATTTCGGCATCGTTTGGGTCGACCGGCGCATCGCGCACGAAGGTCTGGTCGATCTTCAGCGCATCCACCGGCAGGCGCTTGAGGTAGGTGAGCGACGAATAGCCGGTACCAAAGTCATCCATGGCGAAACTCACGCCGAAGCGCTTGAGCTCGCGCATCTTGCTGATGGTGTCCTCGAGGTTCTGGATGACGATGCCTTCCGTGATCTCCAAGGTGAGCATGCGCCGCGGCAGGCGATAGTCGTCGAGGCTGCGCAGCACCCGCTCGACGAAGTCGTTCTGGCGGAACTGCCGTGGGCTGATATTGACGCACAGGCTGAAGTCGTCGGCGTCGATGAGGCCGTCTTCGAGCATGCGGGCGCAGGCGTCGCAGGCTTCGTCGAGGATCCAGCTGCCCACTTCGAGGATCAGGCCGCTCTCCTCGAGCACCTGGATGAACTGCGCTGGTGGCTGCTGGCCCAGTTGCGGATGGTGCCAGCGCAGCAGCACTTCGGCGCCGACGATGCGGTTGTCGCGGGCGTCGACCTGGGGTTGGAAGTGCAGGGCCAGTTCGCCCCGGGCCAGGGCCAGGCGCAGGTCGTTCTCCATGCGCAGGCGTTCGCTGGCGGCTTTTTGCATGGTGCTGTGGAACAGCTGGGTGGTGTTGCGCCCGGAATCCTTGGCCCGGTACAGGGCGATATCGGCGCGCTTGAGCAGGTCGGCGGGGGTCGCGCCGTGGTCGGGGATCAACGCCACGCCGATGCTGGGCGTCACCTGCAGGCGCTGGCCGTCCAGCGACATGGGTTCGGCCAGCAGCTCGCGCAGGGTGTCGGCCAGCTCGCGCACCTTGCTTTCCACCAGCTCGCGGCTGCCCTCCAGGCCACTGAGCAGCACCACGAACTCGTCGCCGCCCAGGCGCGCCACGGTGTCTTCCAGGCGCACGCTGGCCTCCAGGCGGGCAGTGATGATCTTCAGCACGGTGTCGCCCACCGGGTGGCCAAGCGAGTCGTTGATGTGCTTGAAGTGGTCGAGGTCGAGGAACAGCAGGGCGCCGCGCAGGTTGTGGCGCTTGAGCAGGGCGATCTGCTGGCTCAGGCGGTCCATCAGCAGCGCCCGGTTGGGCAGGTTGGTCAGGGGGTCGTGGTAGGCCAGGTGGCGGATCTGCGCCTGGGCGTTCTTCAGCAGGCTGACATCGCGGGCGGTGAGCAGCAGGCAGTCGGTTTCGTTGAGGCTGATCGGCTCCACCGACACCTCGACGGTGAGAATGTCGCCGCGCTTGTTGCGCCCGAGCATCTCGCGGTGATGCACCCGGCCGCGCTCGCGCAGCTCGTTGAGCAAGGCCGCGCGCTGCTTGTCGTCGGCCCAGATACCAATGTCGTAGACGCTGCGCCCCACCACCTCGGCGGCACTGTAGCCGGTCAGGCGGCAGAAGCCGTCGTTGACTTCCAGGTAGCAGCCGCTCTGGCGCTCGGTGATGATGATGGCGTCGGGGCTGGAGTGGAAGGCCTTGGCGAACTTCTCTTCGCTGGCCTTGAGCGCCGCTTCGGCGCGCTGCTGCTGGGTGATGTCGCGCAGGGTGGTGACGCTGCAGGGCTGGTTGTCGACGCTGATCAGGCGGCTGGAGATCACGCAGGTCAGTGGCGTGCCGTTGCGGTGGTTGACCCCGACCGCGACGTTGCTCAGGGCCTGGTCACGGATGACTCGCTCGATGCGCTGGGCGCGTTCCGACGACTCGGCCCACAGGCCAAGCTCTTCGGCGGTGCGGCCGATGACCTGATCGGTTTCCCAGCCGAAGGTCTGGCTGAAGGCCGGGTTGATTTCGATGAACTGCCCGGTGTCCTGGCGGGTCACGCAGATCGGGTCGGGGCTGACCTGGAACAGGCTGGCGAATTTCTCTTCGGAGGCGCTCAGGCGCTGTTCGCGCTCCACCTGGTCGGTGATGTCGAGCAGGGTGCCGGCCATGCGCAGCGGGTTGCCCTGCTCGTCGCGGTACAGCCGCGCACGGCTTTCGATAAAGCGCGTGGTGCCGTTTTCCAGCTGTACCTGGTAGGTGATCTGGTAGTTGCCGGCCGGGCCCTCGCGCAGGCTGCGGTAGGCCTGGCGCATGACATTGCGCTCGTCTTCGGGCACGCCCTCGAAGAAGGCGTCGAACGATTCATGGAAGGGCACTGGGGCCAACCCGTGCAATTGCGCGGCGCGGGCCGAGCCATAGAGCATGCCGCTGGGGATATGCCAGTCCCAGGTGCCCAGCTGCGCCGAGTCCAGGGCCAGGTCGAGGCGCTCCTGGCTGTCCTTGAGGGCCTGTTCGGCGCGTTTGCGCTCGGTGGTGTCGACAAAGGTGCTGATCAGGAAGGTGACGCCTTCCAGTTCGATGCCCTGGGTGCACAGGATGCCGTCGTGGACCTTGCCGCTGGTGGCGCGGAACTGCACCTCCATGATCAGTGGCCCGCTGCCGGCGCGGGTGGCCTCCAGCACCTGGAAGCGTTGTTCGGGGTTGACCCACAGGCCCAGTTCCAGGCTGGTCTTGCCCACCACCTGCGCGCCCGGCCAGCCGAACATGTGCTCGAAATGCTGGTTGACCTCGAAGATCATGCCGTCCTGCCGGCGGGTGAGCAGGATGGCGTTGGGGCTGAGGTGGAAGAGGGTGGCAAAGCGTTTTTCCGAGTTGATCAGCGCGGTTTCCCGCTCCCGCTGGCGGCTGATCTCGCGGATCACCCCGATCATCTGCGGATGGCCGTTGGCGTCATGGGTCAGGCTGCCGTTGATCTCCAGCCAGTGCACGCTGCCGTCGGGCCAGCGGATGCGGTGGCGCATGGCCTGCTCGACCGGTTCGCCATTGACTACCGCCTGGAAGGCCTGGCGGGTGCGGGCGCGGTCCTCCTCTGGCAGCAGGTCGAGGTAGTCGATGTCGGTGGGCAGCGGGCGCTGCGGGTCGAAACCGAACAGCGCCTGGGTGCCCCGCGACCAACTGACCCGGCCGCTGTCGATGTCCCACAACCAGGCGCCCAGGCGCGCGCCATTGAGCGCGGCCAGCAGTTGCGGCGCGTTCTGCCAGGCCTGTTCCGACTCCTGGGGATCGGCGGCGGAGATGCGTGGCAGGCGCGGAAAGCGATTTGCTGATTTGGGCATCGGTACCAGACCTTTGGCGAAAAACGCGTCCTTGTGGATGTAACGCCGTGCAGACGGCCGGTCAGGCGGACCCGGCATGGCTGTCGAGCAGGGCCATGAAGGCCCTGGCCGCGTTCGACAGCGTGCGTTCGGTATGCAATATGTAGCCTAGCTGGCGTGACAGCTGTATGCCGGGCAGGGCGATGGGCGCGACCTGCTCATCGAGCATAGTACGTGGTAGCACACTCCACGCCAGGCCGATGGACACCATCATCTTGATGGTTTCCAGGTAGTTGGTGCTCATGGCGATGTTCGGTGTCAGGCCCTGGCTTTCGAACAAGCGCTGGACAATGTGGTGGGTGAAGGTGTTGCCACCGGGAAAAACCGCCGGGTGGCGGGCGACATCGGCCAGGTCGACCTGGCCGTTGCTGGCCAGCGGGTGTTCCGGGGCGGCCACAAAGTCCAGGGCGTCGTCCCAGACCGGGACGGCGCGGACCAGGTGGTGAGGCTCCGGAGCCAGGGTGATCACGGCGATTTCCGCGCGGCCATGGAGAATTTCATCGTAGGCCGCTTCTGAATCGAGGAACTGGATGTCCAGCGCCACCGCCGGGTACTGGCGGGTGAAGGCGCGCAGCAGCGGCGGCAGGCGGTGCAGGCCTATATGGTGGCTGGTGGCCAGGGTGAGACGACCGGTCACCTCGCCGGTCAGGTTGGTCAGGGCACGGCGGGTGTCATCCAGTACATTGAGGATCTGGTAGGCGCGCGGCAGCAGGGCGCGGCCGGCCTCGGTCAGGGTGACTTCGCGGCCCAGACGGTCGAACAGGCGCACGTCCAGTTGCTGCTCGAGCCCGGCGATGCGTTTGCTGATGGCCGGCTGGGTCAGGTGCAGGCGTTCACCGGCCCCGGAAAAGCTGCCGGTTTCGGCGATGGCGATAAATGCACTGAGGTTGGCGAGGTCCATCTTTTGAATTCCTGATGGTTATGCAAAGCATGAAAATTATGAATTTGAGTTATTCAATCTATCGCCATAGGATCGTCCGTACAAGCCAAGGGGTCTTTGGCATAGAAAGACGCTGATGAGGAACAGTCTGATGGCTGGCAAAACGCTCTACGACAAACTCTGGGACGCCCATGAGGTCAAGCGCCGCGATGACGGCTCGTCCTTGATCTACATCGATCGCCACATCATCCACGAAGTGACGTCGCCCCAGGCCTTCGAGGGCCTGCGCCTGGCCAGCCGCAAGCCATGGCGGATCGACGCCAACATCGCCACCCCCGACCACAACGTGCCGACCACGCCGGAGCGCAAGGGCGGCATCGAGGCCATCGTCGACCAGGTGTCGCGCTTGCAGGTGCAGACACTCGATGAGAACTGTGACGAATATGGCATCGTCGAATTCAAGATGAATGACGAGCGTCAAGGCATCGTCCACGTCATCAGCCCTGAGCAGGGCGCCACCTTGCCGGGCATGACCGTGGTCTGCGGTGACTCGCACACCTCCACCCATGGTGCATTCGGCGCCCTGGCCCATGGCATCGGCACCTCCGAGGTCGAGCATGTGCTCGCCACCCAGTGCCTGGTGGCCAAGAAAATGAAGAACATGCTGGTGCGCGTCGAGGGCGAGTTGCCTGCCGGCGTCACCGCCAAGGACATCGTCCTCGCCGTGATCGGCAAGATCGGCACCGCGGGTGGCAACGGCCACGCCATGGAGTTCGCCGGCAGCGCCATCCGCGAGTTGTCGATGGAAGGCCGCATGACCATCTGCAACATGTCCATCGAAGCGGGCGCCCGCGTGGGCCTGGTGGCGGTCGACGACATCACCGTGAACTACGTCGAAGGCCGTCCCTATGCGCCGAAGGGCGAACAGTGGAAGCAAGCCGTCGCCAGCTGGAAGGGCCTGGTGTCCGATACGGACGCGGTGTTCGACACCGTGGTCGAGCTGGACGCCGCGCAGATCAAGCCGCAGGTCAGCTGGGGCACTTCGCCGGAGATGGTCCTGGCCGTCGACCAGCGCGTGCCGGACCCGGCCGCCGAGCCCGACCTGATCAAACGTGGCTCGATCGAGCGCGCGCTCAAGTACATGGGGTTGGCCGCCAACCAGGCGATCACCGACATCAAGCTCGACCGTGTGTTCATCGGCTCGTGCACCAACTCGCGCATCGAAGACCTGCGCGCCGCCGCCGAGATCGCCAAGGGCCGCAAGGTCGCCGCCAACGTCAAGCAGGCGCTGGTGGTGCCGGGCTCGGGCCTGGTCAAGGCCCAGGCCGAGCGCGAGGGGTTGGACAAGATCTTCCTCGAAGCCGGTTTCGAATGGCGTGAGCCGGGCTGCTCGATGTGCCTGGCGATGAACCCGGACCGCCTGGAGAGCGGCGAGCACTGCGCGTCCACCTCCAACCGCAACTTCGAGGGCCGCCAGGGCGCCGGTGGCCGCACCCACCTGGTCAGCCCGGCCATGGCCGCCGCCGCCGCGGTGACCGGCCACTTCATCGATGTCCGCGAGTTGATCCAAGGGAGCGCAGCATGAAAGCCTTCACCCAACACATCGGCTTGGTCGCGCCATTGGATCGTGCCAACGTCGACACCGACCAGATCATCCCCAAGCAGTTCCTGAAGTCGATCAAGCGCACCGGCTTCGGCCCCAACCTGTTCGACGAGTGGCGCTATCTTGACGTCGGCCAGCCTTACCAGGACAACAGCAAGCGCCCGTTGAACGAGGAGTTCGTGCTCAACCATGCGCGTTACCAGGGTGCCAGCGTGTTGCTGGCCCGTGAGAACTTCGGTTGTGGTTCGAGCCGCGAACACGCCCCCTGGGCGCTCGACGAGTATGGCTTCCGCAGCGTGATCGCCCCCAGTTTCGCCGACATCTTTTTCAATAACAGCTTCAAGAACGGTTTGTTGCCGATCATTCTCGACGCCGCTGAAGTCGACGAGTTGTTCAAGCAGGTCGAGGCCAATCCGGGCTACCAACTGACCATCGACCTCGAAGCCCAGGCGGTGACTCGCCCGGACGGCAAGGTGCTGAAGTTCGAGATCGACGCGTTCCGCAAGCATTGCCTGCTCAACGGACTGGACGATATCGGCCTCACGCTGCAGGACAGCGACGCGATCAAGGCGTTCGAGGGCCGGCACCGTGCCAGCCAGCCCTGGTTGTTCCGCGACGCTTGAGCGATTGCGGTTTGCCCGGCATCGCCTCGCGAATGTGAGCTACGATGCCGGGCCGGATTTTTCGGCGCTCCGACAGGGCGCGCCGCTTGATTGGATACGAGGAAAGCATGAGCAAGCAGATTCTGATTCTCCCAGGTGATGGCATCGGTCCGGAAATCATGGCCGAGGCGGTCAAGGTGCTGGAACTGGCCAACGACAAGTTCCAGCTCGGCCTCAGCCTCGCCCACGATGTGATCGGTGGCGCAGCCATCGACAAGCACGGCGTGCCACTGGCCGACGAGACCCTTGAGCGCGCGCGCCAGGCCGACGCCGTGCTGCTGGGCGCCGTGGGCGGCCCGAAGTGGGACAAGATCGAGCGTGACATCCGCCCGGAGCGCGGCCTGCTGAAGATCCGCTCGCAACTGGGCCTGTTCGCCAACCTGCGCCCGGCGATCCTCTACCCGCAACTGGCCGATGCCTCGTCGCTCAAGCCCGAGATCGTCTCCGGCCTGGACATCCTCATTGTCCGCGAGCTCACCGGCGGCATCTACTTCGGCGCGCCGCGCGGCCAGCGCGAGCTGGAAGGCGGCGAGCGCCAGGCCTACGACACCCTGCCGTACAGCGAAAGCGAAGTGCGCCGCATCGCCCGTGTCGGCTTCGACATGGCCCGTGTGCGTGGCAAGAAGCTGTGCTCGGTGGACAAGGCCAACGTCCTCGCCTCCAGCCAGCTGTGGCGCGAAGTGGTGGAAGAAGTGGCCAAGGACTACCCGGACGTCGAGCTCAGCCACATGTACGTCGACAACGCCGCCATGCAGCTGGTGCGCGCGCCCAAGCAGTTCGACGTGGTGGTGACCGACAACATGTTCGGCGACATCCTGTCGGATGAGGCTTCCATGCTCACCGGCTCGATCGGCATGCTGCCGTCGGCGTCGCTGGATGCCGACAACAAGGGCATGTACGAGCCGTGCCACGGTTCGGCGCCGGACATCGCCGGGCAGGGCATCGCCAACCCGCTGGCGACCATCCTCTCGGTGTCGATGATGCTGCGCTACAGCTTCAACCAGGCGGTCGCCGCCGAAGCCATCGAGCAGGCCGTGAGCCTGGTGCTGGACCAGGGCCTGCGCACCGGTGACATCTGGTCGGCCGGTTGCACCAAGGTCGGTACGCAGGAAATGGGCGACGCAGTAGTCGCAGCGCTGCGGAATCTGTAATCTCTCTGGCCCGCCACCAAAAACTCCCGGTGGCGGCCCACTTTTAGCAAAGGTGTAGTTGCGATGAAACGTGTAGGTCTGATCGGTTGGCGTGGAATGGTCGGTTCCGTGCTCATGCAGCGGATGCTCGAAGAGCAGGACTTCGACCTGATCGAGCCGGTGTTCTTCACCACCTCCAATGTCGGTGGCCAAGGCCCTGCCGTGGGCAAGGACATTGCCCCGCTGAAGGATGCCTACAGCATTGAAGAGCTCAAGACCCTCGACGTGATCCTGACCTGCCAGGGCGGCGACTACACCAACGAAGCCTTCCCCAAGCTGCGCGAAGCCGGCTGGCAGGGGTACTGGATCGACGCCGCTTCCTCGCTGCGCATGCAGGATGACGCGGTGATCATCCTCGACCCGGTCAACCGCAAGGTCATCGACCAGCAGCTGGACGCGGGCACCAAGAACTACATTGGCGGCAACTGCACCGTCAGCCTGATGCTGATGGGCCTGGGCGGCCTGTTCGAAGCCGGCCTGGTGGAGTGGATGAGCGCCATGACCTACCAGGCGGCCTCGGGCGCCGGCGCGCAGAACATGCGTGAGCTGATCAAGCAGATGGGCGGTATCCACGCGGCCGTGGCCGATGACCTGGCCAACCCGGCCAGCGCCATCCTCGATATCGACCGCAAGGTGGCCGAAGCCATGCGTGGTGAGGGCTTCCCGACCGAGAACTTCGGCGTGCCGCTGGCCGGCAGCCTGATCCCGTGGATCGACAAGGAGCTGCCGAACGGGCAGAGCCGTGAAGAGTGGAAGGCCCAGGCCGAGACCAACAAGATTCTCGGGCGCTTCAAGAGTCCGATTCCGGTCGACGGTATCTGCGTGCGCATCGGCGCCATGCGTTGCCACAGCCAGGCGCTGACCATCAAGTTGAACAAGGATGTGCCGCTGGCGGATATCGAAGGGCTGATCAGCCAGCACAACCCTTGGGTGAAGCTGGTGCCGAACCAGCGTGAGATCAGCATGCAGGAGCTGAGCCCGACCAATGTGACCGGGACGCTGAATGTGCCTGTGGGGCGGCTGCGCAAGCTGAACATGGGGTCGCAGTATCTTGGGGCTTTCACGGTGGGTGACCAGTTGCTGTGGGGGGCTGCGGAGCCGCTTCGTCGCATGCTGCGGATTTTGCTGGAGCGGTGATTCGGCGTTGAATTGACGCTTGAATCGAGAAACCCGTGCCTTGAGTGGTGCGGGTTTTTTTATGGGTGATTGGATCTGGTTAGCTGGTTAGCTGGTTAGCTGGTTAGCTGGTTAGTTGGTTCTGGGCTATATGGGCATATCCGTTTGCTATGTAGACGCAGAGTCACCTTTCCGCCCTTACGGCGGGTCACTTTTGGTCTTGGCCAAAAGTAACCAAAAGCCGCTCGCTCCATCATACGGCCCTCCGCTACGCTCCGGGTCCCTTCGCTCCGGCGCCTTCCGGGCCCGCGCGGCCTACGACTTGCTGCGCAAGTCTACATCTCGCGCCTTCGGCTACGCCGAAGGGTGCTGCGCACCTGGCCCTCCAGACGCCTGCGCTCAGCCTCCTGAAGTCGCGAAGTTACGGGCGGCGCCTAGGCTGGCGCAGCTGTCGCTAGTTGTTTATTCATGGCCTTGAGCACGCATTCGCCGGCAAAGCCGGCTCCTACCGGAGAGTGCAAAGCCGTACCATTGTAGGAGCCGGCTTTGCCGGCGAACCATTGGTACAAACACCACAACCATCACTGCACTCCATTGCTATCAAACTTTCCGCTCTTTGCTCTTTGCTCTTTGCTCTTTGCTCTTTGCTCTTTGCTCTTTGCTCTTTGCTCTTTGCTCTTTGCTTCTGCGAGCGCGCAGCGCCTCGCCCGGCTTTTGATCTTGATGCGCGATAGTCCAGGCGCCG
>NZ_JARPQB010000008.1 GCF_029478665.1 Pseudomonas entomophila
GCGGTGCTCGTCGCGACAACAACGGCGGCCGCAACCGCCGCGACGACACGACGCGCCAGGAACCGGCCGTGCGTAACCCGCGCGAGCCGCAGAATGCGCCGGTGATCATTCGCAAGGAATCCAAGCTTGACCGTTATCCGACGCCCGAGCAGCTGGACGACCTGCCAAGCCGCCCACGGGGTGAGCGCCCGGCTCTGCTGACCCGCAAGGGTTGAGGCCTGTTCGCCGGCAAGCCGGCTCCTGCACGGATCATCGTAGGAGCCGGCTTGCCGGCGAACCGGTACTGTACATAAACAAAAACGCCGCCCATTGGGCGGCGTTTTTGTGGGTGCAACTGATTACTTCTGCTTCACGCCTTCGACGCTGATGTCCAGGTCCAGGGTCTGCGAAGTAGCGCCCGGCCCCTTGATGCCGAAGTCGTTCAGGTTCAGGGTGGTGGTGGCGTTGAAGCCGGCACGTTCGCCGCCCCACGGGTCCTTGCCTTCGCCATTGAACACAGCCTTGAAGGTGACCGGCTTGGTCACGCCGTGCATGGTCAGGTCGCCAGTCACATCAGCGGTCTTGTCGCCAGTGGACTTGACGCTGGTGGAGACGAACTTGGCTTCCGGGTACTTCTTCACATCCAGGAAGTCTTTGCTGGCAATGTGCTTGTCACGCTCGGCGTGGTTCGACCACAGGCTGGCAGTCTTCAGGTCGACGCTGATCTTGCTGGCCTCGGGCTTGGCGCTGTCCCAGGTGAAGTTACCGTCGAAATCCTTGAAGGTACCGTGGATGAAGCTGTAGCCCAGGTGGCTGATCTTCCAGTCGACGAACGCGTGCTGGCCTTCCTTGTCGATCTTGTACTCGGCAGCCATGGCCTGGCCGGCGGAAATCAGGGCGGTACCGAGCGCCAGGGCGGCAAAAGTCTTTTTCAACATCCTTACGTTCCTTCCATTGCAATTGAGGGTGAGGGTCAAGCTTTGCGGCCCAACATACGGGTCAGGGTCGCGTCACGGTCGATGAAATGGTGCTTGAGTGCCGCCAGTGCATGCAGGACGGCGAAGATCACCAGCCCCCATGCCAGCCACAGGTGGATCACCCCGGCGGTATCAGCCTGGTCGGGCAGGTCGCTGACCAGCGCCGGCACCTCGAACAGGTCGAACACCGGAATGCCGACACCATCGGCGGTGGAGATCAGGTAGCCCGCGATCATCACCGCGAACAACCCCAGGTACAGCGCCAGGTGGCCTAGCTTGGCGGCCAGGCGGGTCACCTTGCCATGGCTGGCCGGTGCCGGTGGCGGCGGGCTGACGAAACGCCAGATCACGCGCAGCAGCATGGCAGCCAGCAGCACCAGGCCAATGCTCTTGTGCAGGTCGGGGCCGGATTTGCGCCAGGGGCTGTAGTAATCCAGGCCGACCATCCACAGCCCCAGGCCGAACAGGCCGAAGACCGCCAACGCCACGCCCCAGTGCAGGACGATGCTGACCAGGCCATAGCGAGAAGATGAGTTGCGCAGTTGCATATTGGCGTATTTCCCCGTGAAAGCTGTGCACAGACTAGCGCGTAACGTATCGAAGAAAAGCGGAAAAAATTGCTTCGGATAATCGAAAAATCCGATATTTAGTCTGCAACCTTCCCATTAAGGAAACATTAACGATAGACGTTGCGAGGGAGGCTGCCAATGCTGGAGGGTCGAGGCGTCAAAAGTTCGCCGGCAAGCCGGCTCCTGCGTAGGAGCCGGCTTGCCGGCGAAGCACCAGGTATCAGTTCGCGTTGGCCTGGCTATTCACCACTGGCTTTTTCGCAGGCTCGGACTTGGCCGTGGCCTTCTTCACCGGCTCAGGTTTGGTCGCAGGCTTGTGCGCTGCCTGCTTGGCCGCAGGCTTGGCGGCCGCTTTAGCCGGGGCCGGCTTGGTGGCGGCCGGTTTGACAGGCTCTTGCTTGGCCTCGATCACCGGGGCTGCCGGAGCAGGAGCCTGGACAGAGGCTGGCGCCGGTGCCGCCTCTTCAGCCTTGGCAACCGGTGCAACCTTGGCTTGCGGCTTTTCGTCACCACCGAACAGACGAGAGAAGAAGCCTGGCTTGTCCTGCGCGGCGGCTTCGGTCTTGACCGGCTCGGCCTTGGCTGGTGCCGGCTGCGACTTGTCGGAGGAACCGCCGAACAGGTTGGCGAAGAAACCACCCTTGTCCTTGGCCGCAACGGCGCCCACTGCAGCAGCAGCGGCCACTGGCGCTGCCTTGACCGGGTCGAACGACTTGCCTGCCGCCAGATCCTGCACCTGGCTGGCGGCACGCTGGCCACTGCGCAGGGCGCCTTCCAGGGTGCCGGGATAGAGCGCGTCGGTGTGCTCACCGGCAAAGGTGATGCGCTGCACCGGGCGCTCCCACAGGCGCCAGTACTTGCTGATCTGGCCTGGGCCGTAGGCCAGGTAGGCGCCACCGGTACCGGCATCGGTGCTGTAGCGGCGTACTTCGTAGCCAGTGAACGCGCCACGGGCTTGCGGGTAGAACGCATGCAGGCGAATCAGCACCTGGTCGACCATCTGCTTGTCGCCGAACGCCTGCAGCAGGCGCGCATTGTCACCGGACAGGTTGATCACCACATTGGCCCCGCCCTTGAGCGCCGGTTCGATCCACAGCATGCCCAGGCCGGCATTGCTGAAGATCTCGCCGGACATGCGCGCACGGCTTTCCCAGACCGGGTTCTTGAACTTGAGCATCAGTTGGTCGCGCCAGCCGTAGTTGGTGCCCTTGAGCGCAGCCAGGTGCTGGTTGTCCAGGCCCGGGGTCATCTGGATCTTGGCCAGGGCGCGCAGGGGCACGGCCATCACCAGATAGTCGGCCTGGTAGCCGACGCTGCCGACCTTGACCGTCACCCCGTCCTTGTCCTGGACGATGGAGGTGACCGGCGAGCTGGTCTTGATGGTCTTCAGTTGCTTGACGAAGGCCTGGGCCAGCACCGGGCTGCCCCCCGGCAGGCGCGCGGCGCGCAGGTCACGGTCGCTGATGTTGCGGTAGACGCGGTTCTGCTGGGCGAAGTACAGCAGCGAAAGGCGCGACGGTTCGTCGTAGCGGGTGCGAATCTGCTGGTTGACCAACTGACGGGCGGTCGCCGGCAGTTGCAGCTTGTCGAGCCAGGTGGACACATTCATCTGGTCCAGGGCGAACAACGTGCTGTTGCCCGCCGGGTTGAGCGGGTCATCGATCGAACGCGCCAGGTCGTCGAGGGTCTTCTCGTAGCGCTTGAGCGCCTCTGCGGTGGCCGGCTGCCTGGCGGTAAGGTCGGCGGCGCTGAAGTACTCGCCATCGATCAGGTAACCGGGGGTGCGGACGAACTCAGGCGCCGGCAACGTACCGACCTTGAACTGTTCCAGGTACTGGTTGAGCACCGGCTGGGTCTTGCTGTTGCCGATCCACTCGCTGGTGGCCAGGCCCGAACGCCCACCCATGCCCGGCTTGGCTTCCAGCAGGGTGACCTGCCAGCCCTTGCCTTGCAGCTCGTAGGCAGCGGTCAGGCCAGCCAGGCCGCCGCCGACAACGATCGCAGTCTTGTCTTTGGCCAGCGTCACACCGCTGGACACCCCAATCAATACAAACGCGCACAGGCGCACCCAAGCAGCAGCCATGATGGCGAACTCCGGTAAGAGGGTTATTAGGGAAAAAGGAGGGGAACGCCCCCCGGGGCAGATGCGTTAAGAATACGTCACCTCTGCCCACCCTGCCACCGCAGTGCCATCAAGTGCTTTTGGCAACTGGTAATTTTGTCAGTTGCCCATCGGGCATCGTGTGGTCGATGCTCGCCCTGGCCCCATTCGCCGGCCAGGAGGCGCGATGATCTATCAGAAGCGATTCGCCAGCGTGTCCCCCCAGTTGCTCGAGCAAAGACGGCCCTGGCGCACCGCGTCAGGCCTGCAGATCAGGTCCAACGGATCGTTGTGCACAGGCTTCTGGTCATCTGCCGGGCAAATGGATACCGAGCTGATCATTGGTAGCCAATGCGATGTCGAAATCAGCTTTGCCCGCGAGGTCGACAGCCTGGCCATCGAGTTCTACGCGGTCTGTGACGACGCCGACCAGTGCCCCCAGACCCTGCTCGAGATCGAGCGCCCTAACCAGGCTGGCCGGCCCGACGAGCCTGGCCATTTCTTCTGGCTGACCCTCGCCGAAGACTTTTCCATCGACAGCGTTCCCGGGGCCTACGCCACCGAGCCCAGGTGGCAGATGCTGCCAGGGCCGCTGCGCCGCCTGACCCTGTCGACCTCGCAGCACGCACAGCTGCATATCCGCAACCTGAAGTGGACGCCCGTCCGCCGTCATTGAGCCCCGAGGTTGTCCTGCCCTGTCGCATTGCTTAGGCTTACGCGGTCCAACCAAGCCGCAATGCCAGGAGAAGTGCCCATGGGCCTCAACGATCAGTGGATGCAACGCGACCTGAAGGTCCTGTGGCACCCCTGCACCCAGATGAAAGACCACGAGCAGCTGCCACTGATCCCGATCCGTCGCGGCGAAGGCGTATGGCTCGAGGACTTCGAGGGCAAGCGCTACCTGGACGCGGTCAGTTCCTGGTGGGTCAATGTGTTCGGCCACGCCAACCCGCGCATCAACCAGCGCATCAAGGACCAGGTCGACCAGCTGGAGCACGTGATTCTCGCCGGTTTCAGCCACCAGCCGGTGATCGAACTGTCCGAGCGCCTGGTGGCCATGACCCCGGCCGGCCTCGATCGGGTGTTCTACGCCGACAACGGCTCGTCGTGCATCGAAGTGGCGCTGAAGATGAGCTTCCACTACTGGCAGAACACCGGCAAACCCCAGAAGAAGCGCTTCGTCACCCTGACCAACAGCTACCATGGCGAGACCATCGCCGCCATGTCGGTGGGCGATGTGCCGCTGTTCACCGAGACTTACAAGGCCCTGCTGCTGGACACGATCAAGGTGCCCAGCCCGGACTGCTACCTGCGCCCCGAAGGCATGGGCTGGGAAGAACACTCGAGGAACATGTTCGCGGTCATGGAGCAGACGCTGGCCGAGCAACACGCCAGAATCGCCGCGGTGATCGTCGAGCCGCTGATCCAGGGTGCTGGCGGCATGCGCATGTACCACCCGGTGTACCTCAAGCTGCTGCGCGAGGCCTGCGACCGCTACGACGTGCACCTGATCCACGACGAAATCGCCGTGGGCTTCGGCCGCACCGGGACGATGTTCGCCTGCGAGCAGGCCGGCATCCGCCCGGATTTCCTGTGCCTGTCCAAGGCCTTGACCGGTGGTTACCTGCCGCTGGCCGCCTGCCTGACCACCGACAAGGTGTACCAGGCCTTCTACGACGACTACCCGACCCTGCGCGCCTTCCTCCATTCGCACAGCTACACCGGCAACCCGCTGGCTTGCGCCGCGGCGTTGGCGACCCTGGACATCTTCGCCCAGGACAACGTGATCGAAGCCAACAAGGCCTTGTCGGCGCGCATGGCCAGCGCCACCGCCCACCTGGCCGACCACGCTCACGTCGCCGAAGTCCGCCAGACGGGCATGGCCCTGGCCATCGAGATGGTCAAGGACAAGGCCGGCAAGGTCGCCTTCCCCTGGCAGGAGCGTCGTGGCCTGAAGGTGTTCGAGCACGCCCTGGGCCGTGGCGCGCTATTGCGCCCGCTGGGCAGCGTGGTGTATTTCCTGCCGCCCTACGTGATCACCCCGGAACAGATCGACTTCCTGGCCGAGGTGGCCAGCGAAGGGATCGACATCGCCACCCGTGACAGTGTCAGCGTGGCGGTACCGGCGAATTTCCACCCCGATTTTCGCGATCCGGGCTAGGCCCCATGCCTTCACCCGGTCCCTGTAGGAGCGGCCTTGTGCCGCGAAAGGGCTGCGAAGCGGCCCCGGCAGTTTCCGCTGCGAAGCTGAAAACCTGGGGCTGCTTCGCAGCCCTTTCGCGGCTCAAGGCCGCTCCTACAAAGTGACGATGCCTCCATCAGATTCCGAGTAGAACCATGAGACTCTCCCGCTTCTTCATCGACGCCCCGCTTGGCCTCGGCGAGCACGAGCTCCCCGAAGCCCAGGCCCACTACATCGGCCGCGTGCTGCGCATGGCCCCCGGCGACGCCGTGCAGTTGTTCGACGGCAGCGGCCAGGAATACCTCGGCCAATTGCTCGAGGTGGGCAAGAAAACCGTGCGCGTCAGCCTCGAACAGGCCCTCCCCGGCCAGGCCGAATCGCCCCTGCACATCCACCTCGGCCAGGGCCTGTCCCGCGGCGAGCGCATGGACTGGGCAATCCAGAAAGCCACCGAACTGGGCGTCAACGAAATCACCCCGATCGTCAGCGAGCGCTGCGAAGTACGCCTGAAAGACGAGCGCGCCGACAAGCGCCTGGCCCATTGGCGCCAGGTGGCGATCAGCGCCTGCGAGCAGTGCGGGCGCTCGAGTGTGCCGGTCATCCACCCACCGGTCACCCTGGCCGAATGGATCAAGGGCAGCGACGCCGACCTCAAGCTGGTCCTGCACCCGGTGGCGGCGCCGCTGACCAGCCACGCAAAGCCCGCCCGCCTGGCCTTCCTGATCGGCCCCGAAGGCGGCCTCAACGAAGCTGAGGTCGAGCAGGCCAAGGCCGCCGGCTTCCATGCCGCCCGCCTTGGCCCGCGGGTGCTGCGCACCGAGACCGCTCCGGTGGTGGCGCTGTCGGTGGCGCAGCAACTGTGGGGCGACTTCTAGCGCACGTAGAGGTACACCGCGACGAAGTGCATCAGGCTCCCGGCGATCACGAACAGGTGCCAGATGCCATGCCAGTGGCGGAAGCGGCTGTCGAAGGCGAAGAAGACGATGCCGACGGTGTAGAACACACCGCCGGCCGCCAGCCAGGCAAAACCTGCGGCCCCCAGGCTGGACAGCAATGGCTTGACCGCCACCAGCACGATCCAGCCCATCACCGCATAGATGACGATCGACAGGATCCGCGCTTCAGAGCGCGGCTTGATCTCCTGCAGCATGCCGATCACCGCCAGCCCCCAGACCACCCCGAACAGGCTCCAGCCCCAGGGCCCGCGCAGGCTGACCAGGCAGAACGGGGTGTAGCTGCCGGCGATCAGCAGGTAGATCGACAGGTGGTCGAGCTTGCGCATGACCTGCTTCGCTCGCCCACGGGTGCTGTGGTAGAGGGTGGAGATGCTGTAGAGCAGCAGCAGCGTGAAGCCGTAGATGGAAAAGCTGACGATCTTCCAGGGGTCGCCCTGGAGCCCGGCCACGACGATCAGCCAGACCGCGCCAATGCAGGCCAGTACCGCACCGACCAGGTGGGTCCAGGCGTTGAAACGTTCACCATGGTACATGCAGGCACAGACCTCCTGAGGCGGTGCGGGTTCTGAAAGAGACTGCCTTGCGACCGGTTCGCCGGCAAGCCGGCTCCTGCAGGGGCGACGGGTTTGCCGCAGGAGCCGGCTTGCCGACGAACCGGTCCATTCTAATTGGCCGCTGATTGCAGTTCGGCGTCACGCACCAACCGCTCCAGCCCCGCCAGGTCCGGCACCCGCGCCACCTGCTCGCCCACCTGCACCGCCGCCAGCTCCAGCCCGGCCAGCGGCACATCCACGTAGTTGAGCTGGCTGTCGAGCTTGCACGAACGCGGAATCCCCTGCAGCAGCATCGCCAGGTAACGTAGCCCAGTATCGCCCAGCGCATTGAGCACGACGATCCGCGCCCGCTCGCCAGACGGGGTATGACCGCCACAGGCGGTCTCGAAGCCGATCAGCGGCAGGCGCTGCTGGCGCCAGTCGACCCAGCCCAGGTGCCAGGTCGGCTCACCGGGCTCGCAGGCGATCGCAGGGTGGCCGATCAGTTCGGCCACCGCGACGTTGGGCAACACCAGCGTGCGGTCGCCCAGGGGCAGCAACAGGCCGGTCAGGCTGCTGCGCTGGCCGGCGATGTGGTCAAGCATGGTTCTGACTCCAATGGGCGATGCTCTGCAACAGCACCGATTCCTGGTAAGGCTTGCCCAGGTACTCGTTGACGCCGATGGCCATCGCGCGCTCGCGGTGCTTCTGCCCGGTGCGCGAGGTGATCATGATGATCGGCAACTGCCTGAGACGTTCGTCGCGGCGGATGCGGGTAGCCACCTCGAAACCGTCCATGCGCGGCATCTCGATGTCCAGCAGCAGCACATCCGGACGGTGCTCCTCGAGCAGGGCCATGGCATCGACACCATCCTTGGCGGTCAGCACGCTGATGCCGTGGCGCTCGAGCAGGCGGCTGGTGACCTTGCGCACGGTCACCGAGTCGTCCACCACCATCACCAGCAGCGGCCGTCGTTGCGTTGGCCCGACCAGCCCAGGCGGGTTGCCCGCCGCCCCCGGCAGGCGCGCCAGGCGACGCTGCTGGCCGCGCAACTGGCCGAGCAGGTCGAGGATCAGCACCACCCGGCCGTCGCCAAGCAACGTTGCGCCCGACAACCCAGGCACGGCAGCGAACTGTGGCCCCAGGCTCTTGACCACGATCTCGCGACTGGGCGACAGGTTGTCGACCTGGATGGCGAACGACTGCTCGTGGGAGTGGGTGAGCAGCACCGGCAATGGCACGCTCTGGCCCAGCAGGCTGGGTTGCCCAGCGCCCTGTACCAGCTCGCCCAGGTAGCGCAGCGCGTAGTCGTGCCCGGCATAGCAGTAGCGCGGCGGATCGAGCCGATAGCAGGCCTCCAGTTCGGCCGGTGGCACCCGGACGATACCTTCGATGGTGTTCAGCGGGATGGCGTACTGCTCCTCCCCCAGATGCACCATCAGCGCCCGGTTCATCGACACGGTGAACGGCAGGCGGATCAGGAAGCGCGCGCCCTTGCCAGGGCTGGACTCGATGCTCATGGAGCCACCCAGCTGCTTGACCTCTTCATGAACCACGTCCATCCCCAGGCCACGCCCGGAGATCTGGGTGATCTTCTCCGCCGTGGAAAACCCCGGGCGCAGGATGAACTGCAGGATCTCGTGGTCGCTCAGGCGCGCCTGCGGGTCGAGCAGCCCACGCTTGATGGCTTTGTCGCGCACCGCTTGCAGCGGCACACCAGCACCGTCATCGCTCATTTCGATGACGATGTCGGCGCCCTCGTGCAGCAGGTTCAGGTGGATGGTGCCCTGCTCCGGCTTGCCGGCGGCCAAGCGCACTTCGCGGGCTTCGAGACCATGGTCGACGGCGTTGCGCAGCATGTGCTCCAGCGGCGCCACCATGCGTTCGAGCACGCTACGGTCCAACTCGCCCTCGGCGTTGCCGACCACCAGCTCGACCTGCTTGCCCAACTCGCTGGCCACCTGCCGCACCACCCGCTGCAAACGCGGCACCAGCCGCTCGAACGGCACCATGAGCGTGGCGGTCAAGCCCTCCTGCAACTGGCTGTTGACCCGCGCCTGCTGCTGCAGAAGGCTGTGCGCCTCCTGGGCGCGCTGCATCAGGGTTTCCTTCAGGTCGAGCAGGTCCGAGGCCGACTCGAACAGGGCTCGGGACAGCTGCTGCAACTGTGAATGACGATCCATTTCCAGCGGGTCGAAATCGTCGTAGGCATCGCCTTCGAACTGCTGCCGGCTGGAGATCCGCCCTTGTGTCTCGATGTCCAGGCGCAGCAGCTGGTCGCGCATGCGCTCCAGCGTGGTCTCCATCTCGTTCAGGGCGAACTGGGCGTCATTGACCTGCTGCTCGATACGCCCGCGGATCACCGAGTGCTCACCGGCCAGGTTGCCCAGGTCGTCGAGCAGTTCAGCGTCGACCTTGACCATGTCCCCCGCAGCCCGCTCGGGGGTCGCGGTCGGCGCCTCGACCGGGACGACCTCGGCCTGGGCCTGACCGGTGGCGCTGTCGGTCAAGGCGGCGCTGGAGAAGTTACGGATGTAGTCGATCAGCGCCGTGGCAGCGTGCAGCGGCTGCCCCAGGCGTACCGCGTCGAGCATGTGCGCCAGGCGGTCGTGACAGTTTTGCAGCAGGCTGAACAGCGCCGGGGTCGACGGCAAGCGCCCGGCAGCCAGCAGCTCGTAGAGAAACTCCAGTTCATGGGCGAGGTCGCCGATGGCAGCGATCTCCACCATTCGTGCACCGCCCTTGAGCGTGTGCAGGTCGCGCAGCAGGTTCTCCACTTCGACCGTGTTGCGTGGGTCGGCCTGCCAGAGGGCCAGCGATTGCGCGGCGCTCTCGACGATGTCGGAGCTCTCTTCGAGGAAGACCTCCAGCAGTTCCTTGTCGCCTTCAGCCTCTGGCTGTTCCTCGGGCGGTTCTGCCTGGCCCGGTGGTGGCGTGGTATGGCGAAACTCGCGCAATTCGCCGAGCAGCGCCACCGCCGATGCGGGTACCTCGCCCTGCTCAACGCTGTGCAACATCCCGGCCAGCGCGCCGTGGCTGCGCTCGAGCAGGTCGAACAGTACCGCGCTGGCGCCCAGGCGGCGGTCCACCAGGCCTTCGTAGAGCAGCGCCAGCTCCTGGGCAAGGAGTTCCACCGCGCCAATGGCGGCCATCTGCGCCCCGCCCTTGAGCGTCAGCACATCATGCTGCAGGGCCGACAGCGCGGAGACGCTGTCCGGATCGGCCTTCCATTGTTGTAAAGCCTGGTCGGCACTGTCGAGGATGTCCCGCGCCTCTTCCAGGAACAACTCGACCACCGCAGGATCTGGCCGTTCGCCTGAACCCTGGAGCGGCGTCACTCGCTCGGCGCCAACCACACCCATGGCCCCTGGGGCGAGTGCATCGTCCAACAGGCCGCGCAACGCCGCCAGGCACTCCGGGCGGGCATCCAGGTCTTGCCCGGCGGCAATCTCGTCGAGCATGTCGAGCAGCGCTTCATGGGCCTGCTGTGCCACGGCAAACAACCGTGGCGTGACCGCCAGACTGCCCTCCTCCACCGCGCCGTACAGGTCGAGCAGCCCTTCACAGATTTCGTCCACCTGCCACAGTTCGGCCTGATGAGCGCTGTGGCCAAGGGTGGTCATGTCGTCCAGCAAGGTCTCCAGCGGCTGGCGCTCGCCCGGGTGCGCCTGCCAATGCATCAGCAGCGCTTCGGCATCGAGCAGGGTGTCCATGCCCTGGGCCAGGAAACTGTTGATCAACTGCGGGTCGCGGCGGCTGCGCCGTGGCTGATGTGGGTCGTCCTGCTGCTGCGCCAGGCGGGTGTCGACGGCCAGGCCGACCTGTTCGATCAACTGCGCGGCACCGGGAATGGCGGCCAGCGGCGTGCTATCCAGTTGGGCCAGGCCCAGCTGGAACAAGGCATTGGCCGCCTCAAGCAATCCTATCTCGGCCATGTGCAGCGACAGCTGGTGCCCTTTGTACTCACGCACCAGGCGGTCAAGCGCGGTGGCCAGCTCCGCTACTGGCATCACCCCGGCCATGGCGGCGCTGCCCTTGAGCGTGTGCAAGGCGCGCTGCAGGCTGTCGCTGACCACCGTGCCCTGCGCATCGGCGCCTTGCAGGAAGGCATCGAGCCCGGCCAGGTGGCCCAGGGCCTCGTTGCGGAAGATCTCCAGCAGGTGCGGATCGAGCCCGTCGATGCTGGCGCTGGCCGGCGTATCGTTGAGTGCCAGTGCATGCAGGTGGCCCGCCAGCTGTTCGATCTCGGCCGAAGCCGGCAGCTGGCTGGCCGCGAAATCGGCCAGCAGGTCGGGCAGGCGCACGAACACCTGCTGCAAGGCCACCAGCCCCTCCGGGCTGAGCACGATGCGCCCTTCCAGCACGCGGTTGAGCAGGTGCTCGGCGCCCCAGGCCAGCTCCGCCACGGCTTCGGCATGGACCATGCGGCCACTGCCCTTGAGCGTGTGCAAGGCCCGCCGCACTTCGACCAGCGGCTCGCGCAGGCCATTGTCCGCACGCCAGCGCAGCCAGTGGCGCTCGATCTCCGGCAGCAGTTCGGCGGCCTCCTCGAGGAACACTTCGCGCAACTCATCGTCGATGCCATCGATGGACTGCCCGGCATCGACTCGCTGGCACTGCACGCCCAGGGCGGCCAGGCTGGCATGGGCCATGTCGATGAACCGCTGGGCGTCGGCCAACGGGTCGGCCACGCGCCATTGCAAGTAGGCCTCGCCGGCGCTGAGGGCGTCGGCCAGGTGCGCCAGCTCGTCGGGCAGGGGCTCCTCCTCGAGGTGCACCAGCCAACCCTGGACATACCCGGCACAGCCTGCGAACACCTCGGCGGCCGCAGGCAGCGCCAGCATCGCCAGGGCGCCGCGCACCTGGTGCAACAGCCCGGGCAGGGCCTGCAGGCGCTGGCGCGACCAGTCCGACTCCAGGCAGTCACCGATCAGGTCCTTGGCCTGTTGCAGCACGTTGAGCGCTTCACCGAGCACCAGCTGGCGAATTTCCGCAAGGTCCGAGCCCGGCAAGTTGCCAGGCGCGGTCTCCTCCAGCGGCCCGACCATGCCGTTCAGGGTCGCTTCCACGTAGAGCAGCGCGCCAGCCACGTCCATCAGCACCGCTTCGTCCACGCCATCGTCCCGCTCGACCACGGCCTGCAACGCCAGCACCTGGTCGATGATCACCCGCCGTGGTTGCTGGAAACCCAGCACCGACAGGGTATCGGCCACATGCCGTAAAGGCGCCAGCAAGTGCTCCAGAGGCTCGCGCGGCTGTCGCTCGCCGCTGACGAACGGATCGAGGCGCTCCTTGATACGCATCAGGTCGTCACACAACGCCATCACCACCGAACGCAGTGCGTCGCGACCGGAGCCGGCCTGCATGTGCTCCCGCCAGTTGCCCAGCGACAGGTCGAGGTTGGCCAGGTCTTCGGCGCCCGCCAGGCGCTGGCCGAGCTCGCCCAGCAGGCTGCCCTGGGCCAGGGGCTCGGCGCCCCGGCAGACACGCAACTGGTTGAGCAGCGGCATCACCACCAATGGCAGGTCGTGCCGTGCGCCACGCAAGCGGTCGAGGTACGGGGGCAACTGCTCCAGGCCGCGGAACAATGCCCCCAGGCAATCGCCGCGGGGGCTGACCCGGCCCTCGGCCATGGCCCGCCCGAGCAGTTCCAGCTCTTCGGCCAGACGCGTGGCGCCTTGCAGCTCGAGCAGGCGCAGGCAGCCGTGCACCTGGTGCAGGTTGTCGACGAAGAACGCGAGGATCGACAGATCCTCGGGCATGCCGGTGAATCGCTCCAGGGCCTGGCGTGCCTGGCCCAGGCAATCGAGGATCGGCGCCTTGGTCCAGGCCAGGGCGACGGTGTCGTGCCGCGCGCCGCTGAGCGTACCGGCCATCACACTCGCCCCTTTCATTGACGCTCGACCGGTTTGGGCAGGGTGAAGCCGGACACCGAACGGCGCATCTCGCTGGCCATGCGCGCAAGGTGGCGGATGCTGTCGGCGGTGGCGCCGGAGCCGGCCGAGGTCTGCGCGGTGATCTGCTGGATCACCGCCATGGTGTGAGAGATCTGCCCGGCGGACGAGGTCTGCAACTGGGCCGCATCGGAGATGCTGTGGATCAAGTCGGCCAGGGTCTGCGACACCCCCTCGATCTCGGCCAGGGCCACGCCCGCGTCCTGGGCCAGGCGCGCGCCGCGCACCACCTCGGCGGTGGTCTGCTCCATGGAGATCACCGCTTCGTTGGTGTCGGCCTGGATGGTGCGCACCAGCGCCTCGATCTGGCGGGTGGCCGAGGACGAGCGCTCGGCCAGGCGCTGTACCTCGTCGGCGACCACGGCGAAGCCACGCCCGGCCTCGCCGGCCAGCGAGGCCTGGATGGCGGCGTTGAGGGCAAGGATGTTGGTCTGCTCGGCAATGTCGTCGATCAGGCTGACGATGTCGCCGATCTCCTGGGAAGACTCACCCAGGCGCTTGATCCGCTTGGCGGTGTCCTGGATCTGCTCGCGAATGTTGTCCATGCCATGGATGGTGTTGTGCACCACCTCGTTGCCCTTGTTGGCGATGGCCACCGAACGCTCGGCGACCTTGGCCGATTCGTAGGCATGGGCCGACACCCGGTCGATCGACTCGACCATGTCGCCCACCGCTTCCGACGCCTCGCTGATCTGCTCGGCCTGGTGCTCCGAGGCCTTGGCCAGCTGGCGCGCGGTGTTCTGCGTGTCCTGTACCGCCGCGGCCACCTGCTCGGCACTGTGGTTGATGGTGGCGACCAGGTCGCGCAGTTGGTCGACCGAATAGTTGATCGAGTCGGCGATGGCGCCGGTGAAGTCCTCGGTGACCGACACGGTAACGGTAAGGTCGCCGTCGGCCAATTCCTCGATCTCATCGAGCAGGCGCATGATCGCCTGCTGGTTGCGCTCGTTCTTCTCGGCGGTTTCGCGCAGCTGGCGACTGGTGGCGCGCACCATCACCAGGCCGATCAGGATGATCGAGGCCAGCGCCAGCAGGCCAAGTGCATAGCCGCCGACGGTGTCGAGGGTACGCCCGCCGGCCAGGTTCTCGAAGCCGTTGGCCAGGTGCGAGGCTTCGTCGAGCAGCGTCTGCGACAGGCTGAAGATGTTGCCAGCCGCCTCGCGCACACGGAACAACTCGGGCGAGGTCTCGAGGATCTCGTCCACGGAGCCGGCGACGAACTGGAACAGCTCGGCGATCTCGGCCAGGCGCGCGCGGGCGTCGGCGTCCTCGACCCGGGTCACCTGGATCGCCGGGTTACCGGCGAGCATGCCTTCGAGCACCTGGCCGAAACGGCTGGCGTCGCGGCCGAAGGCGTCGGCCGCCTGGACCGAGGTGTCATCGCCGGCCAGCACGGTATTGACCGAACCAAGAATCCGTTCGGCGAGCAACAACTGGCGCTGGGCCACCGCCACCTGGTTGGCCGGGGCGCCGCTCTGCAGCAGGATCTCCACCACTTTTTCATACTCGACCTGCAACTGCGGCACGGTCTCGGCCAGCGTGGCCGCGACCTGGTGCAGCGACAGCACGGTCTGCTCGCTGGCGAGGATGGTGTCGGTATTCTTGCGCAGGTTCTCCCAGTCCTGGCGCACCGCGTCCATCTCGTCGCGCACCGTGACCGGCGCAGGCGGCAGGCCAGTGGTCTTGTCGCCCTCGCGCAGGTAGCTCCAGCGGCGCTCGAAGTCGTTGCGCGCATCGCTGAGCAGCTTGAACGCCAGCGCCTTGCCCGCCGCCGCCTCGGTGGCGTTCTTGGCGATGCGCTGCGACAGCACGCGCAGCTCGCCGGCATGGCCGATGTACTGCTTGTCGTGGTTGGCCTGGGTATTGAGGTAGGCGAAATTGGCGAACAGCAGGACGATCGACAGGATCAGCACCACGAACAGCACGGTGATCTGCGCGGTGCTGCGTGGGCGCTGGGCCACGGCGGCCGGGGAAACGGCCGGCGCGACGACGGTGGGGCCGGGCTTGTTCACGTCGAAAATCCTCTACAACGCCACATCGAGAAAACCCGGGGCCTGGGCCAGGGCGAAAGGGCTGAAGATCGCCCAGTTGCGTTCACGGGGGAAATACCCTTGCACGAAAGGCGCGGCCGCGCGGATCAGCGGCTGCGGCGGCGACAGTTCCAGGCTGCTGAGGGCAAAGTGCTGCAGGCCGACCACCTCGTCCACCAGCAGGCCGGCGAACAGCTCCTCGTGGTCCAGCACCAGCACGCGCCGCTGCTTGCCGGCAGCGGCGGCCGGGCCCAGGCCGAAGAAGGCGCACAGGTCCATCAGCGGCAGCAGGCGCCCGCGCAGGTTGGCCACGCCACGCACCCAGGGCTGGACGCCCGGGACCCGGCTGCTGCGGGGCTCGCGCAGCACCTCGGCGACTTCGCCCATGGGGGCGACGAACCACTGCCCGGCAATGCGAAAGCCGATGCCGCTCCACTGCTGCAGACGCGTGTCCTGCGGTGGCTGGTCGGCCACCAGCAGGCGGCAACGACGGTCGATATCCAGCAGCAGCTCGAAGGCGGTCAGCGACGCGCCCTGAGGCCGGGTGGTCAAGCGCCGAGCACTTCTTTCAATTTGGCGATAAGGGCGTCTTCTTCCACGGGCTTGGTCAGAAAGTCACGGGCACCCTGGCGCTGGGCCCAGATACGGTCGGTTTCCTGGTCCTTCGCGGTGATGACCACCACTGGGATGGCTTTGGTCGCCGGATCCTTGGCCAACTGGCGGGTCGCCTGGAAGCCGTTGAGGATAGGCATGACGATATCCATCAAGACGACGTCCGGCTTCTCCTGGCGCGCCAGGGCTACACCATTGGCGCCATTTTCGGCCTTGAGCACCTGATGGCCGTTTTTTTCCAGTATCGCGGTCAGCTTGTACAACTCTGTCGGCGAATCGTCGACAATCAGAACTCGGGCCATGCTGTTTCCCCATGAGGAACGTGAAACCCTGCCGGTATTGGCGGCGTCAGGGTGCGGGTTGGTCTTGCACGGCGAAACCGGGCACATGGGCGCGGATCGCATCGAGCAGTTCTTCCTTGCTGAACGGTTTGGTCAGGAACTGGTCGGAACCGACCACCCGGCCGCGGGCCTTGTCGAACAGGCCGTCGCGGGATGAGAGCAGGATCACCGGGGTGTCCTTGAATTCGCTGTTGTGCTTGATCACCGCGCAGGTCTGGTAGCCATCCAGGCGCGGCATGAGCACATCGACGAAGATGATCCGCGGCTTGTGATCGATGATCTTCGCCAGGGCGTCGAAACCATCGCTGGCGGTGATCACCTCGCAGCCCGCCTCGCCGAGCAACATCTGCGCGGTGCGGCGGATCGTGCGGGAGTCGTCGATCACCATCACCTTCAGGGGTTGTTCCATAAATAACGCCACATTGATGAGCGGTAAGCCGCGCGTTCCAAGCGGCAGGAACACAACGGTTCGGTGCATGCCACCTCACTGTTGTAGCTCATGGCCTGCGGCTTGACGCTGGATCGGGCCTTTTTAACACAGTCCCGAGGGCCATTCCATCCGCCAGCCCCTTGACCGCGGGCGCGCCCGGCGCCACCCTGAGCCACTTTTCTTTTCGTGCCATCGCGGCCACCCGCCGCCAAGAGGAATTACCCCATGAGCGTTCGCCTCGGGATTGTCATGGACCCCATCGCGTCCATCTCCTATAAAAAGGACAGCTCGCTGGCCATGCTGCTGGCCGCCCAGGCCCGCGGCTGGAGCCTGTTCTACATGGAGCAGCGCGACCTGTACCAGGGCGAAGGCAAGGCCCGCGCGCGGATGCGCCCGCTGAAGGTGTTCGCCGACCCGGCGCGCTGGTTCGAGCTGGGCGAGGAGCAGGACAACCTGCTGGGCGACCTTGACGTGATCCTGATGCGCAAGGACCCGCCCTTCGACATGGAGTTCGTCTACAGCACCTACCTGCTGGAGCAGGCCGAGGCTGACGGCGCGCTGGTGGTCAACCGCCCGCAGAGCCTGCGCGACTGCAACGAAAAACTGTTCGCCACGCTGTTCCCGCAGTGCACGCCACCGACCTTGGTCAGCCGTCGCCCGGACATCATTCGCGAATTCGCCGCCCAGCACGGTGACGTGATCCTCAAGCCACTGGACGGCATGGGCGGCACCTCGATCTTCCGCCACCGGGTCGGCGACCCCAACCTGTCGGTAATCCTCGAAACGCTGACCGCGCTGGGCGCCCAGCAGATCATGGCCCAGGCCTACCTGCCGGCGATCAAGGACGGCGACAAGCGCATCCTGATGATCGACGGCGAGCCGGTGGACTACTGCCTGGCGCGCATCCCGGCCAGCGGCGAGACCCGCGGCAACCTGGCCGCCGGCGGCCGTGGCGAAGCCCGCCCATTGAGCGAACGCGACCGCTGGATCGCCGCCCAGGTCGGCCCGACCCTGCGCGCGAAGGGCCTGCTGTTCGTTGGTTTGGACGTGATCGGCGACCATCTCACTGAAATCAACGTCACCAGCCCGACCTGCATCCGCGAGATAGACGCCGCCTACAACACCGACATCGGCGGCAAGCTGATGGACGCCATTGATCGCCAGCTGAAGGCGCGCTGACCGCCGACACGCGGCAAACACGCGCAGTGGGGTATGATGCCGGTCCTTTTCACCCGACCTGCTGCCCCGCTTCGCGGTTGCTGGATACCAGATGACGCTGCCCGCCGACATCCCCGCCGATCTGCTGCCACCCCGCGTCCGCCCGGTGGACCGGCTCGGCTTCACCCTGTTCCTGGCTGCCCTGGTGCACCTGGCGCTGATCCTGGGGGTGGGCTTCACCGTGGTCAAGCCGGCCGAAATCCGCCACACCATGGACATCACCCTGGCCACCTTCAAAAGCGAAAAAGCGCCTGAGAAGGCCGATTTCCAGGCCCAGGAGAACCAGCAGGGCAGCGGCACCCTGGAAAAAAAGGCGGTGCCCAAGACCACCGAAGTGGCGCCGTTCCAGGACAGCAAGATCAACAAGGTCACCCCGCCACCCGCCGCCCGCGAGGAAACGCCGCCGGCGCCGGAGAAATCCGTGGTCGCGACGAAGGCGCCCAAGCCGCAGAAAGCCGAGCCCAAGCCGAAGGAAAACAAGCCACAAACGGCGCAGGCCACGAAAGTGGTGGACTTCGACAGCTCGCAGTTGTCCAGCCAGATCGCCAGCCTCGAGGCTGAGCTGTCCAACGAACAGCAACTGTACGCCAAGCGCCCGCGCATCCACCGCCTCAACGCGGCCTCGACCATGCGCGACAAGGGCGCCTGGTACAAGGAAGAGTGGCGCAAGAAGGTCGAGCGCATCGGCAACCTCAACTACCCCGAAGAGGCACGGCGCCAGCAGATGTACGGCAGCCTGCGGATGATGGTGTCGATCAACCGCGACGGTTCGCTGTATGAAGTGCTGGTGCTGGAGTCCTCCGGCCAGCCGGTGCTGGACCAGGCGGCCCAGCGCATCGTGCGCCTGGCGGCGCCGTTCGCGCCGTTCACCGGCGACCTGGCCGAGTTCGACCGGCTGGAGATCATTCGCACCTGGCGCTTTGCCCGTGGAGACCGGTTGTCGAGCAATTGACCAGGCCGGTAAAGGGACTGGATCTTGTGGTGGTGCGGATATCGAGCGCCGCACGCGCGGCGCATCGCGGATGAATCCGCTCCTACACATCTTTTGCAACGTACCTATGCCTGCGTCAACCGCGATGCGCCGCATAAGCGGCGCTCGACCACCTTGCCAGCCTCACCACCTGGCGCCACACTAGCGCTCATGAAAACCTTCGCCCCCAGCTACCTCAAGCACCAGTTCCTGATCGCCATGCCGCACATGGCCGACCCGAACTTTGCCCATACCCTCACCTACATCGTCGAGCACAATGCCAACGGTGCCATGGGCCTGGTGATCAACCGCCCACAGGAGCTGAACCTGGCCGACATCCTCGAGCAGTTGCGCCCGGACGAGCAGCCGCCCGCCAGCACGCTACAGGTGCCCATCTATCAAGGTGGCCCGGTGCAGACCGACCGCGGCTTCGTGCTGCACAGCGACGAGTGCAGCTTCCAGGCCACCGTGGCGCTGGAAGGGCTGTCGCTGACCACTTCGCAGGACGTGCTGCTGGCCATCGCCGCCGGCGTGGGCCCGAAAAAGAGCCTGATCACCCTCGGCTATGCCGGCTGGGAAGCCGGCCAGCTGGAGGCCGAGCTGGCCGACAACGCCTGGCTCAACTGCCCGTTCGACCCCGAGATCATCTTCGGCCTGGCCAGCGACCAGCGCCTGGGCGCCGCCGCCGCGAGCCTGGGGATCAACCTCAGCCTGCTGACCAGCCAGGCGGGCCACGCCTGATGGCCGAACTGCGCCTGCTGCTGGGCTTCGACTACGGCAGCAAACAGATTGGCGTGGCCGTCGGCCAGGTGATCACCGGCCAGGCCCGTGAACTGTGCGTGCTCAAGGCCCAGAACGGCGTGCCGGACTGGAACCAGGTCGAGAAGCTGATCAAGGAATGGAAACCCGACGCCATCGTCGTGGGGCTGCCGCTGAACATGGACGGCACGCCCAGCGACATGAGCGAGCGCGCCGAAAAGTTCGCCCGCCGCCTCAATGGCCGCTTCAACCTGCCCGTGCACACCCACGACGAACGCCTGACCACCTTCGAAGCCAAGGGCGAGCAGATGGCCCGTGGCGGCCGCCACGGCAGCTACCGCGACAACCCGGTCGACGCCATCGCCGCCGCCCTGCTGCTGCAAGGCTGGCTGGAGGCCAACACTTAAATTCGTTTTGCCGCCGGCTGGATCCGGCGCCCGCCTTCCGAGGAGCACGCAATGAGCCTACCCAATCCCGCCGACCTGATCCGGCAGATGGCCGTCGACCTTCGCGCCCACCTGGCCCGTCGTGCAATCACCGAGCCGCGCTTCATCGGCATCCGCACCGGCGGTGTGTGGGTGGCCCAGGCCCTGCAGGCAGAGCTGGGCAACGACAGCCCGCTGGGCACCCTCGATGTCTCGTTCTACCGCGACGACTTCAGCCAGAACGGCCTGCACCCGCAGGTACGCCCCTCGGAGCTGCCGTTCGAGATCGAAGGCCAGCACCTGGTGCTGGTAGACGACGTGCTGATGAGCGGCCGCACCATCCGCGCCGCCCTCAACGAGCTGTTCGACTACGGCCGCCCGGCCAGCGTGACGCTGGTGTGCCTGCTCGACCTGGATGCCGGCGAACTGCCGATCCGCCCGAACGTGCTGGGCGCCACCCTGTCCCTGGCCGCCCATGAACGGGTAAAATTGACCGGACCCACGCCGCTCGCCCTCGAGCGCCAGGACCTCGCCCCCGCTTCCGCCCTTTAAGAGTCCCCCGCGATGACGCCATTCGACGCCAAGCGCCCGCTGCAGCTCAATGACCAGGGCCAGCTGCGCCACTTCCTCTCGCTCGACGGTTTGCCCCGCGAACTGCTCACCGAGATCCTCGACACCGCCGACTCGTTCCTCGAAGTCGGCGCCCGGGCCGTGAAGAAAGTCCCGTTGCTGCGCGGCAAGACCGTGTGCAACGTGTTCTTCGAGAACTCCACCCGTACCCGCACCACCTTCGAACTGGCCGCCCAGCGCCTGTCGGCCGATGTGATCAGCCTGAACGTGTCGACCTCCTCGACCAGCAAGGGCGAGACCCTGTTCGACACCCTGCGCAACCTCGAGGCCATGGCCGCCGACATGTTCGTCGTGCGCCACTCCGACTCCGGCGCCGCCCACTTCATCGCCGAGCATGTGTGCCCGGACGTGGCGGTGATCAACGGCGGTGACGGCCGCCACGCGCACCCCACCCAGGGCATGCTCGACATGCTGACCATCCGTCGCCACAAGGGCAGCTTCGAGAACCTGTCGGTGGCCATCGTTGGCGATATCCTGCACTCGCGCGTGGCCCGCTCGGACATGCTCGCGCTCAAGGCGCTGGGTTGCCCGGACATCCGCGTGATCGGCCCGAAGACGCTGATCCCGATCGGTATCGAACAGTATGGGGTGAAGGTCTACACCGACCTCGCCGAAGGCCTGAAGGACGTCGACGTGGTGATCATGCTGCGCCTGCAGCGTGAGCGCATGGCCGGCGGCCTGCTGCCCAGCGAAGGCGAATTCTACCGCTTGTTCGGCTTGACCACCGCGCGCCTGGCCGGGGCCAAGCCGGATGCCATCGTCATGCACCCGGGCCCGATCAACCGCGGCGTGGAAATCGAGTCGGCGGTGGCCGACGGCAAGCATTCGGTGATCCTCAACCAGGTCACCTACGGCATCGCCGTGCGCATGGCGGTGCTGTCCATGGCCATGAGCGGGCAGAACGCGCAACGTCAATTCGACCAGGAGAACGCCCAGTGACCATCAGCATTATCGGCGCCCGGGTCATCGATCCTGCCAGCGGCCTGGACCGCGTCACCGACCTGCACCTGGAAGGCGGGCGCATTGCCGCCATCGGCGCGGCCCCGGCCGGCTTCAGCGCCAGCCGCACGCTCCAGGCCGACGGCCTGGTGGCCGCTCCGGGCCTGGTCGACCTTGGCGTGTCGCTGCGCGAGCCGGGCTACAGCCGCAAGGGCACCATCGCCAGCGAGACCCGCGCCGCAGTGGCCGGTGGCGTCACCAGCCTGTGCTGCCCGCCGCAAACCAAGCCCATTCTCGACACCTCCGCCGTCGCCGAGCTGATCCTCGACCGCTCCCGCGAAGCGGCCAACAGCAAGGTCTACCCGATCGGCGCCCTGACCAAGGGCCTGGAAGGCGAACAACTGGCCGAGCTGGTCGCCCTGCGCGACACCGGCTGCGTGGCTTTTGGCAACGGCCTGAAAGAGATCCCCAACAACCGCACCCTGGCCCGTGCCCTGGAGTACGCGGCGACCTTCGACCTGACCGTGGTGTTCCACTCCCAGGACCGCGACCTGTCGCAGGGCGGCCTGGCCCACGAAGGCCCGATGGCCAGTTTCCTCGGCCTGCCGGGTATCCCGGAAACCGCCGAGACCGTGGCCCTGGCCCGCAATCTGCTGTTGGTCGAGCAGACCGGCGTGCGTGCCCATTTCACCCAGATCACCAGCGCCCGTGGCGCCCGGCTGATCGCCCAGGCCCAGCAACTGGGGCTGCCGGTCACCGCCGATGTGGCACTGTACCAGTTGATCCTCACCGACGAGGCCCTGCGCGACTTCTCCAGCCTGTACCACGTGCAGCCGCCGTTGCGCACCGCCGCCGACCGCGACGGCCTGCGCGAGGCGGTGAAGTCCGGGGTTATCCAGGCGATCTCCAGCCATCACCAGCCCCACGAGCGTGATGCCAAGCTGGCGCCGTTCGGCGCCACCGAACCCGGTATCAGCAGCGTCGAACTGTTGCTGCCGCTGGCCATGACCCTGGTGGAAGACGGTCTGCTCGACCTGCCGACGTTGCTGGCACGCCTGAGCAGCGGCCCGGCCGCGGCCATGCGTCTGCCGGCCGGCGAACTGAAGGTGGGTGGCGCGGCGGACCTGGTGCTGTTCGATCCGCAGGCGTCCACCGTTGCCGGCGAGCAGTGGTACTCCCGCGGCGCGAACTGCCCGTTCATCGGCCACTGCCTGCCGGGCGCGGTGCGTTACACCCTGGTCGACGGGCACATCTGCCACGAAGCCTGATGATGCCCCTGTAGGAGCCAGCCTTGCTGGCGAAACATGCGCCGTGGTGCATGGCACCGGCTTTGCCGGTGTTCGCCGGCAAGGCCGGCTCCTACGGGGATCAAGCACGCCCTGCCCTTTCGGAAACATCCTGTCTTGGCACCGCTCATCCTTTGCGGTTGAAATCCTTCCCCCCTCCCCCCATATGAGTCCGCATCAGGCATTTTCGCCCCGCTGCGTGGAGACTCTCCCTTGACTACCATCGTTTCTGTCCGCCGTAACGGCAAAGTCGTCATGGGCGGCGACGGCCAGGTTTCCCTCGGCAACACCGTGATGAAAGGCAACGCCAAGAAAGTCCGTCGCCTGTACAACGGCCAGGTCATCGCCGGTTTCGCCGGTGCAACCGCCGACGCCTTCACCTTGTTCGAGCGCTTCGAAGCGCAACTGCAGAAACACTCCGGCCACCTGGTCCGCGCCGCCGTCGAGCTGGCCAAGGAATGGCGCACCGACCGTTCGCTCAGCCGCCTGGAGGCGATGCTGGCCGTGGCCAACAAGGATGCATCCCTGATCATCACCGGCAACGGTGATGTGGTCGAACCCGAGGATGGCCTCATCGCCATGGGCTCCGGCGGTGGCTACGCCCAGGCCGCGGCCCGCGCCCTGCTGAACAAGACCGACCTGTCGGCCCGGGAAATCACCGAGGCCGCCCTGAACATCGCCGGCGACATCTGCGTGTTCACCAACCACAACCTGACCATCGAGGAGCAGGACCTGGCCGAGTGATCAGTTGTTTTGGCGTCCCGTCCACAGCGGGACTTTTCCACACTGATGACTGCGCCTTAGGACCCTATTGATCATGTCCATGACCCCCCGCGAAATCGTTCACGAACTGAACCGCCACATCATCGGCCAGGACGACGCCAAGCGCGCCGTCGCCATTGCCCTGCGCAACCGCTGGCGGCGCATGCAGCTGCCTGCCGAGCTGCGCGCCGAAGTCACCCCCAAGAACATCCTGATGATCGGCCCCACCGGCGTCGGCAAGACCGAAATCGCCCGGCGCCTGGCCAAGCTGGCCAATGCGCCGTTCATCAAGGTCGAAGCGACCAAGTTCACCGAGGTCGGCTACGTCGGCCGTGACGTCGAGTCGATCATCCGCGACCTGGCCGATGCCGCGCTGAAGATGCTGCGCGAGCAGGAAATCGTCCGCGTGCGCCACCGCGCCGAAGACGCCGCCGAAGACCGCATCCTCGACGCCCTGCTGCCGCAGGCGCGGGTCAGCAGCTTCAGCGAGGAAGCCCAGCAGTCCAGCGGCGACTCCAACACCCGCCAGCTGTTCCGCAAGCGCCTGCGCGAAGGCCAGCTGGACGACAAGGAAATCGAGATCGAAGTCGCCGAGAACATGGGCGTCGATATCGCCGCGCCACCCGGCATGGAAGAGATGACCAACCAGTTGCAGAGCCTGTTCGCCAACATGGGCAAGGGCAAGCGCAAGAGCCGCAAGCTGAAGGTGAAAGAAGCCCTGAAGATGGTCCGCGATGAAGAGGCGGGCCGCCTGGTCAACGAGGAAGAGCTCAAGGCCAAGGCCCTGGAAGCGGTCGAGCAGCACGGTATCGTGTTCATCGACGAGATCGACAAGGTGGCCAAGCGTGGCAATGTCGGCGGCGCCGACGTGTCCCGCGAAGGCGTGCAGCGCGACCTGCTGCCACTGATCGAAGGCTGCACCGTCAACACCAAGCTGGGCATGGTCAAGACCGACCACATCCTGTTCATCGCCTCCGGCGCGTTCCACCTGAGCAAACCCAGCGACCTGGTGCCTGAACTGCAAGGCCGCCTGCCGATCCGTGTCGAGCTCAAGGCGCTGACCCCGGAAGACTTCGAGCGCATCCTGAAAGAGCCGCACGCCTCGCTGACCGAACAGTACCGCGAGCTGCTCAAGACCGAAGGCCTGCACATCGAGTTCGCCGACGAGGGCCTCAAGCGCCTGGCCGAGATCGCCTTCCAGGTCAACGAGAAGACCGAGAACATCGGTGCTCGCCGCCTGCACACCCTGCTCGAGCGCCTGCTCGAAGAGGTGTCGTTCAGTGCCGGCGACCTGGCCAGCACCCACGACGAGAAACCTATCCACATCGATGCGGCCTACGTGAACAGCCACCTCGGCGAGCTGGCACAGAACGAAGACCTGTCGCGCTACATCCTGTAAGACCGCATGGGGCCGCTGCGCGGCCCATCGCGACACAAGGCCGCTCCTACAGGGAATCGCGATCGTCTGTAGGAGCGGCCTTGTGCCGCGAGCGGGCTGCGCAGCAGCCCCTTGCACAATGGCCAAAATCACTCGAAGCTTGCCGCTTGAAGCCAGAGAGAGACATAGCCATGGCCCGCCTGCCCACCGCGATCAACCTGCACAAAGCCTCGAAGACCCTCACCCTCACCTACGCCCCCGGCGAGGTCTACCACCTGCCCGCCGAATTCCTGCGCGTGCACTCCCCCTCCGCCGAGGTCCAGGGCCACGGCAACCCCATCCTGCAGTTCGGCAAGATCAACGTCGGCCTCAGCGGCCTGGAACCGGCCGGTCAATATGCACTGAAACTGACCTTTGACGACGGCCATGACTCCGGATTGTTCACCTGGGAGTACCTCGAGCAACTGTGCCTGCGCCAGGCGCAATTGTGGGCCGACTACCTCGACGAATTGCACAAGGCCGGCAAATCCCGCGACCCCTCCGAATCGGTCGTGAAACTGATGCTCTAGCTCAAGGCTCCCACGCTTTAGAGCGCATTTTCTAATCTCATCTGCTTGAATGCCTGGATGGCAGCCAAAGACTGGCTGTCTTGCGCATTACACGAAAGTCGGGTAACCAATGGAGCTGGCAAGTTCCCTGCTTTGCATTTCGGGCAAGCAGGGCCAGGCCGGTAGGTAGAGGTCGCGAGCGAAAGCAGGCTGTCTTCACACGCAGAAAATCCCGCCGCTCATCACCGACACGCCCCCGGTCGCAGCACCGCTGTTCCTTATCACTGGTCACCCGAGTAGCAGTACCGGGCTGTCACAGCACACCGGTACTCGTCTCAGGACAACGGAGCGTCGTAGATGAGTAACAAGAACAACGATGAGTTGCAGCGGCAGGCCTCGGAGAACACCCTGGGGCTGAACCCGGTCATCGGCATTCGCCGCAAGGATCTGTTGACCTCGGCGCGCACGGTATTGCGCCAGGCCATGCGTCAACCGCTGCACAGCGCCAAGCACGTGGCGCATTTCGGCCTTGAGCTGAAGAACGTGCTGCTGGGCAAATCGAGCCTCCAGCCCGAAAGCGACGACCGTCGCTTCAGCGACCCGGCCTGGAGCAACAACCCGCTGTACCGCCGCTACCTGCAGACTTACCTGGCCTGGCGCAAGGAGCTGCACGACTGGATCGGCGAAAGCGACCTGTCGCCCCAGGACATCAGCCGCGGCCAGTTCGTCATCAACCTGATGACCGAGGCCATGGCGCCCACCAACACCCTCTCCAACCCCGCCGCGGTCAAGCGCTTCTTCGAGACCGGCGGCAAGAGCCTGCTCGACGGCCTCTCCCACCTGGCCAAGGACCTGGTCAACAACGGCGGCATGCCCAGCCAGGTGAACATGGAAGCCTTCGAAGTGGGCAAGAACCTGGCCACCAGCGAAGGCGCGGTGGTGTACCGCAACGACGTGCTGGAACTGATCCAGTACAGCCCGATCACCGAACAGGTGCACGCCCGCCCCCTGCTGGTGGTGCCGCCGCAGATCAACAAGTTCTACGTCTTCGACCTGAGCCCGGAAAAGAGCCTGGCGCGCTTCTGCCTGCGCTCCCAGCAACAGACCTTCATCGTCAGCTGGCGCAACCCGACCAAGGCACAACGCGAGTGGGGCCTGTCGACCTACATCGATGCCCTGAAGGAAGCCGTCGACGCCGTGCTGGCGATCACCGGCAGCAAGGACCTGAACATGCTCGGCGCCTGCTCGGGCGGCATCACCTGTACCGCGCTGGTGGGCCATTACGCGGCACTCGGCGAAAAGAAGGTCAACGCCCTCACGCTGCTGGTCAGCGTGCTCGACACCACGGTCGACACCCAGGTGGCGCTGTTCGTCGACGAGCAGACACTGGAGGCGGCCAAGCGCCACTCCTATCAAGCCGGCGTGCTCGAAGGCAGCGACATGGCCAAGGTGTTCGCCTGGATGCGCCCCAACGACCTGATCTGGAACTACTGGGTCAACAACTACCTGTTGGGCAACGAGCCGCCGGTGTTCGACATCCTGTTCTGGAACAACGACACCACGCGCCTGCCGGCCGCCTTCCACGGCGACCTCATCGAGATGTTCAAGAACAACCCGCTGATCCGCTCCAACGCCCTGGAAGTGTGCGGCACCGCCATCGACCTGAAGCAGGTCGACTGTGACATCTACAGCGTCGCCGGCACCGCCGACCACATCACCCCCTGGCAATCGTGCTACCGCTCGGCGCACCTGTTCGGCGGCAAGATCGAGTTCGTGCTATCGAACAGCGGGCACATCCAGAGCATCCTCAACCCGCCAGGCAACCCCAAGGCACGCTTCATGACCGGCGAGGACCGCCCGGACGATCCGGTGGCCTGGCAGGAGAACGCGGTCAAGCACGCCGACTCCTGGTGGCTGCACTGGCAGAGCTGGCTGGGCGAGCGCGCGGGCGAACTGAAGAAAGCGCCCACGCGCCTGGGCAACCGCGCCTACGCAGCCGGCGAGGCATCGCCGGGCACCTACGTCCACGAACGCTGAGTGAAACCGCGGTGGTGCGCCCGCTGGCGCATCACCGCGCTACGTCCACCACAGAGTCACGCGTATGCCGCCACCCTACATCTTCAGGACCGTCGAGCTGGATGATCAATCCATCCGCACCGCGGTCCGTCCGGGCAAGCCGCACCTGACACCCTTGCTGATCTTCAACGGCATCGGTGCCAACCTCGAGCTGGTGTTCCCGTTCATCGAGGCCCTGGACCCGGACCTGGAGGTGATCGCCTTCGACGTGCCCGGCGTCGGCGGCTCGTCGACGCCCCGCCACCCCTACCGCTTCCCCGGGCTGGCCAAGCTGACGGCGCGCATGCTCGACTACCTGGACTACGGCCAGGTCAACGTGATCGGCGTGTCCTGGGGCGGCGCCCTGGCCCAGCAATTCGCCCACGACTATCCGGAGCGCTGCAAGAAACTGGTGCTCGCCGCCACCGCCGCCGGCGCGGTGATGGTGCCGGGCAAGCCCAAGGTGCTGTGGATGATGGCCAGCCCACGGCGCTACATCCAGCCGTCCCACGTGATCCGCATCGCCCCGACCATCTATGGCGGTGGTTTTCGCCGCGACCCCGACCTGGCCCTGCACCATGCGTCGAAGGTCCGCTCCGGCGGCAAGCTGGGCTACTACTGGCAGCTGTTCGCCGGGTTTGGCTGGACCAGCATCCACTGGCTGCACAAGATCCACCAGCCCACCCTGGTGCTGGCCGGCGACGACGACCCGTTGATCCCGCTGATCAACATGCGCCTGCTGGCCTGGCGAATTCCCAATGCGCAGCTACACATAATCGACGATGGCCATCTGTTCCTGATCACCCGGGCCGAGGCCGTCGCCCCGATCATCATGAAATTCCTCCAGCAAGAGCGCCAGCGCGCGGTCATGCACCCCCGGCCCGCCTCCGGCGGCTGACGCCGGGCCGGCGCATGGATTACGCGCCGGCCCGCCCTTGCTGTGTTCCAGCGCTTGCTGGCCTGACGATGGAGTGTTGGCATGAAAGACAAACCGGCAACAGGGACGACACCGGTCCCCGCCACCAGCATGAACCTGCAGAACGCAATCAACGGCCTGCGCGGCCGCGACCTGCTGTCGACCCTGCGCCATGTCGGCCGCCACGGCCTGCGCCACCCGTTGTACACCGCCCGCCACCTGCTGGAGCTGGGCGGCACCCTGGGCCGGGTAATACTTGGCGACACGCCGTTCCAGCCCCACGCCCGCGACAACCGTTTCAGCGACCCGACCTGGAGCGAGAACCCACTCTACCGCCGTGGGCTGCAAGCCTACCTCGCCTGGCAGAAGCAGACCCGCCGCTGGATCGAGGAAAGCACCCTGAGTGATGACGATCGTGCCCGCGCGCAGTTCCTGTTCACCCTGGTCAGCGACGCCGTGGCCCCCAGCAATTCACTGCTCAACCCGCTGGCGGTCAAGGAGCTGTTCAACACCGGCGGTCAGAGCCTGCTGCGCGGCGCCAGCTACCTGCTTGACGATCTGCGCCACAACGATGGCCTCCCGCGCCAGGTCGACGAACGTGCCTTCGAGGTCGGTGGCAACCTCGCCGCCACTGCCGGCGCGGTGGTGTTTCGCAACGAGCTGCTGGAGCTGATCCAGTACAAGCCCATGAGCGAACAGCAGTACGGCCGCCCGTTGCTGGTGGTACCGCCGCAAATCAACAAGTTCTATATCTTCGACCTGAGCCCGACCAACAGCTTCGTCCAGTACATGCTCAAGAACGGCCTGCAGGTGTTCATGGTCAGCTGGCGCAACCCCGACCCGCGCCACCGCGAATGGGGCCTGTCGAGCTACGTGCAGGCACTGGAGGAAGCGCTGAACGCCTGCCGCAGCATCAGCGGCAGCCGCGACCTCAACCTCATGGGCGCCTGCGCCGGGGGGCTGACCATGGCGGCCCTGCAGGGCCACTTGCAGGCCAAGAAACAACTGCGCAAGGTGCGTAGCGCCACCTACCTGGTCAGCATGCTCGACAGCCAGTTCGACAGCCCCGCCAGCCTGTTCGCCGACGAGCAGACCATCGAGGCGTCCAAGCGTCGCTCCTACCAGCGCGGCGTGCTCGACGGCGGCGAGGTGGCGCGGATCTTCGCCTGGATGCGCCCCAACGACCTGATCTGGAACTACTGGGTCAACAACTACCTGATGGGCAAGAAGCCACCGGCTTTCGACATTCTCTACTGGAACGCCGACAGCACCCGCCTGCCCGCCGCGTACCACGGCGAACTGCTGGACTTCTTCAAGCTCAACCCACTGACCTTCCCCGAAGGGCTCGAAGTATGCGGCACGCCCATCAACCTCAAGCAGGTCGACCTCGACAGCTTCACCGTCGCCGGCAGCAACGACCACATCACCCCCTGGGACGCGGTATACCGCTCGGCCCTGCTGCTCGGTGGCGACCGGCGCTTCCTGCTGGCCAACAGCGGGCATATCCAGAGCATCATCAACCCGCCCGGCAACCCCAAGGCGTACTACCTGGAGAACCCCAAGCTGTCCAGCGACCCACGGGCCTGGTTCCACGATGCCCAGCGTCGCGATGGCAGCTGGTGGCCGCTGTGGCAGGAATGGATCACCCAGCGCTCGGGCACGCTCAAGCCACAGCGCAGCGAGTTGGGCAACGCCACCTATCCACCGCTGGGCCCTGCGCCAGGCAACTATGTAATGGCCCGCTGAACGGATGAAGACCCGCGACCGTATCCTCGAATGCGCCCTGCAGTTGTTCAACCGCCAGGGCGAGCCGAACGTCTCGACCCTGGAGATCGCCAACGAACTGGGCATCAGCCCGGGCAACCTGTACTACCACTTCCACGGCAAGGAGCCGCTGGTGATCGGCTTGTTCGAGCGCTTCGAGGAAGAGCTGATGACCTTGCTCGACCCACCGCTGGACGTGCAGCTGGAGGCCGAGGACTACTGGCTGTTCCTGCACCTGATCGTCGAACGCATGGCCCAGTACCGGTTCCTGCTCCAGGACCTGTCCAACCTCACCGGCCGCCTGCCCAAGCTGGCGCGGGGCATGCGCAGCCTGATCAACGCCCTCAAGCGAACCCTGGCCGCGCTGCTGGCCAGCCTCAAGGCCCAGGGGCAGGTAACCAGCGAAACCCAGGCATTGGGGCAACTGGTCGAACAGATCACCTTGACCCTGATCTGCTCGCTGGACTATCAGCGGGTGATCGGCCGCGAGGGCGATGTGGGGGTGGTGGTCTACCAGGTGATGATGCTGGTGGCACCGCACCTGCAAGCGCCGGCGCGCAGGGCGGCGGAACAGTTGGCGATGAGGTACCTGGAAGGTTGAAATGATCGCGGGGCAAGCCCGCGCCCACGAGCCCTGTGCGAGCTGCGAGGGAGCGGGCCTGCCCCGCAATTGAGGGCGACGCGGTGTCAGGCCTGGGCGGCCGCGTTCACCGGTGCCGACGGGGTGGCGCTGGCCGGCGCCGCGCTGGGTGCCGGGGCGGCGGTTGCTGCTGGCGCAGCGGCCGCAGGCTTGGCCGGAGCGGCTTTCTTCACTGCGGGCTTCTTGGCCGCGGCCGGCTTGGCGGCCGGTTTCGCCGCCGGCTTGGCCGCTGCGGTTTTAGTCGCAGGCTTGGCCGCTGGCTTCGCTGCGGCGGTCTTGGCGGCCGGCTTGGCCAGCGGTTTGGCCGCAGTCTTGCTCGCGCCCGCCTTGGAGATCGGCGTGATCGAAGCGCCGGTCAGTTTCTCGATCTGCTTGGTCAGCGTGTCGACCTGCTGGTGCAGGGCCTTGATCTCATTGCGGCTGGGCACGCCCAGGCGCGAGATGGCACTGTTCAGACGCTTGTCGAAGGCTTCCTCGAGCTCGCTCCACTTGCCCAGGGCACGTTCCTTGACGTCGGACACCCGCGAAGTGGTCGCCGACTTGGCGCTGTCAGCGGCCGAATCGACGCTCTTCTTCGCCTGCTTTTCAGCTTTCTCGCCATCCTTCACCAGCGTGTCGAACAGCTTCGGACCGTCCTGGTCGATCTTCGAGTAGATACCCAGGCCAGCCAGCCAGATCTTGCGGGAGTACTTCTCGATTCCGCCGACCCAGGAGCTACCTTCTTTCTCGGTGTTCTTCTTGCCAGCCATCCTGCTCTCCTTATGGTTTGTGCGCGACGCGCTCGAGCAGCTCGTGCAGCTGTTCAAGCTTGATGGACAACGCCTCAACGTCATGTTTAGACGGAATGCCGAGGCGATTCAAGGCGCGACCGACGCGGGCATCAAAGGCTTTCTCGATTTTGTCCAGTTGGACCTCGACTTTGCCGCGCACCCGGGTCACTTCACGGGTGGCTTCGTCGAGCTGGCCATTGGCGGCGTCGAGCTCCTTGTCGATACGTTTCTTGCCGCGCTTCTCGACGCCTTCGCCGGCCTTGACCAGTTCCTTGAAGTAGTCGGTGCTTTCCTGGCCGACGCGGGCGTAGGCGCCCAGGCCCGCCAGCCAGATCTTGCGCGCGTAGCCGCGCACTTCGCCCAGGGTGCCCTGGTCGTCGTCTTTGTGCTTGAGACTCTCTTTGGCCATGCTCTTCACCTCATGCTCATGATGGGAGGGAGAAACTGCCCATGGATTGCGGGCTTGAGCATAAGGTAGGGGGAGAAATTAGAATCCTCACCCTAAGGTGGGGCGCTTTTGAGGTGTTCGACGTTAGCGTTGCAGCGCCTATGAGATCGAGCGCCGCCCGCGCGGCGCATCGCGGATGAATCCGCTCCTACGTTTGTCGCAACCTGTAGGAGCGGATTTATCCGCGATGCATTCTCAGGCCAGGGCCTTGTCCAGCGCCCGCTCGATCTCGCCCTTGATGGTGCCGCTCATCATCGACAGCATCATGCCCAGCTTCAGCTCGACGCGGATGCTGTCGTCGAAGATCTGCACGCTGCCGTTGGCGCCGCTGCGCGACACATCGACGCGGTCGCCGTTCCAGCTGGCCTTGAGGTCGTACTCACGGGCCAGCCGGTCCACCAGCGCCTGCGCCTTGGCGCGGACGGCTTCGCGGCCGAGGGAGTGTTTGCGTTCGACGCTGATCTGGGTCATGCGGGTGTTCCTGGATATGAAGACAATGGCGCCATTATGCCCCCGCCCGCCCGACGGCACACCCCGTCAAGACAAATGCGCCCGATCCCCCTAGAATGGCCGTAATTTTTTTCTGGTGAAGCGAAATGACCGACCCGCGCAAAGGCGACCACGCCGAACCCACCACACACTTCGGCTACCAGGACGTGCCCGAGAGCCAGAAGGCGAAGAAAGTCGCCGAAGTGTTCCACTCGGTGGCCGCCAAGTACGACCTGATGAACGACGTGCTTTCCGGCGGCATGCACCGCCTGTGGAAGCGCTTCACCATCGAACTGTCCGGTGTGCGCAGCGGCAACCGGGTGCTGGACATCGCCGGCGGCACCGGTGACCTGGCCGCCAAGTTCTCGCGCCTGGTCGGCCCGACCGGCCAGGTGGTACTGGCCGACATCAACGAATCGATGCTCAAGGTCGGCCGCGACCGCCTGCTCGACCGTGGCGTGGCCGGCAACATCGAGTTCGTCCAGGCCGACGCCGAGAAGCTGCCGTTCCCGGACAACCACTTCGACTGTGTGACCATCGCCTTCGGCCTGCGCAACGTCACGCACAAGGATGAAGCCATCCGCTCCATGCTGCGCGTGCTCAAGCCGGGCGGCCGCCTGCTGGTGCTGGAATTCTCCAAACCCACCAACAAGCTGATGTCCAAGGCCTACGACGCCTACTCGTTCGCCTTCATGCCACTGGCCGGCAAGTTGATCACCAACGACTCGGAAAGCTACCGTTATCTCGCCGAATCGATCCGCATGCACCCCGACCAGGAAACGCTCAAGGCCATGATGGTCGAGGCCGGCTTCGACCGCGTCACCTACCACAACATGACCAGCGGCATCGTCGCCGTGCACCGGGGAATCAAGCCCTGATGCTGCTGGCCGGCCTGCTCGCCAGCGTCGAGCACGGGCTCAACCGCGTCCTGCGCCTGGACAGCACCGCGCTGCCGCGGCTGGCCATGCTCGAAGGCAAGGTGGTCGAGATCGACTGCGTGCAGCCGGCCCTCAAGCTGTTCGTGCTGCCCGATGAACAGGGCCTGATGCTCGCCGCCCACTGGCAGGGCGAAGTCGACTGCACCTTGCGCGCCCCCGCCGGGCGCCTGGCGCAGTTGGCCCTGGCCAAGGACAAGACCGCCGTGCTGCACAGCCCGCAGGTCGCATTGCATGGCGACAGCGCGGTGATGCTCGACCTGTTCGGCATCCTGCAGGACCTCGACCTGGACTGGGAGTACGAGCTGCAGCGCTGGCTCGGCCCGGTACCGACGGCGTTGATCGCCGGCCACCTGCGCCTGCGTGCGCGCTGGACCCGGCAGGGCCTGGCCCGCTTCGGCCAGAACCTCTCCGAGTACCTGGCCGAAGAATCCCGTACCCTGGTCGGCAAACGCGAAGCCGAAGCGGCCTTCAGCGAACTCGATGCGCTGAAAGTCGACATCGAACGCCTCGAGGCGCGCCTGCGCCGCCTCGCCCACACTCTTGATACCAGCGATAACGCATGAAGCTGCTCGCCGTCCGCCGTCTGTTGCGCATCCAGCGCGTCGTGATCCGCTACCGCCTCGATGACCTGCTGTTCGAACAACCCCTGCTGCCCTGGTGGCTGGCCAGCCTGCGCCTGCTGATGCCCTGGCGCTGGCTGCCACGCAAGCCACTGCAACTGAGCCGTGGCGCGCGCCTGCGCCTGGCGCTGCAGGACCTCGGGCCGATCTTCATCAAGTTCGGCCAGTTGCTCTCTACCCGCCGCGACCTGCTGCCCACCGACATCGCCGACGAGCTGATGCTGCTGCAGGACCGGGTTCCACCATTCGACCCGCAGCACGCCGTGGCGCTGATCGAAGAGCAGCTCGGCTCAACGGTGGGCGAAGTGTTCAGCCGCTTCGATGTCGAGCCGCTGGCCTCCGCCTCGGTGGCCCAGGTGCATGCCGCCCGCCTCAAGAGTGGCGAGGAGGTGGTGGTCAAGGTGGTGCGCCCGGGCCTCAAGCCCGTCATCGCCCAGGACCTGGCCTGGCTGTTCCTGATCGCCAAGGCCGCCGAACGGGCCTCGGCCGATGCCCGCCGCCTGCACCCGGTGGAGATCGTCGGCGACTACGAAAAGACCATCTACGACGAACTCGACCTGTTGCGCGAGGCGGCCAACGCCAGCCAGCTGCGGCGCAACTTCGAGGGCTCCGAGCTGATGTACGTGCCCCAGGTCTACTGGGACCTGTGCCGCCCGAAGGTGCTGGTGATGGAGCGCATCTATGGCGTGCCGGTCACCGACATGGCCACCCTGGCCGACCAGCGCACCGACATGAAGATGCTCGCCGAGCGTGGCGTCGAAGTGTTCTTCACCCAGGTGTTCCGCGACAGCTTCTTCCACGCCGACATGCACCCGGGCAACATCTTCGTCAGCACCGTCAAGCCCTGGAGCCCGCAGTACATTGCCATCGACTGCGGCATCGTCGGCAGCCTCACTTCCGAGGACCAGGACTATCTCGCGCGCAACCTGATCGCCTTCTTCAAGCGCGACTACCGCCGCGTGGCGCAGTTGCACATCGATTCGGGCTGGGTGCCGGCGCAAACCAAGGTCAACGAGTTCGAAGCGGCGATCCGCACCGTGTGCGAGCCGATCTTCGAGAAACCGCTCAAGGACATCTCTTTCGGCCAGGTGCTGATGCGCCTGTTCCAGACTGCCCGGCGCTTCAACATGGAAGTCCAGCCGCAGCTGGTGCTGCTGCAGAAGACCCTGCTCAACATCGAGGGCCTGGGCCGCCAGCTGTACCCGGACCTGGACCTGTGGAGCACCGCCAAGCCGTTCCTCGAGCGCTGGATGCGCGAACGCATGAGCCCCAAGGCGGTGATCGGCAACCTGTACAACCAGGCCGAGCAACTGCCGCACCTGGCCGACATGACCCGCGACCTGCTCGAACGCCTGTCACAGCCGCACCTCAATGATGCGCAATTGCCCGAACGGCGCCGCCAGGGCGACAACTGGGCGCTGCGCCTGCTCGGTGCCGGCCTGCTCGGCGGCGGCGCGACGCTGGCGGCCGGCGCCGTCAGCCTCAGCGCCCCGGCCGCCTGGCCGGCCTGGCTGATGCTGGCCGCGGGCCTGTACCTGATCGTGCGCCGATAGCCAGCCGCGCGGCTGGCTGGCACACTAGCGCAAGAGGCCCGGTACAGGAGCGGGCCCGGTTTGGAGTCGACGATGAAAGACTGGCTGGACGAGATCAAGTGGAACAGCGATGGCCTGGTGCCGGCGATCGCCCAGGACCACAAGACCGGGCGCGTGCTGATGATGGCCTGGATGAACCGTGAATCCCTCGCCCTGACCGCCGCCGAGCATCGTGCCATCTACTGGTCACGCTCGCGTGGCAAGCTGTGGCGCAAGGGCGAAGAGTCGGGCCATGTGCAGAAGCTGCACGAGATGCGCCTGGACTGCGACGCCGACGTGATCATCCTGATGGTCGAGCAACTGGGGCATATCGCCTGCCATACCGGCCGCGAAAGCTGCTTCTACCGCGTCTTCGAGGACGGCCAGTGGAAAACCGTCGACCCGGTCCTGAAGGATCCGGACGCCATCTACAGCGCAGGACACTGACATGAGCGACACACTGAACCGCCTCGCCGAGGTGCTGGAAGAACGCAAGCAGGCGGCGCCGGACAGCAGCTATGTGGCCAGCCTGTATCACAAGGGCCTGAACAAGATCCTCGAGAAGCTCGGCGAAGAGTCCATCGAGACCATCATTGCCGCCAAGGATGCCGCCGTCAGCAAGGATTACAGCGATGTCATCTATGAGACCGCAGACCTGTGGTTTCATAGCCTGGTCATGCTCAGCGCGCTGGGCCAGCATCCGCAGGCGGTGCTGGACGAGCTGGAGCGCCGGTTCGGGCTTTCCGGGCATGACGAGAAGGCCGCGCGTCAGCCTTCTGCCTGAATGATTGCGGGGGGCGCGTTGCGCCCCTTTCGCGGCGCAAGGCCGCTCCTACAGGGGCCGCGTCGCCTGAAATCCCTGTAGGAGCGGCCTTGTGCCGCGATGGGCTGCCAAGCAGCCCCCAGGGCCCGATAGACCGACACATATTTTTCAGGAGTACGAAATGGGCATTTTTGACTGGAAACACTGGATCGTCCTGCTGGTCGTCGTGGTACTGGTGTTCGGCACCAAGAAACTGAAGAACTTCGGCAGCGACCTGGGCGAGTCGATCAAGGGCTTCCGCAAGGCCATGAACGAAGAAGAGAACAAGCCCGCCGAGCAGACCCCGCCGCCGGCCCAACCGGTCCCGCCGGTGCAGAACACCGCGCAGCAGGCCCAGGGCCACACCATCGAGGGCCAGGCCCAGCCGGTCCAAGAGCCGCAGCGGAAAGACTGACCCATGTTCGGCATCAGTTTCAGCGAGCTGCTGCTCGTCGGCCTGGTCGCCCTGCTGGTGCTCGGCCCCGAGCGCCTGCCGGGCGCGGCGCGCACCGCGGGGTTGTGGATCGGCCGCCTGAAGCGCAGCTTCAACGCCATCAAGATGGAAGTGGAGCGCGAGATCGGCGCCGACGACATCCGCCGCCAACTGCACAACGAGCACATCCTGCAGATGGAGCAGGAGGCCAAGCGCATCCTCAACCCTCTGGTGCCGCCCGCGCAGCCGCCGACCACCCCTGAAACGCCCGTCACGCCTGCCACCACGGCCGCCCCCGCGCAGCCCGCCGCAGTGCCACCCTCCGAGCCGTCACAACCGCCACGAGCCCCATGAGCGAAAATCCGGAACATGACCAGCCGATGCCGCTGGTCTCGCACCTGACCGAACTGCGCACCCGCCTGCTGCGCTGCGTCGCCGCCATCTTCCTGATCTTCGCCGGGCTGTTCTCCTTCGCCCAGCAGATCTACACCCTGGTCTCGGCGCCACTGCGCGCCCACTTGCCGGCCAACGCGACGATGATCGCCACCGACGTGGCCTCGCCGTTCCTGACGCCCTTCAAGTTGACCATGATCGTCTCGATGTTCCTGGCGATCCCGTTCATCCTGCAGCAGATCTGGGGCTTCATCGCGCCCGGGCTGTACCGCCATGAAAAGCGCATCGCCATCCCGCTGCTGGTGTCGAGCATCCTGCTGTTCTACGCCGGCATGGCCTTCGCCTACTTCCTGGTGTTCCCGCTGATGTTCAGCTTCTTCGCCGCCGCCACGCCGGAAGGCGTGTCGATGATGACGGACATCGCCAGCTACCTCGACTTCGTCATGACCCTGTTCTTCGCCTTCGGCGTCGCCTTCGAGATCCCGGTGGCGGTGGTGCTGCTGGTGTGGATTGGCGTGGTCGACGTGCAGTACCTGAAGAAGATCCGCCCGTATGTGATCATCGGCTGCTTCGTGGTCGGCATGATCCTCACGCCACCGGACATCTTCTCCCAGACCCTGCTCGCCGTACCCATGTGGATGCTGTTCGAGGTCGGCGTGCTGTGCGGCGGCCTGATCCGCAAGCGCAGCCATGAACGCGATGAAGCACCCAACGACCACAACGACCAGCCGCCTGCGACCCAACCGTGAACCTGTTGCTCCTCGAAGAGGCCGACTTCGTGTCGGCCGACCGCGTCATCCTGGCTGACCGCCGCTTCACCCACATGCAGGAGATCCACCGCGTCGCGGTGGGCGACAGCCTGCGCGTCGGCCGCATCGGCGGTCTGATGGGCAAGGCCGAGGTAATCCGCCTCGAAGGCCATGAGGCTGAACTGCGGGTGGCCTTCGACCAGGCGCCGCCGGCCAAGCTGCCACTGACCCTGGTACTGGCCGTACCCCGGCCGAAGATGCTGCGCCGGCTGTTCCAGACGGTCGCCACCCTGGGCGTACCACGGCTGATCCTGGTCAACAGCTACAAGGTCGAGAAGAGCTTCTGGCAGACGCCGTTCCTGCAACCCGAGGCCATCCGCGAGAACCTCATCCTCGGCCTGGAACAGGCCCGTGACACGGTGCTGCCGGAAGTGATCATCGAGAAACGCTTCAAGCCCTTCGTCGAGGACCGCCTGCCCGCCATCGCCGAAGGCACCCTGGGCCTGGTCGGTCACCCCGGCCCCTACCCGGCCTGCCCGCGCGCCGTGGAAGGCCCGGTCACCCTGGCAATCGGACCGGAAGGTGGATGGATCCCCTACGAAGTGGAGTTGCTGGGCAAGGCTGGCCTGGCCCCGGTACAGCTGGGCGATCGCATCCTGCGTGTGGAAACGGCGGTCACCGCCCTGCTTTCGCGAATTTTCTGACGCCACGGTCAAGTTTTAACCATCAAGTTTCCCCGCTCCCCGCCGATGGCCTGTGCAAGAGAACAATAATCCGCACTGCCACGCGCCGGGGAGTCGTCTATGTACCGTTGGTTTGCCCAGTCACTGGGGAATGTAAGCGTCAATCGCAAGTTGGGGGTCGGCTTCGGCCTGGTGCTGCTGCTCACCCTGGGCATCACCTTCACCGGGTGGATGGGCATCGACAGCGTGACCAGCCGTGGCGACAAGCTCGGCAACATCTCGGTGATCCTGCAGTACACCCAGGACCTGCGCCTCGCCCGCCAGGACTACGAACGCAACCGCGATGACGCGGCCGTCGGCGCGCTGGAGAAGGCCCTGGCCAACCTCGAGCGCCAGGTGCAGTTCATGCTCGGGCAGATCGAGTTGCCCGGCGACCGCCAGCGCCTGGACCAGCAACAGGACGCCATCCGCCAGTACCAGCAAGCCTTCGCCGAGCTCAAGCAGGCCGGCCAGCGCCGCGAAGCCAGCCGCGGCATGCTCGGCGACAGCGCCGACAAGGCCGCCGAGCTGATCGGCAAGGTCCAGCAGCGCTTGCTACAGGGCGGCGATATCGGCCAGTACGAGCAGGTGGTGCAGGTCAGCGCCCTGCTGCAGCAAGCCCGCTTCCAGGTGCGTGGCTACACCTACAGCGGCAAGGCCGAATTCCAGCAGACCGCGCTAAACGCCATCGACCAGGCCCTGGCCGTGCTCAAGGCGCTGCCGGCCAAGCTTCCCGCCGAATTCGCCGCCAGCCTCGACGACGCCGCCACCGCCCTGGCCGCCTACCGTGACGCGGTAAACCAGTTCGGCAGCGCCCAGGCCGCCAGCGAACAGGCGATGCAGCGCATGTCCGCACAGGGCCAGGTACTGCTGAGCACCAGCCAGGACATGACCGTCTCCCAGACCCAGGTCCGCGACCAGGGCACCCAGCAGGCCAAGTCCATGCTCGCCGGTGCCACTGTCCTGGCCTTGCTGCTGGGCGTTGTCGCCGCCTTCGCCATCACCCGGCAGATCATCGTACCGCTGCGCCAGACCCTGGCCACCGCCGAGCGCGTGGCCAGCGGCGACCTGCGCCAGGACACCCTGGTCGCCCGCCGCGACGAGCTGGGCCAGTTGCAGGCCAGCATGCAGCGCATGACCCAGGGCCTGCGCGAACTGATCGGTGGTATCGGCGACGGCGTCACCCAGATCGCCAGCGCCGCCGAAGAGCTGTCGGCGGTGACCGAGCAGACCAGTAGCGGGGTCAACAACCAGAAGGTCGAGACCGACCAGGTGGCCACCGCCATGAACGAGATGGCCGCCACCGTGCAGGAAGTGGCGCGCAATGCCGAACAGGCCTCGGAAGCGGCACTGATGGCCGACCAGCAAGCCCGCGAGGGTGACAAGGTGGTCGGCGAGGCCATCGCCCAGATCGAGCGCCTGGCCAGCGAGGTGCAGAACTCCAGCGAGGCGATGAACCAGCTCAAGAGCGAGAGCGACAAGATCGGCAGCGTGCTCGACGTGATCAAATCGGTGGCCCAGCAGACCAACCTGCTGGCGCTCAACGCGGCCATCGAAGCCGCCCGCGCCGGCGAGGCCGGGCGTGGCTTTGCCGTGGTCGCCGACGAGGTGCGCAGCCTGGCCCAGCGTACCCAGCAGTCCACCGAAGAGATCGAGGAACTGATCGCCGGCCTGCAGAGTGGCACCCAGCGTGTGGCCAGCGTGATGGACAGCAGCCGCGAGCTGACCGACAGCAGTGTCGAGCTGACCCGTCGCGCCGGCAGTTCGCTGGACACCATCACCCGCACCGTGTCGTCGATCCAGTCGATGAACCAGCAGATTGCTACCGCCGCCGAACAGCAGAGCGCGGTCGCTGAAGAGATCAACCGCAGCGTGATGAACGTGCGCGACATCTCCGACCAGACTTCGGCCGCCAGCGAAGAGACCGCCAGTTCCAGCGTCGAGCTGGCGCGGCTGGGCACTCACCTGCAAGGGCTGGTGGGGCGGTTCAGGCTGTAATGGCCAGCCCCCTGTAGGAGCGGCTTGAGCCGCGATCACCCACAAAGTGGGTGCCACACACCGTGGTGCCTGCATCGCGGCTAAAGCCGCTCCTACAGAACCCAGCGCGCTCTTCACGATTTTTCTTATTTACCGCTAGGAGTTTTCCTACCCAAATCTCAGGTCCAGTCCTACGCAGTCCCGGCCGATGAGTCCCCTGAACCCATTCGCCGGAGACTCACCATGCTCGGACCTTTCAACCGCCTGCTTGGCCACCTCAGCGTGCGCCTCAAGCTGACCATGGGCTTTGCCGTGGTCCTGCTGCTCACCTCATTGACCACCCTGACCGGCTGGCTCGCCCTCGACGATGCCATCGACCGTTCGGAAAAGCTCACCCAGATCGCCCAGCTCAACGACTACAGCAAGGACCTGCGCGCTGAGCGCATCACCTTCCGAGTGCTCGGCGACGACGAGAGCCGCGCCCAGCTCGCCCAGACACTCAGCCAGGTCGAAAGCCTGCTGGCCAACATGCGCCCGCGTTACAGCGCCCCGGAAGATGTGCGCCTGTTGACTGAAAAGGGCGAAATCGTCGGCCGCTACCGGAGCGACTTCGACAAGCTCCAGCACGCCTTGCAGGCCCGACAACAGCGGCGCGATGCGTTGCAAAGACAAACCGGTGAACTGGAACACGCTATCAGCGACCTGCAAGGCCAGCTCATGAAGCGCCTGAACCAGACCACCGCCCAGGGGGAAGCCCTCAACTTCATCGAAGCCCTTGAGCGGCAGGTGGAAATCGCCAGCCAGCAGGCCTCTGTTCCGGCCTATTACAGCAAACCGCTGCAAGCCTTCGAGCAGGTCGGACAGAACGCTGCAACCAGAGCCGAGACCACCCTCGAGCAACTGCGCCAGTGGTTGCCGCGCGTCGATCTCGACAGCGCCCTGTCCGCCCCTGTAGCCAGCAACCTGGCCCGCTTTCGTGAACAGCTCAGCCAGTATGCCAAAGCAGCGATCATCGTCGAACAGGTGCAGAATGACATGGAGCAGCTGGGCAACCAGATCACCACCAGCAGCCAGGCCCTGAGCAATCACCAGATCGAGCAGCGCGACGAGCAGGCCCTGGCCTCTCGCAGCCTGATGACCAGTGTCGCCCTGCTGGCCCTGCTGATCGGCGCCCTGGCCGCCTGGGTGATCAGCCAGCAGATCACCGTGCCGCTGAAACAGGCCCTGCGTCAGGCCGAACGTATCGCCCAAGGCGACCTGAGCCAGGTCGACGAGGTAATACGCAATGACGAACTGGGGCAACTGCAAGGCAGCATGCGCGCGATGACCTTGAGCCTGCGCGAGCTGCTGGGGGGTATCGACCATGGTGTGACCCAGCTGTCCAAGGCTGTCGATGAGCTGGCGACCGTCAGCGAGCAGACCCAGCTCAGGGTCGGCCAGCAGAAAGAGGAAACCGACCAGGTGGCCACGGCGATGAACCAGATGAGCGCCACGGTCCAGGAAGTGGCGCAGAACGCTGAGCAGGCCTCGCGGGCGGCGACTGCGGCCGATGAGCAGGCGCAACGGGGTGACCAGGTGGTGGCCCAGGCGGTCGGGCGTATCGAGCAACTGGCCGGGCAGATGGAACACTGCCAGGCCGCCATGGGTCACCTGGCCGGGGAAAGCCAACGCATCGGTTCGATCCTCGATGTGATCAAGTCGGTGTCCGCGCAGACCAACCTGCTGGCGCTCAATGCCGCCATCGAGGCAGCGCGGGCCGGCGAGGCCGGACGCGGCTTCGCCGTGGTCGCCGACGAGGTACGCGGCCTGGCCCAGCGCACCCAGCAGTCCACCGAGGAGATCGAACAATTGATCGACAACCTGCACAGCGGCACCGACCAGGTAATGGGGCTACTGGACGACAGCAGGCAGCTCACCGAGCAGAGCGTCGAACTCAGCCGCCAGGCGGGTGATGCCCTGGGGCAGATCACCGAAACCGTGTCGACCATCCAGGGCATGAACCAGCAGATTGCCACCGCCAGCGAACAGCAAAGCGTGGTAGCCGAGCAGATCAATCGCAGCGTGATGAATGTGCGGGATGCGTCCGATCAGACCCATGAAGCCAGTGAGCAGACAGCGGCTTCAAGTGGTGAGCTGGAACAGCTGGGACGGGCGTTGCGAGGGATGGTGGGGCGGTTCAGCCTTTAAGGCCGGTTCGCCGGCAAGCCGGCCCCTACAAATACCTGTAGGAGCCGGCTTGCCGGCGAACAGGTACTACAGCACCTGGCGCAGGAACGCCTGCGCCCGCGGATCCTTCGGCGCCGCGAAGAACGCCTGCGGCGCCGAGTCTTCCAGCAGCTTGCCATGGTCGAAGAACAGCACCCGGTCCGCCACTTCCCGGGCAAAGCCCATTTCATGGGTGACGCAGACCATGGTCATGCCTTCCTGGGCCAGGGTCTTCATCACGTCCAGCACCTCGCCGACCATTTCCGGGTCGAGCGCCGAGGTCGGCTCGTCGAACAGCATCACCTTCGGGTCCATCGCCAGGGCCCGGGCGATGGCCACCCGCTGTTGCTGGCCGCCCGAAAGCCGCGACGGGTACTCGTTGGCCTTCTGGGCGATGCCGACTTTCTCCAGCAGCGCCCGGGCCTTGGCCTCGCGCTCGGCCTTGCCGCGCTTGCGCACCACCTTCTGCGCCAGGCACAGGTTCTCCAGCACGGTCATGTGCGGGAACAGGTTGAAGTGCTGGAAGACCATGCCGACTTCACGGCGATAAGCGTTGATATCGGTCTTCGGGTCGTCCAGTTGCAGGCCATTGATGGACACATGCCCATCGTCGAAGTGCTCCAGGCCGTTCAGGCAGCGCAGGAAGGTCGACTTGCCCGAGCCCGAGGGCCCGAGCACCACCACCACTTCGCCCTTGGCGACGCCGGTGGTGACGTTGTCCACCGCGCGCACCACCTGGCCGCGGGTGTCGAAGACTTTCAGCAGGTCACGGACTTCAATCACTTTGCGCAAGCCTCCGCTCGAGCCGGCTGGCGATGTGCGACAGCGGCAGGTTGATCAGCAGGTACAGGCCTGCCACGCAGAACCAGATCTCGAAGGTCGAGAACGACGTGGTGATGGCCTCGCGGCCGCTCTTGGTCAACTCGGTGATGGCGATCACCGACACCAGCGACGTGTCCTTCACCAGGCTGATGAACTGCCCGGCCAGCGGTGGCAGCACGCGCTTGAAGGCCTGGGGCAGGATCACGTGGCGCATCGACTGGCTGCCGTTCAGGCCCAGCGAGCGCGCCGCCTCGTTCTGGCCCTTGGCGATCGACTGCACGCCGGCACGGACGATCTCGGCCACGTAGGCGCCGGTGAACAGCGCCAGCGCCGCGACCCCGGCGAACTCGCGGGACAGGTTGAGCACGGTGCCGATGAAGAAGTAGAAGATGAAGATCTGCACCAGCAGCGGCGTGCCGCGTACCAGTTCGACGTAGACCGTGGACAGGTCGCGCAGGGTCGGGTTGTTCGACAGCCGGCACAGGCCGGCGAACAGGCCGATCACCAGGCCCAGGGCGCCGGAGATCACCGAGATCCACAGCGTGGTCCACAGGCCCCAGGCCAAGGGGCCAGCCGCCCAATGGCGAGTCACGCCGATGGCGTCGCCTTCGGCGACATCATCGCCACGGGCCAGCAGCAGGCTGTCGCTGGCCACTTCGATGACCTGGGTGTCACCGCTTTCGTCTTTCAGGGTGACCCGGGCGTTGTCGCCGGACACCACGATTTCCTCGATCGTGCCTGGGTTGGCGGCACGCTGGGTTTCCTCGGCCTTGTAGGCGAAGTATTGCGGAACGCGGTTCCAGCGCCACTCGTAGGAAATCATCGAGGTGGCCAGGTACAGGCTGAACGCCAGGCCCACCAGGACCAGCGCGGTCAACCCATGCCAGGGCCACTGGGCTTTCTTGTGTTTGATCACTTGGGGTACTTCCGCAAAAAAAGAAACGCGCCGGGTGGAGCGTTGGCGGTGGCCTGCGAAGTGTGCGCTGTGCTTGCTGGCCTCTTCGCGGGTAAACCCGCTCCTACAGGGTTTGGCGACACCTGTGGGAGCGGGTTTACCCGTGATGAGGCCAGCGAAAGCATCCGCTGTCCTCGACCTGCCACCCTCGGCGCCACCTGCGCGTCAGGGTCTGAGCCTGGGCTTGTGGCCCGGGCCTTATTCCATTTCCTTCAGCCAGTCCTTGTTCTTGAACCACTTGTCGTGGATACGATCGTAGGTCCCGTCATGCTTGATCTGGTGCAGGAAGTTGTTGATGAAGTTGATGCTGTCGTAGTCGCCTTTCTTCAGGCCGAAGGCCAGCGGCTCGTAGGTGAAGGGTTCTTCCAGGAACGCCAGCTTGCCGGCACCGGCCTTCTCCACCGCCACCACGTTGTACGGCGCGTCATAGACGAAGGCGTCGGCCTTGCCGTTGACCACATCCATCACCGCTTCCTGCTCGTTGTCGTAGCCGTGGTACTTGGCCTTGCCGATCAGCTTCTTGGAAACCATCTCGCCGGTGGTGCCCAGCTTGGAGGTGATGCGGTACTTCTCGTTGTTCAGGTCCTTGTACGACTTGATCTCGCCCACCAGCTCCTTGCGGATCAGCAGGGTCTGGCCGACGACGATGAAGGGTTCGCTGAAGTTCAGGCGCAGGTTGCGCTCTTGGGTGAGGGTCATGCCGCTGCCGATGAAGTCGAACTTGTCGGTCAGCAGGGCCGGGATGATGCCGTCGTAGGCGGTGGAGACGGTCTCCAGCTTGACGCCCATGGACTTGGCCATCGCCTTGAGAATGTCGACTTCGAAGCCGATGATCTCGCCGCGCTTGTTGGTCATCTCGAACGGCATGTAGGTCGGGTCCATGCCCACACGCAGGGTGCCGCGCTTGACCGCGTCGTCGATGGCGCCGGCCTGGGCGGCGGTTACCGCGATGAGGGCGGTCGCACCGACCAGCAGTCGCGACAGGTATTTCTTCATCATCACCAAGTCCCCTAGCAAGAAGTACACGATTTGTTCTTGTAAGCATGGCCTGACAGACCGATGCGTTATGTCGGGTGGGATGCTAACGCATGCGTGGGCTGGGACCTAGAGCCGGGGGGGACTTTGTTGGCCAAAAAAACAATAAGAAGGCGGGGGTATTGCCCCTGTTCGCCGGCAAGCCGGCCCCTACGAGGTCGAGAATGAACCTGTAGGAGCCGGCTTGCCGGCGAATGGGAGGGATCAGACTCAAGCCAGGGCTGGCTGAGCCACGTTCTCCGGATGCAGCGGCAACAACGGCGAGTGCGGATCGTTGTCGATCGACGCACGCCACACATCGATCCAGGCCGCGTTGTGCTCGGCCCAGACCCGTTCGTGCAGGCGCGACAGCGCCACCGGATCGCTCAGCAGGGCCAGACGGGTGTTGCCGTCCAGGCCTTTCGGGCCGACTTCCAGCGCCTTGGCAACGCGTTCCGCGCGCAGCGCCTCGATCGGTGCGGCCTGGCCGTGACGCGCGGTGGCCATGGCGCAGGCCAGGGCGTTCTGGCGTGGGTCGACCACGGCACGCACGAAACCATCGTGCAGGGCATGCCAGCGGTTCTCGTGGGTGTACTGGTCGGTGGCCAGCAGCTCGGGCGGGGTGGCGTACTCCTCGGGGATGAGGAACAGCTTCTCGTCCCTGGCCGCCAGGCCCAGGCGCACGCGGCTGGAGATCACCGAAACAGGGATCGACAGCACCAGCGAACCGACGATCGGCGCCAGCCACCACAGGAAGCTCGGGTTCAGCCAGGCCACCAGGCTCGCCCAGGCAATGCCCAGCAGAGTCTGCGGACCATGGCGGCGCACCGCCTCGCTCCATGGCGTGGAGTCGTCGTCACGCTGCGGCGAATTCCAGGTCGCCGCCCAGCCGAGGAACGCGGCCAGCACGAAGCGGGTGTGGAAGATCATCCGCACCGGCGCCAGCAGCATGGAGAACAGCATCTCCAGCAACATCGACAGGGTGACCTTGATGCGCCCGCCAAACTCGGTGGCGCCCTTGGCCCAGATCAGGATGACGCTGAGCAGCTTGGGCAGGAACAGCAGCACGATGGTGGTGGAGAACAGCGCGATGGCCTTCTCCGGGTGCCACTGCGGCCAAAGCGGATAGAGCTGGAACGGCTCGATGAAGTACTGCGGCTCCATCAGCGTGTTGGTCGCCAGCAGCGCCGTCGACAGCACCAGGAACAGGAACCACAGCGGTGCCGACAGGTACGACATCACCCCGGTGAGGAACACCGCGCGGTGTACCGGGTGCATGCCCTTGACCAGGAACAGGCGGAAGTTCATCAGGTTGCCGTGGCACCAGCGACGGTCACGCTTGAGTTCGTCGAGCAGGTTGGGCGGCAACTCTTCATAGCTGCCCGGCAGGTCGTAGGCGATCCACACGCCCCAGCCGGCACGGCGCATCAGCGCGGCTTCGACGAAGTCGTGGGAGAGGATCGCACCGGCGAAGGCGCCCTTGCCCGGCAACGGCGCCAGGGCGCAGTGCTCGATGAACGGCTTCATGCGGATGATCGCGTTGTGGCCCCAGTAATGCGACTCGCCCAGCTGCCAGAAGTGCAGGCCGGCGGTGAACAGCGGGCCGTACACGCGGGTGGCGAACTGTTGCAGGCGCGCATACAGGGTGTCCATGCCCGAGGCCTTGGGCCCGGTCTGGATGATGCCGGCGTCCGGGTTGGCCTCCATCAGGCGCACCAGGCTGCTCAGGCACTCGCCGCTCATGACGCTGTCGGCGTCGAGCACGACCATGTACTTGTACTCGCCACCCCAGCGACGGCAGAAGTCGTCGAGGTTGCCGCTCTTGCGCTTCACGCGGCGGCGACGGCGGCGGTAGAAGATGCGGCCGAAGCCTTTCGCCTCGCGGCACACGTCCAGCCAGGCCTGCTGTTCGGCGACGGCGATGTCGGTGTCGTTGGTGTCGCTGAGCACGAAGAAATCGAAACGGTCGAGGTTGCCGCTGGCGGCCACCGACTCGAACGTCGCGCGCAGGCCGGCGAACACGCGCGGCACGTCTTCGTTACAGATCGGCATCACCAGCGCGGTGCGCGCTTCGGGGGCGATCGGCTCGTTGCCGGCGCTGCTGCCGGAAATTTTGTACTTGTCACGCCCGGTGAGCAGTTCGAGGAAGCCCATCAGCGCGGTCCAGAAGCCCGCCGACACCCAGCAGAAGAGGATGCCAAAGAGCACCAGGATGGAGGTCTGCAAGGCATAGGGCCAGACCTGCACCACCGTGTCCCAGAGCGGCTGGTGGACGATTTCGTCGAAGTCGACGAACGACCAGCCCTGGTACGGCAGGATGCCCTTCATGTACCAGCCGGCGACCAGGGTCTGGCCGATCATCAGGGTGAGCAGGATGTAGCGGCGGATCGAACCGACCGTGCGCCAGCGCGCCGGCGGCAGCTCGCGCTTGGGCGGCTGCGGGGCGTTGGTGCGGCCGGTCATGCGCCGCCACATGCGAATCAGCACGTTGGTGCGCCACGGTTCGGGGACGACCTTGGTGCGCTTGATCGGCGGGGCGATCTTCAGGCACAGCCGCCCGCTGGCGTCGACGCCGAGCATCTCGGCCTCCTCCAGCTCGGCGGCGCTGCCGACGGTGAGACGCGGGCCCACCGAGGCCTGGGCGGCCTCGGTGGTGCTGGCGGCCGGTTGGGCCGCCAGGTGTTGGTGCAGCTCGCTGAACGAGGTGCAGCGGGCGAGTTCCGCGCGCTGCTCGTCGCTCAGGGGGAGGTGGGCCAGGTACTCGCTCAGCGATTCCGGCCTTGCGCTTGAGTTACTCATCGGCAGGCAACTGATAGCTCCAGGTCTCGGTCAGCACTTTCTCGGTGGTGGCCGGGGTCCCGTTGGTGGATGCCGCGTCGGCGGCGGGTTGCTCGGCAGGCTGCTCGGCCTTGGCTTTTTCGGCCTTGGCGTGGGCATGCTTGGCCGCGGCCTTGTCCTGCTTGCTGTCCTTGGCGGGTTTCGGCGCCTCGACCGGTACGTCGTGCAGCAGCGCGGCACGCATCTCGGTGGCTTTCTTCGGATCCTGCACCTTCAGGCGCAGGGTCAGGCGCCAGCCCTTGGTTTCCGGGTTGTAGCGCAGGTTGTTCTCGACCACTTCGGCGTTGTCGCCGACGCTGACCTGGCTGCGCACGGCGGTGTCCGCCGGCAGGGTGGCCAGGTTCGGGCCGATGAAGTCGACCAGGAAGGCGACGGTACCGTCGGCCTGGCGGATCAGGTTGGACTGCTTGACGTCACCGGTGGAACGCAGGGTCTGCTTGACCCAGCCCAGCTCAGGCGAGTGCAGCTGGTCTTCCTTGATGGTCCAGCGCAGGCGGTAGTCGTACTCGAACGGCTTGCCCACTTCCGGCAGCTTTTCCGGGCTCCAGAACGCCACGATATTGTCGTTGGTCTCGTCGGCGGTCGGGATCTCGACCAGATCGACGGTACCCTTGCCCCAGTCGCCTTTCGGTTCGATCCAGGTGCTTGGGCGCTTCTCGTATTCGTCGTCGAGGTCTTCATAGTCGCTGAAGTCGCGCTGGCGCTGCAGCAGGCCGAAACCACGCGGGTTCTCCACGCTGAAGTTGCTCACGGCCAGGTGTTTCGGGTTGTTCAGCGGGCGCCACAGCCACTCGCCGTTGCCGGCATGGATCGACAGGCCTTCGGAATCGTGCAGGGCCGGGCGGTAGTTCATGACTTTCGACGGCTGGTTGGGGCCGAACAGGTACATGCTGGTCAGCGGGGCGATACCCAGGCGGCTGACGTTGTCACGCAGGTACACGCGCGACTTGACGTCGACCAGGGTGTCCTCGCCCGGACGCAGGGTGAGCTTGTAGGCACCGGTGGAACGCGGCGAGTCGAGCAGCGCGTAGATCACCAGGTGCTTGTCTTTCGGCTTGGGCTTCTCGATCCAGAACTCGCGGAAGCGTGGGAACTCTTCGCCGGACGGCAGCGCGGTGTCGATGGCCAGGCCACGGGCCGACAGGCCATAGCGGTGGCCCTTGCCGACCACGCGGAAGTAGCTGGCGCCAAGCAGGGTCATGATCTCGTCCTGCTTGTCGGCCTTGTTGATCGGGTAGAGCACGCGGAAACCGGCGTAGCCGAGGTTCTTGGTGGCGTCGGCGTCATGCGGCACGTCGCCGAACTCGAAACGGCTCGGGTCGTACTTGATTTCTTCGACCTTGTTGGCGGTGATCTCGTTGATCGTCACCGGCGTGTCGAAGTGCATGCCCTGGTGGTAGAACGAGAGCTTGAACGGCGTCTTGTCCTTGGCCCACTCGGCCTTTTCCTGCAGGAAGCGGATCTTCTGGTAGTCGGCGTACTTCATGTCGCGGAACACCGGAGGCAGGTTGCTCTTCGGTGCCTCGTACTTCTGGCCGGCCAGATCCTTTGCCTTGGCTGCAACATCGTCAAGATTGAATGCCCACAACTGGCCCGCGCTCAACAGGCCGACCAGCGCCACGCCGGCCAGCATGGCCTTGCGCAGCCGGGTACCGGGGATTCTAGGTGCAATACAGGGGCTTACAATCACGAGCAATCCTCGCCGAAAACAGATCATGAAACCAACGGCCAGCGACCAATGCCGGGTTGGCGAGCACTGTTCGGACCCCGTGAGGGCGTAATGATTCCCCAAACGGATCCTGACAATGCTCGAGTCAAAGTGAAACGAACCTGCGAACGCAGGTCCATGCAGCGCGCGATTATCCAGCAGGACGCGTTACAACGCATCAGGCTGGACAAACTATTTATCGTACAAAACCCCTTGTTTTTCGACAAACAAAGGGTTTTTTGACCTCATATTTGTAACATAAATGTTACCGGGCCATCATTGACCAGATGCACCTGCATGTCTGCACCGAAGCGACCGCTGGCCACATCCGGGTGCTGGCCCTGCGCTCGCTGCAGCAGATAGTCGAAAAGCTCGGCTCCGAGCGCCGGTGGCGCCGCCGTCGAGAAGCTCGGGCGCATGCCGTTGCGGGTGTCGGCGGCCAAGGTGAACTGCGACACCAGCAGCAGGCCACCGCCGATGTCCTTGAGCGAGCGGTTCATTTTGCCTTGCTCGTCGCTGAACACCCGGTAGTTCAGCAGTTTGTGCAACAGCTTGTCGGCATGCTCGGGCGTATCGTCAGGCTCGACCGCCACCAGCGCCAGCAACCCGTTGTCGATGGCGCCGACGATCTCCCCCGCCACTTCCACCCGCGCGCCGCGAACGCGCTGGATCAACCCCTTCATGCTTCTTCCAGGGGCAGGTCGAGCAGGCGGCGGGCCATCTGGTCGGCGGCACGCACCAGGGCGTCGGTGATACCCGGCTCGGAGGCGGCGTGACCGGCGTCGCGGATCACCTTCAGCTCACTGTTCGGCCAGGCCTGGTGCAGTTCCCAGGCGTTGTCCAGCGGGCAGATCACGTCGTAGCGGCCATGCACGATCACCGCCGGCAGGTGGGCGATCTTCGGCATGTCGCGGATCAGCTGATCCTGCTCGAGGAAGGCGTTGTTGGTGAAATAGTGGCATTCGATGCGGGCAATCGACAGCGCGCGCTGCGGCTCGGAGAAGCGGTCGACCACCAGCGGGTTGGGGCGCAGGGTCGCGGTGCGGCCCTCCCAGGTGGACCAGGCCTTGGCGGCATGCATCTGGGCGATCTGGTCGTTGCCGGTCAGGCGCTTGTGGAAGGCCTTGACCAGGTCGCCGCGCTCCTCCGGCGGGATCGGCGCGATGTAGTCCTGCCAGTAGTCGGGGAACAGGCGGCTGGCGCCCTCTTGGTAGAACCAGCTGATTTCCTGCGGGCGGCACAGGAAGATGCCGCGCAGGATCAGGCCATGCACGCGCTCGGGGTGGGTCTGGGCGTAGGCCAGGGCCAGCGTCGAACCCCACGAGCCGCCGAACAGCACCCATTTTTCGATGCCCAGGTGCTCGCGAATACGCTCCAGGTCTTCGACCAGGTGCCAGGTGGTGTTGTTCTCCAGGCTCGCGTGGGGCGTGGAGCGGCCACAACCGCGCTGGTCGAAGGTGATGATGCGGTACAGATTGGGGTCGAAGTAGCAGCGGCTTTGCGCGTCACAGCCGGCGCCCGGGCCGCCGTGGATGAACACCACGGGCAGACCTTCCGGCGAGCCGCTTTCATCGACATACAGCACATGCGGCGCTTCCACGGCCAGATCGTGCCGGGCGTAGGGTTTGATCTGCGGGTAGAGGGTCTGCATTGCGCACTCCGTGTGAGGTTTTTATCTGCCGTTGGGCATCATAAACCTGAATTGCGCGAAGAGCATGTGTCCGTGTAAATCGTCGGGGTTCTGGGCTTGCTGGCGATGGGAGGCACCGGTGGAGCGTGATACCCGGGAGGGCATGGGTTGAGATTGCATCAGGGCTGGCAGGTGTTCGACGAGGGCCCCTCAGCGCCCTCGAGATCGAGCGCCGCCCGCGCGGCGCATCGCGGATAAATCCGCTCCTACGTTTGTTTCGGGCCAGTTATGCCTGAAAGAGCACCGGGACCGTCTTGTTTGTACGACGCGCGGTTTTCGGCTGGAGCTACCGCCGCCTCGCCCGACTCAAGCCATGCGCCAAGGCTGGCAACCAGGGCCTTGCAGGTACGGCACGTTGCAACCGATGTAGGAGCGGATTCATCCGCGATGCGCCGCGCGGGCGGCGCTCGATCTCACAGGCGCCACAAACCCTGCGGCGAACACCTGCAAGCCCTGACGCGGTCTACAGCCCTACCCTCGCGAACCACCCCGGTACCGCTCCTCGCCCCACGCCAGCACAGTCTCCAACAAGCGCTTGAGTACCACCTGCGTCGGCTGAGCCAAATCTTCGCGATAGCCGAACGGCTCCACCTCATTCATATAGGTGCACTGCCCCAGCTCCAGTTGCACCGCATGGATCTGGTTGGCCGGATCACCGTAATGGCGGGTGATATGCCCACCCTTGAAACGCCCGTTGAGCACATGGCTGTAAGCCGGGAACTCGGCGCAAACACCCAGCAGCCGCTCGGCCAACTGCGGATCGCAACTGGCACCATTGAAAGTGCCCAGGTTGAAGTCCGGCAGCTTGCCGTCGAACAAGTGCGGGATCAGCGAACGGATCGAGTGGGCATCCCACAACAACGCATAACCAAACTCTTCACGCATCCGCGCGAGTTCACGACGAATCGTGTCGTGATACGGCCGCCAGATCCCCTCCAGGTACGTTGCCCGTTCGTCGGCGGTCGGTACCTGGCCGTCCTTGAACAGCGGCTCACCATCGAACAACGTCGCCGGATACAGGCCGGTGGTGGCACCGACATACAGCGGCTTGTCGTCATCCGGCCGGTTCAGGTCGATGACGAACCGCGAGTACTCCGCCGCCACCACGCTGGCGCCCAGTTCACGGGCGAAGTCGTACAGACGCGGGATGTGCCAGTCGGTGTCCGGCAGGCTGCGCGCCGGCTCGACCAGGCCATCGCGCACGGCGGCAGTCAAATTCAACCCGGCGTGGGGCATGCTGATCAGCAACGGCAGGCGGCCCTGGTGAAAACTCAATACCTTGTCCATGTGCCCTCGCTCAGTTGGATATTTCATGGCCCAGGCGCACCACGCGCTTGGGCAGGTCGCCGCCGAGCCAGTAGCTGAGGTCGGCGGGGCGCTCGATCTGCCAGGCGATGAAGTCGGCAACCTTGCCCACTTCCAGCGATCCATGGCTGCTGCCCAGGCCCAGCGCCGCGGCGGCGTGCACGGTGACGCCGGCCAGGGCTTCTTCCGGGGTCATGCGGAAACAGGTGCAGCCCATGTTCAGCATCAGGCGCAGCGACAGCCCTGGCGAGGTGCCGGGGTTGAGGTCGCTGGCCAGGGCGATCTTCACCCCATGCCGGCGCAAGGCATCCATCGGCGGCAGCTGGGTTTCGCGCAGGAAGTAGAACGCGCCCGGCAGCAGCACGGCGACCGTGCCGGCCTTGGCCATGGCGATGGCGTCCTCTTCAGTCATGAATTCCAGGTGGTCGGCCGACAGCGCCTGGTAGCTCGCTGCCAGGCTGGAACCGTGCAGTGACGACAGTTGCTCGGCATGCAGCTTGACCGGCAGGCCCAGCTCACGGGCCTTGATGAACAGCCGCTCGACCTGGGCCGGAGAAAACGCCAGGTGTTCGCAGAAGGCATCCACCGCATCCACCAAGCCCTCGGCGGCCAGCGCCGGGAGCATTTCGTCGCAGATGTGGGCAATGTAGTCGTCGGCCCGACCAGCGTACTCCGGCGGCAGGGCATGGGCGGCCAGGCAGGTGCTGCGCACGGTCACCGGCAGCTCCTCGCCCAGGCGCCTGGCCACGCGCAGCATCTTGCGCTCGCTCTCGAGGTCCAGGCCATAACCCGACTTGATCTCCAGGGTGGTCACGCCGTCGCGCATCAGCGCCTGGACCCGCTGGCGGGCACTGGCGAACAGCGCGTCCTCGCTGGCCGCGCGGGTCGCCCGCACGGTGCTGGCGATACCGCCACCCTGGGCGGCGATCTCGGCATAGCTGACGCCCTGCAGGCGCTGCTCGAACTCGCCGCTGCGGTTGCCACCGAACACCGCGTGGGTGTGGCAATCGATCAGCCCGGGGGTGACCCAGGCGCCGCCCAGGTCGACGACGCGGTCGGCCGCGACCGGCGGCACCTCATCGCGGGGGCCGATCCACTCGATCAGGCCCGCGCTGGTGACAATCGCCGCGTCCTCGATGGCCGAGTAACGACCGTCAGTCATGGTCGCGGCGTGGCAGTGCTGCCAGAGGGTTCTCATCAGGTTCTCCTTGTAAGCTTCAACGTTGCAGCTCGACCGGCTCCCGGGCCGGCTCGCCACGGCCCGCGCGTGGCTTGCACCACAGAAGGTAGGAGGCCACCAGGAACACCACCCAGATCACCCCGACGATCAATGCCGCCTGGGTGTCGGGGAAGTAGCCGAGCACACCGAAGATGAACACCATGAACGCGATGGCAAGGGCCGGCCCATAAGGCCAGAACGGTACCGGGAACTTGAGTTGGGCGACCTCTTCGCGGCTCATGCTGCGGCGCATGGCGACCTGGGTGACCAGGATCATCAGCCACACCCACACGGTGGCGAAGGTGGCGATCGAAGCGATCAGCAGGAACACGTTCTCCGGGATCAGGTAGTTGAGCAGCACGCCGATCAGCAGCGCCGCGCCCATCACCACCACGGTCATCCACGGCACACCGTGCTTCGACAGCTTGCCGAAACCACGCGGCGCCTGGCCATGCTGGGCCAGGCCGTACATCATGCGGCCAGCACCAAAGATGTCACTGTTGATGGCCGAAATCGCCGCCGAGATCACCACGATATTGAGCACGGCCGCGGCGGAGCCGATGCCCAGGTTGCTGAAGATCTGCACGAACGGGCTGCCCTGGCTGCCGATCTGCGGCCACGGGTACAGGCACATCAGCACGAACAGGGTGAGCACGTAGAACAGCAGGATGCGCAGCGGCACGGCGTTGATCGCCTTGGGGATCACCCGCTGAGGGTCCTTCGCCTCACCGGCGGTGACGCCGATGATCTCGATGCCGCCAAAGGCGAACATCACCACCGCGAACGAAGCGATCAGGCCACTGACGCCATTGGGCATGAAGCCGCCATGCTCGAACAGGTTGCTCACCCCGACCGCGTGCCCGGTACCCACCTGGCTGAAGCCGAAGGCCATGATACCCAGGCCGGCGAGGATCATCGCGACGATGGCGCCGACCTTGAGCAGCGACAGCCAGAACTCCATCTCGCCGAAGACCCGGACGTTGCACAGGTTCAGGCCGCCGATCAGGAACACGATGCCGAGCACCCAGATCCAGCGGGCGACCTCGGGGAACCAGAAGCCCATGTAGATACCGAAGGCCGTCACGTCGGCGATGGCGACGATGACCATCTCGAAGGCGTAGGTCCAACCGAGGATGAAGCCGGCCATGGGGCCGAGGTAGGTGCTGGCGTAGTGGCCGAAGGAGCCGGCCACAGGGTTGTGCACGGCCATTTCGCCGAGGGCGCGCATCACCATGAACACCGCGGCGCCACCGATCAGGTAGGCCAGCAACACGGCCGGGCCGGCCATCTGGATGGCCGAGGCGGAGCCGTAGAAAAGCCCGGTACCGATTGCCGAACCGAGCGCCATGAAACGGATATGCCGGGCCGATAGCCCGCGCTTGAGACCTTGAGCTTGTTGCATGTCACGTCCTTATTGTTGTTCTGGTCGTGAGGTCGGATTGGGGCTGCTGCGCAGCCCATTCGCCGGCAAGGCCGGCTCCTACAGGCAAGGCACATACCTTTGTAGGGGCCGGCCTTGCCGGCGAATGGGCCGCAGAGCGGCCCCAGCGGCATTACAGGCTAGGCAGGACCCCAGCCGGAAGCAGGCCAGTCAAGGTGCCGTTGGCCAGCAGCGTGGAAGCCGCCTCGATGTCCGGCGCGAAGAAGCGGTCGCGGTCATAGTGCGGCACTTCGCGGCGCAGCGCCTGGCGCGCCTGCTCCAGCTTGACCGAGGTCTTCAGCCCCTTGCGCAGGTCCAGGCCCTGGCAGGCGCCCAGCCATTCGATGGCCAGCACGCCACGGGTATTCTCGGCCATTTCCCACAGGCGCTTGCCGGCGGCCGGGGCCATCGACACGTGGTCTTCCTGGTTGGCCGAGGTCGGCAGGCTGTCGACGCTGTGCGGGTGCGACAGCGCCTTGTTCTCGCTGGCCAGCGCGGCAGCGGTGACCTGGGCGATCATGAAGCCGGAGTTGACCCCACCGTTCTCCACCAGGAACGGCGGCAGCTGGGACATATGCTTGTCCATCATCAGCGAGATGCGGCGTTCGCTCAGCGAACCGATCTCGGCGATCGCCAGGGCGAGGTTGTCGGCGGCCATGGCCACGGGTTCGGCGTGGAAGTTGCCGCCAGAGATCACGTCGCCCTCAGCGGCGAACACCAGCGGGTTGTCCGACACGGCGTTGGCTTCGATGCCCAGCACCTCCGCGGCCTGGCGGATCTGCGTGAGGCAGGCGCCCATCACTTGCGGCTGGCAGCGCAGGGAGTACGGGTCCTGGACCTTGTCGCAGTTCTTGTGCGACAGCGACACTTCGCTGGAATCGCCCAGCAGGTCGCGGAAGCAGGCGGCGGTGTCAATCTGGCCACGCTGGCCGCGCACGGCATGGATGCGCGCATCGAACGGCGAGCGCGAACCCAGCGCCGCCTCGACGCTCAGGCCGCCACAGGCGATGGCCGCGGCGTACAGGTCTTCGGCCTGGAACAGGCCGCGCAGGGCATAGGCGGTGGACGCCTGGGTGCCATTGAGCAGGGCCAGGCCCTCTTTGGCGGCCAGGGTCAGCGGCTCCAGGCCGGCAACGGCCAGGGCTTCGGTAGCCGACAGCCACTGGCCCTTGTAGCGGGCCTTGCCTTCGCCCAGCAGTACCAGCGACATGTGCGCCAGCGGCGCCAGGTCGCCGGAGGCGCCGACCGAGCCCTTGAGCGGGATGTGTGGGTAGACTTCGGCGTTGACCAGGGCGATCAGCGCGTCGATCACTTTGCGACGGATGCCGGAGAAGCCACGGCTGAGGCTGTTGATCTTGAGCACCATGATCAGGCGCACCAGGCTGTCGTCCAGCGGTGCGCCGATACCGGCGGCGTGGGACAGCACCAGCGAACGCTGCAGGTTCTCCAGGTCGTGGCTGGCGATGCGGGTCGAGGCCAGCAGGCCGAAACCGGTGTTGATGCCGTAGGCGGTGCGGTCCTCGGCGATGATCTGCTCGACGCAGGCGACGCTGGCGTCGATGGCCGGCGCGGCGCTGGCATCCAGTTGCAGACGCACGGGCGCGGCGTGGATGGCGCGCAGCTGGGCCAGGGTCAGGGTGCCGGGCTTGAGGGTCAATTCGGTCACTTCGCTACTCCAATCGCATGGGGCCGCACGGGGCCCCTTCTTGTTGTTCAGTATCACCCTTGCAGGGTGCGATCCAAAGCGCGGCGATCAGCCGGTGATCATTGGCAGGTCCAGGCCCTGCTCCTTGGCACAGTCGATGGCGATCTGGTAACCGGCATCGGCGTGGCGCATCACGCCAGTCCCCGGGTCGTTGGTCAGCACGCGGGCGATACGCTCGGCGGCTTCGTCGGTACCGTCGCAGACGATGACCATGCCCGAGTGCTGGGAGAAGCCCATGCCCACGCCACCGCCGTGGTGCAGCGAAACCCAGGTGGCGCCGCCTGCGGTGTTGAGCAGGGCGTTGAGCAGCGGCCAGTCGGAGACGGCGTCGGAGCCGTCGCGCATGGCTTCGGTCTCACGGTTGGGGCTGGACACCGAGCCCGAGTCCAGGTGGTCACGGCCGATCACGACCGGTGCCGACAGCTCGCCGCTGCGCACCATTTCGTTGAACGCCAGGCCCAGCTTGGCACGCAGGCCCAGGCCAACCCAGCAGATACGTGCCGGCAGGCCCTGGAAGCTGATGCGCTCGCGGGCCATGTCCAGCCAGCGGTGCAGGTGGGCGTCGTCCGGGATCAGTTCCTTGACCTTGGCGTCGGTCTTGTAGATGTCTTCTGCGTCGCCGGACAGCGCGGCCCAGCGGAACGGGCCGACACCGCGGCAGAACAGCGGGCGGATGTACGCCGGCACGAAGCCCGGGAAGTCGAAGGCATTGGCCACGCCCTCTTCCTTGGCCATCTGGCGGATGTTGTTGCCGTAGTCGAAGGTCGGGATGCCCTGTTTCTGGAAGTCGAGCATGGCTTTGACGTGCACGGCCATGGACTGCTTGGCGGCTTTGACCACGGCAGCCGGGTCGGTCTGGGCGCGGTCGCGGTACTGCTCCCAGGTCCAGCCGGCCGGCAGGTAGCCGTTGAGCGGGTCGTGGGCGCTGGTCTGGTCGGTGACCATGTCCGGGCGCACACCACGCTTGACCAGTTCCGGCAGGATTTCGGCGGCGTTGCCGTGCAGGGCGATGGAGATGGCCTTGCCTTCGGCGGTGTACTTGGCGATGCGCGCCAGGGCGTCGTCCAGGTCCTTGGCCTGCTCATCGACGTAGCGGGTTTCCAGGCGGAAATCGATGCGGCTCTGCTGGCATTCGATGTTCAGCGAGCAGGCGCCGGCAAGCGTTGCGGCCAGTGGCTGGGCGCCGCCCATGCCGCCCAGGCCCGCGGTCAGTACCCACTTGCCTTTCAGGCTGCCGTTGTAGTGCTGGCGGCCGGCCTCGACGAAGGTTTCGTAGGTGCCCTGGACGATGCCCTGGCTGCCGATGTAGATCCAGCTGCCGGCGGTCATCTGGCCGTACATGGCCAGGCCTTTGGCGTCCAGTTCGTTGAAGTGTTCCCAGTTGGCCCAGTGCGGCACCAGGTTGGAGTTGGCGATCAGCACGCGCGGGGCGTTGCTGTGGGTCTTGAACACGCCGACCGGCTTGCCCGACTGCACCAGCAAGGTTTCGTCGTCTTCCAGGCGGGTCAGGGTCTCGACGATCTTGTCGTAGCACTCCCAGTTGCGCGCGGCGCGGCCAATGCCGCCGTACACCACCAGCTCTTTGGGGTTCTCGGCGACCTGCGGGTCGAGGTTGTTCATCAGCATGCGCAGCGGGGCTTCGGTCAGCCAGCTCTTGGCGGTCAGCTTGTTGCCACGCGGGGCGCGGATTTCTACGTCACGGTATTTGTTGTTGTCAGTCACGGGAAAGGTCCTCTGCGGTCATCCGACGGCATGTGTGTGTCGTGGCGACTATACAAACACATCTTTACTTGTATGTACAAGCATAGGCAACCAAAAAAGACCGACCGTTCCTCGGATGAAAAATGAAAAGGGGCCGCTACGCGACCCTTTCGCGGCACAAGGCCGCTCCTACAGGATTGCGCATGACCTGTAGGAGCGGCCTTGTGCCGCGAAAGGGCTGCGCAGCAGCCCCAGTTCACAGATTACGAATTCAGCGAGCCACCAGCTCGATCAGGCAGAACCGCCCCTGCACATCCAGCTCCAGCAACCCCTCGTTGCCATCGATCCGCAGGCAGTCATACCGCCCGAGCTGCTGCATGCCCTGCCCAGCCAGTGCCACCTCGACATGATTGCTGGCGGCAAACAGCAACACCGTCGACGCCGAACTGAACAACCGGCTGGAGCCATCGAACCACTGCAAGCGTGCCTGATACCGCTGCGGCGCATAGATCAGGTTGAAATCGCGAATCGCCCCGCCCAGCAGCTTGCAGCTGACCTGGCTCTCGCCACTGAAGGCGAACGCATCGAACGGCAGCAGCGGCCGGCTGGCCTGGCCGTCGACCAGCAGGCGCATGCCATCGCCCTGCAACACGGTGATGATCCGCTGATAGCCAGCAAAGGTGGAAAAGCCACCGGACTCCTCGATATCGGCGATCGACAGGCGCCAGCCGAAACCGTCCAGGCTGTCGCCGGCGTCACGGGTGATCTCTTCGGTGAAACCACCACCGTTCTTCCAGGGCATGCGCGGATAGTCGTGGGCGCGCAACAGCTGCAGCTGGCTCATTTGCTGAATCGTCCTTCAAGGCGATGACGGGAACCGGGGTGGATCAGGCGCGCGGCGGTCACCGGCTGGCGGCCCGACCAGGTGCGGCGGCGGATCAACAGGCAGGGCTCGCCCCGCTCGATCTGCAACAGCTTGCATTCTTCAGGCTCGGCGAGGATGGCCTCGACCACGTGCTCGCCTTCGGTGAGCGGCGCGACCTGCGACAGGTAGGCATAGGGCGTCTGCCGGGTGAAGTCCTGCTGGAGGTAGTCCGGGGCGATGGCCGCGTTGACGTAGCGGTCCTCGATCTGCACCGGCACGCCGTTCTCGTAGTGCACGATCAGCGAGTGGAACACCCGCTGGCCTTCGCGCATGTCCAGGGCCAGGGCGCGCTCGGAGCCGGCCGCTTCCTCGGCGAGCTTGATCACCTGGCAGCTATGCTGGTGGCCACGGCCGGCGATCTCGTCGGCGATGTTGTTGACCTCGAACAGCGCCGAGCGGGTCTTGGGCTCGGCGACGAAGGTGCCGACGCCCTGCATGCGCACCAGCAGGCCCTCGGCGGTCAGCTCGCGCAGGGCGCGGTTGATGGTCATGCGGCTGAAACCCAGCTCGTTGACCAGTTCGCTCTCGGAAGGCACCCGATGATGAGGCGGCCAGCTGCCGCTCTCGATCTGCTGGATGATCATCTGTTTCACCCGGGCGTAGAGCGGCGCCGGCCCTTCGCCCATCTGGGCAACCAGCGCGGAGACAGGAAGTGTCGGCACGGCGTTGAGTCCTTGTACGGTTGGAGTGAACGGTAGCTTGCCGGAGTTTACCCGGCAGGCAAACGGCTGTATATGTATATACAAGTTGAACAATAACAGGATTTCACCGATGCCAGCCTATTTCGCCGAACGTGCCCTGCTACCCACGGGCTGGGCCCGCAATGTCCGCCTGGAGGTCGCCGCCGATGGCCGGCTGGCCGCGATCATGGCCGATGCCGACGCCGAGGGCGCCGAGCGCCTGGCCGGCCCGTTGCTGCCGGGCATGCCGAACCTGCACTCGCATGCGTTCCAGCGGGCCATGGCGGGGCTGGCGGAAGTGGCCGGCAACCCCAACGACAGTTTCTGGACCTGGCGCGACCTCATGTATCGCCTGGTCGGGCGCATCACCCCCGAGCAGTTGCAAGTCATCGCCCGTCAGCTCTACATCGAGATGCTCAAGGCCGGCTACACCTCGGTGGCGGAATTCCACTACGTGCACCACGACCAGGCCGGCCAGCGATACGCCGACCCGGCCGAGCTGTCCCGGCGCATCAGCGCCGCCGCGGCGGCCAGCGGCATCGGCCTGACCCTGCTGCCGGTGCTCTACAGCCATTCGGGCTTTGGCGGGCAGGCCCCCAATGAGGGGCAGCGCCGCTTCATCAACTCGACCGAACAGTACCTGCAACTGCAGCAACAGCTTGCCCCGCTGCTGGCGCGACAGCCGGCGCAGCAACTGGGGTTGTGCTTCCACTCCTTGCGCGCCGTCACCCCAGGGCAGATCGCCGATGTGCTGGGCGCCAGCGACAAGGTTTGCCCGATCCATATCCACATCGCTGAACAGCAGAAGGAAGTCGACGACTGCCTGGCCTGGAGCGGTCGCCGCCCGTTGCAATGGCTATACGAGCACGTCGATGTGGATGAACGCTGGTGCCTGGTCCACGCTACCCACGCCGAAGCCGACGAAGTCACCGCCATGGCCCGCAGTGGCGCGGTGGCAGGGCTGTGCCTGACCACCGAGGCGAACCTGGGCGATGGCATCTTCCCGGCCGTGGATTTCCTGGCCCAGAACGGGCGGATGGGCATCGGCTCGGACAGCCATGTGTCGCTGAGCGTGGTCGAGGAACTGCGCTGGCTGGAATACGGCCAGCGCCTGCGCGACCAACGGCGCAACCGGTTGTATCGCACGGACCAGCCGATGGTCGGGCGAACCCTGTACGACGCCGCGCTGGTGGGTGGCGCCCAGGCACTGGGGCAGCCGATCGGCGAACTGGCGGTGGGCAAGCGGGCCGATTGGCTAGTGCTCGATGGGCAGGATCCGTACCTGGCGGTGGCCGAAGGCGATGCCATCCTGAACCGCTGGCTGTTCGCCGGTGGCGACCGCCAAGTGCGCGATGTGATGGTCAACGGCCAGTGGGTGGTGCGCCAGGGCCGGCATGACCAGGAGGAAGAAAGCGCAGTGGCGTTCGTCGAGGTGCTGCGCCAACTGCTGGCCTGAGCACATACCGCTGTAGGAGCGGCTTCAGCCGCGATGCAAACAACGCGGTGCAGCCCCGGCCTTGCCGGGGTTCGCGGCTAAAGCCGCTCCCTGCAATGCAAGCAGCCTCACGGCCTCAATGCCGAGCGACGATATCCTTGTCCGGCGAACGCCAGATCAACCGACTGGTGTCGAAACCCTGCTGCCGCGCCCTGGCCAGCAGGTTCTCCCGCTCCCAGGCCGGCAACGACGGCGTGCGCGAAAGTATCCACAGGTACTTGCGGTCCGGGCTGCCGACGATCGCCGTGCGGTAGCGATCATCCACGTAGAGAATCCAGTAGGCGCCCTTGGCCACGCCAGGCACCAGCCGGGTGAACCAGTTGTCGAACTCCACCCACAGTTTGTCGGTGTGCCCCGGTTGCTGCGGCGTGGCATGCCCCTCGGCGCGCAACCATTCATCACCCAGCGTGCGGCAACGGTTGAGCACGCCCACGCTGCCGTCTGGCTTGAGGTTGTAGTGGGCCTCGGACTGGGCGCAGCCGTCCTGGTACTTCATCGGCAGACGCGCCAGCTCGAACCACTTGCCCTGGTAACGCTTCAGATCGACCGCACCTGCGGTCTTCGGTGCCAGTGGGTCGGTGGCCGAGGTGGCGCAGCCACCCAGCAGCATCACCAGGCAAACCCCCAACAGCAGGTGCAGGCGCCTCATTTGAGCCCCTGACCGGAATACATCAGGACCTTGTCGGCAGCGTACTGCACGCTGATGAAGCTCTTCTCGTCACCCCAGGTGCAGCTGCTCATGCCCAGCGCGCCGGAACACTCCTTCGGCGTACCGAGCAACTGCTCGACCTCGGCCTTGTTCATGCCGGCCTTGAGCTTGGAATAGTTTTCCTGGTTGATCTTGCTGCAGGCGGTCAGGACGACGCACAAGGACAACAGGGCGAGGGAACGCAACGACATGAAGGGACACTCCTGGAGATAGGTACACAGGTACGAGGGCCTGCAGGGAGCTTAGAAGGGAAAATGGCTGCTCGGTTCCCTGCCCGTCGAGGTTTCGTTGTGCGCCGTTGGTCGCCTGGCGCGCAAACGATTAATGTTTTATCCCGGCGTACCGACACAGAGCCGTGGTGTGGCCTTTTGCCGCACCCACCCCTCCTTCGTGCCCGTGCGCAGACTTCAAAAAAAATGACCAAGAACCTCAAGTTCAGCCACAAGATCCTGCTGGCCGCCGCCCTGGTGGTGGCCGTCGCCTTCACCTGCTTCGTCCTGTTCAACGACTACCGACAGCGCCAGTCGCTGCGCAGCGACACCGAATCGACGTTGCAGTCACTGGGCAACCTCACCGCCGGCAACATCCGCACCTGGCTCGACAGCCGCATCCAGCTGGTCAACTCGGTGGCCCAGCAGGTCGCCGTCGACGGCCCGGGCAAGAACAGCCTCGATCGCATCCTGGCGCTGCCGGTGTATGGCAGCAACTTCATCCTCACCTACTTCGGTGGCCAGGACGGCAGCATGCAGTCGGTACCGGTGGGCAACCGCGCCGCCGACTACGACCCGCGTGTGCGCGGCTGGTACAAGGCGGCCAGCGCGGCGGGCCAGACCATCGTCACCGAACCCTACATCTCGGTCTCGGCCGGCAAGCTGGTGATCACCCTCGCCACCCCCGTGCAACAGGGCGGGCGCATGATCGGCGTAAGCGGCGTCGACACCGACCTGCAGACCATCAGCAACCTGATCAACACCCTGGACTTTGGCGGCCGCGGGCATGCCTTCATCGTCAACGGCGAAGGCAAGGTGCTCATCCACCCCAAAGCCGAGCTGGCGCTCAAGACCTTGGCCGATGTCTATCCCGGCAGCGCCCTGCGCATCGGCAGCGGCCTGAAAGAAGTCGAAGTCGACGGCCGCAAGCAGTTCATCAGCTTCACCCATGTCGATGGCGTGCCGTCGGCAGACTGGTACGTTGCGCTGGTGCTGGACCAGGACGCGGCCTTCGCCATGCTTGGTGAGCTGCGCACCTCGGCGGTGGTGGCGACGCTGATCGCCGTGGTGGTGATCATCGCCCTGTTGGGCCTGCTGATCCGCGTGCTGATGGAGCCGCTGCACATCATGGGCCGCGCCATGCGCGACATCGCCGAAGGCGAAGGCGACCTGACCCGGCGCCTGAACATCCATGCCCAGGACGAGTTCGGTAGCCTGGCGCAGTCGTTCAACCGTTTCGTCGAGCGGATCCACGAATCGATCCGTGAAGTGGCCTCGGCCACCGGCCAGGTGAATGCCGTGGCCGGCCAGGTGGTCAACGCCTCCAACGCCTCGATCCACAACGCCGACCAGCAGTCGAGCCGCACCAGCAGCGTGGCCGCGGCGATCAACCAGCTGGGTGCCGCCGCCCAGGAAATCGCCCAGAACGCCGCCCTCGCCTCGCAGCACTCCAGCGCCGCCCGTGGCCTGGCCGAGGAAGGCCAGCAGGTGGTCGGCGAGACCATCGACGTGATGAACCAGCTGTCGGCGCGCATCAGCGACGCCAGCAGCAATATCGAGACCCTGAACAACCACACGGCGAACATCGGCCAGATCCTCGATGTGATCAGCGGCATCTCGCAGCAGACCAACCTGCTGGCGCTCAACGCCGCGATCGAGGCTGCCCGCGCCGGTGAGGCCGGCCGTGGCTTCGCCGTGGTGGCGGACGAGGTGCGCAACCTGGCCCACCGCACCCAGGATTCGGCGCAGCAAGTGCAGCGCCTGATCGAGGAACTGCAGGCCGGCGCCCAGGTGGCGGTCAGCACCATGAACCAAAGCCAGGCGCACAGCGACCGCAGCGTGGGCATCGCCAACCAGGCCGGCGAGCGCCTGGGCAGCGTCACCCAGCGCATCGGCGAAATCGATGGCATGAACCAGTCGGTGGCCACCGCCACTGAAGAGCAGACGGCCGTGGTCGAGTCGATCAATGTCGACATCAACGAGATCAATACGTTGAACCAGGAAGGGGTGCACAACCTGCAGAGCACCTTGCGTGCCTGCACCGACCTGGAACATCAGGTCGAGCGGTTGAAGCATCTGGTGGGTAGCTTCAGGATCTGATTTGAAAGCCCCGGGGGCCGCTCTGCGGCCCTTTCGCGGCACAAGGCCGCTCCTACAGGGGATCGCATGCCTCTGTAGGAGCGGCCTCGTGCCGCGAAAGGCCTGCGCAGCAGGCCCGGCTATTCAGAATCTCGAACCAGGCTCCAGCAAGAAGTCCATCTCCTCACTGGTGCTCGGCCGCCCCAGCACCAGGTTGCGGTGCGGGAAGCGGCCGAACCGGGCAATCACCCGCTGGTGCTGTTCTGCGTAGTCGAGGAAGCCTTCGAACAACCGGCGGTTGGCCTCCGGTTGCTCGGCCAGCAGCGCCTGATAGCGCTCGACGCACAGGTTCTGCCAGTCCAGCACCTCGGCATGCTCCAGCACCAGCAGCACGAACACCCGCTGAATCGGTAGCAGTTGATGGTCCCAGCCCTTCTGCAGGCCTTGCATGGCTACGACCTGTGCGCGTCGGTCGCCCTCGAAGGCGAGCGGCGTGTCGCGGTGGAGCATGCGCGGCAGCTGATCGAGCAGCAGGATCAGGCCCAGCCAGCCCTGCGGGCTCTGCTGCCACTCATCGAGGCCGCCCGCCAGGGCTTGCGCGCACAGGTCGCCGAAGCGCTCACGCGCCTCGTCGTCGTGGTGCTTGCCGAACCACAGCGTGCTCTTCTCGTCAGCCACGGCCTGGGGACTGGCGCCCCAACCGAACCACCATTCCAGCAACGGCTGCCAAGGTGCGAGCATGACTTACTCCTTGTGGTAGGCGGTGACGCGCTCGACCTCTTCCTTCGAACCGAGGATGACCGACACACGCTGGTGCAGGCTCTCCGGCTTGATGTCGAGGATGCGATCGTAACCGTTGGTGGAGGCGCCGCCGGCCTGCTCGATGATGAACGACATCGGGTTGGCCTCGTACATCAGGCGCAGCTTGCCCGGCTTGCTCGGCTCACGGGCGTCGCGCGGGTACATGAACAGGCCGCCACGGGTCAGGATGCGGTGCACGTCGGCCACCATCGAGGCGATCCAGCGCATGTTGTAGTTCTTTTTCAGCGGGCCGGTCTCACCGGCCAGCAGCTCGTCCACGTAACGCTGTACCGGGGCTTCCCAGTGGCGCTGGTTGGACATGTTGATAGCGAACTCGGCGGTGGTTTCCGGCACGCGGATGTTTTCGTGGGTGAGCACGAAGCTGCCCAGTTCACGGTCCAGGGTGAAGCCCTTGACGCCGTTGCCCAGGGTCAGGATCAGCATGGTCTGCGGGCCATAGATGGCGTAGCCGGCGGCGACCTGCTCGGTGCCTGGCTGCAGGAAGGCTGCTTCGTTGAGGCTTTCGTTCTGGCTCAGGTACTGGTTAGGGCAACGCAGTACCGAGAAGATGGTGCCGACCGAGACGTTGACGTCGATGTTCGACGAGCCGTCCAGCGGGTCGAAGACCAGCAGGTAGGCGCCTTTGGGGTATTTGCCCGGGATCTGGTAGGCGTTGTCCATCTCTTCGGACGCCATGCCGGCCAGGTGGCCGCCCCACTCGTTGGCCTCGAGCAGGATGTCGTTGGAGATCACGTCGAGCTTCTTCTGCACCTCGCCCTGCACGTTTTCGGTGCCCATGCTGCCCAGCACGCCGCCGAGGGCGCCCTTGGACACGTGGTGGCTGATCTCCTTGCACGCACGCGCCACCACTTCGATCAGGAAGCGCAGATCGGCAGGGGTATTGTTGCTGCGGGTCTGCTCAATCAGATAGCGACTCAGGGTAACGCGGGACATGTATGGCTCCGAAATGGAAAGGGGGAGAAAAACCCCCGCAGTTTACAGGGAGAGTGCAGCGCTAGCGAGCAAAGAGACTCGTCGGGCGGGCTTGAGTTCAGCCAGAGGCCGGTCAGTGGTCGGCTTGGGCCTTATGTAGCCGCTGTTCGCCGGCAAGGCCGGCTCCTACGGGTACGTGTAGGAGCCGGCCTTGCCGGCGAACCGCTGCCAGCTCAATCCAAAGCCTTCCAGATCTCGGTCGCATACTCGCGAATGGTCCGGTCCGACGAGAACCAGCCCATCCGCGCGGTATTGAGCACCGCCATGCGCCACCACTCCTGCGGCGCATGCCACAACTCCTCGACCCGGCGCTGGGCATCCCAGTAGGCATCGAAATCGGCGCACACCAGGAAGCGGTCATGGGCAATCAGCCCATCGATCAACCCGGCATAGCGCGCCGGATCGTCCGGCGAGAACACCCCGCTGCGGATCGCCTGCAACACATCCCCCAGGCGGTGCGAGGCGGCGATCGCCGCGGCGGCGCCAAAATCGCCGCTGCGCTTGCGCGCCTCCACCTGCTGGGCGGTCAACCCGAAGATGAACATGTTCTCCGCCCCCACCTGCTCGCACATCTCGACGTTGGCGCCATCGAGCGTACCGATGGTCAGCGCGCCGTTGAGGCCGAACTTCATGTTGCTGGTGCCAGACGCTTCGTAGCCTGCGGTGGAGATCTGCTCGGACAGGTCCGCCGCCGGGATGATGCTCTCGGCCAGGCTGACGTTGTAGTTGGGCAGGAACACCACCTTGAGCAGGCCGCGCACGGTGGGGTCGTTGTTGACCACCCGGGCGATGTCGTTGGCCAGCTTGATGATCAGCTTGGCCTGGTGATAGCTGGCCGCGGCCTTGCCGGCGAAGAGCTTCACCCGCGGCACCCAGTCGATGCCGGGGTCGTTGCGGATGGCCTGGTACAGCGCCACGGTGTGCAGCAGGTTGAGCAACTGGCGCTTGTACTCGTGGATACGCTTGACCTGCACGTCGAACAACGCCTCGGGGTTGACCGTCACCCCCAGGCGGTCCTGGATGATGCTGGCCAGGGCGCGCTTGCTGTGCAGGCGCTGGGCGGCGAACTGCGCGCGGAAGGTGGCCTTGTCGGCGAACGGCACCAGCGCCTTGAGCCTGCCTTCCGGGTCGTCCAGCACCTCCGGCCCCAGAGCCTCGATCAGCATGGCGGTGAGCGGCGGGTTGGCCTGGTACAGCCAGCGGCGGAAGGTAATGCCGTTGGTCTTGTTGTTGATCCGCTGCGGGTAGAGCTTGTGCAGTTCGGCGAACACCGTGCTCTTCATCAGCTTGCTGTGCAGCGCCGACACACCGTTGACGCTGTGCGAGCCGAGGAAGGCCAGGTTGCCCATGCGCACCCGCCGGCCATTGTCCTCCTCGATCAGCGATACCGCGCGCAACACGTCGAAGTCGTGCAGGCCTTTGGCGCGCAGCGAGTCGATGTGATAGGCGTTGATCAGATAGATGATCTGCATGTGCCGCGGCAGCATGCGCTCCATCAACGCCACCGGCCAGGTTTCCAGCGCCTCGGGCAACAGGGTGTGGTTGGTGTAGGCCAGGGTGTCGACGGTCAATTGCCAGGCCTTGTCCCAGGGAATCTCGTGCTGGTCGACCAGCAGCCGCATCAGTTCGGCGACGGCGATCGACGGGTGCGTGTCATTGAGCTGGATCGCGGCGGCATCCGGCAGGTTCATCAGGGTTTCGTGCATGTTCAGGTGGCGGCGCAGCAGGTCCTGCAACGAGGCGGAGACGAAGAAATACTCCTGGCGCAAGCGCAATTCCTGGCCGGCCTCGGTACTGTCGGCCGGGTACAGCACCCGCGAGATGCTCTCGGCCCGGGCCACTTCGGCCACCGCCCCCAAGTGATCGCCGGCGTTGAAGCGTTCAAGATGCAACTCTTCCAGGGCCCGGGCACGCCACAGGCGCAGGGTGTTGACGCTGGCCCCGCGCCAGCCGACCACCGGCGTGTCGTAGGCCACCGCCCGCACCGTCTCGCCAGGCCACCAGACCTGACGCTGATGGCCACTGGCTTCGGTCACGGTCTCGACACTGCCACCGAAGCTGATCGGGTAGATCACTTCGGCCCGCTCGAACTCCCAGGGGTTGCCGAAATCCAGCCAGTTCTCGGTCTGCTCCTGCTGCCAGCCATCGACCACCGCCTGGCGGAACAGGCCGTGCTCGTAGCGGATGCCATAGCCGTGGGCGGCGATGCCCAGGGTCGACATGCTCTCCATGAAGCACGCCGCCAGGCGGCCGAGGCCACCGTTGCCCAACGCCGCGTCGGGCTCGAGCAGGCGAATGCGCTCAAGGTCCACGTCCAGCCCTTGCAGGGCCTCGCGGGCGATCTCCAGGTAACCGAGGTTGCTCAGGCTGTCGTACAGCAAGCGGCCGATGAGGAATTCGAGGGAGAGGTAATAGACACGCTTCTGGCTACGTCGGTAGGCCCGCCGGGTGTGGTCCATCCAGTGATCGACCATGTGATCGCGGGCGGCCAGGGCGATGGCTTCGAACCAGTCGTGGTCGAAGGCGTGCTCCGGGTCCTTGCCGACCGCGTAGGTCAGCTTGGCCAGCACGGCGGCGCGGAAAGCCGCCACCTCTGCACTATGGGCCTTTTCGTCACGGGCTTCGGTTTCCTGGGACATGGGGCATCCTCGGGCAAGTGGGCGAAAGCGCAGGGAGAGTGTTCAGCCTAGACGCTCTGACACGGAGCGACAGCGACGGTTCGCGGTTTTCATCGAGCACCGGTAAACCCGGCAAAAGGTTGTTCACAATTTGAACAACTCCGGTATCATCGCGCGCCCTGAAACCGTGATTTCCCCTGCAAGAATAAAACCGCAACCATGAAACCGACCCTGATCGCCGCCGCCGAAGTCGACCGCCTGGAGACCTGGCAGCGCTATGCCAGCCACATGTGTGGCGGCTGCCACTCGACCTGCTGCACCCTGCCGGTGGAGGTGAAGATCAAGGATCTGATCCGCATTGGCGTGGTGGACGAGTTCGAGAAAGACGAGCCACCCAAGAACATCGCCAAGCGCCTGCAGAAGGACGGCATCATCGAGCGCTTCAACCAGAAGTCCGGGATCTTCACCCTGACCCGGATGAGCAACGACGACTGCCTCTACCTGGACCGCAAGAGCCGCCTGTGCACCATTTATGACAAGCGCCCGGACACCTGCCGCAATCACCCCAAGGTCGGGCCGCGCCCAGGCTACTGCGCCTACAAGCCGAAGGCGACCACCCGCTGACTGGCGGGTGGCACCGCCGGCTCAACGCTTGGCGATGATGTACACCGCATGGACGATCCCCGGGATATACCCCAGCAGGGTCAGCAGGATGTTCAGCCAGAACGCCCCACCGAACCCGACCTGGAGGAACACCCCCAGCGGCGGCAGGATGATGGCGATGATGATGCGGATGAAGTCCATGGGCTGCGCTCCTTGAAGGGTTTCAACACAGACCAGCCACTCAGCGCAGAGGTTCCACCGCCGCGCGCGCGGTAAAAAAAACGCCCCGGGCCAAATACTGCAGGCCAGGGGCGATGCGCAGAAACGCGAGACGGTTCGTTGAAATTCGCTTTGCCGGGGCGACCGCTCAGGCCGGCACCTCACGGCGGTCGTGTTGCCGTGCATGCAGACGGGCGAAGGCCCGGGCCAGACGCACCAGCATCTCGTCAATGTTGCCCTTGCTCACGGTCAGGGCCGGCGAGAAGCGCAGCACATTGGCCTGCGGGGCATTGAGCAGCAGCCCTTCCCGCAGCGCCGCCTCGACCAGCTCACCGGCCTCGGCCTCATGCAACTGCATGGCCCACAGCAGGCCCTGGCCACGCACCTCGCCCTGGCCGTAGCGCCCAGCCAGGCGGCTGAGGCCATCACGCAGATGACGCCCGCTGTCCTGCACATGTTCGAGGAAGCCGGGCTCCAGCACCGTGCGCAACACGGCCAGGCCGGCGGCGCTCATCAGCGCGTTGCCGTGGTGGCTGCCCTCCAGCTCCCCCGGCTCGGCGCAGCAGGCGCTGCCCCGGGCCAGCAGCGCGGCCAATGGCACGCCGCCACCCAGGCCCTTGCCCAGGGTGATGATGTCGGCGCGTACGCCGTAGGTTTCTTCCGCCAACAGCGCGCCGCAGCGCCCGACGCCGGTCTGCACCTCATCGAGGATCAGCAGGATGCCCAGTTCACGGCACAGCCGTTCGACACCCTGGAGGTAGTCCCGGGTCGCCGGGATCACCCCGGCCTCGCCCTGGATCGGCTCGAGCATGATCGCCACGGTGCGCGAATCGACCTCGGCATGCAGCGCCGCCAGGTCGTTGAACGGTACCTTGCTGAAACCTGGCAGGCCTGGTTCACAGCGGTTGCACGGCAGCGGATCGGAAGCCGACAACGCCCCCAGGCTACGGCCATGGCAACCCTGGCTGGCGGTGATGATGTGGTAGGCACCATTTCGGTGCAGCTGGCCCCACTTGCGCGCCAGCTTGATTGCCCCTTCGCAAGCCTCGGCGCCGCTGTTGAGCAGGTAGGCCTGGTCGCTGCCGGTGCTCTGGCACAGCCGGTCGACCAGGTTCAGCAGGCCACGGCTATGCAAACCCGTGCCAGGATTGATCAACGCCTGGGCCTGGTCGCTCAGCGCCTTGACCAGCACGCTCGGGCTGTGGCCGAGGCTGTTGACCGCGCAGCCCTGGGTGAAGTCCAGGAAAGCATGCCCTTCGCTGTCCCACAGCCAGGAGCCCTGGCCACGCACAAACACCTGTGGCGCATGTTCGCTGCCAGGCATCAAGCGCTTGCGGGCAGTCTGCGCCGGGGCCGGCTCGGCGGCCAGTGCACGCTTTGGCTCTGCGGGCGCAGGGGCCGGGCGGCGCAGGTTGAACAGGTTCATCGGGGTTCCAGCCTTTCACGGTCGTGAGCGGTCAAGGCCCGGTCTGGCGCCGGGTAATGAATATTTTGCCTTGCCTATCAAAAGTGTTTTTCATCCGGGGTAACAATCTTTGCGATGATCGCTGTAACCCTCTGGAATACGGCGATAGACTAGGCGCCAAGGCACGCTGGGGCCATTCCGATTTTCCAGCTTTTTCGATAAGTATTGCTTATGGATTTCCGTCAACTGCGCTATTTCGTCGCGGTCTATGAAGAAGGCCATGTAGGCCGCGCCGCCGAGCGCCTGTCACTGTCCCAGCCGGCTCTTTCGCAGCAGATCCGCCAGCTCGAGCACAGCCTCGACCTGAACCTGTTCGAGCGCAGCAACAAACGCCTGCTGCCCACCCTGGCCGCCCATACCCTGTACAACCATGCCCTGCCCTTGCTCGACGGCCTGCAACGAGCCCACGAAGCCATGCGCAACTTCAAGGGCCAGTCGCTGCGCACCCTGGCCATCGGTGTGCTGCAGACGGTGAGGCCAAGTCTGGTGCCGCAGTTGCTGGAACGTGTGCGCCGGGCCCAGCCGCATCTTGTGGTGCAGATCTACGAACTGTCGGGGCTGGAGATCGAGCGGCGCCTGCTCAATGGCAGCCTGGACATCGGCATCAGCTACCTGCCGCCGCGCCAACCCGGCCTGCATGGCTTGATGCTGTATGAAGACGAGCTGCAGTTGGTCATCCCCAACAACCACCCGCTCAAGGATTTCAAGAAAGTCTCGATCCGCCAGGCGGCGGAGCTGCCGATGCTGATGCTGGGGGAGGAATTCCAGGTCCGCCAGATCTGGAAGGCACAGCTGGCCAACCTGGGGCGCAGGCCGCAGGTGCAGGCGGAAATGAACAACATGGCGGGGATTCTCGACAGCCTGGCGCACACGGCGCTGGCGACCATCCTGCCCGGGCGGGCCAAGGATGCCGCGGAGGATGACCAGGCACTGCTGTGGAAACCATTGAGCGAGCCGCGGGTGCCGTTGAAGGTCGGCCTGGTGTTTCGCGATGCCCAGCGCCAGCAAGCCTCGGTCGAGCTGCTGCGCACTTTGCTGGAGGAAGAGACCGACGCACGTCAGCTGGGCGTGTCGCCGCTGGATGTGCTTGGCTGAAACACGCGCACAAAGAAAACCCCGCCGAAGCGGGGTTTTCCAGACTGTTTCCCTGTGACTTCCATTTCACCCCGCCATCCTGGCAGGAAATCCTACGGTGTCCCTGTTCTGTCCATTGCGCTTCCTGCGCTCCGTCCATGTAAGAAAGAGTAACCGTGGATCCAATCTTAGGAAAGAGGAGAAAAGTCACCACGTCGTGTAGGAAAATGCTTACACGAAATGACCTCTCCAAACCTCGGAAACGACAAGGGCTGCATCGCAGCCCCTTCTATGGATTACACCCGTCTTTATGTGAAGACCAGACTACCGAGGTTCGCCGGCAAGCCGGCTCCTACAGGGATTGCGCCAAACCTGTAGGAGCCGGCCTTGCCGGCGAACGGGCCTGGCTCAGAACTGCGCGGCATCCAGCAGGTAGAGCGATTCGCTCCCAGCCTTCACCGAAGCCGCCAGCGAATCAACCCGTGGCAGCAAGCGTGCGAAGTAGAAGCGCGCGGTACCCAGCTTGGCGCCATAGAAATCGGCATCACCCTCGCCCGCCTGGGCGGCACGCGCCATCAATGCCCACATGTAGGCATAGGCGACATAACCGAACGCATGCAGGTACTCGACCGACGCGGCGCCGATCTCGTTGGGGTTGCCCTTGGCCTTGTCCAGCACCCAGGCCGTCAGTTCGTCGAGCTGGTCGAGGGAAGCCGCCAATGGCTGGGTGAACTCACCCAGTTCGCTACCGGCGCTGGCGATGAACTGGCGAATCTCGTCGGCGAACAGCTTGTAGTAGGCACCACCGCTGCCCACCACCTTGCGGCCCATCAGGTCCAGCGCCTGGATACCGTTGGTGCCTTCGTAGATCTGGGTGATGCGCACGTCACGCACCAGCTGCTCCTGGCCCCACTCACGGATATAGCCATGGCCACCGAACACTTGCTGGCCGTGCACGGTGCACTCCAGGCCCAGGTCGGTGAGGAAAGCCTTGGCCACCGGGGTCAGCAGTGCCACCAGTTCCTCGCTGCGCTTGCGGGTGGCGGCGTCTTCGCTGTACTTGGCGCTGTCGAGCTGCATCGCCACATAGGTGGAGAAGGCGCGGCCGCCTTCGATCTGCGCCTTCATGGTCAGCAGCATGCGGCGCACGTCCGGGTGGACGATGATCGGGTCGGCCACCTTGTCTTGCGCTTGCGGGCCGGTCGGAGCGCGGCTCTGCAGGCGGTCCCGGGCGTATTCCACGGCGTTCTGGTAGGAGCGCTCGGCCGAGGCCAGGCCCTGGATGCCGACCCCCAGGCGCTCGTAGTTCATCATGGTGAACATGGCCGCCAGGCCCTTGTTCGGCTCACCGACGATGTAGCCGACCGCTTCGTCGAAGTTCATCACGCAGGTGGCCGAGCCCTGGATACCCATCTTGTGCTCGATCGAGCCGCAGTTGGCGGGGTTGCGCGCGCCCAGGCTGCCGTCCTGGTTGACCAGGAACTTGGGCACCAGGAACAGCGAGATGCCTTTCGGGCCCGCCGGGGCGTCCGGCAGCTTGGCCAACACCAGGTGGATGATGTTCTCGGTGAGGTCGTGCTCGCCGCCGGTGATGAAGATCTTGGTGCCGCTGACCTTGTAGCTGCCATCGGCCTGCGGTTCGGCCTTGGTGCGGATGATCCCCAGGTCAGTGCCGGCGTGCGGCTCGGTGAGGCACATGGAACCCGCCCAGACACCGGCGTACATGTTCGGCAGGTATTGTTCCTTGAGCGCTTCGCTGGCGTGGGCGTTGATCGACAGGCAGGCGCCGGCGGTCAGCATCGGGTACAGGCCGAAGGCCAGGCTCGAAGCGTTGACCATCTCCTCGACCTGGGCCGAAATGACCTTGGGCATGCCCATGCCACCAAACAGCGGATCGCCGCCAACACCGACCCAGCCACCTTCGGCGTAAGTCTTGTAGGCGTCAATGAAGCCTGCCGGGGTGCGTACCGCACCGTTGTCCCAATGGCAGCCCTCTTCGTCGGCGGCGCGGCTCAGCGGAGCGATGCTCTTGCCAGTGACCTTGCCGGCCTCCTCCAGCACCGCCATGGCAGTTTCCGCGTCGACCACTTCGGCCAGGGCGGGCAGCTGCGACCAGAGCTCGGCCACGTTGAAGACTTCATTGAGCACGAAGCCCATGTCGCGCAGGGGCGCTTTATATTCAGCCATGACAACCTCTCGCTATCGGGGTCGGGGCGGCCCGTCGGGGCCGCGGCACTGGGATGGACGCAGTGTAACCGAACAACTTTTACGAGACATAGGGTCATCATGCGACTGAATAGTCGACAACAGTCATGCCATGCGAATGGCTCCACGCCGTGATTGCTGACCGAAGGTCATCACACAGTTGCGCCCTGCGCCCTTGGCGCTATAGAGCGCCTGGTCGGCGGACTTGAGCACTTCGTCGGGGTTGCGATGATCGACCTGACGCTCGGCGACACCGATGCTGATGGTCACCGATACCGTGCTGTTGGCGCCCGCCCCTCGGCGTTGCCGCCCCGTGGAATCGTCATTGGGCCGGCTGTTCTGGTCCCGCAACTGGATAGCGTAGTTGGCGATCATCTCGCGCACCGCCTCCAGGTGGGGCAGGCACTCCTCGGCGGTCTTGCCGGCGAACACCAGGGCGAACTCCTCGCCACCATAACGGTAGGCGCGCCCGCCCCCGGTGACCTTGGACAAACGGCTGGCGACCAAGCGCAGCACCTGGTCGCCGACATCGTGGCCGTGGGTGTCGTTGAATTTCTTGAAATGGTCGACGTCGCTCATGGCGATCACATAGTTGCGCCCCAGCCGCTGCATGCGCTCGTTCAACGCGCGGCGCCCCGGCAGGCCGGTCAACTCGTCGCGGAAGGCCATCTGGTAGGCCTCGTGCGAGACCGCCGCAGCGATCATCAGCATCACCTGGCTGCACATGATGTTGAGGGTGAAGGGCAGGATGAAGGTCTTGGGCAGCATCCAGAAGATACCGATCAGGCCGATGACCTGTGCCGCGTGCAACGGCCGGGGTTCGCGCAGGTACTGCACTACCAGCAGGATGAACACTACCAGGAACAACGGGTAGGCCAGCTGGATCAGGCTCATCCACTGCCCGTGCAGCGAAGGCCAGCGGATTTCCGCCAGCCAGCCCAGCAACGCCTCGGGGAAGCTCTGCTCCAAAGCCACCGCCACGCTGCCGACGGCGAACAGCACGGCAAACCGGGCGAGCATGTCCTGGGCCAGGTGGGTGCGCTCCTGCCAGGCAGCGTAGAGACCGAACAACGCGGGCAACAACAGGCAGACCAGGTGGAAGATCACCGCCGCGTCGTCGCGGACCCGGCCATTGTCACGGTAATAGTCGGTCTGGGTGTCGAGCAGGAAATAGGCGATGTATACCGCGACCATCAGGAACAGCTCGCGCTGCCGGCGATAGACGGCGCAGTAGGCGCCACCCAGCAGCAGCACCAAGGTGGGTAGAACGTTGAACAGCGATGTGAAGAAGACGCTGAGGTCCCTTACATAGGCTGCCGCAAGCCCTGCCAGCAACAGAATCAATGAAGGCAGGAAATGGCTCGCGCGTACAGCGGATAGACGAAACAAGGGTAATCTCCGACCCGGCAGATCAATAATGGCATTGTGCCCCTACTTCATCGGCAGTGCACATGAATAGATGAATACAGATGCCCGCTTTAACGGCAGATCAGGGGTGAAGCTTGAGACTTTCTCGTTACTGGATGCGACACCCGGTCGGATTTTTCCTGTTTGCGCGGTCCCTGTAGGAGCGGCCTTGTGCCGCGAAAGGGCCGCAAAGCGGCCCCAGCGATCTTTGTATCAACCCTCAATCCTGGGGCCGCTGCGCAGCCCTTTCGCGGCACAAGGCCGCTCCTACAGAGGCAGGCGTAAAAGTCCATGCAAAAAAAAACCGCCTGCCGGTGAGGGCAGGCGGTTTTTCGTACAACCGGCGGGCTTAGATGGACAGACCGAAGTCTTCTTCCTTCATCGCCATCAGGTTGTCGGCGCCGGACAGGATCGCCGCCACGTGCGAGCGGGTGCGCGGCAGGATGCGCTGGAAGTAGAAGCGCGCAGTCTGCAGCTTGGCGGTGTAGAACGCCTCTTCGCTGGTGCCGGCAGCCAGTTTCTCGGCAGCCAGGCGGGCAATGTCGGCCCAGAAGTAGGCCAGGCACGCATAGCCGGAGTACATCAGGTAGTCCACCGAGGCGGCACCGACTTCCTCACGGTCCTTCATGGCGGCCATGCCGATCTTCATGGTCAGCTCGCCCCACTCCTTGTTGATCGCCGCCAGTGGCTCGACGAACTCTTTGGTAGCGGCGTTGCCTTCCTGCCCTTGGCAGAACTTGTGGACGATCTTGGTGAAGCCCTTGAGCGCCTCGCCCTGGGTCATCAGCACTTTACGGCCGAGCAGGTCGAGGGCCTGGATGCCAGTGGTGCCTTCGTACAGCATCGAGATACGGCTGTCGCGCACGTTCTGCTCCATGCCCCACTCGGCGATGAAGCCGTGGCCACCGTAGATCTGCACGCCGTGGTTGGCAGCTTCGAAACCGACTTCGGTCATGAACGCCTTGGCAATCGGGGTGAGGAAGGCCAGCAGGGCGTCGGCCTTCTTGCGCTCTTCCTCGTCCTGGCTGTACTTGACGATATCCACTTGCTTGGCGGTGAAGTACACCATCGCGCGGTTACCCTCGGCGAAGGCCTTCATGGTCAGCAGCATGCGACGCACGTCCGGGTGGACGATGATCGGGTCGGCGGCCTTTTCCGGCGCTTTCGGGCCAGTCAGGGAGCGCATCTGCAGGCGGTCACGGGCGTACTTCAGGCCACCCTGGAACGCCACTTCGGCGTGGGCCAGGCCCTGCAGGGCGGTACCCAGACGGGCAGTGTTCATGAAGGTGAACATGCAGTTCAGGCCCTTGTTGGCCGGGCCGATCAGGTAGCCGGTGGCAGCGTCGAAGTTCATCACGCAGGTGGCGTTGCCGTGGATGCCCATCTTGTGTTCCAGGGAGCCGCAGCTCACACCATTGCGCTCACCCACGCCGCCTTCGGCGTTCGGCAGGAACTTCGGCACGATGAACAGCGAGATGCCTTTGGTGCCGGCCGGTGCGTCGGGCAGGCGGGCCAGGACGATGTGGACGATGTTGTCGGCCATGTCGTGCTCACCGGCCGAGATGAAAATCTTGGTACCGGAAACCTTGTAGCTGCCGTCGGCCTGAGGTTCGGCCTTGGTGCGCAGCATGCCCAGGTCAGTGCCGCAGTGCGGCTCGGTCAGGCACATGGTGCCGGTCCACTCGCCGGACACCAGCTTGGTCAGGTAGGTCTCTTGCTGCTCGGGGGTGCCGTGCTCGGAGATCGTGTTCATCGCGCCGTGAGACAGGCCTGGGTACATGCCCCACGACCAGTTCGACTCGCCGACCATTTCGCTGAGCGTAAGGCCCAGCGACTCGGGCAGGCCCTGGCCGCCGTGCTCGAGGTCATGGGCCAGGCTCGGCCAGCCACCTTCGACGAACTGCTGGTAGGCTTCCTTGAAGCCAGTCGGGGTCTTCACACCCGATTCGCTCCAGGTGCAGCCTTCCAGGTCGCCGACGCGGTTCAGCGGTGCCAGCACCTGCTCACAGAATTTCGCGCCTTCTTCCAGGATCGCGTTGACCATGTCTGGTGTCGCGTCCTGGCAGCCCGGCAGGCTCTGATAGTGCGCCTCATAGCCGAGCAGCTCGTCGCGGACGAAGCGGATATCACGCAAGGGGGCTTTGTAATCAGGCATTGCGATGAACCTCTGTGATGAGTTCGGTGGGGAGACCGCGGATACCGACCAGCTCTTGGCGGCTTTCGGTCAAACAGTTGTTTGAAACTTACGTTTAGGTGGCGCCAATGTCAAGAAGGCACTATGGTGCCATTTTTGCCGCCGAACATGGCATTTACGCCACGCTCACCCGAATGCACCGCGGGGCAGGCCTGCTCCCACGCAATCGCCGCAAGGCGGGGCATGGGAGCGGGCTTGCCCCGCGATGGTGTAGCCGGATGTGATTCAGCGGGTCAGGCGTAGGTGTCGATGAAACGACCGAGCATTTCGTCCGAAGCCTTGGCGACTTTCACGCCCAGTTCGACCTCGAACTTGCCCAGTGCCAGTTGCACGGTGCTGGTGGCCAGGTCCAACTGCTGGCTGCGATCGACGCCGCGCAGGCGTTCGGCCTGGAATTGGCTGGACTGCCCGCTTTCCTCGCCGCGCTCGACCGCGCCACTGGCGATCTGCTGGGCGGCCTGGTTGACGCGGTTCTGCCCGTTTTGGATGGCGCCAAGGCCCGCGTAGAAGGCGGAGCTCGCATTGATTTCCATGTCAGGACTCCGTGACGCTGGATAGTGAACAGGCCTAATTAAAGCAGCACATCAGGCAAAAGGCCCGTTTAAATCACTAATAGCCTAGTGCCATCCAATAGAGCCAGACGATATGAATTCGCGCAGGGGACTGTAGGAGCGGCTTTAGCCGCGATGCAGGCAACGCGGTGCCCGGCACCCGCTTTGCGGGTGATCGCGGCTCAAGCCGCTCCTACAGAGGTCGCGCCAAATCGATGGGTTACGGGTTGCCTGCGATCACACTAGTCCAGCAAGTCCAGCTGCAAGTGCTCGGCGACCGCATCCGCCCCCGCCTGCTTGAGCCAGGGGACACGCCCGAGGCACGGCGCCGGCAAGCGCTCGGCCAGGCTGGAGAGGTTCTCTTCCAGGCGCGATGTGCGCGGATCGACGATGTTCGCTACCCAACCGGCCAGTTGCAACCCATCCCGGGCAATAGCTTCGGCACTGAGCAAGGCGTGGTTGATACAACCAAGGCGCACACCAACCACCAGGATCACTGGCAGCTTCAGGGCAATGGCCAGGTCGGAAAGATTGGCCGTGTCGGACAGTGGCACCCGCCATCCCCCTGCCCCTTCGATCAACGTGAAGTCGGCACCTTGGGCGAGCACGTGGCGCATGGCATCACTCAAGGTCGACACGTGCAATGCCACCCCTGCCTCACGTGCCGCCACGTGCGGGGCGATGGCGGGCTCGAAGGCGAACGGATTGACCGCTTCGTAAGGCAGTTTGATCGAACTCTCGTCGATCAAGGCCAGGGCATCGCTGTTACGCAGCCCCTTGCCGGAAACCGTGCAGCCGGAAGCCACAGGCTTGGCCGCCAGGGTGCTCATACCCAGTTGCCGCGCCGCGTGCAGCAGGCCGGCGGCGATGGTGGTCTTGCCCACGTCGGTGTCGGTGCCGGCGATGAAATAAGCCTGGCTCATGCTACTGCTCCTGCGCCATGGGTTTGCGCAACACACCATAGACCACCTGGTAGGTGGCCGGCAGGCCCTGCGGCTGGCGGAACTGTTCGTAGGCCTGCAACAGGCCCTGCATCCGCGCCCGGCCGGTGAGCCCGGAAGGGCGCCCCGGATTGAGGTTGTGCGCACCCAACGCCTTGAGCTCGTGGGTCAGGCTGCGCACATCCGGGTAGTGGAGGACATGGGGACGACGCTCCAGGTCGAGCAGTTGCAGGCCACTTTCGCCGCACAGCCGCTGGTAGTCCTCGAAACGGCGGAACCGGTTGACGTGAACCATGCCGTCCACTGCCTGCCAGCTGGCGCGCAACTCTTCCAATGTGCCCACGCACAGGCTGCTGAACGCCAGCACGCCACCTGGGCGCAGCACCCGCCGTGCCTCGTCCAGCACGCTGGCGAACTGGCCGCACCACTGCACCGCCAGGCTGGTGAACAACAGGTCGACACTGGCGTCACGCAACGGCAGGCGCTCGGCATCGCCAGCCACATGGTGGTGCGCGCCGCCCTGTTCGCGGGCATGGCGCAGCATGCCCTCGGCGATGTCCAGGGCCACACCGTTCGCGTGGCTGAAACGCTCGGCCAATACCCGGCTGAAATGCCCGGTGCCACTGCCCATGTCGAGCCAGCGCGCAGGCGCCAGGCCGTCGGGCAGCTTGTCCAGCAAGGCAACACCGACCGCGCGCTGCAGGGCCGCGACACTGTCGTAGCTGGCCGCCGCGCGGGAGAACGAAGCCGCCACCTGGCGCTTGTCCGGCAGGGCACCGGGCAGGGTTGGGTGGGAAAGGTCAGTCATCGCCACTCTCATGCAGGAAACTCTTGATGCCCGCCGCCAGTTCCTGTGGGTATTCCAGCAGGAAGGCGTGGGAACTGTCTTCGACCAGGCCGACTTCCACGTCCGGCAGCAGGTCGCTCAGGGCCTTGGCCGCATCGGCCGGCACCAGTGCGTCGCTGCCGGCGAACAGGTGCAACTGCGGGCCGTCGTATTGCTCCAGCGCGGTGCGGGTGTCCAGCTTGGCCAGTACTTCGAGGCCGGTGGCCAGGTACAACGGATCGGTGTCCGGCACCCCCACGCCGAGCTGGCGCAGCAAGGTGCGCGGCTGCAGGGCGCCGTCGCTGCACAGGGTGCGGAAGCGCTTGAGGGTGACCTGGGTATGGCTGCGGCAACCATCCAGGAAGGTACCGAAGGTGTCCGGCGCCATGCCGTGGGGCCAGTCGGGACGGGCCACGAAGCACGGATTGCTGGCCAGGGTCAGTAGTCCGCAGCAATGGTCGCCGCGCTTGTGCGCCAGCAGGCTGGCGAGCATGCCGCCCAGTGACCAGCCACCCAGCCACACGTCAGTGGGCAATTTACGGTCGAGATGATCGACCCAGGCCTGGACATCGCTGTCGGCCAGCTCCGGCAGTGGCATCAGCTCGACCTGCAGGCGTGAATCCTGGGCCCGCAGGCTGGCGGCCAACGGCTCCAGGGATGCGGTGCCCAGCCCCCAGCCGGGCAGGAGGATCAGTCGGTTACGCATCGGCGGACTCCAGCTGTGGATAACACTCGGCCAATGCATTCAACAATAGCTGGACCTGGGCCTCGCTGTGGGCCGCGCTCAGGGTCACGCGCAAGCGCGCACTGCCGGCAGGCACGGTGGGTGGGCGGATCGCGGTGACCAGCAAGCCGCGCTCGCGCAGTTTTTGCGACAGCGCCATGGCGCGCCCTGCATCGCCGATCAGGATCGGCTGGATCGCCGTCTGGCTGTCCATCAGGGTCAGGCCGATCTGCTGCGCGCCTTCACGGAACTGATGGATCAACGCAGCCAAGTGCTCTCGGCGCCAGGTGTCGCGGCGCAACAACTCCAGTGCCTTGAGCGTCGCACAGGCCAATGCCGGTGGCTGGCTGGTGGTGTAGATGTAGGGCCGGGCGAACTGCACCAGTGCCTCGATCAGTTCCTCGCTGCCGGCGACGAAGGCACCGGAAGTGCCACAGGCCTTGCCCAGGGTGCCGATCAGCACCGGCACGTCGTCGACGCCCAGACCAAACTGCTCGACCAGGCCACCGCCGTTGGCGCCCAGCGTGCCAAGGCCATGGGCGTCGTCGACCATCAGCCAGGCACCACGGGCCCGCGCCACGTCAGCCAGCGCGGGCAGGTTGGCGCAATCACCATCCATGCTGAACACGCCATCGGTGACCACCAGGGTATTGCCGGTGGCCTTCTCCAGGCGGCTGGCGAGGCTCGCGGGATCGTTGTGCAGGTAACGGCCGAAGCGGGCGCCGCTGAGCAGGCCGCCATCGAGCAGCGAAGCGTGGTTGAGGCGGTCCTGCAGCACCGTGTCGCCCTGCCCCACCAGCGCGGTAATGGCACCGAGATTGGCCATGTAGCCGGTGGAGAACAGCAGTGCGCGCGGGCGCCCGGTCAGCTCGGCAAGCGCCTCCTCGACCTGGTGATGTGGGGTGCTGTGGCCGATCACCAGGTGCGAGGCACCGCCGCCGACGCCCCAGCGCCCGGCGCCATCGCGCCAGGCCTGGATCACGTCGGGGTGGTTGGCCAGCCCCAGGTAGTCGTTGCTGCAGAATGCCAGCAGCGGCTGTCCGTCGACCACCACCTGCGGCCCTTGCGGGCTTTGCAGCAGCGGCCGTTGCCGATAGAGGTCCGCGGCACGCCGTTCGGCCAGCCGCGCGGCGAGGTCGAAGGCCATGGTCAGGCCGAGGCTGCGTCGTAGAACAGCTCGCTGTTGCGCTGTTCGACCAGCGCCTGCTCGATGGCCGCCTGGTGCACTTCGTCGGCGTGTTCTTCACGGGCTTCGGGCTTGATACCGAGGCGGGCGAACAGTTGCATGTCCTTGTCGGCCTGTGGGTTGCCGGTGGTCAGCAGTTTCTCGCCGTAGAAGATCGAGTTAGCGCCGGCCATGAACGCCAGGGCCTGCATCTGCTCGTTCATCTGCTCGCGACCGGCTGACAGGCGCACGTGGGACTTGGGCATGAGGATTCGGGCCACGGCCAGCATGCGGATGAAGTCGAACGGGTCGACGTCTTCTTCCTCGGCCAGCGGCGTGCCGGCGACTTTGACCAGCATGTTGATCGGCACCGACTCCGGGTGCTCGGGCAGGTTGGCCAGCTGGATCAGCAGGCCGGCGCGGTCGTCCAGCGACTCGCCCATGCCGAGGATGCCGCCGGAGCAGATCTTCATCCCGGCATCACGGACGTAGGCCAGCGTCTGCAGGCGCTCGCTGTAGGTGCGGGTGGTGATGATGCTGCCGTAGAACTCCGGCGAGGTATCGAGGTTGTGGTTGTAGTAGTCCAGGCCGGCCTGGGCCAGGGCCAATGTTTGCTCCTGGTCGAGCTTGCCGAGGGTCATGCAGGTCTCCAGGCCCATGGCCTTGACCCCTTTGACCATTTCCAGCACGTAGGGCATGTCCTTGGCCGACGGGTGCTTCCAGGCCGCGCCCATGCAGAAACGGGTCGAACCGATGGCCTTGGCCCGGGCGGCTTCCTCCAGCACTTTCTGCACTTCCATCAGCTTCTGCTTTTCCAGCCCGGTGTTGTAGTGGCCGGACTGCGGACAATATTTGCAATCTTCCGGGCAGGCGCCGGTCTTGATCGACAGCAGCGTGGAAACCTGCACGCGGTTGGGGTCGAAGTGCGCGCGGTGCATGGTCTGGGCCTGGAACAGCAAGTCGTTGAATGGCTGCTGGAACAGCGCCTTGACCTCGGCCAGGGACCAGTCGTGACGTGTAGTTGCAATTGCGCTGGCGCTCATCGGCGTTTCCTTATCTAGGGTCTGACTGACGCCGGAACAAGAAAACCTACCAGCGCATCACGGATAGCTCGCATAGTCATGGAAGGCCTATGAACTGTCAACCAAACATAAAATCACTGGTTTACAAGTGTATAAATAATAGACATACATGTTTGCTTTGCGATGAGCCCGCCAGGCAGCCTTATCCACTGTGCCAAGCCTGTGAAAGCGAGCTGCCCTGGCTGGGTGAACAATGCATCCGCTGCGCCTTGCCACTGTCGCTGGAGGGGCTCACCTGTGCCAGTTGCAGCCGTCGCCGACCGGCGTTCTGCCGGGTCGTCGCCGCCTGGCACTACGGCTTTCCAGTCGACACCCTGATCAGCCGTTTCAAGCACAACAGCCAATGGCCCCTTGGACGGTTGATGGCACAGTTGCTCGGGCATGCCGTGGAACATCGCCATGGCGAAGGCTTGCCGAGGCCCGACCGGCTGTTGCCCGTTCCTTTAGCGAGGCGTCGACTGCGCCAGCGTGGCTTCAACCAGGCGGCCATGCTGTGTCGCTGGCTGTCCAGGCAGCTTGAACTGCCCTGGGATGAACACCTGCTGGAGCGCACGCGCGACACACCCGCCCAGCAGGCACTGGGCGCCACTGCTCGGCAACGCAATCTGCGCCGGGCCTTCGCCCTGGCGCCCGGCACTGATGTCGAAGGCCTGCACCTGGCCGTAGTCGACGATGTCATGACCACCGGCGCGACCGCCCAGGCGATCGCCGGGCTGCTGCGCAAGGCCGGTGCCCGGCGCGTCGACATCTACTGCCTGGCGCGCACGCCTCGCCCCGGCCAGGCTTGACTTGACCGGGTGCGGGCGGCAACGTCGCGGGATATTCACCACATTCGATACCCGCCCATGTCCCTGCCTGCCCTGCTCACCCAGCACATCGCCCGCCGCCCACAGCGCATCGCCCTGTTGCAGCATGTGGCCGAACAAGGCTCGATCACCCGCGCGGCCAAGGCCGCCGGCATCAGCTACAAGGCGGCCTGGGACGCCATCGACGAGCTCAACAACCTGGCGGCGCAACCCTTGGTGGAGCGCAGCACGGGGGGGCGCGGCGGCGGTGGCGCGCGGCTGTCCGCGGAGGGTGAGCGGGTGCTGCGTCTCTATCAGCGTCTGCAGGCCTTGCAAGCGCAGATACTTGAAGCCGCCGAGGAAACCAGCGACCTCGACCTGCTCGGGCGCCTGATGTTGCGCACCAGTGCACGCAACCAGCTGCAAGGGCGAATCAGCGGGCTGCGCCGTGAAGGCCGGCATGACCGCATCAGCCTGGACCTGGGCGGTGGGCTGGAGATCGAAGCGTTGATCACACGCGGCAGTACCGAGCGCTTGGAGCTGGCATTGGGCGCGACCGTAATTGCACTGCTCAAGGCGGGCTGGGTGCAGTTGCTTGGCGCGGATGAGGCGCCGGAACCCGGCAGCAACTGTCTGGAGGCAAAGGTCGAGGAAGTGCTGGCCGATACCGACGGGCCGAGTGAAGTGCGCCTGGCGCTGGGTAACGGCCAGACACTGTGTGCTATTGCCGAGGAACAGTGGGTGACGCAGCACAGGGTAGGAGCGGGAAGCACGTTGCGGGTGCAGTTCCACCCGTCGCATGTGTTGCTCGGCGTTCCAGTCTGATGCACACAGGGCTCTGAAGCGGGGCTGCTGTGCAGCCCATCGCCGGCAAGCCGGCTCCTACAGGCAAGACGTGAGCCTGCCGAACACATTCATGCCCAGGCCAATGCGCTACCATGCGCCCACGCAGCCCCCGCGCTTGGAGCCTTTCATGTCCCACCCCTTCGATACCCTCACCCCCGACCTCGTACTGGATGCCGTGGAAAGCCTGGGCTTTCTCAGCGACGCACGAGTGCTGGCGCTCAACAGCTACGAGAACCGCGTCTATCAGGTGGGCATCGAGGGGGAACAGCCGCTGATCGCCAAGTTCTACCGCCCAGGACGCTGGAGCGATGCGGCGATTCTGGAGGAACACGCCTTCACGACTGAACTGGCCGAGTGCGAAGTGCCAGTGGTGGCCCCCCTGCTGCACGAAGGTCGCTCGCTGTTCGAGCACCAGGGTTTCCGCTTCACCCTGTTCCCACGCCGTGGCGGGCATGCCCCGGAGCCGGGCAACCTCGACCAGCTCTATCGCCTCGGGCAACTGCTCGGGCGCCTGCATGCGGTGGGTGCCACCAAGCCCTTCGCCCACCGTGAATCCCTGGCTGTGGACAACTTCGGCCACGCCTCGCTCAAGACCCTGCTCGATGGCGACTTCGTGCCCCGCGAGCTGCTGCCGGCCTACGAGTCGGTGGCCCGCGACCTGTTGAAGCGGGTCGAGGATGTCTACGCCCGCACCCCGCACCAGACGATCCGTCTGCACGGTGACCTGCACCCCGGCAACCTGATGCACCGCGACGACATCTACCACGTCGTCGACCTCGACGACTGCCGCATGGGGCCGGCCGTCCAGGACCTGTGGATGATGCTCGCCGGCAGCCGCGAAGAACGCCTGGGCCAGCTGGCCGAACTGATCGACGGCTACAACGAGTTCCACGACTTCGACCCGCGCGAACTGGCCCTGATCGAGCCACTGCGGGCCCTGCGCCAGCTGCACTACAGCGCCTGGCTGGCGCGGCGCTGGGACGACCCGGCGTTCCCGCCGAGCTTCCCCTGGTTCGGTCAGCCGCGCTACTGGGGCGACCAGATCCTCACCCTGCGCGAGCAGATCGCCGCACTGGATGAAGAACCCTTGAAATTGTTCTAGAAGCGCGTCGCGGTCTGTCTACAATAGGCGTCGCTTTATTTAGCTACCTAAGCAAGGATTTTTCATGCACGCCGCCAACCCGCGCCGCGGGTACCTCCTGGGCCTCGGCGCCTACATCATCTGGGGCCTGTTCCCCCTGTACTTCAAAGCCATCCAGAGCGTCCCGGCGGTGGAGATCATCGTCCACCGGGTGCTCTGGTCAGCGCTGTTCGGCTCGCTCCTGCTGCTGGTGTGGAAACACCCCGGCTGGTGGCGCGAGCTGCGCGAAAACCCGCGACGCCTGGCGATCCTGGCCCTGAGCGGCGCGCTGATCGCCGGCAACTGGCTGACCTACGTGTGGGCAGTGAACAACGGGCGCATGCTCGAGGCCAGCCTGGGCTACTACATCAACCCGCTGATCAACGTGCTGCTGGGCATGCTGCTGCTCGGCGAGCGCCTGCGCCGCCTGCAATGGCTGGCGGTGGGGCTGGCGGCACTGGGGGTGGTGCAACAGGTGTGGCAGGTCGGCAGCCTGCCATGGGTGTCGCTGGCGCTGGCACTGTCGTTCGGTTTCTATGGGTTGATTCGCAAGCAGGCACCCGTGGCCGCGCTGCCTGGGCTGGTGGTCGAGACCTGGATGCTGGTGCCCATCGCCATTGGCTGGCTATTGCTGCACCCGGCCGCCAGCAGCGCCAGCCCTGAGTTCTTCAGCAGCAGCGAGGCGCTGTGGTTGATCGCGGCCGGCCCGGTGACACTGGTGCCGCTGGTCTGCTTCAACGCCGCAGCCCGTCACCTGCCCTACACCACGCTGGGCTTCCTGCAGTACCTGGCACCGACCCTGGTACTGTTGCAGGCGGTACTGCTGTTCGACGAGCATCTGACGGCGAGCAACCTGCTGGCGTTCACCTGCATCTGGGCCGGCCTGGCGGTTTATAGCGTCGATGCCTGGATCAGCTTGCGCAAGCGCGCCTGATCAAAAATCGATCATATTGCTGCAGGCCACGGAAGACGTGGCCTGCAGCAAGCGCTCCAAAGGTTATCCACACCCTCGTCCCCGTCGTTTGTGCACAAGCCACTGATTATTGGATGTTTTTTGCTCAAATCGCGCCAGGCTGCGCCATTATTGGCCTGCAACGGGGCACCCCCAGGTTATCCACAGAGACGTCCCTCTGAAATCGGGGATAACCTTGTTCGCCGGCAAGCCGGCTCCTACAGGGGCGCGGCGCTCTTGAATCACTCTTCCGGCCGCAGCTTCAACTCCACCATCAGGTCATCGGCCAGACTCTCCAACCGCCGCTGCAGGTCTTCCAGCGACAAGGTCAACGGCAGCGCCAGCAAGGCATCGGCGCGGAACAGCGGCTCGCTGCTCATCGGCGCCGGGCGAACCTCGGTGCTCAGCCGCTCCACATTCACCCCTTGCTCGGCCAGCAAGCGGGTGATATCACGGACAATGCCCGGCCGATCGTTGCCCACCAGCTCCATGGCGATCGGTTTCCAGGTGCAGGACGGCTCGATGCCGCTTTCGGCGATCAGCACGCGGATGTCGTGTTGGGCAAGCTTCTGCAGCGAGGCGACAAGCTCGTCGTAGTTTTCCGCCGGCACGGCCACCCGCAGGATCCCGGCGAACTGCCCGGCCATGCGCGACATGCGGCTTTCCAGCCAGTTGCCGTTGTGATTGGCGATGCATTCGGCGATGCGTTCGACCTGCCCGGCCTTGTCGGGGGCGATCACGGTGAGTACGAGATGGTCCACAGGCCACTCCTCTTGGTTCGGTCAGGGCCGCGGCAGACGGCCGAAAAACTGGGATCGCATCAGTATAGGCAAGGCGCGGCAACCTGCCGCAGGACAGCTCAGCCAAGCAATCGTGTACTGTTTCAAGATTTATCTGGAACAATCCACCTGTTTTTTGCGAACATGTCGTCTCCCAGCGTGACCCTATGCGACCAACCGGTCGCGGAGCGACGCTTTTAGTCTGATGTTTACCTGCCTGCTGCTTCATGTAGTATGCGTCGACGTGGACTACAAAACGTCGTTTCGATGTCTGCCAAGGCGCCTGTGAAAATACGCCACCCGCTCGCCGCCCCGTCTGGCGAGCCGCACCCAGCCGCCCTCGTGAGTCATTGGGGCATGCACTGGTGCCGTGTTTAGAGAAGCGCTACAGGCTTAATACAGAAGAGCGAAAGCGAAATAGCTGAGCAGAGGTGAGGCAAGCAATGACTGGATACGTTCAAGTCGGTGGCCTTCAGGTCGCCAAGGTCCTGTTCGACTTCGTCAACAACGAAGCCATTCCGGGGACCGGCATCAACGCCGAGCAGTTCTGGGCCGGTGCCGAGAAGATCATCAACGACCTCGCTCCCAAGAACAAAGCCCTGCTCGCCAAGCGCGACGAGCTGCAAGCGAAGATCGACGCCTGGCACCAGGCGCGCAAGGGCCAGGCCCACGACGCCGTGGCGTACAAAGCCTTCCTCCAGGAAATCGGCTACCTGCTGCCGCAGGCCGAGGACTTCCAGGCCACCACGCAAAACGTAGACGAAGAAATCGCCCACATGGCCGGCCCGCAGCTGGTGGTGCCGGTGATGAACGCCCGCTTCGCCCTGAACGCCGCCAACGCCCGCTGGGGCTCGCTGTACGACGCGCTGTACGGCACCGACGTCATCAGCGATGAGGGCGGCGCCGAGAAAGGCCAGGGTTACAACAAGCTGCGCGGCGACAAGGTCATCGCCTTCGCCCGTGCCTTCCTCGACCAGGCCGCGCCACTGGCTGCAGGCTCCCATGTCGATTCCACCGCCTACCGCATCGAAGGCGGCAAGCTGGTGGTCGCCCTCAAGGGCGGCAGCAACAGCGGCCTGCGCGACGACGCCCAGCTGATCGGCTTCCATGGCGACGCCAAGGCCCCGACCGCGGTGCTGCTCAAGCACAACGGCCTGCACTTCGAGATCCAGGTCGACGCCACCACCCCCGTCGGCAGCACCGATGCCGCAGGTGTTAAAGACATCCTGATGGAGTCGGCGCTGACCACCATCATGGACTGCGAAGACTCTGTCGCCGCTGTCGACGCCGACGACAAAGTGATCGTCTACCGCAACTGGCTGGGCCTGATGAAAGGCGACCTGGCCGAGAGCGTCAGCAAGGGCGGCAAGACCTTCACCCGCACCATGAACCCTGACCGCGAGTACGCCGCACCGAACGGTGGCAGCGTCACCCTGCACGGTCGTTCGCTGCTGTTCGTGCGCAACGTCGGTCACCTGATGACCAACCCGGCGATCCTCGACGCCCAGGGCAACGAGATTCCGGAAGGTATCCAGGACGGCCTGTTCACCAACCTGATCGCCCTGCACAACCTCAACGGCAACACCAGCCGCAAGAACACCCGCAGCGGCAGCGTGTACATCGTCAAACCCAAAATGCACGGCCCTGAAGAGGTGGCCTTCGCCGCCGAGATCTTCAGCCGCGTCGAAGACCTGCTGGGCATGCAGCGCAATACCGTCAAGGTCGGCATCATGGACGAGGAACGCCGCACCACGGTCAACCTCAAGTCCTGCATCAAGGCGGCCGCCGAGCGCGTGGTGTTCATCAACACCGGCTTCCTCGACCGCACCGGCGACGAAATCCACACGTCGATGGAAGCCGGCGCCGTGGTGCGCAAGGGCGCCATGAAGAACGAGAAGTGGATCGGCGCCTACGAGAACAACAACGTCGATGTCGGTCTGGCCACCGGCCTGCAAGGCCGCGCGCAGATCGGCAAGGGCATGTGGGCCATGCCGGACCTGATGGCCGCCATGCTCGAGCAGAAGATCGCCCACCCGCTGGCCGGCGCCAACACCGCCTGGGTACCGTCGCCGACCGCCGCCACCCTGCACGCCCTGCACTACCACAAGGTCGATGTGCAGGCGCGTCAACGCGAGCTGGCTTCGCGCACCCCTGCTTCGGTCGACGACATCCTGACCATCCCGCTGGCTGCCGACACCAACTGGTCCGCAGAAGAGATCCGCAACGAACTGGACAATAACGCCCAGGGCATCCTCGGTTACGTGGTGCGCTGGATCGACCAGGGCGTGGGTTGCTCGAAGGTACCTGACATCAACGATGTCGGCCTGATGGAAGACCGCGCCACCTTGCGTATCTCGGCACAGCTGCTGGCCAACTGGCTGCGTCATGGCGTGGTCACCCAGGAACAAGTGCTGGAAAGCCTCAAGCGCATGGCCGCGGTGGTGGACAAGCAGAACGCCGGTGACGCCCTGTACCGCCCGATGGCACCGAACTTCGATGACAACATCGCGTTCCAGGCCGCTATCGAGCTGGTGGTCGAGGGCGCCAAGCAACCAAACGGCTATACCGAGCCGGTGCTGCACCGTCGTCGCCGCGAGTTCAAGGCGCGTAACGGGTTGTAAGCTGTGAGGGGCCGCGATGCGGCCCGTTCGCTGCGCCGTCGTGCAGGGAACAGATTCCTCCGTAGGAGCGGTAGCCGCGATGCGGGCAACGCGGTGCCTGGCACCTGCTTCGCAGGTGATCGCGGCTAAAGCCGCTCCTACTCGATTTTCAGTTCCTTTTTCACCAGTTCCATCAACCTGTCCAGGTCCACCGGCTTGAGCAGGAAATCCACCACTCCCAGGTGCATAACGTCCACCGCCTCTTTCACATCGGTGTCGCCGGACACCACGATGATCGACAACGCCGCACGCTCCGACTCGCGAATCAACCGGATCAACTCCAGGCCATCCTTGGGCTCCATGCGCAGGTCAGTGATCATCAGGCCGATCCGCGGTTCCCGCTTCAGCCGACTCAACGCCGCCTGGGCACCATCAGCGGTCACGCTTCCAATGCCTTTGGCCTTCAGATAAAGGCTCAGCGCCTGGCTGTTCACTGGATTGTCATCCACCACCAATACCAGGGGTTCCTGCGTGGGAGGGGCAGTCACCATGGCCAACGCCTCACGCTCGGCGTCACTCAGGATATCGTCATGCTCAGCCATGGCCATCTCGTCAAAAAACCTCGTTATTCAAGTTCAGACTGCAAACCCCTGCATGCAAAATGCCTTTCGTCGGTAATTTGACACCTGGCAGAAGCAGCGAACCCGCTCCTGCGCCTTATAGACTTACGTCCAATGGGCACCGCAGAGCCGTCGTCCGACCATGGAGGCCTAGAACAACAAGGTCTGCGCCTCTCCATGCAGACACTTTTAACGCGGTTGGTTCCATGAGCAAAAAGGACGCCTACACCCAAGCAGGCAGGACAGCAGTGCTGCAGAACATCCAGGGTACCCTGCAGTTCCTGCAGCGCTTCCCGCCGTTCAATCAGATGGAACAGAGCCACCTGGCCTACCTGGTGGAACAATGCCAGCTGCGCTTCTACGCAGGTGGTGAAAGCATCATCAAGCCCACCGACGGCCCCGTCGAGCATTTCTACATCGTCAAGCAAGGGCGCGTGGTCGGCGAGCGCCAGCATGTCACCCGGCCAGGCACCGAAACCACCTTCGAGATCGCCAGCGGCGAATGTTTCCCGCTGGCCGCACTACTGGGCGAGCGGGCCACCCGCACCGAACACCTGGCCGGTGAGGATACGTTCTGCCTGCAGTTGAACAAGGCCGCGTTCATCCGCGTGTTTTCCATGTCCGAGGCGTTTCGCGACTTCGCCCTGCGTGGCGTGAGCAGCCTGCTCGATCAGGTCAACCAGCAGGTGCGCCAGCGAGCAGTGGAAACCCTCGGCACCCAGTATTCGCTGAACACACCATTGGGCGAACTGGCCCTGCGCCATCCAGTGGTCTGCTCGGCTAATACCCCACTGCGCGAAGCGGTGCGACTGATGCACGAGCAGCAGGTGGGCAGCATCGTCATCGTCGATGAACAGCGCCACCCCACCGGCATCTTCACCCTGCGTGACCTGCGCCAGGTGGTGGCCGATGCCAGCGCCGAGCTGACCGCGCCGATCGAGCGCTACATGACCGCCCGGCCGTTCTCGCTCAGCCCCCAGGCCAGCGCCTTCGACGCGGCCATGGCCATGACCGAGCGGCACATCGCCCATGTCTGCCTGGTGGAGAACCAGCGCCTGTGCGGCGTGATCTCCGAGCGCGACCTGTTCTCGCTGCAACGTGTCGACCTGGTGCACCTGGCACGTACCATCCGCCATGCGCCGCGGCTGGACACCCTGGTGTCGCTGCGCGGCGAGATCGGCCAGCTGGTCGAGCGCATGCTCGCCCACGGCGCCTCCTCGACCCAGATCACCCAGATCATCACCCTGCTCAACGACCACACCGTGTGCCGGGTGATCGAACTGGCCATCGCCGAACGCGGCGACCCGGGCGTGCCGTTCAACTGGCTGTGCTTTGGCAGCGAAGGGCGCCGCGAACAGACCCTGCACACCGACCAGGACAACGGGATTCTCTTCGAGGCGCGCGACGCCACCGAAGCCGATGCAATTCGCGCGAAGCTGCTGCCGCTGGCCCAGTTCATCAACCATAACCTCGCCCAGTGCGGCTTCACCCTGTGCAAGGGCAACGTCATGGCCGGCAACCCCGAGCTGTGCCTGTCACGCAGCGAATGGGCACGGCGCTTCGCTGGCTTTGTGCGCGAGGCAAGCCCCGAGAATCTGCTGGGGTCGAGCATCTATTTCGACCTGCGTGTGGTCTGGGGCGACGAGCAAGGCTGCGAACAACTGCGCCGGGGCCTGCTGGAGCAGGTGGCGGACAACCGCATCTTCCAGCGCATGCTGGCCGACAACGCCCTGCGCCAGCGCCCACCAGTCGGGCGCCTGCGCGAGTTCGTGCTGACCCGCCAGGGCGACGACAAGGCCGCGACCCTCGACCTCAAGGTGCAAGGCCTGACCCCGTTCGTCGATGGCGCGCGGCTGCTGGCCCTGGCCAATGGCATTGGTGCCTGCAATACCCTCGAGCGGCTGCGCCTGCTGGTGGACAAGGGTGTCATCGAGGCGCTGGACGGCGCAGCCTATGAAGAGGCGTACCACTTCATCCAGCAGACCCGCATGCAGCAGCACCAGCGCCAGACCCGCGACAACCTGCCCTATTCCAACCGCCTCGACCCGGACAGCCTCAACCACCTGGACCGGCGCATCCTGCGCGAATCCCTGCGCCAGGCCCAGCGCCTGCAAAGCAGCCTGGCCCTGCGGTACCAGCTGTGAACCTGTTCGCCTGGTTGCGCCCGGCGGTGCCGGCACTCGACGACCGCCTGCGCCAGCGCCTGGCGCAGTTGCCCAGGCCCGCGCCACCGGCAGTGTGCTCGCTGCGCGAACAGCGCTGGGTGGTGCTGGACCTGGAGACCAGCGGCTTGAACCTCAACCGTGACCAGGTGCTGTCGATCGGCGCGGTGGCCATCGAGGATGGCGCCATCGACCTGGGCCGCCCGTTCGAGCGGACCCTGCATCGCCCACTGCAGAAGACCAATGCCAGCGTATTGATCCACCGCCTCGGTCCCAGTGCCCTGGCGGCGGGATGCGACCCGGCCGAGGCGTTGCTCGAACTGCTGGAATTCATCGGCGACAGCCCGGTACTGGCGTTCCACGCCCCGTTCGACCAGCGCATGCTGGCCCGGGCCCTCAAGGACAGCCTGGGCCTGCGCCTGCAGCATGTGTTCCTCGACGTTGCGGAACTGGCGCCGATGCTCAACCCCGACACCGTGTTGCGCGAAGCCGGGCTGGATGACTGGATAGCCCGCTTCGGCCTGGAGGTGCAGGCCCGCCACCATGCCAGTGCCGATGCCCAGGTCACCGCTGAACTGGCCTTGATCCTGTTCAGCCAGGCCCGCCGCCAGCAGTTGGACAGTCCGTTGCAGCTGGAGCAGCGGCTCAAGCAGTGGCGCCGGCGCAAGGTACATAACCACGGTTTCTGATGGGCACCTCGCGGCCACGTATTCGGTAGGAGCGGCTTCAGCCGCGATGCAGGCAACGCGGTGCCTGACACCCGCTTCGCGGGTGATCGCGGCTGAAGCCGCTCCTACAGAGGTCGCCTCGGATCAATGGGTTGCAGCGAACAGCCGCCAACGTGATGGCAATCCGATAAGCGTCAATTGCGCCCCGCCCCCCGCCTCTGCCACAATCGCGAATAATTATCGTTAGTTAACGCATTCTTTCCCGGGGGACGCTTCTTGACGTCTGCGCAGAGTCCACATGCCGATCTGGTCGGGGCGCTGTACCGCGACCATCGCGGCTGGCTGCTGGCCTGGCTGCAGCGCAGCACCGCCTGCCGCCAGCGTGCCGAGGACCTGAGCCAGGACACCTTCGTGCGCCTGCTCGGCCGCGAGCGCCTGGACGCCCCCCGCGAACCCCGGGCGTTCCTGGTAGCCGTCGCCAAAGGGCTGCTGTTCGATCATTTCCGCCGCGCGGCCCTGGAACAAGCCTACCTTGCAGAGCTTGCCCTGCTGCCGGAGACTGAGCACCCCTCCCCGGAACTGCAACACTTGATCCTCGAAGACCTCAAGGCCATCGACCATCTGCTCGGCAAGCTGTCGAGCAAAGCCCGCGCCGCCTTCCTGTACAACCGCCTCGACGGCCTGGGCCATGCCGAGATCGCCGAACGCCTGGGTGTTTCGGTGTCGCGTGTGCGCCAGTACATCGCCCAAGGCCTGCGCCAGTGCTATGTCGCCCTGTACGGGGAACCGACATGAACCCTGCCCCGGTGTCCGGCAAAGTGCTGGAAGCGGCCATTGCCTGGAAGCTGTGCCTGGACGAAGACAGCGGTACCCCGGACGAACGCAGCGAATTCATGCGCTGGCATGCGGCCCATGAGGAGCATGCCCGCGCCTGGCGGCAACTGGGCGCCCTCGACCAACGCGTCAGCGCCGCCGCCGGCCCGGTGCGCCACACCTTGCTGCAATCGCGTGCGGGCCTGCGCCAGCGGCTCGGCGGGCTGGGTGCGGGCCTGGCCGGGATGCTGGTGCTTGGCGGGTTGCTGGCCTGGGCCGGGGTACCCACCCTCGCTCCGGGCTACTGGCTGGCCGACCAGCGCACCGCCACCGGCGAAATGCGCACCCTGCGCCTTGAAGACGGCACCTTGCTGAGCCTGAACACCCACACCGCGGTGGATATCGACTTCCACGGCGAGCAGCGGCTGATCGTGCTGCACCAGGGCGAAATCTCCGTGGAGACCGGCCACGCCGACAGCCGCCCGCTGCTGGTACGAACCGAGGATGGGCGCCTGCGCCCGCTGGGCACGCGCTTCCTGGTCAAGCGCGAAGCGGGTGGCACGCGCCTGGAGGTGCTGCAAGCCTCGGTGGCCGCCAAGCCGCAGAACAGTGGCGACGAACAGGTCCTGCGCGAAGGCCAGCAGGTCTTGATGAGCGCCGATGGCCTTGGCCGCGTCGACCCGGTGACCGCCGGCAGCGACGCCTGGACCCGCGGCATGCTGGTGGTCGACAACGTGCGCCTGGCCGACCTTGTGGCCACCCTCGGACAGTACCGCAGCGGCCACCTGGGCGTGACCGACGAGGTCGCCGAGCTGCGCGTGAGTGGCAGCTTCCCGCTGACCGACACCGACCTGGCCCTGGCGTCGCTGCAGCCGGCGTTGCCGGTGAAGATCGAACGGCACACGCCGTGGTGGGTGACCGTCACCGCCAAATAAAGGCTGCCGCCCAACCTGTAGGAGCCAGCCTTGCTGGCGAACGGGCCCGCCTCGGTTGCGCGTCGGGCCCGTTCGCCGGCAAGGCCGGCTCCTACAGAAGCCCCACCGCCCTCAAAAATTTTTTTCAAAAGCCCCTGTCACTTTCCCACTCTCGCTCGGCAAGGAAGCAGTCAGCACTATTTCGTCGAGGAGCCGCTGCATGTCCCGTGCCGTTGATGCTTTGCTTCGCCCCAGCTTGATGGCCCTGGCCATCGGCTTGGCCGCCCCGTTGGCCAGCCCCGCCCTGTTCGCCGCCGAACAGTCCGCCATGCGTGCCTACAACCTGCCCAGCGCGCCGCTGGCCAGCACCCTGAACCAGATCGCCAGCCAAGCCGGTATCGCCCTGGCCCTGGACCCGGCCTTGGTCAGTGGCCGCGCCTCGGCGCCGGTCAACGGCGAGTACAACGGTGTCGGTGCCCTGCAGGCGGCCCTGCGTGGCACCGGCCTGCAGTTGCAGCAGAGCAGCGCCGGCACCTACAGCCTGGTCGCTGCGCCAGAGGACAGCCTGGTGCTGCCGGAAACCAGCGTGAACGCCGCCAGCGACAGCGAAAGCGCCTGGGGGCCGGTGGAGGGTTACGTCGCCAAGCGCACCGCCGCGGGTACCAAGACCGACACCGCACTGGTCGAAGTGCCCCGCTCCATCTCCGTCGCCACCCGCCAGCAGATGAGCGATCGCGGCGTGCACAGCCTCGATGATGCCGTGCGCTACATGCCGGGGATCGTCTCCGCCAGCTATGGCAGCGATACCCGCTACGACTGGATGCGCGTGCGTGGTTTCGAGCCGACCCAGTTCCTCGATGGCCTGCCACTGCCACGCGGCATCTATGCCAACCCCAAAGCCGAGACCTGGAACCTGGACCGCCTCGCACTGCTGCGCGGCCCGGCATCGTCGATCTATGGCCAGACCCCGCCCGGCGGCCTGCTGGACATGGTCAGCCGTCGCCCGCAGGCCGAAAGCGCCCACGAGATCGAACTGCAATACGGCAGCGACAACCACCGCCAGATCAACTTCGCCAGCACCGGAAAGATCGACGACCAGGGTCAGTTCCTCTACAGCGTCAGCGGCGTGGTGCGCGACGGCGGCACCCAGATCGACCATGTCGACGACAAGCGCTACAACATCGCGCCCAGCCTGACCTGGAACATCGACGAAGACACGTCGCTGACCTTCCTCACCCAGTTCACCCGTGACGATACCGGAGCCACCAGCCAGTTCCGGCCAATCCAGGGCACCAAGATCGACATGCCGTTCGGCAAGATCTCCCATCACAAGAACCTCGGCGACCCGGACTACGAGTTCTACGATCGCACCTACTACGCCCTGGGCTACGCGTTCGAGCATCGTTTCAACGATGTCTGGCAGTTCCGCCAGAACCTGCGCTATACCAAATCGGACCTGTCATTCCAGACCATTACCCCCGGTGCCTACTACTCACCCGGTGGCCCGGTGGCGGATGATGGTACCGTCAATCGCATGTCCACCAACGTCGATGAAGACATCAGCCAGTTCGCGGTGGACAACAATTTCCAGGCCGACTTCGCCACCGGTGCAATCACCCATACCGTGCTGATCGGCCTGGACCACCAGCGCACCGACCACAACTACCTGGCGATCTACGGCTTCGACGTACCGCCCACCAATGCCGTCAACCCGGTGTATGGCGTGCCGATCATCCGCCCGGACCGCTCCTCGGCCTACTACGACTACAACCAGAAGACCGTCCAGACCGGCCTCTACGTCCAGGACCAGATGGCCCTCGACAAGTGGCGCCTGACCCTTGGCGGTCGTGAAGACTGGGTGCACGCCGGCACCAAGTTCTTCAACAAGGGCGATGCCACCAACACCCAGCGTGACAAGAAATTCAGCGGCAACGCGGCAATCAGCTACGTCTTCGATTCCGGGTTCGTGCCCTACCTGTCCTATGCCGAGTCGTTCCAACCCGCCGGCAGCGCGGACGCGGACCCGGAGAAGACCTTCAAGCCAACCGAAGGCAAGCAATGGGAGCTGGGTATCAAGTACCAGCCACCGGGCTCCAACACCCTGCTGTCCGCCGCCGTGTATGACCTGACCCAGAAGAACATCCAGGTCAGCAATATCGAGGGCGGCGTGAGCGTCACCCGCCAGACCGGTGAAGTGAAGGTGCGTGGCCTGGAGCTCGAAGCCGTTTCCGATGTGACCGAAAACCTGAAGGTGGTTGCCGCCTATACCCTGGCCAAGTCCGAAGTACAGGACGGCCAGTACAAGGGCAACCGTCTGCAGCTGATGCCGAACCAGCAAGCCTCGCTGTGGGCCGACTACACCTGGCACAGCGGCGTGCTCGACGGTTTCGGGATCGGCCTGGGCGCACGCTACACCGGCAACACCTATGGCAACCAGGAGAACACCTGGCTGGGCAAGGCCAACGCCTACACCGTGTTCGACGCGGCCGTGCACTACGACCTGGGCCGCCTGGACAACAGCCTCAAGGGCGCCTCGGTGGCGATCAACGCCACCAACCTGCTGAACAAGGACTACCTCTCCACCTGCGACGGGTACTACTGCTACTACGGCGACCAGCGCAGCGTCGTCGCCAGTGCTTCCTACAAGTTCTGAGTGACCGGGACCGCCCTGCGGCCCATTCGCCGGCAAGCCGGCTCCTACCTGTAGGAGCCGGCTTGCCGGCGAACGGCTACGCACCAGCCCCAGCCATAATCAGACGTAAATGGAACCGTGATGAAAAGCCAAACCATCCGCCGCTGGTCAGCGATCCACACCTGGAGCAGCCTGGTGTGCACGCTGTTCCTGCTGTTGCTGGCCGTCACCGGCCTGCCGTTGATCTTCCACCACGAGCTGGAACACCTGCTCGGCGAGGCGCCAGAACTGCGCGAGATGCCCGCCGACACCCCGCACCTGGACCTGCGGCAACTGGTGCTCAAGGCCGAGCAGCACCGCCCGGGCGAGGCGCTGCAGTACTTCGGCTACGAGGATGACGAGCGCAACGGCGTGGTGGCGATCATGGCCGCCACCGCCGGCACCGAACCCGACCTGTCGCACACCTTCATGCTCGATGCGCGCACCGGCGAGGCCGTGGCCATGCCGGCCGCCAACGGCGGCTTCATCATGCTCATGCTGCGCCTGCACGTGGACATGCTCGCCGGGCTGCCCGGCAAGCTGCTGCTGGCCTTCATGGGGGTGCTGTTCGTCATTGCGATCATTTCCGGCACCGTGCTCTACGCGCCGTTCATGCGCCGCCTGGACTTCGCCACGGTGCGCCACGACAAGTCCCGCCGTCTGCGCTGGCTCGACCTGCACAACCTGATCGGCGTGGTCACCCTGACCTGGGCGCTGGTAGTCGGCGTCACCGGGGTGATCAGCGCGCTGTCCGACCTAGTCATCGCCGCCTGGCGCAACGACAGCCTGGCCGCCATGGTCGCGCCCTACCGCGACGCGCCGGCGCTCACCGAGCGCGCCCCGGCCAGCCGCCTGCTGGACATTGCCGCAGAGGCCGCGCCGGGCATGCGCCCGGACTTCATCGCCTTCCCCGGCACGCGCTTTTCCAGCGAGCATCACTATGCGGTGTTCATGAAAGGCGACACCCACCTCACCTCGCACCTGCTCACGCCGGTGCTGATCGACGCCAGCACCCTCGAAGTCACCGCGGTCGGCGATCGCCCGTGGTACATGGACGCCATGAGCCTGTCGTCGCCCTTGCACTTCGGTGACTACGGCGGGCGCCCCATGCAGATTCTTTGGGCGGTATTGGATGTGCTGACCATCATCGTGCTGGGCAGCGGGCTGTACCTGTGGTGGGGCAAGCAGCGCAAACCACGGGAGGCCCGACCATGAGCCATCGCTCGCAGTCGACCCGGCGCATCTTCGCCTGGCCGGCATTGATCGCCCTGCTCAGTGGCGCCGGGCTGTTCGCCGCGCTGTTGGGCGATGGGGTATGGGACAGCCTGGCCTGGCTGGGGCTCGGCCTTTCGGCCGGCCTGGGGCTGAGCGGCTTCTGGCGGCGCTGACCGCCCCCTGCGGGAACCATCCTCGCCGGGGCGCCCGTTCGCGTCAGTCGGCCAGGCGCGGCAGCACCTGGTCGAGCCGCTGGTGCAGTGCGCTACTCTTCGGCCAGTTGCGCAGCAACCGTGCCCGGTCGCGGGCATAGGCGGGAGCGAAGCTGAGCTGGGTGGCATGCTGGCACATGGCATCGAGGTCGATCAGCGACCACTGGCCGTCCTGCCAGAACAGGTTGTGGCCTTTGAAATCACCATGGCTGATGCGCTCGCGGATCAACTGCTGCATCAACCGCACCAACGCCTCGACCTGCTCCTCAGGCGCCTCGCCACTGTCGACGAAGGGCGCGAAGCAAGCGGTCAGGTCCGGGCCATCGGCATACTCAGTCACCAGGTACGCACGGCTGCGCAGGCCCATCACCCGCTGCTCCAGCACCGCCAGCGGGCGTGGGGTGGCAATGTCGAGAAATTCCAGGCGGTGCCCTTCGATCCACGAATGCCAGGCCCGGCTCGGACGCCAGAAGCGCTTGAACCAGTGGGCGGTGTTCTTGATGTTGTAGCGCTTGAGCACCAGGGTGCGGCCAGCCACTTCGATGCGTGCCACGCTGGCGGCGCCACCGGTCTTGTACAGATGTCCCTGGTCGATCAGCGCGTCGGCCTGTTCGAGCACCGGCAGCATCGCCGCCACCTCGCCACGGCGAATCGCCCGCAGGCCCGAAAGCCTGCGCTGGACGCTGAACAGCGTGCATTCGCGCCCGGCCTTGTCGAGGTAATCCTTGAGCCGCCAGCTGCGCACCTTGTCCACCTGCTTGAGCAAGGCTTCCAGCGGCAACGCATGCTCGGCGTTGGCCAACAGGTAATGCACCAGCGCCTCTTCGATGAACGGTTCCAGGCGCTTCGGCAACTGGGCGAACAACACCCCGAGGTTTTCCAGCACGCGCTGGCGTGATAGCTGCTGCCCGGGCGTCTCGGCCTTGATGCCGGCGCCATCGATCAAGTACAGCTGGCCACCCTGGCGCAGCAGGTTGTCCAGATGCAGGTCTTGCTGCCACAGGCCCTTGGCGTGCATTTGCGCCACGGCGGTCAACGCCTCGCCGAGCACCAGATGCTGCTCGTCGGCGAGCATCGGCAAGTGCTCCACCTCGGCCCAGGCATCGCCCAGGCTCTCGGCGTTTTCCAGGAATTCGAACAGCAACCAGCCGCCCTCGCCTTCCTTCAGGCCATCAGCCAGCAAACGTGGCGTGGTCAGGCCCTGGTCGGCCAGCAAGCGGGCGCCATCGAGCTCGCGCTGGAAATGGCGGGCGGCATTACCGCCGACCAGCAGCTTGGCCAGCACCTTGGTGCCACGCCAGATCCCGGCGCCGACATAGCGCTGGCCCGGCAGCACGCGCAACAGGCTGAGCAGTTGCAGGTCGGCCACGCCTGCGGCATCGGCCAGGGTGACGGTCAGGGGCAACGTCGGGCTGCGCCCGGCGTCCTTGAGTTCGGACAATCGCATCAGCGGGCCTCTTTGTGGCGACGGCGTTGCATCAGGCGTTGCAGCCAGGTGTCGACCTGCGCGCTGTCCGCCGGCAGGGCCAGGTAGGCGCCGAGCAGCATGCGCACGTCCTCTTCGCTCCAGGCACCGGCGCGGCGCAACAGCGGCTCAAGATCCTTCAGCCGGTCACGCATGCCGAGCAGCAGCGGGCGGGTCTTCTCCAGGTCGATCAGCTGTGCCTGCCAGCCTTCACGGCGCTCGCGCAGGAAAATGTGCTTGGGGTAGAAGCAGCCATGCACCTGCCCCGCCGCGTGCAGGGTGCGCGCCAGCTCACCGCAGGCCTGAAGGACCTGCTGGCGCTGGCTGTCTTCAAGCTGCGGCCATTCGCCCAGCAGGCTGTCCAGGTCGCGCCATTCATCCAGGGCACGGGTCATGAGGATGGCGCGGTGCTGCCCGTCCTGCTTGCGCTCACCGTAGAACACCGCCTGCAGCGCCGGGATACCCAGCTTCTGGTACCGGCTGATATTGCGGAACTCGCGGGCGAAGGTCGGTTCGCCGAAAGGGCGGTGCAAGGTTCGGGTGAGGTAGTCGCTCTGGCGCTTGAGGTAGTAACCCTTGCCCTCCAGCTCCAGGCGGAACACGCTGCTCCAGCCGCCCCGACCGGTGTTGGGTTCGTCCACGGCTTCGAGCTGCAGTGCCCAGAGCGCCTCGAAATCGCCCAGGCCATGGCGCTTGAGCAGTGCCTGGTCGGCACTGGCCAGGTAATCGGTCATTCCCTTCCCTCGAAAAAGCCCAGCACCTGGCGAATGCGCCGCTTGTCACGGGCGTTCAGGCGATCGTGCTTGCGGTACTGCAGGTAGAAACGCAGGCGCTGGGTCGCCGACAGGTGGTACTTGGCGACCTTGTCCAGGCACGCCAGGTCTTTGATCAGCCGGTGGCGCAACATGAAACCGCGCCAGACATCGCCGGTGGGGCAGTCGATGAAGAACAGCGTGCCCTCGTCGTCCACCAGCAGGTTGCGCCACTTCAGGTCGTTGTGGGCGAAATGGTGATCATGCATCACCCGGGTATGCCGTGCCAGCTGGCGGCTGATGTGGTCGACCCAGGCGCGATCGCTCAGGCGCGGGTCGTTGCGCTCGGCCAGGGCCGACAGGTCTTCGGTGCGCGGCAGCTCACGGGTGATCATCGCCCCGCGGCCGAAGGCCAGGCCATTGCGCTCCAGCCCCCAGGCAACCACCTCGGCGGTGGGGATGCCCCACTTTTTGAACTGCTTGAGGTTCTGCCATTCGGCCTTGATCCGTGGCCGGCCCAGGTAACGACGCATGTGCTTGCCGGCGCCGGTATAACGTTTGACGTAGTAGTTGACCCCGTCACGCTCGATGCGGATGACCTCGCTGAGTGGGTCACGGGTCAGGCGCTCGCCCTGCAGGGCGAATACCGCGTCGAGACTGCCGAAGTCCGCCACCAGGTGCTTGTAACCCGGCGCCAGTGTCCAACCCGCCATCAGAGTGCGTCCCCATAGCGTTGCTTGCGATCGTAGAGTTTCTGCGCCTTGCGTTCGAGCCAGGCGAGCAGTGCGGCCTCCTCCTTGAGCACCTGGCGCAGCGGACACTGGAAGTAGCCACGCAGGAAGCGCAGCTTGTCACGGCGGGTGAGGCCGATGTCCAGTGCCGAGAAATACAGCGCGGCCAGGTCCTTGTCGCGCCAGCGACGGGTAATCTTCGCCCGGGTCTGGGCGCGGTGCAGGTCGATCACCGACAGTTTGAAGTCTTCCGGCGTCACCGGGCGGTCGGTGTGCAGCAGGAAGTGGCAGATGTAGCAGTCGCGGTGGTTGACCCCGGCGCGGTGCATGCCGCCGGTCATCTTCGCCACTTCGGCGATCAATGCATGCTTGAGGCGTGGCGCCGGCGGCTGCTTGACCCAGTCGATGCTGAAGTCTTCCAGGCTGACGGTTGGCGCCAGTTCCTCGGTAACGATGAACGAGTGCTGAGTGGCCGGGTTGCCGCCGCGCTCGCCGTAGGCCACGGCGGTCATGGTTGCCACGCCTGCCTCATGCAGGCGCTGGATCGCCCGCCACTCCTGGCCGGCGCCCAGCACCGGCAGCTTGGCGCTGAACAGGTTCTTGAAGATCTCGCCCCAACCGATGCCACGGTGGATCTTGACGAAGAAGCCCGCGCCATCGACCTCGGTGCGCAGGGTGCGGCGACCTTCCAGCTCGCGGTACACCTCGCCCTGCAACTGCTCGACGGCCTCGAACGCATCACGGCCGGCCCACAGGCGCTTGAACGGCTCTGCCAGTATCAGCTTCATGCAGGCTCCTGGAGAATCACGTCGGCAGCGTGCTGCGGCATGCTGTACAGGTCGGCGCTGTCGGCGAAGGCCACGCCATTGCGCGACCAGGCGGCACGTTGCGGGCCATCTTCGAGCATGCGTTGCAGGTAGCGGTTGAGCTGCTCCTGCTCGAACGGCTCGTCGAGCACCAGGCCGCTGTCGGCCTCGGCGATGTAGTGGGCGTAGCCACACACCTTCGACACCAGCACCGGCAGGCCGGCGACCAGCGCCTCCAACAGCACGGTGCCGGTGTTTTCGTTGTACGCGGGGTGGATCAGCAGGTCGGCCCCCAGCAGGAAACGCGGGATGTCGCTGCGGCCCTTGAGGAACTGGACCTGATCGCCCAGGCCGAGCGCCGTGCTCTGCACCTGGAACAGCTTGGGGTCGTCCTGGCCGATGACCATCAGCCTGGTGCGCTTGCGCAGGGCCGACGGTAGCGCGGCCAGGGCCTTGAGGCTGCGGTCCACGCCCTTGGTCTTGAAGCCCGAGCCGATCTGCACCAGCAGCAGCTGGTCGTCGGCCAAGCCGAACTCCTTGCGGAACTCGGCACGGATGGTGTCAGCGTCAGCCGGGCGACGGCGGTCCTGTGAGATGCCCGGCGGCAGCAAGTGGAAACGCGCCTCCGGGGTGCCATAGTGCTTGATGAACAGCGGCTGCTGCACCTCGGAGATCATCAGGACCTCGGTACGGGCATCCTTGGCGAACACCGCCCGCTCGTACTCGGCGAAATGGCGGTAGCGGCCCCAACGGCGGTACAAGCCACCGCGCAGGGTCTGGGCCTTGTCCTCGAAGCAGCCGTCGGCGGCGTAGTACACGTCCAGCCCTGGCATCTTGTTGAAGCCGACCAGGCGGTCGACCGGACGCTTCGCCAGGTCCGCTTCCATCCAGGCGCTGAGCTTCTCGTTGCGCCGATGGTTGAACAGCGCCTTGACCGGCGCCACCAGCACCTCGAAGCCCGGCGGAATGTCACCTTCCCAGATCAACGTGTACACACGAATCTGGTGGCCCCGCTTCTGGCACTCGAGGGCAATGCGCATGAAGTCGCGCTGCAGCCCGCCGAAGGGGAAATACTTGTAGAGCACAAAAGCCAGTTGCATCAACGAACATCCTCAGCCAGCAGCAGCGCGCTCAAGCGGCCCGCCACATGCTCGGGATTCAGGCGAGTGAAGCACAGCGGCCACTCGCGTTTGAGATCGAACCGGCGCAGGTCCTCGGCGCTCGGTTTGTAAGTGCACTTCTTCTGCAGGCAGGGTGCGCAGGGGAAGTTGCTCGCCTGGTGGATCTGGGCGCGTCCGTAGGCACCCGTCAGGCCAGGGTTGGTAGGGCCGAACAACGAAATGGTCGGCACATCCAGCGCCGCGGCCAGGTGGCCGAGGCCGGTGTCCACGGCCACGCAGGCCTTGGCCGCCGCCAGTACGCGGGCGACGCCGACCAGATTCAACTTGGGGAGCACCTGGCAGTTGTTCAAGCCCTGGGCGATGCGCTCGGCCCGGGCTTTCTCGGCCGGGTTGCCCCAGGGCAGCATCACCTGCAGCTTGCGCCGGCCCATGCGCTCGGCCAGCTCGCGCCAGTAGGCTTCCGGCCAGTGCTTGGTGGCCCAGGTGGTGCCGTGCAGGAACACCACATACGGCGCGGCGGGCGGCAGTTGCAGGCGGTTGAGGTCAAGGCCGTAGTCACCCAGCCCTTCGGGCAGGTCATAGGCCAGGGCCAGGGCGAACAGTTGGCGCACACGCTCCACGGCATGCTGGCCGACGGCGACCGACAAGCGCCGGTCGTAAAAGCGGCTGGCCCAGCCTTCGCGGGCCGAGTAACGGTCCAGGCCGGCCACCTGCGCCTTGACGTAGCGGGTCAGCCACGCCGACTTGACCAGGCCCTGGGCATCGATCACCAGGTCGTACTTGTGCTCGCGCAGGCGTTGCTTGAACGCCGTCCATTCGCCGCTTTTGAGGGTCTGCCAGATGTTCTTGCGCCAGCGGCGGATCGCCACCGGGATCACCCGGTCGACTGCCGGGTGCCAGCTCGGGATCTCGGCGAAGCCTTCTTCCACCACCCAGTCGAAACGAATGCCGGGAATGGCGTGGGCCGCATCGGTCAACGCAGGCAGGGTGTGGATGACGTCGCCCAGCGACGACGTCTTGATGATCAGGACCCGCACTCAGTCGACCTCGGCCACGGTATCGATCAGGTTCGGCCCGCCCAGGCTGTGCAGGGCCGCGATGACCTTTTCAGGCTCCAGCAGGCGCAGGCAGTTGTAGTGGCCGAAGCGGCAGGTGCGGTCGAAGCACGGGCTGCATTCGATGCCGGTGCGCACGATCTCGACCTGGTCGGCCAACGGCGGGGTGAAACCTGGCGAAGTGGAGCCATACACGGCCACCAACGGACGGTTAAGCGCAGCGGCCACGTGCATCAGGCCGGAGTCGTTGGAAACCACCGCCTTGGCGCAGGACATCAGGTCGATGGCCTCGGCCAGCGAGGTTTCGCCGGCCAGGTTACAGGATTCTTCCCGGAAACCTGGGATCAGGCGGTCGCGAATCTGCTCGCCCACGGCATGGTCGTTCTTCGAACCGAACAGCCATACCTGCCAGCCCTGGCGGATCATTGCATCAGCCACTTGCGCGTAGTGCTCGGCCGGCCAGCGCTTGGCTTCGCCGAACTCGGCGCCGGGGCACAAGGCGAGCACCGGGCGGTCCAGCTCCAGCTTGAACTTGGCCAGGGCGGCTTCGCGGCTCTGGGCTTCGATTTGCAGGGTCGGGCGCGGATACGGCTTGGGCAGTTCGACACCCGGCGCATAGGCCAGGGCCATGAAGCGCTCGATCATCAGCGGGTAGCACGCCTTGTCCAGCTTGCGCACGTCGTTGAGCAGCAGGTAGCGCATCTCGCCACGCCAGCCGGTGCGCTTGGGGATGCCGGCGAAGTACGGCACCAGCGCCGACTTGAGCGAATTGGGCAGCAGGATCGCCTGGTCGTACTGGCCGGCCAGCGACTTGCCGATGCGCCGGCGCGTGGCCAGCTCCAGCGCGCCATGGCCGAGCGGGAAGCTCAAGGCCTGGCGCACCTCGGGCATGCGCTCGAGGATCGGCCGGCTCCATTCGGGGGCCAACACGTCGATCACACAATCGGGGTGCTGCTGTTTGAGGCACTGGAACAGAGTCTGCGCCATCACCATGTCGCCGACCCAGCTGGGGCCAATGATCAGTATTCTCATGCGTTATCCAGAAACATTCGGGGAGGCTGCAGGCTGCGTCAAACCTGGCCTCCCCTCTTTATATTCAGGCTATGTGGCGGACAGTGTACCACCGGTGGTGAGACGACGTTCCTTGGGGCTGCTACGCAGCCCTTTCGCGGCACAAGGCCGCTCCTACAGGGAACGCAATCCTGTGTAGGAGCGGCCTTGTGTCGCGAAAGGGCCGCAAAGCGGCCCCGACAATCTCAGCTCAGACCCAACTGCCCCCAGATCCGCCGCACCTCGCGGCGCTCGTCGACGAACTGCGCCGCGTCGATCACCCCCGCCTGCTTCTGCAGGGCCTGGCGGTGCGAGGCCGAGCGGAACGCCTTGTACACCTCGCGCAGCAGCACGGCATCGCTGGCGGGCATCAACCCGGCCTGCTCAAGCTCTTCGAGGATGCGGATGTTGTCGGTCCAGCGCAGCAAGGCCGGGTGGTCGTGGGACCAGGCCAAAGCGGCGTATTGCACCATAAATTCGATATCGACGATACCGCCGGCATCCTGCTTGATATCGAACGCCACACCCGCGTCGAAGGCGTTGGCCGCGGTACCGGCGGCGGTCGCCTTGGTGCCGAGGTTGTCGCGCATCTTGGCGCGCATGTCGCTGACTTCGGTGCGCAATTTTTCCAGGTCGCGGGCCTGGCCCAGCACCTTGGCGCGCACGCCCTCGAAGGCTGTCGCCACCTGCTTGCAGCCCACCAGCACCCGTGCCCGCACCAGGGCCTGGTGCTCCCAGGTCCAGGCTTCGCTCTGCTGGTAGCGCTCGAACGCGCCCAGCGAGCTGACCAGCAGCCCCGAGGCGCCGGACGGGCGCAGGCGCATGTCTACATCATAGAGCTGGCCAGAGTTGGTCTGGGTGGTCAGCAGGTGGATGATGCGCTGGCCCAGGCGGGTGAAGAACTGCGCGCCATCGATGGGCTTGGCACCGTCGGTCTCGGCATTCGGGTCGCCATCGTGGATGAACACCAGGTCCAGGTCCGAGCCATGGCCCAGTTCGAGGCCGCCGACCTTGCCATAACCCACGATGATGAAACCGGGGTCGCACAGGCTGCCGTCACTGCGCTTGGGCTGGCCATGACGGGCCGCCGTCTGGCGCCAGGCCAAAGTCAGCACCTGGTCGAGAATGGCCTCGGCGAGCCAGGTGAGGTAGTCGCTCACCTTCATCAGCGGCAGGTTGCCGGTGATCTCAGAAGCCGCCACCCGCAGGCTATGGGCCAGCTTGAAGTGGCGCAGGGCCTCCATCTGCTGCTCCAGGTCGTCCTCGGGGATGCGCGTGAGGCGCTCACGCAGCTCGGCGGCCAGCTCCGGCGCCAGCGGCGGGCTGAACAGCCGACCCTCGTTGAGCAGTTCGTCGAGCAGCAGCGGGTAACGGGCGATCTGCTCGGCGATCCACGGGCTGGCCGCGCACAAGGTCAGCAGACGGCGCAGGGCGCCCGGGTTTTCCGTGAGCAACACAAGATAGGCAGAGCGCCGCGCCACCGCCTCGACCAGCGGCAGCACCCGCTCCAGCACCAGGTCAGGGTTGTCATGCTCCACCGTCTGGGCCAGCAGACGTGGAATAAAGGCATCCAGGCGCTCGCGGCCGATGCGCTGCATCGAACGCAACGACGGGCTGACACGCAACGCGGTCAGGCGCCGCAGCGCCTCGGCGGGCTGCTTGAAGCCTGCCTCTTGCAATTGACGACAGGCAGCCTCTTCATCCTGGGCCTGCTCCCAGAGCGGCGACCACTCGCCGCCCACCACCAACTCGCCCTCGGTCTCGTCTTCGTCCGGGTCGGCGATCACCTGGCGGAAATGCCAATCGACGCGGCCACGCCAGTGCATCAGTTGTTCATGGAAGCTGGCCCAGTCGGCGTAGCCGAGCATATAGGCGATGCGCTCGCGGTCGGTTTCATCATCCGGCAGCATCTGCGTCTGGCGGTCGGCAATGGCCTGGATGGCGTGCTCGGTATAACGCAGGAACTCGTAGCCCTCGCGCAACTCGGCAACCACCGCCGGTGGCAGGTAACCCTGCCCTTCGAGCGTCGCCAGCACCTTGAGCAGTGGCCGTTGCTGCAGGCTCAGGTCGCGCCCACCATGGATCAGCTGGAAGGCCTGGGCAATGAACTCCACTTCGCGAATGCCACCGGCCCCCAGCTTGATGTTCTCGGCCATGCCCTTGCGTCGCACCTCCTGCTGGATCAGCTGCTTCATGGTGCGCAGCGCCTCGATGGCGGAGAAGTCCAGGTAGCGGCGGTAGACGAACGGTCGCAGCATTTCCTGCAATTGGGCACCTGCGGCCTGGTCGCCGGCTACCACGCGCGCCTTGATCATCGCGTAGCGTTCCCAGTCGCGGCCCTGGTCCTGGTAGTACTGTTCCAGGGCATTGAAGCTGAGCACCAGCGCACCGGCCGAACCATAAGGGCGCAGGCGCATGTCGACGCGGAACACGAAACCGTCGACGGTAACCGGGTCGAGCGCCTTGATCAGGCGCTGGCCCAGGCGGGTGAAGAACTCCTGGTTGTCCAGCGAGCGCTTCACGCCTTCTGTTTCACCGCCCTCGGGGAAAGCGAAGATCAGGTCGATGTCGGACGACAGGTTGAGCTCCACCGCGCCCAGCTTGCCCATGCCCAGCACCACCATGTGCTGCGGCTCGCCGCTGCGGTTGCCGATGGGCGTGCCGAACTGCTGGCAGTGGCGCGGGTACAGCCATAGATAAGCTTCGTCGATGGCGGCGTCGGCCAGGTCGGACAGATCACGGCAGGTTTCCCCCAGCGCCGCCTGGCGGGTGATGTCGCGCCAGATGATGCGCAACTGCTGGCGGTTGCGTTCGCGGCGCAGGTTGCGCGCCAGTTCGTCCTCGGTCTGCGCGGCCTGGGCGGCGGCGTTGACCTGCCCACGCAACTCGCCCGGCGCGAAAGAGCGATCCATCAGGCCACTGCCCAACAGCTCGAACAGCATGGCCGGCTCGCGCTGGGCCTGGGCCAGGACGAAATCGCTGGCGGCAGCCACCTGGTCGAACTGCTGTCGATGCCCGGCACTCCAGCTATCCAGATGAAGGTCGGGATGGGCGGCCAGGGCATCGCGCAGGAACTGTTGGTTGCGAGCGACCAGTGGTTGGAGTGCGGCGGGCAGATCGAGCGGCAAAGGCAGGCGCATGGTCTATCCTTGATCGGCGTGAAAGTGAGGGGCGTGGGCGCTCAAAAGGAGGCCCGGCCACGGTTGGACTGTCATACAAAAGTTGGAAATAGCCGATAAAGCCGAAAATTTGGCAAAAAGCATCAAGAACCACCTGATCGCGACACGCCACCAACCAACATGAACGTTTATCCTCACAACCCGGGATGCGACAAACCGTCGCATTTGTGTAGTTTTACTACTACCCCGTAGGTGCAAAAGCATGAAATGCGAAAGCATTTGTAGTAAAACTACACCGCGCCGGATGACTGTCCGGTAATCCAAGAATTCACGACGTCTGCCCATAAGGCCAGTCGCAAACTCAGGCCATCGATTCTGGTGGCCTTTCCGCCCTGGAGCAAGCCATGCAAGACCTCGATCCAATCGAAACCCAGGAATGGCTGGATGCCCTGGAGTCGGTCCTCGACAAAGAAGGCGAAGACCGCGCTCATTACCTGATGACCCGTATGGGCGAGCTGGCCACCCGTAGTGGCTCCCAGCTGCCGTATGCCATCACCACGCCGTACCGCAACACCATCCCTGTCACCCACGAAGCACGCATGCCTGGCGACCTGTTCATGGAACGCCGCATCCGCTCGATGGTACGTTGGAACGCCCTGGCCATGGTCATGCGCACCAACCTGAAGGACTCGGACCTGGGTGGCCACATCTCGAGCTTCGCCTCCAGCGCCACGCTGTACGACATCGGCTTCAACTACTTCTTCCAGGCCCCGACCGACGAACACGGCGGCGACCTGATCTTCTTCCAGGGCCACGCTTCGCCAGGCGTCTACGCCCGCGCCTTCATGGAAGGCCGCATCAACGAAGACCAGATGAACAACTTCCGCCAGGAAGTGGACGGCAACGGCCTGTCTTCGTACCCGCACCCATGGCTGATGCCTGACTTCTGGCAGTTCCCGACCGTTTCGATGGGTCTGGGCCCGATCCAGGCCATCTACCAGGCACGCTTCATGAAGTACCTGGAAGCCCGCGGTTTCATCCCGGCCGGCAAGCAGAAAGTCTGGTGCTTCATGGGCGACGGCGAGTGCGACGAGCCGGAATCCCTGGGCGCGATCGCCCTGGCCGGCCGCGAGAAGCTGGACAACCTGATCTTCGTCATCAACTGCAACCTGCAGCGCCTCGACGGCCCGGTTCGCGGCAACGGCAAGATCATCCAGGAACTCGAAGGCGTGTTCCGTGGCGGTGGCTGGAACGTCAACAAGGTCGTCTGGGGCCGCTTCTGGGACCCACTGCTGGCCAAGGACACCAACGGTGCCCTGCAGCGCCGCATGGACGAAGTCATCGACGGCGAGTACCAGAACTACAAAGCCAAAGACGGCGCGTACGTTCGTGAGAACTTCTTCAACACCCCAGAGCTCAAGGCCATGGTCGAAGACCTGTCCGACGACGAGATCTGGAAGCTCAACCGTGGCGGCCACGACCCGTACAAGGTCTACGCGGCGTACCACCAGGCTGTGAACCACAAAGAGCAGCCGACCGTCATCCTGGCCAAGACCATCAAGGGTTACGGTACCGGTGCCGGCGAAGCCAAGAACACCGCGCACAATACGAAGAAAGTCGACGTCGACAGCCTGCGTCACTTCCGTGACCGCTTCGACATCCCGGTCAAGGATGCCGACCTTGAGAACCTGCCGTTCTTCAAGCCGGAAGAAGGCTCCGCCGAAGCCAAGTACCTGGCCGAACGCCGTGCAGCCCTGGGTGGCTTCGTACCGCAGCGCCGCGCCAAGAGCTTCAGCGTCCCCACCCCGCCACTGGAAACGCTGAAAGCGATCCTGGACGGCTCGGGCGACCGTGAAATCTCCACCACCATGGCCTTCGTGCGCATCCTGGCGCAACTGGTCAAGGACAAGGACATCGGCCAGCGCATCGTCCCGATCATCCCGGACGAAGCCCGTACCTTCGGTATGGAAGGCATGTTCCGCCAGCTGGGCATCTACTCGTCGGTCGGCCAGCTCTACGAGCCTGTCGATAAAGACCAGGTGATGTTCTACCGCGAAGACAAGAAGGGCCAGATCCTCGAAGAAGGCATCAACGAAGCCGGCGCCATGTCGTCGTTCATCGCTGCCGGTACTTCGTACAGCTGCCACAACCAGCCGATGCTGCCGTTCTACATCTTCTACTCGATGTTCGGCTTCCAGCGTATCGGCGACCTGGCCTGGGCCGCTGGCGACAGCCGCACCCGTGGCTTCCTGATCGGCGGTACCGCCGGCCGTACCACGCTGAACGGCGAAGGCCTGCAGCACGAAGACGGCCACAGCCATATGATGGCGGGCACCATCCCGAACTGCCGCACCTACGATCCGACCTACGGCTACGAGCTGGCGGTGATCATCCAGGACGGCATGAAGAAGATGACCGAAGAGCAACAGGACATCTTCTACTACATCACCGTGATGAACGAGTCGTACCAGCAGCCAGCCATGCCGGCCGGTGTCGAGGACGGCATCATCAAGGGCATGTACCTGCTCGAGGAAGACACCCGCGAAGCCGCGCACCACGTACAGCTGATGGGCTCCGGCACCATCCTGCGCGAAGTTCGCGAAGCGGCGAAGATCCTGCGTGAAGAGTTCAACGTCGGTGCCGACGTGTGGAGCGTCACCAGCTTCAACGAACTGCGTCGCGACGGCCTGGCCGTGGAACGCGCCAACCGCCTCAAGCCTGGCCAGAAGCCTCAGAAGACCTACGTCGAAGAGTGCCTGGCCGGCCGCAAGGGCCCGGTCATCGCCTCCACCGACTACATGAAGCTGTTCGCCGAGCAGATTCGCCAGTGGGTGCCAAGCAAAGAGTTCAAGGTCCTGGGTACCGACGGTTACGGTCGCAGCGACAGCCGCAAGAAGCTGCGTCACTTCTTCGAAGTCGACCGCCACTTCGTGGTGCTGGCTGCCCTGGAAGCCCTGGCTGACCGTGGCGAGATCGAACCCAAGGTTGTGGCTGACGCCATCGTCAAGTTCGGCATCGACCCGGACAAGCGCAACCCACTGGACTGCTGAGGAGTATTTTTAAGTGAGCGAACTCATTCGCGTACCTGACATCGGCAGCGGTGAAGGTGAAATCATCGAGCTGTTCGTCAAGGTCGGTGACCGTATCGAAGCAGACCAGAGCCTGCTGACCCTGGAGTCCGACAAGGCCTCCATGGAAATCCCGGCCCCCAAGGCCGGCGTGGTCAAGGAACTGAAGGTCAAGCTGGGCGACCGCCTGAAAGAAGGCGACGAGCTGCTGGTCCTGGAAGTCGAGGGCGCCGCTGCGGCGCCTGAGGCTCCGGCCGCCGCCCCGGCCCCAGCTGCTGCCGCTCCAGCGCCGGCCGCCGAAGCCGCCCCTGCGCCAGCAGCAGCCCCGGCTGCCGCCAGCGTGCAGGACATCCACGTGCCGGATATCGGCTCGTCGGGCAAGGCCAAGATCATCGAAGTGCTGGTCAAGGTCGGCGACACCGTCGAAGCCGACCAGTCGCTGATCACCCTGGAATCTGACAAAGCTTCCATGGAGATCCCGTCGCCTAGCGCCGGCGTGATCGAAGCCGTGCTGTGCAAGCTGGAAGACGAAGTGGGCACCGGCGACCTGATCTTCAAGATCAAGGCCGCAGGCGCAGCCCCTGCTGCTGCGGCTCCGGCCGCTGCTGCCCCGGCTGCCGCTCCTGCCCAAGCCGCCGCACCGGCCGCTGCTCCGGCGCCTGCCGCCGCCCCTGCGCCGGTCGCCACCGCGCCGGCTGCCGGCAGCAACGCCAAGGTTCACGCCGGCCCTGCCGTGCGCCAGCTGGCCCGTGAATTCGGTGTCGACCTGGGTGCCGTCGCGGCCACTGGCCCGCACGGTCGCATCCTGAAGGAAGACGTGCAGGTCTACGTCAAGGCCATGATGCAGAAGGCCAAGGAAGCGCCGGCCGCCGGTGCTACCGGTGGTGCTGGCATTCCGCCGATCCCGGCCGTGGACTTCAGCAAGTTCGGTGAAGTGGAAGAGGTCGCCCTGACCCGCCTGATGCAGGTCGGCGCCGCCAACCTGCACCGCAGCTGGCTGAACGTGCCGCACGTGACCCAGTTCGACTCCGCCGACATCACCGAGCTGGAAGCCTTCCGCGTTGCGCAGAAGGCCGTCGCTGAAAAGGCCGGCGTCAAGCTGACCGTGCTGCCGCTGCTGCTCAAGGCCTGCGCCTTCCTGCTCAAGGAACTGCCGGACTTCAACAGCTCGCTGGCACCAAGCGGCAAGGCGATCATCCGCAAGAAGTACGTGCACATCGGCTTCGCCGTGGACACCCCGGATGGCCTGCTGGTCCCTGTGATCAAGAACGTCGACCAGAAGAGCCTGCTGCAACTGGCTGCCGAAGCCGCCGCGCTGGCCGAGAAAGCCCGCACCAAGAAGCTCTCGGCCGACGACATGCAGGGCGCCTGCTTCACCATTTCCAGCCTCGGCCACATTGGCGGCACCGGCTTCACGCCGATCGTCAACGCGCCTGAGGTGGCGATCCTGGGTGTCTCCAAGGCCACCATGCAGCCGGTCTGGGACGGCAAGGCCTTCCAGCCGAAGCTGATGCTGCCGCTGTCGCTGTCCTACGATCACCGCGTGATCAACGGCGCCGCCGCCGCACGCTTCACCAAGCGCCTGGGCGACGTGCTGGGCGACATCCGCACCATGCTGCTGTAACCCGCTGTTTGCCTGCCTTCCCCCGGGAAGGCAGGTCCCCTTTCGAGCTGCCACGCTCGTACCTCAACCCCGCCAATTGGCGGGGCTTTTTTTTCCTGTGAGAACGCTGGGAGGGCTGCGCCCTCCTTTCGCGGCACAAGGCCGCTCCTACAGGGGGGGACGCGATCGCCTGTAGGAGCGGCCTTGCGCCGCGAACGGGGCGCAACGCGGCCCCACAATCCCAACGTAAAACTACAGATTCCCCCCCACCAGCCGACAACCTGCAGACAGCATCCCCCATGGCCGCTTGCCAGCCCATGGGACATGATGCAACCTTGCCCGATGCGCCGCTCTCCAGGCCGCGCCCCCTGTTCAAGCGAGTCTTCGATGAAAAGCCAACCCGATGCCGCCAGCCGTGTGGTGGCCGAGGTCGTCACGCAGCTCCCCGTGCCCTCGCGGCTCGGCATGCTGCGTTTCGAACGGCTCAACGAAGCCAGCTGGGCCATGCTCTACCTCGACCCCGCCTGTGACCGCCAGTTCGGCCTGCCCGCCGCTGAACTCTGCGCCCTGATCGGCTCGCCCTACGCCAGCCTCATGGAGCCGGAGGCGCGCTACAAGCTGCACGACGAGATCCAACGGCAACTGGCCCTGCGCGGGCACTACCGGGTGCGCTACACCCTGCACGCCAGCCCGCTGGCGCTGCGCCTGCTGGAAGTGGGCGAGAGCTACAAGCAGCACAACCGCCAGCTGCTGCGCGGCTACCTGACGGTGATGGACGACCAGCAAGACGAGCTGGCGGAACTCGACACCGACGACCTCGAATCGCGTAACAACCGCCTGCAACTGGCCCTGCAACTGAACCAGCGCGCCCAGCAGGAACAGCTCGAGCACCTGGAGCGGGTGCGCGCCCAGCAAGACCTGATCCTGCGCCTGGCCCGCCAGCGCTACAGCGTAGGCAACTCGCTGCTCGAAGCCGCCGAACTGATCACCCGCAGCGCCTGCGAGATCTACAAGGTCGACTGCGCCAGCATCTGGTACCTGAACGACCAGCGCCTGGAACCGATCAGCGCCTGGTACCGTAGCGAGCAGCAGCACCGCCTGCCGGAGGCGATCGACGCCAGCCGCTTCCCCGACTACCTCGACGCCCTGCACGCCAGCCGCGCCATCGATGCCCACAACGCCAGCCACGACCCGCGCACCCGCGAGATGGCCGAGTCGCTGTACAGCACCGACGACAACGCCATGCTCGACGCCAGCATCCGCATCGACGGCCAGGTGGTCGGCGTGCTGTGCCTGGAGCAGACCGGCCAGCCACGGGCCTGGCAGACCGACGAGATCGCCTTCGCCGGCGAGCTGGCCGACCAATTCGCCCAGGTGATCAACAACCACAACCGGCGCACCGCCGCCAGCGCCCTGCACCTGTTCCAGCGGGCCGTGGAGCAGAGCGCCAGCGCCTTCCTGCTGGTCAACCGCGATGGCGTGGTGGAATACGTCAACCCAAGCTTCACGGCGATCACCCAGTACAGCACCGAGGAAGTCCAGGGCCATCACCTGGGCGAGCTGCCGGCCCTGGAAAACCTGAGCGAGCTGCTGTTCGACTCGCCGTCGAGCCTGGCCATGGGCAACAGCTGGCAGGGCGAGTTCAAGAGCCGGCGCAAGAACCTCGAGCCCTACTGGGGCCAGCTGTCGATTTCCAAGGTGTACGGCGACAACCGCGAGCTCACCCACTACATCGGCATCTACGAAGACGTCACCCAGACCAAGCTGGCCCAGCAACGCATCGAACGCCTGGCCTACACCGACAACCTGACCAACCTCGGCAACCGCCCGGCGTTCATCCGTAACCTCGACGAGCGCTTCGCCCGCGACAGCAACACGCCGATCTGCCTGCTGCTGGTGGACATCGACAACTTCAAGCGGATCAACGACAGCCTCGGCCACCAGACCGGCGACAAGCTGCTGATCAGCCTGGCCCGGCGCCTGCGCAACAGCCTGAACAGCGGCGGCAGCCTGGCACGCTTTGCCAGCAACGAGTTCGCCGTGCTGCTCGACGACACCAGCCTGGAAGACGGCCAGGGCGTCGCCCAGCAACTGTTGCGCACCCTCGACAAACCCATGTTCGTCGACAACCAGCTGATCAACGTCACCGCCTCCGTGGGCCTGGCCTGCGCGCCGCTGCATGGCAGCGACCCGGCGACCCTGATGAAGAACGCGGGCCTGGCCCTGCACAAGGCCAAGGCCAACGGCAAGCACCAGGTGCAGGTGTTCACCGAAGTGCTCAACGCCGAGGCCAGCTACAAGCTGTTCGTCGAGAACAACCTGCGCCGCGCCCTGACCCAGAACGAACTGGAAGTGTTCTACCAACCGAAACTGTGCCTGCGCAGCGGCCGCCTGCTCGGGCTGGAGGCGCTGCTGCGCTGGAACCACCCCGAGCGCGGAATGATCCGCCCCGACCAGTTCATCAGCGTCGCCGAGGAAACCGGCCTGATCATCCCGATCGGCAAATGGGTGGTGCGCCAGGCCTGCCGCAAGAGCCAGGAACTGCGCGGGGCCGGCATGGGCAATCTGCACGTGGCCATCAACCTGTCGCCCAAGCAGTTCTCCGACCCCGAGCTGGTCGGCTCGATCGGCAGCATCCTCAAGGAGGAAGCGCTGCCGCCGCACCTGCTGGAGCTGGAACTGACCGAAGGCCTGCTGCTCGAAGCCACCGAAGACACCCACCGCCAGCTCGACGAGCTCAAGGCCCTGGGCCTGACGCTGGCGATGGACGACTTCGGCACCGGCTACTCGTCGCTGAGCTACCTGAAGAAATTCCCGATCGACATCATCAAGATCGACCGCAGCTTCATCAACGAGATCCCCGACAACCAGGACGACATGGAGATCACCTCGGCGGTGGTGGCCATGGCCCACAACCTCAAGCTCAAGGTGGTGGCCGAAGGGATCGAGACACCGGAGCAACTGGCCTTCCTGCGCCGCCACCGCTGTGACGTCGGCCAGGGCTACCTGTTCGACCGGCCGATCCCCGGCCGCGAACTGGCCGAGAAACTGCGCCGCTATCCGCGCGGGCCGATGGACTGACAGCGGCATAAAGCTCGGGCACTATAGAGACCATTCGGGCCCGTTCGCCGGCAAGCCGGCTTGCCGGCGAACGGGCCAACACCCATCCCACTGGAAAACACAGAGGAACGGCCATGGTCCTGCGTTCGGAAATCCTGGTGAACAAAAACGTCCTGCCCACCGCGGAACAGGCCCTGCCTGGCCGCGAAACCCCGATGGCCCTGCCCGAGTTCCACTACGTGTTCGAAGGCACCCCGCTGCTCGGCCCGTTCTTCGAAGGCGACATCGACTTCGCCATCTTCGCCCTGGGTTGCTTCTGGGGCGCCGAGCGCCGTTTCTGGCAGCACGAGGGCGTGGTCAGCACCGTGGTCGGCTATGCCGGCGGCTTCACCCCCAACCCCACCTACGAAGAAGTCTGCTCGGGGCTGACCGGCCACACCGAAGTGGTACTGGTGGTGTTCGACAAGAACAAGGTCAGCTACCGCGATCTGCTGACGATGTTCTGGGAGCTGCACAACCCCACCCAGGGCATGCGCCAGGGCAACGATGTCGGCACCCAGTACCGCTCGGCGATCTACTGCACCTCGCCGCAACAGCTCGAGGAAGCCAAGGCCAGCCGTGACGCCTTCCAGGCCGAGTTGAGCAAGGCCGGCTTCGGCGAGATCACCACCGAGATCGCCCAGGCACCGACCGTGTACTTCGCCGAGGCCTACCACCAGCAGTACCTGGCCAAGAACCCGGACGGCTACTGCGGTATTGGTGGCACCGGTGTGTGCCTGCCGCCCAGCCTGCAAGGTAACTGAGCCATGATCCTGTTCCATTCGCCGCTGTCGCCGTTCGTGCGCAAGGTCATGGTGGTGCTGCACGAGACCGGGCAACTCGACCGCGTGACCGTGCAAGGCGTCAACATCAGCCCGCTGAACGGCGACGATCAGCTCAACCAGGGCAACCCGATCGGCAAGATCCCTGCCCTGCGCCTGGACGACGGCAGCGTGCTGCACGACAGCCGGGTGATCTGCGAGTACCTCGACAGCCAGCACGTCGGCAACCCGCTGATCCCCCGCGAGGGTTCGGCGCGTTGGCGCCGGCTGACCCTGGCCTCGCAGGCCGACGCGATCATGGATGCGGCGGTGGCTTCACGCTACGAGACCTTCCTGCGCCCGGCGGACAAACAGTGGGACGGTTGGGTCGAGGCGCAGGGCGAGAAGATTCGCCGCAGCCTGATGAACCTGGAGCAGGCGCACCTGGCTGAGCTGGTGTCGGGGTTCGATATCGCGGCGATTGGCGTGGCCTGCGCGCTGGGCTACCTGGACCTGCGCCAGCCCGGCTTCGGCTGGCGTGAGCGTCAGCCCGGGCTGGCGGCATGGTATGCCGAGGTGAGTCAGCGCCCGTCGATGGTGGCAACAGCTCCCGTGGCCTGACACTCCGCCAGCGAGGGCTTCGCCCTCGTTTCGCGGCACAAGGCCGCTCCTACAGAATTGCGCAGATCCCTGTAGGAGCGGCCTTGTGCCGCGAAAGGGCTGCGCAGCAGCCCCTGCCTCATCACGGTCTGACAGGAAACAACAACCCGATTCGAGCGGCCAACCACCGTCCGATCTCTCTGTCCTCCCTCATACGCCCCTCCCCACCCGCGACCAGTCCAGCCGACGGGTCAGCACCATGAACACGCCCAGCAGGCCAAAGCACAGCAGCGAGCCCATCAGCAACGCATAGTCCTCGGCACTGAGCAACCCGTAGAGCATCGCGTACAACGCCGCCAGCCCCGCCGCGAAGCCAATCCCACGCCCCAGGCTGCGCAACACGTGAATCAGATAGAACCCAATCAGCAGTACACAACCCGATGCCGACAGCCCATAGGCCAGGCCGAACCCCAGGTGCTCGGACAGCGACAGCAGCAGCAGGTAGAAGAACGCCAGGGCCACGCCCACCAGGATGTACTGCACCGGGTGCACGCTGAGGTTCTTCAGCACCTCGAACAGGAAGAAGCCGGCAAAGGTCAGGGCGATGAACAGCAGCGCGTACTTGATCGCCCGCTCGCTCTTGAGGTACTGGTCCACCGGGTCGACGAAGCTGACGCCGAAGGCACGCTCGTTGAAGTCGCCGCACTTGCCGACAGTTGCGCAAAGGCGCACGACCTCTTCCAGGTTGGTGGCGAAGAACGACGTCTGCCAGTGGGCGCTGAAACCCTTTTCGTCAATGGCACGGCGGCTGGGCAGGTAGCTGCCGACGAAGCTTGGGTGCGGCCAGTTGGCGCGCATGTCCACGGTGGTGCTGCGACCAACCGGCAGCACCGCCAGCTGGCCAGTGCCCAGCAGGGCCAGGTCGAAGGCGTAGTCGAACTCGCGGGCCTTCTGGTCGCTGAACTGCGGCAGCGCCACATGCACGCCGCCAGGCAACCAGTCGACACCGCTACCGGCCTCGAATGGCAGGCGCTGATCGTCCAACGTGAGCTCCAGGCTGTTCTCGATACCGCGAATGTCGCTGATACCGACCATCAGGAACGGCTTGTCGAAGCGGTAATCGTCGTAGTCCTTGTCGATGCCCCAGCGCTCGGGCAGCTTGAAGCGGCCGCTGAGCTGGCCCTTGGCGTGGAACAGGCGCGCCTGGTAGATGCCGCGGGCGCGCAGCTCGGTATCGACGCCCATATCCATCGCGAAGGTTTCCGGCAGGAAGTAGAGATTGCCGTGCATCGTGGTGGTCTCCTGGACGCTCGTGCCGTCCTTGTCGATCCAGCGCCGCTCGTACTTGCGGTAGGGCACCACCAGCAGCGGCCCGCTGACCACCTGGTCGAAGCTCGAACTGGCGGCGATCTCGCCCAGCACGTTGTTGCGCAGTTGCTGCCGTTCGTCGATCAGGCCGCCGATCATCAGCAGGGGGATAAGCAGCAGCAGGATCAAGGTGCCGATCAGGCCGAGCTTGAAACCTAGGGTCTTGTTCATGGGGTGGGGCTCCGTTTGCGATGGGGGCAGTGTCTGCCCGCCGCATGGAGCCATCAGGGAGGGAATGTGGAGATTGTGTGGAGATCTGGCACGACATCGCCCCTGTAGGAGCGGCTTCAGCCGCGATGGCGCCAGCTCAATTCTCATGACTGACGCTATCGCGGCTAAAGCCGCTCCTACAGAGATGTACGTTGACTCAGCCGAGCCGTCGCGCCGGTAGCCACAGACGCACCCGCACCCCACCTTCGACGTTGTCCACCGCCAGCGCCCCGCCGTGCAGTTGCATCACCTCGTCGACGAAATTCAGCCCCAGCCCGGTGCTCTTGCGGCCCGTCCCGGGCCTGGGCAACGAGTAGAACCGCTCACTGACCCGCCCCAGGGCGTACTCGGGTATCGCCTGCCCCTGGTTGAACAAGCTCAGCGCCACCCGCTCGCCCGCCCGCTCCAATTCGAACAGCAAGGCGCCGCCCGGCGGGGTGAAGTCCAGTGCGTTGTCCAACAGGTTGGCCAACGCCTGGCGCATCAGGAATGGATCGCACCACAGCCGGGTGGCGACCGGGACACGCTGGCGCACCTGCAGGCCCGCCCCTTCGATCCGCACCGCATGGGCCAGCAGCAGCTCATCGACCAATGCCGCCAGCGCCACCTGCTGCTCGTCCTCCAGTGCCTGCATCTGCTCGACCCGGGCCAGGTTGAGCAGGCGTTCGATCATCTGCTGCAAGCGCTCGCTCTCGCGCTCGATATTGCCGGCGAAACGCGCTCGCTGTTCATCCGGCATCTCGCCCTGCAGCAGCTCGGAGGCGCCGCGAATCGCCGCCAGCGGGCTCTTCAGTTCATGGGTGAGAGTATGCACATAGCGCTCCACGTACGCCTTGCCCTCCAGCTGCGTGCGCATGCGCTCCACCGCCGTGGCCAACTGCAGCAGTTCGCCGCCCTTGTAGTGGGGCAAGGCGGCGCGCTCGCCCTCGCTGACCGCCTGGGCGTACTGGGTGAGCCGGCGCAGCGAGCGGGCCAGCCACCACGACAGCGCCGCCCCCACCAGCAACCCCAGTACGATGAGCCCCAGCCCGAGCGTCAGCAGGTGCTGCTCGGAGCGGTCGATGTACGGTTGCAGCGAACTGTTGGGCTTGGCCACCGTCACCACGCCGATGATCCGACCCTGGTCGAGGATGGGTGCCGCCACATGCATCACCGAGGTGCTTTCGTCCTCCGGATCACTGCGGGTGGACCGTGCGCCATATTGGCCACGCAGGGTCAGGTAGACATCGTTCCAGCGGGAATAATCCTTGCCCAGGTCCTGGCCGCTGGAGTCGAGCAGGACGATGCCCTTGGCGTCGGTGACGTAGATCCGGTGGCTGACCTGGTTCTTCGCCAGCCCCCAGATCTGCGCGCTCGGGCGCCGCTCGCCGTACAAGGCGAGCACCTGGGGCAGGCGGCTTTGGCCGAGGGTGCCGGCCTTGACGTCGTCGTGGAGGATTTCCGCCAGCAGGTTGGCGGTGTCCACCAGGGTTTCCTCGGACGACTGGCGCACCACCGGGCGGATCTGTTCGCGCACGGTGTTGAGCAGGAAATAGCCCGCCAGCCCGACGAACAGGAAGTACACCAGGAAGATGCGAATCCCCAGGCGCATCAGGCGTGCTCCGGGCTGTAGCTGTAGCCCAGGCCACGGTGGGTCTGGATCGCTTCGGCATCAGGCGCGACCAGGCGCAGCTTGGCGCGCAGGCTCTTGATGTGGCTGTCGATGGTGCGCTCGTAGCCCACGTCCGAGGCCACGCCCAGGCCGTCGAGCAGTTGCTCGCGGCTGAACACCCGCCTGGGTTGCTCGAGCAGGCATTGCAGCAGGCGGAATTCGTGGCGGGTCAGCGCCAGTGGCTGGCCACGGTAGACGATGCGCATGGCCAGGGTGTCGAGCTGGAACGGCGCAACGTCGGCGACAGGCTCAGGCCGTGGCGCCATGCGCTTGAGGATCGCCCGCACCCGCGCCGCCACTTCGCGCGGGCTGAAGGGCTTGACCACATAGTCGTCGGCGCCGATCTCCAACCCCAGCACCCGGTCGATCTCGGCGTCGCGGGCGCTGAGGAACATCACCGGCACCTCGCTGAAACGGCGCAGCTGGCGGCAGGTCTCGAAGCCGCTGATGTCGGGCAGGCCGATGTCGAGGATCACCAGGTCGGCCGGGCGCAGGCGCTGCTGTTCGACCGCGGCGCTGCCCAGCGACACCCATTCGGTGCTGTGGCCGTCGGCCTGCAGGGCGTAGACCAGGGTGTCGGCGATGGCGGATTCGTCTTCGACGATGAGGATGTGGGGCATGGCGTCCGGCCTTGCTAGGTTGAAGGCTGGACTGTGAAGCATATCCGGATGCCGGTGCAATCCCTGTAGGAGCGGCTTCAGCCGCGATAGCGACGGTCATGAGAACTGAGCTGGCGCCATCGCGGCTGAAGCCGCTCCTACAGAGGTTACGCAGTGCTTAACAGCCCGGGTTGCCCGCCGTGAACTTCTCGCGCGGGTCCACCGCCGCCTTGAACTTGCGCAGGGCCTTGGAACCGATCAGCAGCGGGTAGCGGAAATTGCTGCGGTCGACCAGGTTGACCTCCACGGTGCGCTTGACCTCGCCCAGGCACATCTCCAACTCGATCACCGGCCGGTGCGAGAGATCCGGCGTATCGCCTTCTTCCTCTTCCTCGGCACGGTTCTTGATCTTGCTGATGCGCGCCACTTCATGCTCGTAGACCTTGTCGCCGGCACCCTCGGTCGCCAGGCGGAAGCGCACCCACTCGTTGCCGTCACGGGTGAACATCTCGATATCCTTGGCCGACAGCGAGGCGGTCCAGGCACCGGTGTCCATCTTGGCTTTCAGGGTCTGGCCGATCTCCGGCAACTTGATGTTCTCGTATCGGCCGTACAGGGTCGGTTCGGCAGCCATGACGGGCAGCGCCAGGAGGGACAACAGGGCAAGCAGGGATTTCACAGGGCAGGCTTCCTTGAGAGGGGTCAGTGCTTAGACTGCGCAAGCAGGATAGGTTCGTTGTCACAGGCTAAACAACACAATGTGAAACATTTGTACCAATTAATGGACGTACGACGTTTGGCTAAGGCCCGTCCCCTGCTTATCATTGCCGACCGTTTACCTCACACCACAAGAGTCCCCTTATGCGTCGCCTGCTGACCGGCACCCTCACCCTCACCCTGCTGCTGCTCAACACCCTGGTGATGATCGGCCCGCTGCTGGTGTTCGCCCTGCTCAAGCTGGTGCTGCCCGGCCGTGGTCGCGACTATGCGTCGGCGGCGGTGATGTGGGTCGCCGAAACCTGGTCGGAAGTCGACAAGGTCATCTTCGCCCTGTGCATTCCCACGCAATGGGACATCCGCGGGGTGGACACGCTGCGCAACGACACCTCGTACCTGTGCGTCAGCAACCACCAGACCTGGGTCGATATCCCCGCGCTGATCGAAAGCCTCAACCGCCGGGTGCCGTTCTTCAAGTTCTTCCTCAAGAAGGAGCTGATCTGGGTGCCACTGCTGGGCCTGGCCTGGTGGGGCCTGGACTACCCGTTCATGAAGCGCTACAGCAAGGCCTTCCTCGACAAGCACCCTGAGCTCAAGGGCAAGGACCTGGAAATCACCAAGGCCGCCTGCGAGCTGTTCAAGCGCCAGCCGGTGACCGTGGTCAACTATCTGGAGGGCACCCGCTTCACCGAGGCCAAGCGCGAACAGCAGCAGTCACCGTACCGCCACCTGCTCAAACCCAAGGCCGGCGGCGTGGCCTTCGTGCTGGCGGCGCTGGGCGAGCAGCTCGATGCGCTGCTCGACGTGACCATCGTCTACCCCGGCAACAAGGCGCCAGGGTTCTGGGACCTGCTCAACGGCAGCATCAGCCGGGTGATCATCGACATTCGTGTGCGCGAGCTGGACCCGGCGCTGAGCGAGGGCGATTACGAGAACGACCCGGCGTTCCGCCAGGTGGTGCAGGGCTGGGTCAACCAGCTGTGGGTGGAGAAGGACCAGCGGATCGAGGAACTGCGCGCCGAGATGCGTTGACGAGGCGCTTCGCTCCTAC
>NZ_JARPQB010000080.1 GCF_029478665.1 Pseudomonas entomophila
TGCTGCGCCCCCCTCCAGCACCACTGGCCCCTGCCCCGCCCGGTCCCCGGCGCCGTACTGGTCAGTTGCGCCTTCGACCCGGCCAACCTCGCGCCAGACGACTTCCAGCGCGCCGGCATCGCCCAGACCGCCAGCCTGCAACGCTCGGTGGCCAAGCGCCAGGCCGAATACCTGGCCGGCCGGGTCTGCGCCCGCGAGGCCCTGCGGATCCTGGACGGCCGTGACCATGCGCCCGCCAGCCACGAGGACCGCTCCCCCATCTGGCCGGCCGGCATCCACGGCTCGATCACCCACGGCCAAGGCTGGGCTGCCGCGGTGGTCGCCGCCGATGGCCAGTGCCGTGGCCTGGGCCTGGACCAGGAAACCCTGTTGAGCGAGGAACGCGCCGAACGTCTGGCCGGCGAGATCCTCACCCCCATGGAGATGGAACGCCTGGACCGCAGCCAGCAAGCCCTGGCCGTGACCCTGACCTTCTCGCTCAAGGAGAGCCTGTTCAAGACGCTCTACCCGCTGACCAAACAGCGCTTCTACTTCGAACACGCCGAACTGCTGACCTGGTCCGCCGACGGCCGCGCCCGCCTGCGCCTGCTCACCGACCTGTCGCCCGAATGGCACCACGGCGTCGAGCTCGATGGCCAGTTCTGCGTCCAGGATGGCCACCTGCTCAGCCTGGTCAGCGTCTAGTCCCGGGGCTGCTCACGCGGCCAGCTCAGGCTGAAGCAGGCGCCGCCCAACCGCTCGCTGCGCCCGACCAAGGCGCGGCCACCATGCCAATAGATGATCCTGCGCACGATCGACAAGCCCAGCCCATGCCCACCGGATGCGCGGGTGCGGCTGTCATCGAGCCGGGTGAACGGCGTGAAGATGCGATCCCAGACGCCTTCCGGGATCCCTGGCCCGTCGTCCTCCACATCGATGCGGCAACGCTGCTGGCCGACCTGATAGCTCAGGCGCACCTCGGATTCGGCATGGCGCATGGCATTGCTCACCAGGTTCTGCAGGGCGCGGTGCAAATAGCGCGGCTCGGCTTCGACCCGGGCATCGGCACCCTCCAGGCCCTGGCACTCACCCCGCACCACCTTCACCTCGGCCCGCAGCGGCGCCAGCTCCTCGATCACTCGCGCCAGCAGTTCGTCCAGGTCCACCACCCGGAAGTGCAAGGCCGGCGCGCCCTGCTCCAGGCGGGCGTAGGTGAGCATCTCGTCAACCAGCCGGTCCAGGTCCTGGATATCGCCATCCATGCCGGCCAGGTGCTTGGCCCGGGCCTGTTCGGTGCTGGCGCTCTCGATCATTTCCAGGCCGAAGCGCAGCCGCGCCACAGGCGTGCGCAGCTCGTGGGACACCGCCCGCACCAGCTCGCGCTGCATGGTCAGCGAGCGCTGCAAGTGCTCGGCCATGCCATTGAAGGCCGCGGCCAGGCGCCCGACCGAGTCGGCGTCGCCCGCCGGCACCCGGGTGTCCAGGCTGCCCTGGGCAATACGTGAAGCCGCCACTTCAAGGCCCGACACGCGTCGCTCCAACTGGCGCACCAGCAGGTAGACCACCAGCCCGATCAGGCACAGCCCGAGGAAGGCGATCAGGATCAGCAATTGCGGCGGATAGGGGTTGAGCTGGTACAGCGGGCCGATCTCCAGCACCCAGGGTGACCCGGCAAGCCCCGAGAACACGCGGATCGAGTCGCCATCCTTGCCCAGTGCCATCACCGTGTCGCCTTCCTCCACCCGACGGCGCTGATCGTCGTCCAGCGCCGCCCGCTCGATGCGCTGCAAGGCGATGTCGAAACCGAAGCCTTTGCTCTGCCTGAGCTGCGCCAGGCGCGCCTGCTGCTCGGTCACCGGGTAGCGCACGAGTTCGTCGGCCAGTAGATAAAGGGTCGCGCGGGCCAACTGCTCGCTGATCTGCTTCACCTCGGCCACCAGCAGCACATCTTCGTGGCCGACCCTGCGCAGTACCCGGGCGGCATGCGGGCCAGTCTTCTCGACCACGACCAAGTCGCGGTACAGGCGCGCGCGCTGCCCGCCATCGAGGGTGAACCCCGACATCGGCTGCAGGTCCAGCGGCACGCCGAGCAGTCGCTCCCAGATCACCAGCGAACGGGTGCGCTCCACCGCATTCTGCTGCGCCAGGTTGTCGGCCATCAGGCTGAAGGTGCCCTGGGCCAGGCGCTCGCGGTGCTGACCGGCGCGGATCTCGTTGACCAGGTGCAGGCTGAGCACACCGAGCACGGCCACCAGCACCAACACCGCGAGCATGCCGCCATAGATGCGCAGGAAGATCGAGTTCATGGCGCCTCGCCGACGAACAGGTAGCCCTTGCTGCGCAGGGTCTTGATCAGGCGCGGGGTGATCGGGTCGTCGCCGATCTTGGGGCGGATCTTGGAGATGCGCACATCGATGGAGCGGTCCTGGCCGTCGTAGCCGACGCCGCGCAGCGAGGTGAAGATCTCTTCGCGGGACAACACCCGCCCGGCGTTGCTGGCCAGCAGCCAGAGCAGGTCGAATTCGGCGCCGGTCAGTTCGATGAGCTGGCCGCCCAGGCGGGCTTCACGCTGGCGGCTGTCTATATGCAGCGGGCCGAAGGTCAGGTCCTGGCGCCGTTCGGGTGCTTCGCTGCGGCGCAGCAAGGCACTGATGCGCGCCAGCAGCAGACGCGGGCGCACCGGCTTGCAGACGTAGTCGTCGGCGCCCAGGTCCAGGCCCTGGACTTGGTCGAGCTCGTCACTGCGGGCGGTGAGCATGAGGATGGGGCCTGTGTACTGGCCGCGCACGCGGCGGCAGATGCTCAGGCCGTCCTCGCCAGGCAGCATCAGGTCGAGGATCACCAGGTCTGGCTGGCTGTCGATGATGCGCCGCGCGGCACGGCCACCGTCGCCTTCCACCGCCACTTCGAAACCGTTGGCCTGGAGGTATTCGGCGGTGAGCTCGGCGAGGCGCTGGTCGTCCTCGACGATGAGGATACGGTTTGCTGGCTGGTCCATGGCCTTACCTTGTGTTGGTCTTTTATTGTTGTTCTTGCGTTGGCTGCTGCGGCCCCTTCGCCGGCAAGGCCGGCTCCTACAGGTATGCGCCCGTCCTGCCATCGCAACTGCCTGATCCGATGGAAATTCCCTTTCACCAAAGCGCAACATCGCCTGCCGATACTACGTCCCGCCCCCACCCCTGCCAACCACGCAAGACGCCCCTCGACTGAACCGTTTTTTGTGATAGGGTTCGCGCCCGCAAAATTCTGCGCAGAGGCGTAGCACAGGTAAAAAATAGTGCAAACCTCTTGGGATAAGGCTTACAGCAAAAACCCACAAAGTACCCACAACTTATCCACAGGCGCTTGTCTTGCAAAGCCCCCAAGACCGCATTATCTTGTATCCCTATCGCAGCGAACCACTAGATATAGGGTTTCGTGCAAAATCACAAACACAAGTCAACCGGCAAATTCAAGCGAATTTACTGACTGAACTTAACGTGATTCCAGCAGCCAAACCGCTCCTGCGGAGGCCACCGATGCAAGCCCCCAGACGGCCTTGTTCGGGTATGAGTGTTGCAGGCACTGTCTCGCACTCATCAGCAACAGATTTTGGGTACGCCCAGAACCTTTGACTTCGGCCAGGGAGCGGCAGCTTATTGCCCCCAATTCCTGAGTCTGTCCCGAAGTCGGTACGCCCGAGCGGGCGGATGCGCGTGCATCACGCGCGTCCCCGCCCGGGCCATCGAACAAGTGGACGGAACGGTGGGCGCCCCAACAGGCGCCTGAACAAACTAGAAACTGTGGAGACACCCACCCATGCAAACCGACACAACTCGCGAGAACCCGCAGGCCAAGGCGCCGCAGGCCGAATCCAACCAGGATCTGGCTGCCACCGCTCCGGGCCAACTGCGCGTGATCAAGCGCAACGGCACTGTCGTCCCCTACACCGACGACAAGATCACCGTGGCCATCACCAAGGCGTTCCTCGCAGTTGAAGGCGGCACCGCCGCCGCCTCGTCGCGCATCCACGACACCGTCGCGCGCCTGACCGAGCAGGTCACCGCCACGTTCAAGCGTCGCATGCCATCGGGTGGCACCATCCACATCGAAGAAATCCAGGACCAGGTCGAACTGGCCCTGATGCGTGCCGGCGAGCAGAAAGTCGCCCGCGACTACGTGATCTACCGCGACCAGCGCGCCAAGGAGCGCGCCACCCGCGCCAACACCGACGCCGTGGTCGAGCCGCACCCAAGCATCCGCATCACCCTGGCCGACGGCAGCCTGGCCCCTCTGGACATGGCCCGCCTGAACACCATCATCAGCGAAGCCTGCGAAGGCCTGGCCGAAGTCGATGGCGACCTGATCCAGCGCGAAACCCTGAAGAACCTGTACGACGGCGTCGCCCTCAAGGACGTCAACACCGCCCTGGTGATGACCGCCCGCACCCTGGTAGAGCGCGAACCCAACTACTCGTTCGTCACCGCCCGCCTGCTGATGGACACCCTGCGCGCCGAAGGCCTGGGCTTCCTGAACGTCGCCGACAGCGCCACTCACCACGAGATGGCCGACCTGTACGCCAAGGCGCTGCCGGCCTACGTCGAGAAAGGCGTCGAGTTCGAGCTGCTCGACCCCGCCCTGAAAGGCTACGACCTGGAGCGCATGGGCAAGGCGATCAACCACGAGCGCGACCAGCAGTTCACCTACCTGGGCCTGCAGACCCTCTACGACCGCTACTTCATCCACAAGGATGGCGTGCGCTTCGAGCTGCCACAGGTGTTCTTCATGCGCGTGGCCATGGGCCTGGCGCTGGAAGAGAAAGATAAAGAAGCCCGCGCGATCGAGTTCTACAACCTGTTGTCGTCCTTCGACTACATGGCCTCCACGCCAACCCTGTTCAACGCCGGCACCCTGCGCCCACAGCTGTCCAGCTGCTACCTGACCACCGTTCCGGACGACCTGTCGGGCATCTACCACGCGATCCACGACAACGCCATGCTGTCGAAATTCGCCGGTGGCCTGGGCAACGACTGGACCCCGGTGCGCGCCCTGGGCTCGTACATCAAGGGCACCAACGGCAAGTCGCAAGGCGTCGTGCCGTTCCTGAAAGTGGTCAACGACACCGCCGTCGCCGTGAACCAGGGTGGCAAGCGCAAGGGCGCCGTGTGCGCCTACCTGGAAACCTGGCACCTCGACATCGAAGAATTCATCGAGCTGCGCAAGAACACCGGTGATGACCGCCGTCGTACCCACGACATGAACACCGCCAACTGGATCCCCGACCTGTTCATGAAGCGCGTCTTCGATGACGGCAAGTGGACCCTGTTCTCGCCATCGGAAGTGCCTGACCTGCACGACCTGACCGGCAAGGCCTTCGAAGAGCGCTACGAGTACTACGAAGCCCTGACCGAGTACAACAAGATCAAGGTGTTCAAGACCATCCAGGCCAAAGACCTGTGGCGCAAGATGCTGTCGATGCTGTTCGAGACCGGCCACCCATGGCTGACCTTCAAGGACCCGTGCAACCTGCGTTCGCCGCAGCAGCACGTGGGCGTGGTCCACAGCTCGAACCTGTGCACCGAGATCACCCTGAACACCAACAAGGACGAGATCGCGGTCTGCAACCTGGGCTCGATCAACCTGCCGAACCACATCGTCGACGGCAAGCTGGACACCGCCAAGCTGCAACGCACCGTGAACACCGCCGTGCGCATGCTCGACAACGTGATCGACATCAACTACTACTCGGTGCCGCAAGCGCGCAACTCGAACTTCAAGCACCGCCCGGTCGGCCTGGGCATCATGGGCTTCCAGGACGCGCTGTACCTGCAGCACATCCCGTACGGCTCCGACGCTGCCGTCGAGTTCGCCGACAAGTCGATGGAAGCGGTCAGCTACTACGCGATCCAGGCGTCCTGCGACCTGGCCGACGAGCGCGGTGCCTACGAGACCTTCCAGGGTTCGCTGTGGTCCAAGGGCATCCTGCCGCTGGACAGCCAGCAGATCCTGATCGAGGCCCGTGGCCAGAAGTACATCGACGTCGACCTGACCGAAAGCCTGGACTGGGCGCCGGTGCGCGAGCGCGTGCAAAAAGGTATTCGTAACTCGAACATCATGGCCATCGCGCCGACCGCGACCATCGCCAACATCACCGGCGTGTCGCAGTCGATCGAGCCGACCTACCAGAACCTGTACGTGAAATCGAACCTGTCGGGCGAGTTCACCGTGATCAACCCGTACCTGGTCCGCGACCTGAAGGCCCGTGGCCTGTGGGACTCGGTAATGATCAACGACCTGAAGTACTACGACGGTTCGGTGCAGCAGATCGAGCGTATTCCGCAAGAGCTGAAGGACCTGTACGCCACCGCGTTCGAAGTCGAGACCAAGTGGATCGTCGACGCCGCCTCCCGTCGCCAGAAGTGGATCGACCAGGCCCAGTCGCTGAACCTGTACATCGCTGGCGCTTCGGGCAAGAAGCTGGACGTGACCTACCGCATGGCCTGGTACCGTGGCCTGAAGACCACCTACTACCTCCGTGCCCTGGCCGCGACCAGCACCGAGAAGTCGACCATCAACACCGGCAAGCTCAACGCCGTGTCGAGCGGCGGTGACAGTGCCCCGGTCCAGGCCGCAGGTCCTGCGCCAGTGCCGAAGGCTTGCGCCATCGACGAGCCGGATTGCGAAGCTTGCCAATAAGGCCTTCGCAGCGCTGAGCTGACCATGCCGCCTCAACCGCCCTCACGGGTGTTTGAGGCGGCATTTTTTTGCCCCGCTGCCGGCCGCCCCGCGCTCCCCTTGTAGGAGCCGGCTTGCCGGCGAAGAGGCCAGTACAGACAATCCCCTTCCAGGGTCATGCCCCAGATCAAAACACCATATGCTGTGGCAAATAAAAAAAACCACACTACATATAGGATCCGCTCGCATTTAGAGCTAGACTCTCACCCCAGTGAAAACAACCCGAATCGGCTGAACGCAAGCGCATAATCCCGGTCGAAAAATTACCACCGGCCGCGCCCTGCCCCCCCGATCCGACATGAATTCCGGTATACTTCGCCCCCCAAAAAAGGGTTGAACCAATGATCGACTGCGTGAAGCAAGCCCCACTGGGCCAGACCGCAGGTTTCATCGTTGCCGTACAGCTTTCAAGCGCCCTGCCCCCTCGCCCGAGTGCAGGCCAGGCGCTGAATCAAACACCTTCAAACGTGACGAGAGCCCGCTCTCACTGCCAGCCGCAGCGCCCATTGGCGTCGCGCCGCACAGGCATCACTTCAAAATCCAACCGGTTGCCCCGCGCAACCCTCTAGCAGGAGCCAGGACCATGCTGAGCTGGGACGAATTCGACAAAGAAGACGGCGAAGTAGCCGCCAAGGCCAACACCCCCGCGCAGGCCGCCGCCGCCACCACCCTCGACAAGCTCGACAGCGCCGGCGGTGCCGCCGCCCTGGAAGCCCGCGCCGCCACCGCCGCCGACTCCGACGCCGTGAAGCGCGCCAAGGCTGCGCTGGACGCCCTGGACATCGCCGAAGGCCTGGCCGAGCTGGAAGGCTCCTCGGCCCGCGTCGCGGTCGATGAAAAGCGCATGATCAACTGCCGCGCCGACCTGAACCAACTGGTACCGTTCAAGTACGACTGGGCCTGGCAGAAGTACCTCGACGGCTGCGCCAACCACTGGATGCCGCAAGAGGTCAACATGACCGCCGACATCGCCCTGTGGAAGAGCATGGACGGCCTGACCGAAGACGAGCGCCGCATCGTGATGCGCAACCTCGGCTTCTTCTCCACCGCCGACTCGCTGGTTGCCAACAACCTGGCCCTGGCCGTGTACCGCCTGATCACCAACCCCGAGTGCCGCCAGTACATCCTGCGCCAGGCCTTCGAAGAGGCGATCCACACCCACGCCTACCAGTACTGCATCGAGTCGCTGGGCATGGATGAAGGCGAGATCTTCAACATGTACCACGAGATCCCGTCGGTCGCGAAAAAAGCCGCCTGGGGCCTGAAGTACACCCGCGCCATCTCGGATCCGGAGTTCAACACCGGCACCGTCGAAACCGACAAAGAGCTGCTGCGCAACCTGATCGCCTACTACTGCGTGCTGGAAGGCATCTTCTTCTACTGCGGCTTCACCCAGATCCTGTCCATGGGCCGCCGCAACAAGATGACCGGCGTCGCCGAGCAGTTCCAGTACATCCTGCGCGACGAATCCATGCACCTGAACTTCGGCATCGACGTGATCAACCAGATCAAGATCGAAAACCCGCACCTGTGGGATGCCGCGATGAAGGAAGAGGCTACCCAGATGATTCTGCAGGGTACCCAGCTGGAGATCGAATACGCCCGTGACACCATGCCGCGCGGCGTACTGGGGATGAACGCGGCGATGATGGAGGATTACCTCAAGTTCATTGCCAACCGTCGACTGACTCAGATTGGTCTGAAGGAAGAGTATCCGGGGACTACCAACCCGTTCCCTTGGATGAGCGAGATCATGGACTTGAAGAAGGAGAAGAACTTCTTTGAGACACGCGTGATTGAGTACCAGACTGGTGGTGCTCTGAGCTGGGATTGATCATCCAGCTAACCAAGAAGGCTGCCTCCGGGCAGCCTTTTTTATGGACGGTCACGAAATCTTGCAGAGGATTGGCTACGCTCGAAAAAATCGAGTGTTGGCTGCCAGGTGCCCGTCTCAGATCTTGTGGCGATGCGCAAATCGAGCGCCGCCCGCACGGCGCATCGCGGATGAATCCGCTCCTACATCGGTTGCAACGTGCCGCACCTGTTAGGCCATGGTCGCTAGCCTTAGCGCACGGCGTGAGCCTCGCGGGGCGGCAGCGCCAGCCAATGAACCGCGTCGTACCAACAAAGCAAACAACCATGGCCTATCTGTCCTGGCCACGTTGCAACAAATGTAGGAGCGGATTCATCCGCGATGCGCCGCGCGGGCGGC
>NZ_JARPQB010000081.1 GCF_029478665.1 Pseudomonas entomophila
GGTCCCGATGGCCCGCCTGGCATTTGTTGCCGATGGAATCCTGAGTGGAACACCCCGCCGAAATCAGGCCCTGAAGCGCGCCTGTGATGGTCATATAGCCGTGATAAGCCATGCTGCGAACTCCCTGTAAAAAGTTCGCACTGTAAAAACGTAAAACCGTGTTGTATGTCGGACGCGTCCGAAATTACGCCATCGAGAAGTTACCAAGTACGACAGACAACCGCGCCGCGACGTGCCACCCCACGCGCTTGACCGCCTTGCACCTCCCGCCCCATGCTCAGCCGCTTCCACCCACGCGCAAGGAACGACCGCATGAAGCTGGAAACTCTCGCCATCCACGCGGGCTTCAGCCCCGACCCGACCACCCGGGCCGTGGCCGTGCCCATCTACCAGACCACCTCGTTCGCCTTCGACGACACCCAGCACGGCGCCGACCTGTTCGACCTGAAGGTGGCCGGCAACATCTACTCGCGCATCATGAACCCCACCAACGACGTGCTCGAACAGCGCATGGCCGCCCTCGAAGGCGGGGTCGGCGCGCTGGCCGTGGCTTCCGGCATGGCCGCCATCACCTACGCCCTGCAGACCGTCGCCGAGGCCGGCGACAACATCGTCTCGGTGGCCAAGCTGTACGGCGGCACCTACAACCTGCTGGCCCACACCCTGCCGCGCATGGGCATCACCACCCGCTTCGCCGCCCACGACAACATCGCCGCCCTCGAGGCGCTGATCGACGCACGCACCAAGGCGGTGTTCTGCGAATCCATCGGCAACCCCGCCGGCAACATCGTCGATATCCAGGCCCTGGCCGATGCCGCCCACCGCCATGGCGTGCCGCTGATCGTCGACAACACCGTCGCCACGCCGATCCTCTGCCGCCCGTTCGAGCACGGCGCCGATATCGTCGTGCACTCGCTGACCAAGTACATCGGCGGCCATGGCACCAGCATCGGCGGCATCGTCATCGACTCGGGCAAGTTCCCCTGGGCCGACAACAAGGCACGTTTCGCCCTGCTCAACACCCCCGACCCGTCCTACCACGGCGTCACCTACACCGAAGCCTTCGGCCCCGCCGCCTTCATCGGCCGCTGCCGCGTGGTGCCGCTGCGCAACACCGGCGCCGCGCTGTCGCCGTTCAATGCCTTCCTGATCCTGCAAGGCCTGGAGACGCTGGCCCTGCGCATGGAGCGCCATACCGAGAACGCGCTCAAGGTCGCCCGCTACTTGCAGCAACACGACCAGGTGGCCTGGGTGAAGTACGCCGGCCTGCCCGACCACCCCGAGCATGAGCTGGCCCGGCGCTACACCGGCGGCAAGCCGGCGTCGATCCTGTCGTTCGGCATCAAGGGTGGCCAGGCGGCCGGGGCGCGCTTCATCGATGCGCTGCAGTTGGTGGTGCGCCTGGTGAACATCGGCGACGCCAAGTCGCTGGCCTGCCACCCCGCCTCCACCACCCACCGCCAGCTCAACGACGAAGAGCTGGAAAAGGCCGGCGTGCCACGGGACATGGTGCGGCTGTCGATCGGTATCGAGCACAGCGACGACATCATCGCCGACCTCGCGCAGGCGCTGGAGGCCAGCCGCGGTTGAGTCACCCGCGCCCCACCCAATGCCGACGGCGGGCGCGCACCTTGCAGAACCGGAACCCTGCGCAATGACCCTCTTCTACCTGAAACTCATCGTCACCCCGCTGCTGATGTGGGCCATCTCCCTTGCCTCGCGGCGCTGGGGTGGCCTGCTGGGTGGGTTGCTGTCCGGGCTGCCGATCACCTCGGCCCTGGTGATGACCTTCCTGTGCCTGGAGCAAGGCACGGGCTTCGCCCTGGGCGCGGTGCCTGGCGCACTGGGCGGTTTGGCCGCCGTGCAGGCCACCTACGCGTTCTACCTGTTCGCCACGCGCAAGCTCGGCATTGCCCCGGCGGTGGCATTGGCCATCCTGTTCTATGGCCTGGCGGCCTACGCCTTCACCCACTGGGGCAGCCTGTACCTGTCGATTGCGGTGGCGTTGCTGTTGATCGCCGTGCTGATCCGCGCCAGTGGCCGCGAGCCCACACCCGATACGCTCGCACGCCCCCGACACCGGTATTGGGAGATCCCCCTGCGCATGGTGTCCGCCACCTCGCTGCTGATGATCACCACCAGCCTGGCCAGTTGGCTGGGCCCGGCGACCAGCGGGATGCTCGCGCCGATCCCGGTGATCGCCTGGCCGCTGGTGGTGTTCGCCCATATGCAGGGCGGACGGGCCGGGATGGCGGCGATGGTGCGGGGCAATGCCATCGGCGCGGTGGGGGTGATTGCGTTCTACCTGGCGATGGCGGGGTTGCTCGAGCGGCTGGGGGTGGCCGTGACCATCAGCCTGGCCATGGGGTTGGCAGTGGCGCTGACGGTCGGGCTGGCGGCGCTGTCACGCAAGGCACAGCGCCCTCTGTAGGAGCGGCTTCAGCCGCGATGCAGACTACGCGGTACCTGGCACCCGCTTCGCGGGTGATCGCGGCTAAAGCCGCTCCTACGGAGGTTTTGCCAAATCAATGGGATATGGCCCGCTCCAATAATCGGTGATAGCAAACTGGCATTCCGGCAAACCTCGACAATACTGGCTCGTCACATGGATTTCCTTGCCCACACACAACAAAAGGGAATTTGCGATGAGCCACAACCACCCTCTGGACGTCGCCATCATCGGCGGCGGTGTCTCCGGTACCTACAGCGCCTGGCGCCTGCAACAGGCCCACGGCACCCAGCAACGCATCCAGCTCTTCGAATACGGTGATCGCATTGGCGGTCGCCTGTTCAGCATCAACCTGCCCGGCTTGCCCAACGTGGTCGCCGAGGTAGGCGGCATGCGCTACATGCCCGGGGCCGACGGCCATGTGATGGTCGATACCCTGGTACAGCACCTGGGCCTGCCGAGCAAAGACTTCCCCATGGGCAACGAACAGGACCACATCGGCGCCAAGGACAACCTGTTCTACTTGCGCGGCCAACGCTTCCGCTTCCGTGACTTCGTCGAGGCGCCGCACAAGATCCCCTACGACCTGGGCTGGACCGAACGCGGCTACAATCCCGAAGACCTCCAGGTCAACGTGATGAACAGTATCTACCCGGGCTTCGACAAGCTGAGCCTGGCCGAGCAGATGCAAGTGCAGGTGTTCGGCAAGCCGATCTGGCGCTACGGTTTCTGGGACTTGCTCTACCGCGTGCTGAGCAACGAAGGCTACCAGTTCATGAAGGACGCCGGCGGCTACGACGCCAACGTCGCCAACGCCAGCGCCGTGACTCAACTGCCCGCCACCGAGTACAGCGACGCCACCACGTTCCGCACGCTCAAGGACGGTTTCCAGAGCCTGCCGCTGACCCTGGCCCAGCGCTTCGTCGAGCACGCCGGCGGGATGATGCCAGGCGACCAGCGCATCCAGATGAACCGCCGCCTGGCCGCCTTGCGCTACAGCGGCAACAGCGAATACCCCTACCGCCTGCACCTGCGCCACACCGAGACCATCAACGGCAAGACCCACGACCTCGAAGACGAAGACGTGGTAGAGGCCCGCCAGGTGATCCTCGCCCTGCCGCGCCGCTCGCTGGAACTGATCGACTCGCCGTTGTTCGACGACCCGTGGCTCAAGGACAACCTGAAGTCAGTGCTGGTGCAGTCGGCGTTCAAGCTGTTCCTGGCCTACGAGCAGCCCTGGTGGCGCAACCTCGGCCTGGTCGCCGGGCGCTCGGTTACCGACCTGCCGATCCGCCAGTGCTACTACATGGGCACCGAGTGCGACCAGCCGGGCGGCGAACAAACCTTCAACTCGCTGCTGATGGCCTCCTACAACGACATCGGCACCGTGCCGTTCTGGAAAGGCCTGGAAGACGGCCCCGAGTTCGTCGGCTACACCCCGCGCAGCCTCGAAGGGCGCATCAGCAACGACGCGGTGGTGCCGCGCACGCAGTTCCAGATCAGTGACGAGATGGTGCGCATCGCCCAGCGCCAGGTCACCCAGCTGCACGCCCAGGTCGAGCTGCCGGCGCCATACTCGGCCGTCTACCATGCCTGGGACGCCGACCCGTACGGCGGTGGCTGGCACGAATGGAAGGCCAACTACCGCGTTGACCTGATCATCCAGAAGATGCGCCATCCGGTGAAAGACCAGCAGGTGTTCATCGTCGGTGAGGCCTACTCCTACGGCCAGGGCTGGGTCGAGGGCGCGCTGACCACCGCCGAGTCTGCCTTGCAGGAATTCTTCGAGCTGCCGCGCCCAAGCTGGCTGCCGGCCAGCTACCAACTGCTGCCGACCCCGGCACCGGAGGAGATCGACTACAGCAAGCCGCCCATGCCCGTGGATCCTGCGCAAGTACTCGACGGCATCACCCAGAACATCTGTGCGGGGATCAAGCCATGACTAAGTTCACCGTGGCCGACTACCTGCTCACCCGGCTCAAGCAACTGGGCCTGGACAAGGTGTTCCAGGTGCCGGGGGACTATTGCTCGAACTTCATGAGCGCGCTGGATGCCTTCGAAGGCATCGACGCCGTGGGCGAGATCTACGAGATGGGCGCCGCCTACAGCGCCGATGGCTACGCCCGGGTGCATGGCCTGGGTGCCGTGTCGCTGCAATATGGGGTGGGCACCTTCAGCGCGGTGAACGCCATCGCCGGCGCGTTTGTGGAACGCAACCCGGTGGTGGTGATTTCCGCCAGCCCCTCGACCGAAGACCGCCTCAAGGCCAATAGCCAGAACGTGCTGTTTCACCACTCCACCGGCGACTTCGAAGCCGACCGCAATGTGCTGGAACAGGTGACCGTGGCCTGCGAGATCCTGTCCGACCCGCACCGCGCCCCCTGGCAGATCGACAACGCCCTGATCGCCGCCCTCACCCACCGCCAGCCCATCTACCTGGAGGCCTACAAAGACATCTGGGGCAAAGAAGTCAGCCGCCCCCACGGCCAGTTGACCCCTGCCCCGCGCCCGTCCAACCCACAGGCCCTGCAGGAGCTGGTCGACGCCACCGTCCAGCGCCTGGCCACGGCGCGCCAGCCCCTGGTGCTGCTGGGCGTGGAGGTGATCCGCTACGGCCTGCAGGATGCCGTGCAACGCCTGATCGACAGTTGCGGCCTGCCCTTCTCCACCACCCTCGACGCCAAGACCGTGCTCGACGAAAGCCAGGCGCCCTTCATCGGCACCTATGCCGGCCCCGCCTCGCGCCCGGAAACCTCGGCGCGGGTGGACGCCTGCGACTGCATCCTGGCGATCGGTGTGATCTTCACCGATGACTACCTCGACCTGCTGAATGCGCGCTACGGCCAGATCGTCCAGGTGAACTGCGAACTGGCCCGCGCCGGCGACGACAACTACCCCAACGTACGCCTGCCCGACTACGTCGACGGCCTGCTCAAGGCCCTGAAGGTGGACACCCAGTTCCCCCGCCAGGGCATGGCCCTCGCCGCTGCGCGCCCGCTGCTGGGCAGCGGTGCGGTACCCTGCGCGCTGAGCTACGCGAGCTTCTTCGACAGCCTGGTGAACTTCGCCCAGGAACACCGCCTGTGGCAGACCAGCACGCTGATCCTGGGGGAAAGCTCGTCGCTGTACGTGGCCAGCAACATCAACGGCATGCCCCGCGGCAGCTTCATTTCCGACGCCATCTGGGGCTCGCTCGGCCACGAGACCGGCTGCGCCCTGGGCGTGGCGCTGGGCAGCGGCCGTCGCCCGGTGGTGGTGGCCGGCGACGGCGGGTTCATGATGGTCAGCCAGTCATTGGCGGCGCTGGCGCGCAACCAGGTCAATGCCGTGGTGTTCGTGATGAGCAACCAGGTGTATGCGATCGAGCAGGCGTTCGTCGATCCCGATGCGTTTACCCCGTGCGGTGAGTTCGCGCCGTTCGATACCCTGCCCACGCTGGATTACACCGCGTTGGCCGCAGGGTATGGTGCGCTGGGGTATCGGGTGGAGACGGTGGACCAGCTGGAGCAACTGCTGCCGCAGTTGCTGATGGTGGTGGGCCGGCCGGTGCTGGTTGAGATAACGATTGCCGAAAAGGACCTGGCCGAGCAGATCAAGCGGTTGGCGATGGTGAGCTAGCCCTCTTTGATCAACGTGAAAAGCCGCTTTCGCAACACTGAAAGCGGCTTTTTCGTCACGGCGGAGGTGGCGGGCAGGCGGCTGCTCATGCCTTGACCATCTTCTTCCAGGCAGCTTCCTTCATGGCCAGCGCTTTTTCCACCGATGCCGCAAGCTCGATCACAGCCTGAATAGCGGCATCGTCATCAACTCGCATGTCAGCCGGCAAATGATGGTAATCGTAGGGTTCGTCCTGCTTGAAGATGCCCGCCAGATGCGCGTTCACCCTGAATATCAAATGCAGCGTCCGCCAACATACCGAGCGCTCAAGCCCTTTCCCCTGCGCCACACTGCCCTTGGGGCGTTTCTCTCCACCGACCCAGAGATACGGTACGAACTCCAGAACGATGTCCGCGAAGGAAGACTGTGCCTTCTCGTATGCATCATCCTGAAACAAGACCCGCCACCGAGGAATGTCGGCGAAATTAAACGAGCAGAGCACAGGCCGGAATAGACGCTCACTGACATCGACCTCTTCCAAACAGCCCGGCAGTTCCTTGTAGAACTTCTTGAAGACCTCGATCAAATACCCGGCATTACCCGAAACCACATCAATGAATCGGGCTACCACAAAACCCTCCCCTTCCTTGCACAGCGCGGGAATACAGAACAGGTCCCCAGGGGCGATACTTTTATTCACTCTCTTCATCTATGCATCCTTAATGCCCACACTGAAGGGCTCCCTGCTTGGCCTTTTCATACTCCGCGATATGCGAGAGCCCGCGCTCGTCAGTCCTGGACTTATCGATTGGCTGGATGACATTCCCGGGGAACCCCGTTTTGGTCTCATACTTCTCGACGTAAAACTGCTCCTTCCCCTTTGCCTGGGTGTATGTCAAGTCACTCTCGATAACCCTCAACTCTCCTTTGCCAAGCCGTTGGTTCTGCCTGTGCTGCTGCTCTCGATCGTCGGGGTCCTGAACCGTATGCCCCACATAGAATGGCTCCTCCTGGCCTGGGTTATACAGGCCATAGACCGAGTACCCCGGCTTGTGCAATGGGGTGGGCTCAAGGCCCAGGGAGTCATACCAGTAAATGGGGTTGGGGGTGTAGGCAAAGAGGTTCAACCCACCCGCGTAGCTGATCGGATCCTGGCTGATAAATCGCCCGATCCTCGGATCATAGTACCGATAGCGGTTGTAATGCAGCCCGGTCTCATGGTCGTGGTATTGGCCCTGGAAGCGAATCGGGTTGCTCAGGCCGACTTGCTTCGCCCACTCCGAGCGAGCCTCCTTGACCTCACCCCATGCCTTGTACTGCGCCGTCCACGCCACCTCACCATTGTGGTCGGTGAGTTCCATCGGCGTGCCAAGGTGGTCGCACTGGTACCAGGCAATCGCATCGAATGGCTGCGGTTTGACCTCGTGCTGCCACAGCGGGTCCTGATCGAAATCGTACTCCCGGTCATTCCAATCTGGCTGCCGTAGCAAGCGAATCGGGCTCTTGCGCAGCGCCTGGGCAACCGGCACGAAACTGCCCGGCTCGTACAGGTAATGTACGGTGCGCCCGGTCTCACCTTCGTCCTGCGGCGGCGAGCTTTCCCAGGCGAGGTTGTCGCCATCCCAGCCGTACAAGGTGTAACCGCAACCCAGTTCGCGCTGGTGCTTGGCCCGCTGCATCTGGTTCCAACCACTGCCCGCACGCGGATCATCCTGATGGTGCGCGGTGGAGTGTTTGTGCAAACGACGACCCAAGGCGTCGTAGCTGTACACCACACTGAGCTTGCCATCGTCATAACGCGTCAGGCGGTCGAACAGGTCCCAGGCCAGGTGGGCCTTGTCGCCATTGTGCAGGCGATGGATCAGGTTGCCGCGTTCGTCGTACTGGTAATGGGTCCCGGTGTATTCACGCAGCAGGTTATCCATCAGCTTGTTACGGCGCGGATCGCTTTCCAGCGGACGGTTGAGTTCCTGGGTCTTGTCGTCCAGCAGGTTGCCAGCCGGGTCAAAAGCAAAGGTCTCCACGCCAAGGCGGCTGGTGGCTTGCAGCAAGCGGCCAACGGGATCGTACTGATAGGCCAGGTGGCCACGGCGGGTGTCGTGGATATCGGTCAGCTGGCCCACGGCATCGTATTGGTACTGGCGCTTGAGCAAGGTGGCCTTACCATCATGACTGCCCAGCAACTGTTCCTGCAGACGCCCTGCCGGGTCCCAGCTCTGAACCTGCATCAGCTGGTTGCCCTGATGACGCACAACTTCACGGTGCAGGTCATCGCGCTCGTAGGCGAGCAACTCATGCTGATCGAGGGTCATGCCCAGCACATGGCCGCTGCCGTAGGTAAGCACGCTGACCTTGTGCCCATCCGGGCGAACGGTCGCGACACGGTTGTTGAGCACGTCGTACTCGTGCTGCCACACCGCAACCATCGGCACCTCGGTACCGAGGTAGTACTGGTGCTCGCGGGTCAGGTTGCCCGCCTCGTCATGGAACCACTGCAGCTTGCTGGCCGCGTTGATCGCCTGGATCAGCTTGCCGTTACCGTCGTAAGCGAAGGTTTCTTCCTGGCGCTGGTCACCCAGGCTGGCCACGCGAGAAGCGAGCCGGCCCACCGGGTCGAAGGTGATGTCGATGCGGCGCTGGCCAACCTGGGTGCTGGCCAGACGGCCCGTATCAGGATCGTACTGGTAACGCGTCACCAAGCCATCGAAGCCTTGCTCTTGCAGCAAGCGCCCGACCGGGTCGTAAAGGAAGTTGGCCTTGCTCTCGTTC
>NZ_JARPQB010000082.1 GCF_029478665.1 Pseudomonas entomophila
CCCCACCACGGCCCGCGCCCATTTCGGCACTTGCAACGACGCCCACCCACCCATGTTCTCGGTACACGCCGGTATCGACGGCGAGGACGCACTGGTATGCGCCGTGGCCGCGCTGCGGGCGGCCTATGAAACCAATGCGATGGCATTGGAAAGGGCGGGCGAGCCGTTGCGCAGCCTGCTGGTGGCGACGGAGAACTCCCTGGAGAAAGGCCTGGCGCTGTCGTCGGCGGTGCTCGACGGGATAGAGCGCGGTTAGAGCTGAAGTCCGTTCGCCGGCAAGCCGGCTCCTACATCAGAAGTATTTGGCTCTCGTTGTAGGCGCCGGCTTGCCGGCGAATGGGCTGACGACGTTTGCGCTGGGGCCGCTATCAACGCGCCTGCAGCACTTCGCGAAACACATCCGGCCGTGAGGCAGCAATGTGCAGCAAGGAGCGGGCAGCCCCTGAAGGTTTGCGCCTGCCTTGCTCCCATTCTTGCAAGGTTCGTACAGAGACCCCCAACAGTTCGGCAAACCGGGACTGTGACAACCCGGTTCTGCTTCGCGCTTCGGCGGCAGGGGTCAACTCGACCTGGTGAACGGCGCCATGGTGTCCGGCTTTTACATCACGGATGGACTCAAGCAATTCGGCACCGATATCGCGCTTGCTGTCTCGCAGCAGCAGATCTTTCTCAGTCAGGGGCATGGTTCAGTTCCTTCGCGATCTTGCGCAACACATGCGCGGGAATGTTGTCTGTGGCGCCCTTGCCATAGATGAGCAGCACGACCAGAGCGCCACTTGCGAGCTGAGCCGTGTAGATGATCCTTACAGTGCCTTGTTTGCCACGGCCATCCAAGCTCCAGCGAACCTTTCGACAACCTCCCGAACCCGGCACGACTGCTCCGGCTTCCGGTTCGTTGGCAAGGTAGTGCATGAAGGCGCCGTGTTCGTCCAGGGTCCAGTAGTCTGGCCACTGCTTTGAGAAAAGTGGGGCTTCAATGATCGTCAGCATACCGCATCCCTACGTCTTTGACGTGGGGATGTTGATGCCAATGACCCTAATTCATAAAGCGGCTGCTTGTATCGGGAGGTTGCTTGCGAAGGCGCGTTTGGCTTGTCGACCGCCAGCCTTGCCCGTAGCATCCGCAACCCCGCTCATGGCCTTTCGGGATTGAAGGCCGGCTATAGGACCAAGGAAGAATGTTGCCGCTGTTTTCACGCCTGCTATTGCACACCCTGGCCTGCGTGGCCTTTCCCTTTCTACTGCAGCTAGGCTTCGACCTTTACCGGGCGCACGTCGGCCCGCCGGCGGCGCGCGGTGTCGGTGTCGGCCTGGCCACGATGCTGGTGTTCTACACGTTCATCTTCTTCAACCTGCTGATGGTGGCCATCCCGCGGGCGACGGTCCGTTATGGGTTGGCGCTGTTGCTGGTGCTGGTGGTGCTGGTGTACTTCAACCCTTTGCACCCGATACGCGCGCTGGGGTTCGCCGCGTTGTGCGGGGGGCTGTGCCTGGTGGCGATCGTGTTGACGCCGTGGGGTACCCGGTTGCTGCGCTTGCTTGGCAGGCGGGGCGGGCGTTTGGCTTGATGGGTGCGTTGAATTGCCGTGAAGCGGGTGCCGTGGTGGTTGGCACCGGCTTTGCCGGTGTTCGCCGGCAAGGCCGGCTCCTACAGGGGGTGGTTCGGCTGCAGTAGCACGCCTTGTTGATCGAGCCACTGCTCGAAGCATTCGAAGGTGGCGATGGCGGCGTCGACCGTTTGGGCCTGGGTGGCGGCGCTCGCCTCGGCCAGCCGTTGCAGGAATGCCCGCCAGTTCGCGCCCGTCGCGGGGCCATACACATCGAGGAAAGCGCCGCCGTTGTCGGCGTCGATGCCCAGGCGTTCGGCCATCGTGCGCTTGAGCACCTGGCCACCGAGGGTGGAGCCCTCAAGCACGTACATCACGCCCAGGGCGCTGGCCGCGCTGTCGATGCCGGGCAGCGCCTGGCAGCGGGGCAGGGCGTCGATGGCGTGGGGTGTGTGGTTCATGGCGCGCAGGTCGCGGGCCAGGGCCGGGGCCTTGCGTCGTTCGAGCGGCTGGTAGCCGGCCAGCGCGGCATCCAGTGGCGCGTGGAAGCCATGGTAGGCCTCGACCAGGCGCCGGTAGGCCGGCAGGTCGAAACCTTCGCTGAAGAACGGCAGGCGTTGTTCCAGGCCTTTGTGGCAGGCACGGGTGCCTTCGCGCAGGGCGTGCAGCAGGGGGCTGGCGGTTTCGGGCATCGTCGCGCTTCTGGCCGTGGAGGTAGCCGTGATACTGCCAGAAACCCGTGGCCGGTCACCACTGCGGCGCGCTTGTACTCTGCCGCGTATCTGCAATCATGGCGCCTCTCGAAACGAGCTGACTCAAGGACGCAGCATGGGACGTGCGACAAGATGGAACTGGTTGGCCCTGGCACTGTTGCCGGGCCTGGTGGCGGCGGCCCCTGAGCCGGTGCCGCTGTACCGCGAGATCAAGGATTGGGCGGTGGGCTGCGACAATACCCGCGCCTGCACGGCCTTGCTGGCGATCGATGATGAGCTGATGACCGGGCTGCACACCATCGTGCGCCGCGAGGCGGGGCCCAAGGGTAGGCTTGAGCTGACCCTGCGCGTGGGGCCGACCTATGTGGATCAACTGCTGCTCGATGGCCAGCCGCTGTCGGCCGGATGGCAGCATATCCAGCGCCCGTACGATTACGACCTGCGTCTGGAAGGCGATGGGGCACTGGCGTTGCTGCGTCAACTGCGCAATGGCGAACGGCTGAGCGCGCTCACTGAGGATGGCGAGCTGGTCGCCTCGTTGCAGGGGCTCAGCGCCGCGCTGCTGGTGATCGATGCCGTGCAGGCGCGGGTCGGGCATGCCGATGCGTTGGTGCGGGTGGGCGATGCGCCCGCCGCCAGCGTGCCCGATGCACCGCCCGTGGCGCATTTGCCGCGCTACATCCCAGCACCTGCCCTGGATGACAGCCACCGCCAGGAGATGGGCGACGCGGTGCTGCGCTGGGCGACCGAGCAGGGGGTGATGGAGGACAGCCGCTACAACAACCTGGAGCTGCATCCGCTGGATGAGGCCCATGCCTTGGGGATCCTGAGCACCGGATGCAGTGGGGAGTTCTGCGCCAACTACCTGTACCGGGTGTCGCGCAGTGCGCCTTATCAAGTCAGCGAGTTGCATGTCGAGGCACCGGTCCCGCTATTGGCGCCCAACCTGAGTGGCTTCATGGCTTTCGACGCCCTCACGGGCCAGCTGTATGCCACCGACAAGAGCCTGCTCGAACGCGGCTGTGGCCTGGCGCAGCACTGGCGCTACGACGGGATGCTCATGCGCCCGGAGCGGGTGGTCAGGATGGACCGCTGCGGGTACGTGAAACCGGAATTTTGGCCGGTGCTGTGGCGAGCCGAGGGTTAGCCGGCCGCTGTGCGGCCCTTTCGCGGCACAAGGCCGCTCCTACAAGGCACAGCGGTCTCCTGTAGGAGCGGCCTTGTGCCGCGAAAGGGCTGCGCAGCAGCCCCGAATCAGAACGCCAGCTTGTAGCCGATCAGCAGCAGCATGGTCGCCAGGCACGGCCGCAGCACACGGTCGGAGATGCGCCCGGTCAGGTGGCTGCCCAGGTAGATCCCCGGCAGCGACCCCAGCAGCAGGTAGCCCAGCAGCGACCAGTCCATGTTGCCCATGCCGGCGTGGCCAAGGCCGGCGACCAGGGTCAGCGGCACGGCGTGGGCGATCTCGGTGCCGACCAGGCGGCGGGTGACCAGGAACGGGTAGAGCAGGAACAGCGCCACGGTGCCGAGGGCGCCGGCGCCGATGGAGGTGAGGGTGACCATCACCCCCAGCACCACGCCGGTGATCACGGTGAGGATGTTCAGGCTGCGGTCGCTGAGGTGGTAGTGGTCGCCGGCGTGCTTGCTGGCGAAGGCCTGCAGGCGCGACTTGAACAGGATCGCCAGGGCGGTGAGGATCAGCACCACCGCCAGGCCTTGCTTGATGATGGCGTTCAGCGCCGAGGTGTCTGTGTGCAGGGTGCTGAGGAACCACAGGGTGAGGGCGGCGGCGGGCACGCTGCCCAGGCTCAGCCAGCCGGTGATCTTCCAGTCGATGTTCTTGTTGCGCCCGTGCACCCAGACGCCACTGGCCTTGGTGATGGCGGCATAGAGCAGGTCGGTGCCCACGGCGGTGGCCGGGTTGATGCCGAACCACAGCAGGATCGGGGTCATCAGCGAACCGCCGCCAACGCCGGTCATGCCGACGATGAAGCCCACTACCAGCCCGGCAATGGTGAAACCGAAAGAACCTACATCCATACGCTACTCGACTGCCCAGCTTGCCCGTGATCGGATGCTTGCCAGCATATAGATTTTTTTATAGCCAAATAGACTTGTTCGTTATTAGGTTATAACCGCTGGCCTGTTCAAGATGTGCGACGGGCGTGCTGCAATTTCGTTGAGTTCGCGCGCTGTCCCCGGCACGTTCCAGCCAACCCTGAAAGGAGTGTTCCATGAGCAATGACATCCAGCGTTTTCCCAGCAACCTGCCGTTTCCGTTTTCCCGCGCGGTGAAGGCTGGCGGGTTCCTGTTTCTCTCCGGGCAGATTCCGATGAATGCGGCCGGCGAGGTGGTAAAGGGCGATATTCAGGAACAGACCCGCGCGGCCTGCGAGCGGATCGGCGAGAGCCTGGCGGCATGCGGGGCGCGCTTCGACCAGGTGGTGAAGTGCACCGTGTGGCTGTCGGACATGAGCCATTTCGCCGGTTTCAACGAGGTGTACAAGACGTTCTTCGGCGCGGCGTTGCCGGTGCGCTCCACGGTGGCCTCGGCGTTGGCGCTGGGCGTGGATGTGGAGATCGAGGTGCAGGCGTACATCGGGCACGATTGAGTTTCGTGCAGGGGGGGCGGGCAGGCCTGTGGTGGCCTGACCGGCCTCTTCGCCGGCAAGGCCGGCTCCTACAGGGTTTTGCGCAATCCCCGTAGGAGCCGGCCTTGCCGGCGAAGAGCACGACTCAGATGCGGAAGCTGCCCACCAGCTGCTTCAGGCGCCCGGCCTGCTGGCTCAGGGCGTCGCAGTGGCGCAGGGTTTCGTTGAGGTTTTCCACGCCTTGCTGGTTGAGGGCGTTGATCTGGGTGATGTCCAGGTTCAGGCTCTCGACCACGGCGGTCTGCTCTTCGGTGGCGGTGGCCACCGACTGGTTCATGCCATCGATCTCGCCGATGCGCTGGGTGACGCTGGCCAGGCGCACGCCGGCCTGGTTGGCCACCTGCACGGTCTGCTCGCTCGAGACCTGGCTGGTGTTCATGGTGTGCACCGCTTCGCGCGAGCCCACCTGCAGGCTGGTGATCATGCGGTGGATCTCTTCCGCCGACTCCTGGGTGCGGTGGGCCAGGTTGCGCACTTCGTCGGCGACCACGGCGAAGCCACGGCCGGCTTCACCGGCACGGGCGGCCTCGATGGCGGCGTTGAGCGCCAGCAGGTTGGTCTGCTGGGAGATGCCCTTGATCACGTCGAGGATCTTGCCGATCTCGTCGGTGCTGGCATTGAGGGTCTCGATCTGCTCGCAGGACTCGCTGATGCGCTGGGACAGCGCGGTCATGGCGCTGATGGCCTCTTCGACCACTTCGCGGCCACCGTTGGCCTGCTCGCTGGCGCCACTGGCGTGCTGCGAGGCGTCGGCGGCGTTGCGGGCGATTTCCTGGGTGGCGGCACCCAGTTCGTTGATCGCCGCGGCAACACTGTTGGTGCGCATGCTCTGCTCTTCGGAGCCGGTCAGCGAGGCGTTGGAGGCGCCCACCACTTTCTCCGACAGGTCATGCACCAGGCGGGTGGCCGACGACACTTCGCTGATCGAGGCATGGATACGCTCGACGAAGCGGTTGAACGAGGTGGCCAGTTCGCCGAACTCGTCCTTCTGTTCCACGACCAGGCGGCGGGTCAGGTCGCCTTCGCCTTCGGCGATGTCCTGCATGGCGCGGCCCATGGTGGTCAGCGGGCGCATCAGCACCGGGATCAGCAGGCCCAGCAGGCCGGCGATGACGGCCACGGCGATGAGCATGGCGATGATCGCCGAGGTGCGGAACTGGCTCAGTGGCGCGTAGGCTTTTTCTTTGTCGATCGACAGGCCGATGTACCACTGCGCCGACGGCAGGCCTTCCACCGGGGCGAAGGAGATGATGCGGTCCTTGCCGTCGAGGCTGACTTCCTGGATGCCGGGCTCGACACGCAGTGGGCTGCCTGGGTAGATGTCCTTCAGGTTCTTCATCACCCGGGTCTTGTCAGGGCTGACGATGACCTGGCCATTGCGGTCGACCAGGAATGCATGGCCGATGCCGCCGAAGTCCACGGCGTTGATGATGTCGACCAGGGTGTTCAGGCTCAGGTCGCCGCCGACCACGCCAATCAGCTCACCGCTGGACTTGGCCTTGACCGGCATGGCGATGGTCACCACCAGGCCACCGACCGCGGCCTGGTAGGGCGGGGTCAGCATGGTCTGGTTGGCGGCCACGGCCTGGCTGTACCAGGGGCGCTGACGCGGGTCGTAGCCGTCAGGCATCTTGGCGTCGGGGCGCTGGGTGAACAGGCCGGTGCTCTGGCCGAAGTAGGTGAACTGGAAGTTGCTGGTGTAGGACGGCTGGTCGACCAGGCCAGGGACGTTGTTGCCGGCGCCTTGCTGGGCGATGTCCTGGGCGAGGTTTTCCAGCACCAGGATGCGCCCGCTCATCCAGTTCTGCACGCTGCTGGCGGTCTGCAGGCCGGCCTGGCGTACCGAGGACTCGATGTTCTGGCGGATGGTGTTGCGTTGCAGGTAGTCGTTGTAGAGCGTGAACAATGCAAATGCCAGGACGACGACGCCGCAGGCACTGAGCAGGATCTTGTGGCGGAATTTCAGGTTCATGTTTCGAGACCTTGATTCAGTGAAGGGAGGGCGCCGCATGCTTGTGGCACGAGTGACGGGGCCTGTTTTCACGGTATCGGCCGTTTGCGCAAAATGTTGAAAGACTAAATGTCGCAGTGCTTGGCAGATTTACCATCATTCCATGACAAATCATTTCGAAGCCAGCAGGGTGACCAAGCGCCTGGCCGCCTGGCCGAGCGGTTGTTGCTTGAGCCAGAACGCGTGTACCGGCAGTTCGAGGGCGTTATGGGTGTTGCGAAAGTCCAGGCGCACCAGGCGTCCGGCGCTGATCAGCGGGGCCACCCGCGACAGCGGCAGGTCACCCCAGCCAAGCCCGGCTTCGACCATCTGCAGGGCCAGGTCGAAGCTGTCGGTGCGCCAGTGCGAGGTGCCGATCAGCGAGCGCGGGTCGGTCAGGGGCAGGTCGCGGCTGCGCACCAGGATCTGGCGCAGGTTGACCAGGTCCTCGAGGTCGCGGATGCGGCCTTCGAGGTAGGCCGGGTGCCGGGGCGACAGGGTGGCCACCAGCGATTCCATGGCGATGTACTGGAAGCTGCGGCGCGGGTCGACCTGCAGCCCGGCGAAGGCCAGGCACAGGTTGGCCCGGCCGCTGTCGAGCAGTTGCAGGGCTTCTTCCTGCGGGGCGGCGAGCAGTTCGATGTCGAGCAGCGGATGGCGCTCGCCCAGTTGAGCGATGGCATTGAGCAGCGGTTGCTGGTCGATGTCCGGCACCACGGCGATGGCCAGGCTGCTTTCCAGGCCCCGGGACAGTTCCAGGGCGTGCACCTCCAGTAGCCCCAGCTGTTCGGCGATCAGCCGGGCGTGGGGTTCCAGGGCCAAGGCCTGGGCGGTGGGGCGAGCTTCGCGCGGGCCGCGATCAAAAAGGGTATAGCCCAGCTCTGCCTCGAGGTTGCCGATGGCCATGCTCACCGCCGACGGTACACGCCCCAATGCCCGGGCGGCAGCGGAAAACGAACCGCGATCCAATACGGCGAGGAACAGCTGGATAGTGTCGCTGGAGAAGTTCACGGGTAATCCTGGAAGTGGCTGGTATCAGAAAATCTGATGGCTGCTGACTTTTACTGTCAGGTTGATTGAAGCATCATCGCCCGCTTTCGACGTACCCGCAATCAAGGTAATTCCGTGCAAGGACTCAAACGCAAACTGGTCTACGTGACCTTCTATGAACTCATCGGCCTGTGCATGTCGACCCTGGGGCTGGCCTACCTGTCCGATACCCAGGCCTCGCACACCGGCCCGCTGGCGGTGATGATCACCACCATCGCCATGGCCTGGAACCTCATCTACAACAGCCTGTTCGAGTGGTGGGAGAGCCGCCAGGCCAAGCGCGGGCGCAGCCTGGCGCGGCGGGTGGCGCACGCCATCGGCTTCCAGCTGACCCTGGTGGTGTACCTGATCCCGCTGATCGCCTGGTGGCTGGACATGACCTTGCTGGAGGCGCTGCTGGTGGACATGGCGTTCATCATCCTGGTGCCGTGCTACACCTTCGTCTACAACTGGGCGTTCGACCGGATCTTCGGCCTGCCGGCCTCGGCCCTGGCACCGGCCTGAGCTTGATGTTCTGCTTTCCCTGTAGGAGCGGCCTTGCGCCGCGAAAGGGGCGCGAAGCGGCCCCGCGATTTCTTGGTCGAAGCCAAAGTCGCCGGGGCTGCTGCGCAGCCCTTTCGCGGCACAAGGCCGCTCC
>NZ_JARPQB010000083.1 GCF_029478665.1 Pseudomonas entomophila
ACAGCACTCGATCTGGAACCCCGTCCCCATGCGCCCCACCCTCCCCTACTCCTTGCTGGCCCTGTTCGTCGCCAGCGCAACCCAGGCCGCCAACCGCGTCGAACTCGACCAGGTGCTGATCCAGGACCAGCAGCAAACCGAACTGGAAGCCGCCGCCGAGCACCTGCGTGAAATCCCCGGCGCCAGCAACCTGGTGGACATGGACAAGGTGGGCCAGGGTCGGGTGGCGAGCAACCAGGACGTGCTGGCCTACCAGCCGGGGGTGTTCGCCCAGTCGGCGGGCAACGACGGCATCAAGCTGTCGATCCGTGGCTCGGGCATCAACCGCGCGCCGGGCGCCCATGGCTCCGGGGTGTACACGATGTTCGACGGCCTGCCGCTGACCGGCCCGGGCGGCACCCCCTACGAGCTGTTCGAGCCGCTGTGGCTGAGCCGCGCCGAAGTGCTGCGTGGCGCCAACGGTTTCGACCAAGGCTCGCTGGCCCTGGGCGGCGCGATCAACTATGTGACCCACACCGGCCACGATGCGGCGCCCCTGCAAGTGCGCTACGAAGCCGGCAGCCGTGGCTACCAGCGCCGGCATGTCAGCTCCGGCCAGGTACTGGGCAACCTCGACTACTACGTGGCCCTGACCGACGCTGAATATGACGGCTACCAGCAGCACAGCAGCGGCAGCGCCAAGGGCATCGCCGCCAACGTCGGCTACCGCTTCAACCCGAACCTGGAAACGCGCTTCTACCTGCGCTACCGGGAAACCGAGAATGATTTGGCCGGGCGCCTGACCAAGGAACAGATCAAGCATCACCCCCGCGCCGCCAACCCGGCCTACCTGGCCCGCGACGACAGTCGCCCGCAACCGGGCAGTACCTGGGTGGGCAACAAGACCACCTTCTTCCTGGATGACGATTCGCGCCTCGAGACGGGGCTGGTCTATCACGACTACCCAATGGACCTGCGCGAGGGACCGATGCGCCTGAAGGTCGCCTACAGCGACGTCAGCGGCACACTGAACTACTTGCGTCGCGACACCCTGTTCGGCCATGAGAGCAAGACCACCATTGGCTGGCGTACCACCAAGCACCTGCCCAACAGTGGCGCCTCGCAGTTCGCCCGCACCAGCGGTGACAACTTCGGCGCCCGTACCCGCGACTTCAGCTATCAGGGCTCGGACACCGTGCTGCATGCGGGCAACGACCTGGAGCTGATCCCCGACCTGTGGCTGACCACGGGCCTGGCGATGATCTACACCCGCCGCGAGAGCGACGTGACCTACCCCGCCAGCGGCGGCAAGGTCAGCCAGCATGACTGGGACTACGCGCCACGTATTGGCCTGCGCTACGACATCCGCCCGGACCTGCAGGTCTACGGCAACCTCAGTCGCTCGGTGGAGCCGCCACACCCGTGGTCACTGGTCTGGAGTGCGCCGGTCGCCAACCAGCCCATGAAGATGCAGAACCAGACCGCCACCACCCTGGAGCTGGGCGCCCGCGGCGATTCGGCACTGGGGCATTGGGACCTGGCCTGGTACTACGCCCAGGTACGCCACGAACTGCTGAACGTGGAAGTCGTGCAAGGTTTACCGTTCAAGGAGTTCAACGCCAGCCCCACCGTGCACCAGGGCATAGAAGCCGGCCTGGACAGCCCCCTCTGGGAGCAACCCGGCACCGGCAAGCTGAGCCTGCGCCAGGCCTACACCTTCAGCGACTTCCACTACCGCGACGACGACACGTTCGGTGACAACCGCCTGCCTGGCATCCCCATGCATTACTACCAGGCCGAACTGCGCTACGACTGGCCGAGTGGCTTCCACGCCGGGGTGAACACGCAGATGGCCTCCAAGGTGCAAGTGGACTACGCCAACAGCTACCACGCCAACGCCTATGCCCTGCTGGGTGCACGTCTGGGCTGGGATTCTCCGAAGCAGGACTGGCAGACCTGGCTGGACCTGCGCAACCTGACCAACAAGCGCTATGCGGCAACGGTGACGCCGGGGTACAACGACGCCGGGCAGGACATTGCCCGCTCGACGCCGGGGGAAGGGTTCGGGGTGTATGCGGGGGTTTCCTACAGCTTCCGCTGATCATTGACCCTGTTCGCCGGCAAGCCGGTTCTCATGGAACAAAACATAACTCATTGATTTGCCAAGACCTCTGTAGGAGCGGCTTTAGCCGCGATCCCCCGCGAAGCGGGTACCAGGCAACGCGTTGCCTGCATCGCGGCTAAAGCCGCTCCTACAGAGGCAACTGCACCTGCGGCTTGGTCGACACGAAGATCGCCCAACTGGACACGAACAACGCCGCGATCAACGGCCCGATCACGAACCCGTTGAGCCCGAACACCGCCAGCCCACCCAGGGTCGATACCAGCACCAGGTAATCCGGCATTCGCGTGTCCTTGCCCACCAGGATCGGCCGCAGCAGGTTGTCCACCAACCCGATCACCAGCACCCCGAAAGCGATCAACACGATCCCCTGCCACGTTGCCCCGGTCAGCAGAAAGTACACCGCCACCGGCGCCCAGACGATCCCCGCGCCCACCGCCGGCAACAGAGACAGGAACGCCATCAGCACCGCCCAGACCAGCGCGCTGGGGATATCCAGCACCCAGAAGATCAAGCCGCCCAATGCCCCCTGGGTGATCGCCACCAGCAAGTTGCCCTTGACCGTGGCGCGTACCACATGCTTGAACTTCAGTTGCAGACGACGTTTCTGCTGTTCGGGCAATGGCACCGCCTGACGCACCTTGCGTGCCACCTCCGCGCCCTCGCGCAGAAAGAAGAACAGCAGGTAGAGCATGATGCCGAAGCTCACCAGGAACTCGAAAGTCCCCTGGCCGAAGCTGAACGCCTGGCCCGCGAGGAACTGGCTGCCTTGGGTCGCCCACTTGCTGATCTTGTCACGCAGGCCGTCGAGGTTGCCCATACCCATGCGGTCGAGGAAATGCTGGGCATAGGCCGGGAGCATGTCCTTGCCGCGCTCGATGTAGCCGGCGATATCCAGCTGGCCGCTCTCGATGCGCTGGTACAACGCGGCGCCCTCCTGCACCAGCAGGGCACTGATGATGATCACCGGCAGCACGGCGATCAGCAGGCATGTCATCAGCGCCGTCGCCGTCGCCAGGTTGCGCCGCCCACCGAAGCGCAACAGCAGGTGGCGTTGCAAGGGCGAGAAAAGAATACCGAGGATCACCGCCCAGAAGATCGCACCTGCGTATGGCAGCAGGATCCACAGGAAGGCGATGGTCACCAGTGCCAGCAGCACGGTCAGGGCTTTGTTCTGCAACACCGTTTCGTTCATGGGCATTCCTCATGGGCTCAACCATTTAGTGCCCTGCCCATTGGCAAAAGTGCCGTTGACCCAGATCAATACCCACGATTGGCCATCGACTTAGCATCCGCGCCTTTTGCCCCGGTGCGCACCATGACCTCCTTCGCCAAGCCCGAACTGCTCGCCCCCGCCGGCACCCTCAAGACCATGCGCTACGCCTTCGCCTACGGCGCCGATGCGGTCTACGCCGGCCAGCCGCGCTACAGCCTGCGGGTGCGCAACAACGAGTTCGACCACGCCAACCTGGCCCTCGGTATCCAGGAAGCCCAGGCCCTGGGCAAGCAGTTCTACGTGGTGGTCAACATCGCCCCGCACAACGCCAAGCTGAAGACCTTCCTCAAGGACCTGGCACCCGTAATCGAAATGGGCCCGGACGCTCTGATCATGTCCGACCCCGGGCTGATCATGCTGGTGCGCCAGCACTTCCCGCAGATGCCCGTCCACCTCTCGGTGCAAGCCAACACGGTGAACTGGGCCAGCGTGAAGTTCTGGCAGGGCCTGGGCCTGACCCGGGTGATCCTGTCGCGGGAACTGTCGCTGGAAGAGATCGAGCAGATTCGCCAGCAGGTGCCGGACATGGAGCTGGAAGTCTTCGTCCACGGCGCGCTGTGCATGGCCTACTCCGGGCGCTGCCTGCTGTCGGGCTACCTGAACAAGCGCGATGCCAACCAGGGCAGCTGCACCAACGCCTGCCGCTGGAAGTACGAGGCGACCCCGGCCACCGAGAACGCCAGCGGTGACATCGTCCGCGAGTTCGAGCCGACGCTGGGCATCGGCGCCCCCACCGACCAGGTGTTCCTGTTGCAGGAATCCAACCGTCCGGGCGAGGAGATGCCGGCGTTCGAGGACGAGCACGGCACCTACATCATGAACGCCAAGGACCTGCGTGCGATCCAGCACGTCGAGCGGCTGAGCCACATGGGTGTGCACTCGCTGAAGATCGAAGGGCGTACCAAATCGCACTTCTATTGCGCCCGCACGGTGCAGTCATACCGTCAGGCCATCGACGACGCGGTGGCCGGGCGGCCGTTCGACCGCGGCCTGATGGACAACCTCGAGTCCCTTGCCCAGCGCGGCTACACCGAAGGCTTCCTGCGCCGACACGTGCACGACGAGTACCAGAACTATCAGCGTGGCAACTCGGTGTCCGAGCGCCAGCAGTTCGTCGGTGAGCTGACCGGTGAACGGGTCGACGGCCTGGCCGAGGTCAAGGTGAAGAACCGCTTCGCCGTGGGCGACCATCTGGAGCTGATGACCCCACGCGGCAATTACCACTTCGACCTCGAACGGATGCATGACCGCATGCAGCAACCCGTTCACATCGCACCCGGCGATGGTCACACCGTGTACCTGCCCATTCCCGAGCAGGTATCACTGGCATACGGCCTGCTTATGCGTGACCTGCCTGACATGCCGTGATCAGTCGATCGGCAGTTCGAGCAGTGCACGCCGCGACCAGCGCGTCAGGTCCTCGTGAATCTGCCCACGAAAGTCGGCGAAACGCTCCCGGTCGAAACGATAGGCGGTGCCGATCTTCCACACCACGATGTCGCGGCGGACTTCGCTCCAGAAGTCGAAGTCACGCATCTCGACCGTTGCGTTCAGCCTGAATGCATAGACCGCGAAGCTGATCCTGCCTTGGTCGTCCTTGTAGCAGGGAGTCACCATGAACGAGGAAGATTGGCCATCCTGCGCGCCCTGCTCGAAGAACCTCCTGGCGAACGCGCTGCCACGCAGCACATCCAGGGCATCGCGTGCCTGCCTGGCCAACAGCGCTGGAATGTAGCCCGTACCGATAGGGCCGAGTTGGGCATCGAAGTCGGCATAGCTACCCACCACCCGCGGGGGATGGCTCAGGTTCTCCAAGCTGGCACAACCATGCTTTTCGAGACGGTTGCGAAAACGGTCCAGCCAGCTCTTCCAGAGCGCCTGGTGGTCGAAGAAGCGATTGGCGAATCCTTCGGCGTGATCCAGCAGGTCGAGCACATCGATGCGCTCTGCCCAGGACAGGTCTGGGCCAAGGCCGATCAGGTTGGATTCGGATTGCGTAAGTGAAACCAGCGAAGGTGTGATCATGGTCGTCTAGCCAATCGGGAAAGGGCCCCACCCTAGCGGCCCCGTCACCGGGCCGGCATGAGGAATACCTGCCCTGCAAGCGTTCGGAAAGGGGATACTTGCGGCTACAGACCATTCGGAAGGCGCCGACCACAGCCCTGGAAGTGGTCCGATATCGCGCTTGCTGACAAATCTGTAATCCACATCTCAGGTAGCTGACAGGCGCGGGCGGCGAGGATCGTGGCACTTTCCCAGCGAGAGCACGCCATGCCACCTACTCCAACCCGCCGCACCTTCGTCAAGGGCCTGGGCGCCGCCACCGCCCTCGCCGGCCTGGGCCTCTGGCGCCCACTGGCCCAGGCCACGGAAGGCCGCCGCCCCCTGCACGACCTCAGCGGCCAGCAGTTCGAACTGTTCATCGGCCAGACCCCGGTCAACATCACCGGCCGCCCACGCACCGCGCAGACCATCAATGGCAGCCTGCCCGGCCCACAACTGCGTTGGCGCGAGGGCGACACCGTGACCCTGCGGGTGCGTAACCGCCTGGAGCAACCCACCTCGATCCATTGGCACGGCATCATCCTGCCGGCCAACATGGACGGTGTGCCGGGGCTGAGCTTCGCCGGCATCGAACCCGGTGGCGACTACCTCTACCAGTTCACCCTGCGCCAGAGCGGTACCTACTGGTACCACAGCCACTCCGGGTTGCAGGAGCAGGCCGGCGTTTACGGGGCCATCGTCATCGAGCCGCGCGAGCCTGAAGCCCATCAGTACCAACGCGATCATGTACTGCTGTTCAGCGACTGGTCGGACCAGGCGCCGGAGGCGCTGATGGCCACGCTTAAAAAGCAGTCCGACGCCTTCAACTACCACAAGCGCACGGTCGGCGACTTCGTCGACGATGTCGCCGAAAACGGCTGGGGCAAGGCCGTCGACAACCGCTGGGCCTGGGCAAGGATGCGCATGAGCCCCACCGACCTCGCCGACATCAGCGCCGCCAGCTACACCTACCTGCTCAACGGCCAGCCCCCGGACGGCAACTTCACCTGCCTGTTCCAGCCCGGCGAGACCGTGCGCCTGCGCCTGATCAACGCCTCGGCGATGACCTACTTCGACTTCCGCATCCCGGGCCTGAAGCTCACGGTGATCGCCGCCGACGGCCTGGCCGTGACGCCCGTGACCGTGGACGAGCTGCGCATTGCCGTGGCCGAGACCTACGACGTGCTGGTGACCGTGGGCGACCTGCCCGCCTACACCCTGTATGCCCAAAGCATGGACCGCACCGGTTTCGCCCGTGGCACCCTGGCTCGCGTCGCCGGTTTGCAGGCCCCCGTGCCCGAGCCGGATCCGCGCCCGGTGCTGAGCATGGACGACATGGGGCACGGCGGCATGGGGCAGATGGATCACTCGAACATGGCGGGCATGGACCACTCGACCATGCCCGCCATGACCATGATGCAAAGCCATCCCGCCAGCGAAATCGACAACCCGCTGGTGGACATGCAGACCATGGCGCCCCGCGCCAACCTGGCCGACCCCGGCATCGGCCTGCGCGGCAACGGCCGCCGCGTGCTGACCTACGCCGACCTGCGCAGCCCCTACCCCGACCCGGACGGCCGAGAACCGTCGCGGGATATCGAACTGCACCTGACCGGTCACATGGAGCGCTTCGCCTGGTCGTTCGACGGCATCAAGTTCAGCGACGCCGAGCCGCTGCGGCTGAAATACGGCGAGCGGGTGCGCATCACCCTGGTCAACGACACCATGATGACCCACCCCATCCACCTGCACGGCATGTGGAGCGACCTGGAGGACGAACAAGGGTGCTTCCTGGTGCGCAAGCACACCATCGACATGCCCCCCGGCAGCCGCCGCAGCTACCGCGTCAGCGCCGACGCCCTGGGCCGCTGGGCCTACCACTGCCACCTGCTCTACCACATGGAGACCGGCATGTTCCGCGAGGTACGGGTCGATGAATGAGATCTACAACCGCCGCATCGTCACCGGTGTCGCGCTGCTCGCCCTGCTGGCCAGCGAACGGGCCCTGGCCGCTGGCATGGCGCCTGTGAATCATGGCGCCATGCCAATGGACCACGGCCAGATGAGTCACGGTACCATGCCCATGGATCACGGCCAGATGAACCACGCAGCGGCGCCCCCCAGCCAACCGCGCACACCGCTGCCAGCGATCACCGACGCCGACCGCCGCGCCGCATTCCCGCCGCTGCCAGGGCATCAGGTGCACGATCGGGCAACCAACTGGGCGGTGATCGTCGACCAGCTGGAATACCAGAACTTCGAAAGCAGCAGCGCCCTGAACTGGAACGCCACCGCCTGGGTCGGTGGTGATATCGACCGCCTGTGGCTGCGCAGTGAAGGCGAGCGCGAGCAAGGCAAGACCCACAAGGCCGAACTGCAGGCGCTCTGGGGCCATGCCATCAGCCCCTGGTGGGAGCTGGTCGGCGGTGTGCGCCAGGATTTCAAGCCCGCCAGCGGCCAGACCTGGGCCGCCTTCGGTATCCAAGGCACACCGCTCTACGGCCTGGAGCTGGAGGCCACCGCCTATGCCGGCGAGCGACAGCAGACCGCGCTGCGCCTGGAGGCCGGTTACGCTATGCTGCTGACCAACCGCTGGGTCCTCGAGCCCACCGTCGAGGCCAACTTCTTCGGGCGCAACGACCCTGGGCGCGAACAAGGCTCGGGCCTGGCCGAGAGCGAAGTGGGCCTGCGCCTGCGCTACGAGATCACCCGCGCATTCGCACCCTACGTCGGTGTCAGCTTCAACCGCCTGCACGGCAACCGTGCCGACCAGGCCCGGGAGGACGGCGAGGACATCGGCCAGACCCGCTGGGTGGCCGGGGTCCGCTTGCGCTTCTAAACCCTGGCGCCAGCTTCTGTAGGAGCGGCTTCAGCCGCGATGCAGGCACCGTGGCAAGTGGCACCCGCTTTGCGGGTGATCGCGGCTAAAGCCGCTTGTGTCTTGATGGGGGATTAGAATCTGGAGTGAG
>NZ_JARPQB010000084.1 GCF_029478665.1 Pseudomonas entomophila
CGGCGAAGGGCCGCACAGCGGCCCGTTTGATTCAAGGGGCCAGGCGCTCGCGCTGCCATTGGCCATTGACCAGCCGATAGTTCAGCCGATCATGCAAGCGACTGGCCCGCCCCTGCCAGAACTCGACACGCTCCGGCAACAGGCGGTAACCGCCCCAATGCTCGGGGCAATGGGGTTGCGAGTCGGAGAAACGCGCTTCGGTAGCCTTGACCAGCCCCTCCAGTTCCTCACGGTCAGCAATCACCCGGCTCTGCGGCGACGCCCAGGCCCCCAGGCGGCTACCCATAGGGCGCACCTGGTAGTAGTCGTCCGACTCCTTGGCCGTAACCTTCTCCACCCGCCCTTCGATACGCACCTGACGCTCCAGCGCCGGCCAGAAGAACGTCATGGCGGCGAACGGATTGGCCGCGATGTGCTGGCCCTTGGCGCTGTCGTAGTTGGTGAAGAAGGTGAACCCTCGCGCATCGAGGGCCTTGAGCAGCAGCACCCGGCAATGCGGACGGCCATCGGCGTCCACCGTGGCCAGGGTCATGGCGTTGGCTTCCACCGGCAGCTGCTCGGTCTTCACCGCGTCGGCGAACCATTGGTGGAACAGCGCGAACGGCTCTCCCGGGGCCTGGGCTTCGGCCAGGCCATCACGGGTGTAGTCGCGGCGCATATCGGCCAGGGATTGGGTCATGACTGCGTTTCCTTGACGATCAGTTGGTCTTCGCAGGGCTGTTGGCGGCGACTTTCTTGTCGGTGGCGGCCTTCTTCGCGGCGGGCTTGGCCGGAGCGGCTTTCTTCTTCGCGGCGCTGCTGGCCTTGGCCGGTGCCTTGGCCTTGGCGGCAGGTTTCTTCGCGGCGGGCTTGGCGGCTGGCTTGGCGGCCACGGGTGCCTTGGTTTCCTGAGTGGCCACCATCGACGCCGGGGCCGGAGCAGCCTGCTGGTACTTGGCCAACAGGGCGACCATGGTGTTCTGCGGGGTCAGCAGCATTTCGACGCGACGGTTCAGGGCACGGCCCTCGGCGCTGTCGTTGGCGGCACGCGGCATTACCGAGCCCATGCCCTTGAGCATCAGGCGATCACGCTGCAGGCCGCTGAGGCGGAAGATCGCCGACACCGAGGCGGCGCGCTCGAGGCTGAGCTTCTGGTTGGCGGCGGTGGCGCCACTGCTGTCGCCATGGCCGAGGATCAGCACGGCAGTCTTGGTGTCGGTTTCAATGACCTTGGCCACCTGGGTGATCGGCCCGAGGGTGATCGGCAGCAGCATGTTCGGGCGGTCCGGGTTGTACGCGCTGTCCACCGGGATGGTCACCGCCAGCACATCTTCGCGGCGCTCGAGCTCGAGCTTGCTGCCCTTGATGGCTTCGCGCACCTTGGGTTCGTACTGGTCCAGCCAGGCCTGGGTGGCCTTCTGGTCGATCTTCGGTACGGCCGCGGCCGCCGGCTTCTTCTCTTCGGAACCAAACGGCCACCACCAGCGGCTGCTGCTCTCGGACTTGGCGTCGGCCTTGGCCACGTTCTCGGTCACGGCGGCCTTCACTTCCTGTTCGGCGACCTTGTCGGAGCCGAAGGGCCACCAGTTCAGGCTGCTTTCCTTGGACCCGTCCTGGGAGTGGCTGGCACAGCCGGTCATGGTCAGGCACAGGGCAAGTGCTAAGGTTTTATGTGAAGACATCAGCGATACACCATGAAATTGAAAGAAATTTTGCCCACACGCATCAGGCGTTGGCATTGAGGATAGTCAAAGGGTCCGGGCAATACCCGCATTACCCGATCAAAGGCAACTGCCAAGGACACGCACCAATCGTTGGGCGCGTGGGTCCATCAGCACGTAAGGGCCAAGCGTGTTGGTGACGAAACCGAAGGCCACGTCATGTTCAGGGTCGGCGAACCCGACCGAACCACCGGCGCCCGGGTGGCCGAAGGCACGGCTGCCGAGGCCGAAGGTGGCATTGGCCACGTCGGGCTGGTCGAGCATGCAGCCCAGGCCGAAACGCGTCTGGGTCAACAAGGTACGGTCCTGGCCCAGGCTGTGTTCGCGGGTCAGCTCGTCGAGCAGTTCGGATTCCAGCAGGCTGCCATCGAGCAAACCGGCGTAGAAACCCGCCAGGCTGCGCGCATTGCCATGGCCATTGGCGGCGGGTTGCTGCATGCGCCGCCACTCCGGCTTGTTGGTGCTGGTCAGGATGGCTGGCGGGTTGGTGAAGGCGCGGGTCGACAGTGCTTCGGGCTCGCGCATCGTCACCTGCAGCAGGCGCTGTGCAGCCGCGTCGCCCGAGTTGCCCTTGCCGCGGGCGATGTGCGCCACGCGATGAAATTCTTCGTCCGCCAGGCCGACATGGAAATCCAGCCCCAGCGGCCGGGCGGTGCGGGCCACGATGGACTCGCCCGGGCCACGGCCATCGGCGCGGCGGATCAGTTCGCCAATCAACCAGCCATAGGTGATGGCGGCATAGCCATGCTCGGTGCCAGGCGTCCACCAGGGCGTTTCGGCAGCCAGGGCATCAACCATCGCCTGCCAGTCATACAGCGCTTCAGCCGGCAGCAGCTCGCGAATCGCTGGCAGGCCGGCGCGGTGGCTGAGCAGTTGGCGCAGGGTGACGGTCTCTTTGCCGGCCTGGGCGAATTCCGGCCAGTAGCGGGCCACGGGGGCGTCGAGGGCCAGCTTGCCCTCGCCGACCAGCTGCAAGGCGGTGACGGCGGTGAAGGTCTTGGTGCAGGAGAACAGGTTGGCGATGGTATCGCTGTGCCACGCCTCGCGGCCGTCCTTGTCGGCGCTGCCGGCCCACAGGTCGACCACGGTTTCCCCACCAACCTGGATGCACAACGCCGCACCACGCTCCTGGGGATCCTCGAACAATGCGGCGAAGGCATCGCGCACCGCCTCGAACTTCAGCTCATAGTGACCCTGGATCTGCACCCGACTGCTCTCCGTACGACCTAACGTGCAAAAGCGTGCATTGTTTCAGCAGTTCGCCGTTTTGCAAACTGAATGTGGCTGGATGGTCATGAAGAAAGGTCGAAAATCCGAGGGCGTGACGCCCCCGGACTCGCTCAGTGGCTGGGTTTTACCAGCGTGTCGCGCAACTGACCGATGGCCTGCAGGTTGCTCCGGCGTACCGCCTCGACAAACCCCGGATAAGCCACGTCGGTAATGGCCACCAGCCCCAGGTGGCCATTCTCGCCATCGAGCAGGCGGCCACTGGCGGGTTGGTCGAGGTACTGGAACCAGTGTGCGCCCACGATCATTGGCTGGGCCAGGGCGGCCTTGAGGAAGTTGCCATAGGCCGGGCCACGGCCCTCCTCGCGCTCGACCTCCACCGGACCCGGCCAGAACGGGCCACGGTCACGGGAGCCGAACTGGAACTCCGAAACCAGTACCGGCTTGTCCAGCTCGGCCAGGTGGGCGAAGTCGTAGCCGTCCTCGGGCTTGAGGGTATAGAAGTTGAAACTCAACACATCGCAGAACTCGGCGCAGGCCTTGACGGCTTCAGGCGTGCTCACCGCATAGCGTCCACCCAGGAGCATGTGGTTGGGCGCATGCCATTTCAGCGCATCGGAGATGGTCTTGAAGTAGGTCTCGGCGAATACCTGCTGGAAGTACTGATAGTCACGCTCGATTTCCGGATGCTCCGGGTTGGGCAGCGGCGCTTCGAAGCCCGGGTCTTCCATCAGTTCCCAGGCCGTCAGTTCGATACCCCAGGCCTTGGACAACCCTTCCTGGTTGCGGTACTTGTCGCGCAACTGCTTGAGGAAGGCGCGCTTGGCGGGCACATCGGTGGTCAGGCGCAAGGTGCCATAGGCCAGGCCATAGCGGGCTTTGGGATCGTCGCCCGGCGCGGCCCAGGCCAGTTCGTTGTCAGCAAAGTAGCCGATCAGCCAAGGGTCGTCGCGGTGGTCACGGGCGGCGATGGCCACGGCACGCTCGGTGGCCATGGCGAAGCGTGGGTCGAATGGGTCGGGCATGCGCCCCCACCAATCCATGCCGGTGCTGATGCTGGCGTAATCGCCGACGATCGCCAGCGGCAGGGTGTAGGGCATGCGCTTGGCCTGGGCGAAGGCTGGGTCGCTCCAGTTGCCGAGAGTATTGAAGCCCCAAGCTTGCAAGCGGTCGAGGGTATGCCCCTGCCAGCGTTGCGCATCGAATGCTTGGGGTGGGCATGGAGCGTCTGGTGTGCAGGGTTGGCCATAGGTGCGTTGCAGATTGGCCGTATAGAAGTCGAACCAGCGCCCCTGCTTGAAGTTGCGCCCCTGCGACGAGGCATTGCCATCGTCGTTGTTGCCCTCGCCATAAAAAGCAGCGAATGCGTCGCCCTCGCCCGGCAAGGCCTTGAACATGTCTTCACGACCCGACACGTAGGTGCGGCCACCATCGGCGGCCACGGCATTGACCCCAAGCGAGTAGAACGGGTGACCGTCAGGTGTAACCAAGTACCAGCGCCCTTCGCGCTTTTCGGTGCGGAAATATCCCTTGGCCTCGAACGCCGACCCTGCCAGCAGACCGCCATAGGGGTCCAGGCCCTGCTTGTCCCGCTCGGCCAGCCAGCGCTTGAGCACAGTTTTTTCACGGTTGTCGGCAGCCTTGAGCTGATCGTCGCTGACGATCTTCTCCGGCCACCGCGCACGGGTGGACTGGCCGTAAACGTCGATCAACTCGCTGTAGGCCGCCTTGAATGCCAAGTCATCGTCCTGCAAACCGACCTTTTCGATCAGCAGGCTCTGGGCCACCTTGGGGCTGGGGATACTCAAGCTGATCGAGGTGACCTGCTTGAGATCGGTATCCCCCGCGCTGCTGGCCAGCAGCAGGCGTTGCCCTTCGAATGCCCAGGGCATCGGAGGCCCGGCACGCATCCCCTGGCTCAGCGGCGAACTGGCCTTGAGCGGAATCATCACGGTCTGCGCAGGCCCCGCCGGCAGGTCGATACGGCTGGTGAGCGTGCGACCGTCGCTGCTCTGCACGGTCACATCGACGGTCAGGGCCCAGTCCATCGCGCTTTGCAGGCGTAGGGTGAGGGCCTGGACGCCGGACCAGTCCCAGGCTCCGCTCTGGGGGCTCAGGCGCAGTGTCGGTTGCGCCACCGGATTGAACACCACGCGCCGCAACGCCTCGCCTTCGGCTGTCTGCTCCGCGTTGTACTGCGGCATCCCGGCATCTTGTGTAGTCACGTTCACGACCGAAGCTGGGCGGACGAAACTGAACAGCGTCTGTTGCCCGGCCAGCAAAGGGGCACTGAACAACAGGGTTAGCAAGGCAGGCAGGGTACGGCGAATCATGGGGCGGTTGCTCTCCTTCAGAGCCCTGCTGGGCTCACGACCGGATTTTGACAACGTGCCGGGGCGCAATACTCCGGCAGTCAGCTGATTTCCCGCCGGAAGGGCGGGAGTGCATTGAGGATAGCCTTGCCGTAGCGCTGGGTGACCAGGCGTCGGTCGAGCAAGGTGATGACGCCACGATCCTGCTCGGTGCGCAGCAGGCGGCCGCAGGCCTGGATCAGGCGCAGCGAGGCGTCGGGCACGGCGATCTCCATGAACGGGTTGCCGCCGCGGGCTTCGATCCATTCCGCCAAGGCCGCCTCCACCGGGTCGTCGGGCACGGCGAAGGGAATCTTGGCGATGACCACGTGCTCGCAGTAGGCGCCGGGCAGGTCGACACCTTCGGCGAAACTGGCGAGGCCGAACAGGACGCTGTGCTGGCCGTCGTCGACACGCGCCTTGTGTTTGTTGAGCGTTTCCTGCTTGGAGAGGTTGCCCTGGATCAACACCAGCTTGCGCCAGTCGCGGTCCAGGCCGTCGAACACGTCCTGCATCTGCTTGCGCGAAGAGAACAGCACCAGCGCGCCACGGGCCTGCTCGACGATGTTCGGCAGTTCACGAATGATCGCCGCCGTGTGGGCGGTGGCGTCCCGCGGGTCGGCGCCGAGGTCGGGCACGCGCAACAGGCCAGCGTCACCATGCACGAACGGGCTGGGCACCACGCAGGTGACGGCATCGCGCGGTAGGCCCGAACGCATGCGGAAGCGGTCGAACTTGCCCAGGGCGGTGAGCGTAGCCGAGGTGACCAGGGCACCGTGGGCAACGTTCCACAGGCTCTTGCGCAGCATCTCGGCGGCGAGGATCGGGCTGGCGTTGACCTCGATATCGAACAGCGCGCCGGATTCGGCCAGGGTGAGCCAGCGAGCCATGGGCGGGCTGTCTTCCGGGTCTTCGGCGGTGAAGGCGGTCCACAACTCCCAGTTGCCCTGGGCACGGGTCACCAGGCTGCCGAACAGTGGGTACCACTCTTCGGCCTGGTGACTGGCAATGCCAATGTTGTTCTCGCCGTCCATGCCTTCCTTGAGCAGGTCGGCCAGGCGCGTGAACAGGTCGTTGAGGCGGGCGAAGCCTTTTTTCAGCTCGATGCCGACCTCGCGGATCTGCTCGGGCACCACACCGCCTTCGAAGCGGTAGCGTGGGCGGTCACGCCCCTCCATGTCTTCGCCAGCGCGGAAGTCGGCAACCTGCTCGCATAAGGTGAACATGAACTGCTGCTGCGTGCGCACCTCACGGGCCAGTTCCGGCACTTGCTCGATGTATCGACCCAGGTCGCCTGGCAACGGGTGTTGGGCCAGCAGCTTGGTAAGGTTCTTGGCGGTCTGCTCCAGCCAATCGGCGGTGGAGCGCAGGCGCGAATAGTGGGCGAAATGGCCAATGGCCTTGTCTGGCAGGTGATGGCCTTCGTCAAACACATACATGGTGTCGCGCGGGTCGGGCAGCACGGCGCCGCCGCCAAGCGCGAGGTCGGCCAGGACCATGTCGTGGTTGGTGACGATCACATCGACCTTGCCCATGCCTTCACGGGCCTTGTAGAACACGCACTGCTGGAAGTTCGGGCAGTGCCGGCCGGTGCACTGGCTGTGGTCGGTGGTCAGGCGTGCCCAGTCCTGGTCCTCGACGGCTTCGGACCAGCTGTCGCGGTCACCATCCCAACGATTGCCGGCGAGCTTCTCGATCATGCTGTTGAACAGCTTCTGGCTGCGCTCGTCGACCTCGATGTGAAAGCCTTCTTCCTCGAACAGTTGGGCGGTGGCTGACTGCGCGTGGCCTTCCTGCAGCAGGATGTCGAGTTTGGAGAGGCACAGGTAGCGCCCCCGGCCCTTGGCCAGGGCGAAGCTGAAGTTCAGCCCGCTGTTGCGCATCAGATCGGGCAGGTCCTTGAACACGATCTGTTCCTGCAGGGCCACGGTCGCGGTGGCGATCACCAGGCGCTTGCCGGCGGCCTTGGCGGCGGGGATCGCGGCCAGGCTGTAGGCGACCGTCTTGCCGGTACCGGTACCGGCCTCCACCGCCACCACGGCGGGCTCGCCAGCGCGGCGCCCTTCGTCGTCGCAGGCGATGTCACCGAGCACCTTGGCGACTTCGGCGATCATCAGGCGCTGGCCGTAGCGTGGCTTGAGGCTTTTGGCTTCGAGGAAACGCGAATAGGCGCCCTGGATGGTGGCTTTGAGTTCGTTGCTGATCATGGTCTGCAGGCGCCCGGAGGGCTGGATATATTTTCAGTGTTTCGCATGGGCCGGCTATCATACCCCGCTATTGCCCTTTGTGCCGCATGGAGATCCGGATGCTCGCCTTTGCCCTGCCCTACACCCTGCACTTGCTTGCCGCCCTGGTCTGGGTCGGCGGGATGTTCTTCGCCTGGCTGGTGCTGCGCCCTGCCACGGTTGCGGCGCTGGAGGGGCCGGCACGTTTGCGGTTGTGGGTGGAGGTTTTCCAGCGCTTCTTCAGATGGGTCTGGCTGGCGGTGGCGGTGTTGGCTGTCAGTGGGGTGGGCATGATTCACCTGCGCTTTGCCGGCTTCGAGACGGCGCCTCGGTATGTGCAGGTGATGATCGGTGGTGGGATCGTGATGTTCGCCTTGTTCATGCGGATCCAGTCGTTGCTGCTGCCGGAGTTGCGGGCGGCGGTGCAGGCTGAGGATTGGGCGGCGGGTGCTGGGGTGCTGGGACGGATCCGACGGCTGGTGGGGGTCAACCTGGCGATTGGGCTTGTGGTGGTGGCGGTGGCGGGGTCGCGGGGGCTGGTTTAAGGCTGAGTGCGAATGACGTTTGACCAGGCCTCCCAAGATGCTCAGCGGAAGAAATACGGCGTCTATGAGGCCGATCGCCGC
>NZ_JARPQB010000085.1 GCF_029478665.1 Pseudomonas entomophila
AGCCGTCCATTTCCGGCTGATGGGCAACTTGTTCGGAGTTTCCCTAGATCTCGATGATTGCCCCTGCGCATCTGGTCTTTGACACATCGTTCACATGCTCGGCCGCAACCCAGCAACAAAGTGTTCAGACCCAAATCTCACATTCACTCTGGGGGTGAGGCTTTGGCTCAGCGTGGCATCTATGGCACCGGCTTCGCCAGTGCTCGCCGGCAAGACCGGCTCCTACAGGTGGTCCGCGTTGTACTTGTAGGAACCGGCGTTACCGGCGAAAGGCTCGCTGCAGATTACACCCCCATCAGCCCTCTCGCCGCACTCGCCGAAACACCACCATCACCAGCCCCAGGTTGATCAACGCCAACCCGACCAGGCTGTACAGCACCCCATAGGCCCCCAGGTGCTCGAACAAATACCCACCCACCAAAGGCGTCAGCGCCTGCCCGATCAGCGACGGCCGCGACATCCGCCCCATCAGCAGCACGTATTGCGCAGGCGGCAGCATCGCCAGCGGCAGCAGCCCGCGCACGATGGCGCGCAGCCCATTGCCGCAGCCGAAGACCAGCAGCCCCAGCGCAGTGGCGGCCGGGGCGAAGGTGACCAGCAGCAGGCCGACCAGCACCAGGCTGGTCCAGGCCAGGGCCGTCCATACCGGATGGCGCCGCCCCACCAGCACCTGCAGTACCCGCGACGCTACCTGGCTCGGCCCGAGCATCGCCGCCAAGCCGATGGCCGCCGCCAGCGAATGCCCCAGTCCCTGCAACACCGCCACCAACTGCACGGCAATGGCCGTCATGATGATCGCGCCAATGGCGAAGATCGTGGTCAGCAATCCATACAGGGCGCGGTCCACCCCGCCCCCCTCCTCGCCCGTCTGCGCCTTGTGCCCGGTGCCCTGGCCGCCGGGCGGCAGCACCCGCCAGTACAGCGGGGCGACCACCAGCAGCAGGACCAGCGCATACCCCACGCAGGCCGGTCGCCAGCCCAGTTGCTCGACCAGCAAGGCCACGGTCGGCCAGGACAGCGTCGAGGCGAAGCCGGCGATCAGCGTCACCCCGGTGATCGCCCGGCCCGCGCCTTCGGCGTACAGCGCGCCCAGGGTAGCGAACAGCGCATCGTACAGCCCCATGGCCATGCCTACGCCGATCACCGCCCAGGCCAGCAGGAACAGCGCCAGCGACGGGCTGGCGGCCATCAGCAGCAGCCCGAGCGCCACCACCGCGCCGCTGGCGGCCAGCTGCGGCCGACCTCCGTGGCGGGCGATCAGGCGGCTGGATAGCGGCGCCAGCAGTGCGGCGACCATCAGGCTCAACGACAGTGCGCCGTACACCCATTGTGCGGGCCAGCCGGTGTCGCGGGTAATGGGCGCGGCCATCACCGCCATGAGGAAGAAGGAGCCGCCCCAAACCAGGATCTGCAGTACGCCCAGCCAGACGATGACCGAGTAGGAGGGGATTCGAGCGGTGGGGGTCACGGTGTGGCCTTATGCAGTGAAGCGGTGTGTGGCACCGGCTCTGCCGGTGTTCGCCGGCAAGCCGGCTCCTACGGGGTAGGCGGCCTCTGTGGGATACCGCTCATATCATTGCGCGTGATAATAACCTTCGCTCCGTTCGATTCGTTCCTCAAACGCAACACACTCACACTCCGCCCACTACTAATACATTGGCGGAGCTCTCCATGGATCACTCACTCAAACCCTTGCGCTTCCCGCTCGCTGCCCTGGCAGTGGTGGTGCTCAGCGCTTGCGGTCGCACCCCCGACGCCGTGCAGGCTCCCGCCGCGCCCAAGGTCAGCGTAGCCAAGGTGATCGAGCAACCGATCAACGAGTGGGACGAGTTCACCGGCCGCCTCGAGGCGCCGGAAACCGTCGAGGTGCGCCCGCGCGTCTCCGGCCAGATCGACCAGGTGGCCTTCACCGAAGGCGCCCAGGTGAAGAAAGGCGACCTGCTGTTCCAGATCGACCCGCGCCCGTTCCAGGCTGAAGTCCGCCGCCTCGAAGCCCAACTGCAACAAGCCAAGGCCACCGCCATCCGCAGCGCCAACGAAGCCCGCCGTGGCGAGCGCCTGCGCGACAGCAACGCGATTTCCGCGGAACTGGCCGAGTCGCGCACCAGCGCCGCCGCCGAGGCCCGCGCCGGGGTCGATGCAATTCAGGCACAGCTCGACCTGGCCCGCCTGAACCTGAGTTTCACCCGCGTCACCGCGCCCATCAGCGGCCGCGTCAGCCGCGCCCAGTTCACCGCCGGCAACATCGTCAGCGCCGATGTCACCCCGCTGACCAGCGTGGTCTCCACTGACAAGGTGTACGCCTACTTCGACGCCGACGAGCGTGTGTACCTCAAGTACAGCCAGCTCGCCCGCGACGGCCAGCGCGGCCAGAGCACCCCGGTGTACCTGGGCCTGACCAACGAAACCGGCAACCCGCACCTGGGCCAGATGAACTTCGTCGACAACCAGGTCAACCCGCGTACCGGCACCATCCGTGGCCGCGCCGTGTTCGACAACCGTGACGGCCAGTTCACCCCTGGTCTGTATGCACGCCTGAAGCTGGTCGGCAGCGCCCAGTACGACGCCGTGCTGATCAACGACGAAGCGGTCGGCACGGACCTTGGCAAGAAGTTCGTGCTGGTGATGGACAAGGACAACAAGGCCGCCTACCGCGCCGTGGAGCTGGGGCCCAAGCTCGAAGGCCTGCGCATCGTGCGCAGCGGCCTGGGCAAGGACGACCGCATCGTGGTCAAGGGCTTGCAGCGTGTGCGCCCTGGCTCGCAGGTTTCCCCTGAGGAAACACCAATGGCCAGCGAACAGACCCTCGCCGCCCTCGCCCAGCAGCGCCAGGCCCTGGAGGCCAGCAACCCGGCGCCGAAAGTGGCCGGCACCAACGAAAAAGTCGCCAGCGCCCAGGCGCCGCGCGGTTAAGGGACGACACCGATGAACTTCTCGAAATTCTTCATTACCCGGCCGATCTTCGCCGCGGTGCTGTCGCTGGTGCTGCTGATCGCGGGTTCGATCTCGCTGTTCCAGCTGCCGATCAGCGAATACCCCGAAGTGGTGCCGCCCACCGTGGTGGTGCGCGCCAACTTCCCCGGCGCCAACCCCAAGGTGATCGGCGAAACCGTCGCCGCGCCGCTGGAACAAGCCATCACCGGTGTCGAGAACATGCTGTACATGTCCTCGCAGTCCACCGCCGACGGCAAGCTGACCCTGACCATCACCTTCGCCCTGGGCACCGACCTGGACAATGCCCAGGTGCAGGTGCAGAACCGCGTGACCCGCACCCAGCCCAAGCTGCCGGAAGAAGTCACCCGTATCGGTATCACCGTCGACAAGGCCTCGCCCGACCTGACCATGGTCGTGCACCTGACCTCGCCGGACAACCGCTACGACATGCTCTACCTGTCCAACTACGCCATCCTCAACATCAAGGATGAGCTGGCGCGCCTGGGTGGCGTGGGCGACGTGCAGCTGTTCGGCATGGGGGACTACTCACTGCGGGTGTGGCTCGACCCGAACAAGACCGCTTCGCGCAACCTGACCGCCAGTGATGTGGTGGCCGCGATTCGCGAGCAGAACCGCCAGGTCGCCGCCGGCCAGCTGGGCGCCCCACCCGCCCCGGGCTCGACCAGCTTCCAGCTGTCGATCAACACCCAGGGCCGCCTGGTCAACGAGGAAGAGTTCGAGAACATCATCATCCGTGCCGGCGCCAACGGCGAGATCACGCGCCTGAAGGACATCGCCCGGGTCGAGCTCGGCTCCAGCCAGTACGCCCTGCGTTCGCTGCTGAACAACCAGCCGGCCGTGGCCATCCCGATCTTCCAGCGTCCGGGCTCCAACGCCATCGAGATCTCCGACGAAGTACGGGCGAAGATGGCCGAGCTGAAGAAGGACTTCCCGGAAGGCATGGACTACAGCATCGTCTATGACCCGACCGTGTTCGTCCGTGGCTCCATCGAAGCGGTGGTGCACACCCTGTTCGAAGCGCTGATCCTGGTCGTGCTGGTGGTGATCCTGTTCCTGCAGACCTGGCGCGCCTCGATCATCCCGCTGATGGCCGTGCCGGTCTCGCTGATCGGTACCTTCGCGGTGATGCACCTGTTCGGCTTCTCGCTCAACGCGCTGTCGTTGTTCGGCCTGGTGCTGGCCATCGGTATCGTGGTGGACGACGCCATCGTCGTGGTGGAGAACGTCGAACGGAACATCGGGCTTGGCCTGAAACCGCTGGAAGCGACGCAGAAGGCCATGAGCGAAGTGACCGGCCCGATCATCGCCACCGCCCTGGTGCTGTGCGCCGTGTTCGTGCCCGCCGCGTTCATCTCGGGGCTTACCGGGCAGTTCTACAAGCAGTTCGCGCTGACCATCGCCATCTCCACCGTGATCTCGGCGTTCAACTCGCTGACCCTGTCGCCGGCCCTGGCCGCCGTGCTGCTGAAGGACCACCACGCGCCCAAGGACCGTTTCTCGCGGTTCCTCGAGAAGCTGCTGGGCAGCTGGCTGTTCGCGCCGTTCAACCGCTTCTTCGACCGCGCCAGCCATGGCTATGTCGGCGGCGTGCGCCGGGTCATCCGCTCCAGCGGCATCGCCCTGTTCGTCTATGCCGGCCTCATGGGGCTGACCTACCTGGGCTTCTCGTCCACCCCGACCGGCTTCGTCCCGGCCCAGGACAAGCAGTACCTGGTGGCCTTCGCCCAGCTGCCTGACGCCGCCAGCCTCGACCGTACCGAGGCGGTGATCAAGAAGATGAGCGAGATCGCCCTCAAGCAACCGGGCGTGGCCGATTCGGTGGCCTTCCCGGGCCTGTCGATCAACGGCTTCACCAACAGCCCGAACAGCGGCATCGTGTTCACCCCGCTCAAGCCGTTCGACGAGCGCAAGGACCCGAGCCAGTCGGCGCAGGCCATCGCCGCGGCGCTGAACGCCCAGTTCGCCGACATCCAGGACGCCTACATCGCGATCTTCCCGCCACCGCCGGTACAAGGCCTTGGCACCATCGGCGGCTTCCGCCTGCAGATCGAGGACCGTGGCAACCTGGGCTATGAGGCGCTGTACAAAGAGACCCAGAACATCATCGCCAAGAGCCACAACGTGCCGGAGCTGGCAGGCCTGTTCACCAGCTACCAGGTCAACGTGCCCCAGGTCGATGCCGCCATCGACCGGGAAAAGGCCAAGACCCACGGCGTGGCGATCAACGATATCTTCGACACCCTGCAGGTCTACCTGGGCTCGCTGTACACCAACGACTTCAACCGCTTTGGCCGCACCTACCAGGTCAACGTCCAGGCCGAGCAGCAGTTCCGCCTCGATGCCGAGCAGATCGGCCAGTTGAAGGTGCGCAACAACCTGGGCGAGATGATCCCGCTGGCGACTTTCCTCAAGGTCAGCGACACCTCGGGGCCGGACCGTGTCATGCACTACAACGGCTTCATCACCGCTGAAATCAACGGCGCCGCAGCCCCCGGCTACAGCTCCGGCCAGGCCGAGGCGGCAATCGAGAAGCTGCTGAAAGAGGAACTGCCCAACGGCATGACCTTCGAGTGGACCGACCTGACCTACCAGCAGATCCTCTCGGGCAACACCGCGCTGTTCGTGTTCCCGCTCTGCGTGCTGCTGGCCTTCCTGGTGCTGGCCGCCCAGTACGAAAGCTGGAGCCTGCCGCTGGCGGTGATCCTGATCGTGCCGATGACCCTGCTGTCGGCCATCACCGGGGTGATCGTCTCCGGCGGTGACAACAACATCTTCACCCAGATCGGCTTGATCGTGCTGGTGGGCCTGGCGTGCAAGAACGCGATCCTGATCGTCGAGTTCGCCAAGGATGAACAGGCCAAGGGCCTCGACCCGCTGGCCGCCGTGCTGGAAGCCTGCCGCCTGCGTCTGCGGCCGATCCTGATGACCTCGATCGCCTTCATCATGGGCGTGGTACCGCTGGTGTTCTCCTCCGGCGCCGGCTCGGAAATGCGTCACGCCATGGGTGTGGCGGTGTTCTCGGGGATGATCGGGGTGACCGTGTTCGGCCTGTTCCTGACCCCGGTGTTCTTCTTCCTGATCCGCCGTTTCGTCGAGCGTCGCCAGGCCCGCAAGGCCGAGCGCAGCGTCGCGCTGGAGAACCACGCATGAAGTTGCTCAAACCCCTGACCCCGAGCCTGCTGGCCTTGGCCCTGGCGGCCTGCGCCGTGGGCCCGGACTACAAGACGCCGGACACCGCGCCGGCCAGGCTGGACAGCAGTGTTGCGGCCAAGGCCTTCGACCGCAGCCACTTCGAGAGCGTGTGGTGGAAACAGTTCGACGACCCGGTGCTCAACCAGTTGGTGCAGGCATCGCTGGAGGGCAACCGTGACCTGCGCGTGGCGTTCGCCCGCCTGAAGGCGGCGCGGGCGATCCGCGAGGATGTGTCCAACGACCAGATCCCGGTGGTCACCAGCCGCGCCAGCAGCGACCTGGGCAAGGGTCAGATCCCGGGCCAGACCGAGCGCCGGGTCAACAGCGAGCGCTACGACCTGGGCCTGGACATGGCCTGGGAGCTCGACCTGTTTGGCCGCATCCAGCGCCAGATCGAGGCCAGCGAAGCCCAGGAAGCCGCCGCCGAAGCCGACCTGCAGCAGTTACAGGTCAGCCTGATCGCCGAGCTGGTCGACGCCTATGGTCAACTGCGCGGCGCCCAGTTGCGCGAGCAGATCGCCGTGGCCAACCTCAAGACCCAGCAGCAGTCGCGGGACATCACCGTGACCCTGCGCGACACCGGGGTCGGCAACGAGCTCGATGTGGTGCGCGCCGATGCCCGCCTGGCGGGGGTCGAAGCCACCGTGCCGCAATTGCAGGCTGCACAGGTGCGGGCGAAGAACCGCATCGCCACCCTGCTCGGCCAGCGCCCGGACGCGATGAACGTGGATCTCTCGCCCAAGGCATTGCCGGCCATCGCCAAGGCCCTGCCGGTGGGCGACCCGGGCGAGCTGCTGCGCCGCCGCCCGGACATCCGCAGCGCCGAGCGCCAGCTGGCGGCGGCCACGGCCAACGTGGGCGTGGCCACCGCCGACCTGTTCCCGCGGGTCAGCCTGAGCGGCTTCCTTGGCTTCACCGCCGCGCGCGGTTCACAGATCGGCTCGGCGGCCTCCAACGCCTGGGCGCTGGGGCCGAGCATCACCTGGGCGGCGTTCGACCTGGGCAGCGTGCGCGCTCGCCTGCGCGGGGCCAAGGCCGACGCCGACGGCGCCCTGGCCAACTATGAGCAGCAGGTGCTGCTGGCGTTGGAAGAGTCCGCCAACGCCTTCAGCGACTATGGCAAGCGCCAGCAGCGCCTGCTGGCGCTGATGCGCCAGAGCGAGGCCAGCCGCAAGGCGGCCGAACTGGCCTCGATCCGCTATCGCGAAGGGACGGTGGATTACCTGGTGCTGCTCGATGCCGAGCGTGAGCGGCTGAGCGCCGAGGACGCCCAGGCCCAGGGCGAGGTCGAGCTGTACAGCGGCATCGTGGCGATCTACAAGGCCCTGGGTGGCGGCTGGCAGCCGGAGGTGGTGGCCAGCACGCGTTGATCGCATCCCTGATCTGAAGACTCCTTTGGTTGGTTCCTCCCCCAACCGTTTGCCCCGATGGCCTTGGTCGTCGGGGCTTTTTTATGGTTTTGAACAGGAGGGTTCCCGATGGGCCCGCCGAGAGAGTTGCAGTGTCCATGAGATCGAGCGCCGCCCGCGCGGCGCATCGCGGATGAATCCGCTCCTACATTTGTTGCAACGTGACCATGCCTGACGCGATGACGCTAGCACCGCTGCAGGAGCGGATTCATCCGCGATGCGCCGCACAAGCGGCGCTCGATCTCGAACGCACTACAAATCCGTAGCCTGGCACTCCACCCTCCCCACCTGCCGCAATCGCTCGCTGGCCGGCGCCGGCCGCCCATACAGATAACCCTGGAAATGCGAGCACCCCTCGGCCATCAACCGCTGCATCTGCTCCGCCGACTCCACGCCTTCGGCGGTGGTCTTGATCATCAGGCTGTTGGACAGCTCGGTGATAGCGCGCACGATCGACATCGCCTCGCGGCTTTCGCACATGTCGTGCACGAACGACTTGTCGATCTTGATCCGGTCGAACGGGAACGAGCGCAGATAGCCCAGCGACGAGTACCCGGTGCCGAAATCGTCGAGGGAAATCGACACCCCCAAGTCCTTCAGCGCACGCAAGGTGCGCACATTCTCTTCGCTGTTGCCCAGCAGCACCGACTCGGTGATCTCCAGCTCCAGCCGCGTCGCCGGCAACCCTGAATCAGCCAGCGCCAGGGCCACGCTGTGCACCAGCCCGGCGTTCTTGAACTGCACCGCCGACAGGTTGACCGACACCGTCTGCTCGGTGCCCCAGCTGGCCGCTTCCTGGCAGGCCAGGTTCAGCGCGCGGGCGCCGATCTCGTGGATCAGCCCGGTCTCCTCGGCGATGGGGATGAAGTCCATGGGCATGATCATGCCCCGCGTCGGGTGCTGCCAGCGCAGCAACGCCTCGTAGCCGGTGACGCTGTTGCTCTGCTGGTCGACCACCGGCTGGTAGTGCAGCTCCAGTTGCCCCAGGTGCAGGGCGGTGCGCAGGTCGGTCTCGACCAGCCGACGTTGGCGTGCGGCGACGTCGAGCTCGACATGGAAGCACTCGAAGCGATTGCGCCCGTTGCGCTTGGCTTCGTACAGGGCCATGTCGGCATAACCGAGCAGTTGCTCGGCCTGGTCGTGGTCGTCCGGCGCAGTGGCGACACCGATGCTCACCCCCACGCTGAACTGGTGCCCCTCGATCTGGAACGGTGGGCAGATTGCCTCGATCAAGCGCTGGGCGGTGGTGTGTGCGGCCTCACGGCTGTCGAGGCCGGACAGCACCACGGCGAACTCATCGCCGCCCAGCCGCGCCAAGGTGTCATGCTCGCGCAGTTCGCGGCGCAGGCGCTTGCCCAGGGCGCGCAGGAGCTTGTCGCCGAAGGCGTGACCCTGGGTGTCGTTGATGTTCTTGAAGTTGTCCAGGTCCAGGCACAGGGCGGCGGTCAGCTTGCCGTCGTCCTCGCCGCGCAGCAGTGCCTGCTTGAGCCGTTCATGGAACAGCGTGCGGTTGGGCAGCCCGGTCAGGGCGTCGTGGTGCGCCATGTGATGGATCTGGGCATGGGCGGCCAGTTCCTCGGTGGCGTCCTCGGCGACGAACAGCACGTAGTCACCCTGCCCCGGGTTCTGGCAGAGCATGGCGCGGCTGCGCAGGGTGCGCGGGCCTCTGGCGGTGTCGACCCGGGTTTCGGCGGCAAAGCCCTTGGCACTGCGCGCACCACGGGCCAGGTGCTGTTCGAGGTAGTCGGCCGCGGTGGGCGCCATGCACGCGCCCGGCAGCTTGCCGACCAGGCTCACACCCTTGCCGCCGAACAGGTGCTCGGCCTGCTGGTTGGCCAGCAGGATCTGCTGGCTGTGCAGGTCCTGGACGATCACGCTGGCGGGAATGTGGGTGATCACCGAATCGAGGAATTGCGACAACTTGGCCATTTCCTGGCTGTACTGCTCGGCAAGCTCCTTGGCCTGCAGCAATTCCTGCTCATGGCGGCGGCGCTCGCTGATGTCGCGGGTAATCTTGGCGAAGCCGATCAGTTGCCCCTGGTCGTCACGCACCGCTTCGATCAGCACATGGGCGTGAAACGCCGAGCCGTCCTTGCGCAGGCGCTGGCCTTGCTCCTCGAAGCGACCACAACTGCGGGCCTGCTCCAGGTTCTTCGCCGGCAGCCCCGCCGCCCGCTCGTCCTCGGTGTAGAACAGCGAGTAATGCTGCCCGACGATCTCCTCGGCGTGATAACCCTTGGCCCGCTGCGCGCCGGGGTTCCAGTTGGCGACGATGCCTTCGGGGGTGAGCAGGTAGATGGCGTAGTCCACCACGCTCTGGATCAACAGCCGGTACATGACGTCGGGACTTGCGGCTAGCGACATGGGATTTCCCTGAACCTGCGACGGGCACGAATGAAGCGCTTCCGGGCCTCTGGCGAACGGAACCGCACAGTGCCGGCATTATGCCGCTTGAGGGAATTTTGTGAAGCCCGTCACAAAAAGACATGTACCTGTCAGTGCCGCCGTGGCGTCACCAGGTAATTGAACAGCTCAGGTTCATCGTCCAGGGCGATTTCCCGTGTAGCGCGCGGCAGGTCGGCCAGCAACGCCCGGCAGAACTGCGTCGCCACGGCATCGGCGCCATGCCAGCGCAGCAGCCAGTCGGCATCGCCTTCGCAGAGGAACTGCCGGGCGACGGCGCGGCCGATGCCCTGGCGACGGTATTTTTTGAGAATGAACAGGTCGGCCAGTTCGAAGGCGTCGATGCCCGGCAGTTCGCTGCGCTCGACCAGGACGAAACCAGCGATGAAACCATCGAGCAGCACCAGCGTGGCGCTCCAGCCAGGCGACTGCCAGTAGCGTTCGAAGTGTGGTTCATGGATGTAGAAGCGCCCGTCGACTTCCACGTCCTCCTGCTCCCAGTCGGAAGACTCGTAGGCGTAGAACTGGTAGAGGTTGCGCACCAGATCGGCCTGTTCGGGGGCGGTCAGGAGCAGTTCGAGGGTGGCATCCATGCGGGTGGCTCGCTGGGGCTGGAGGGAGGCGCGAGTCTACCTGTGCTCTGGAGGTTTTACAGCCAGCACTTTCCGGTGGGGGATCGGGTAATGGCGGGCAGGTGCCAGGCGATAACCTTGCAGTGCGCTCGA
>NZ_JARPQB010000086.1 GCF_029478665.1 Pseudomonas entomophila
GACGTGCTGGAACTGGGCGAAGATCCATTGGATCTGCAGGCGCTGATCGAGGAAGAGCTTTTGCTCGCCTTGCCAATCGTGCCTGCTCACCATCCGGAAGAATGCCAGCAGCCGGCGGGACTCGATGAGCCCGAGCCGAGCAAGGACGAGGTAACGCGGTCCAACCCGTTCAGTGTATTGGCGCAGTTAAAGCGTGACCCAAACGTTTAGGAGTTAATCAATTATGGCTGTTCAGCAGAACAAAAAATCCCGCTCTGCCCGTGACATGCGCCGTTCCCACGACGCCCTGTCGGCAGAGGCCCTGTCGGTAGAAAAGACCACCGGTGAAGTACACCTGCGTCACCACGTTTCGCCAGAAGGCGTATACCGTGGTCGCAAAGTGATCGACAAGGGCGCTGACGAGTAATCCTTGTCCGCTCAGATCATCGCGATCGACGCAATGGGCGGGGACTTCGGTCCCCGCAACATTGTCCAGGCTAGCATTGCCTGCCTTTCGGCTACTCCCTCGCTGCACCTGACCCTCGTCGGTCAACCCTCCCTACTTGAAGATCTCGTCAGCAATCAATCAGTTGCGGATCGCGCGCGCCTGCAAATTGTCGCGGCCAGTGAGGTGATCGGCATGGACGAGCGGCCGTCGCAAGCGTTGCGGGGCAAGCCTGACTCGTCGATGCGCGTCGCCCTCGAACTGGTCCGTGATGGCAAGGCCCAGGCCTGTGTGAGTGCTGGCAATACCGGCGCGCTCATGGCGCTGTCGCGCCTTGTGCTCAAGACCTTGCCGGGTATCGATCGGCCAGCGATGGTCGCGGCCATCCCGACCCAGGCCGGTTACTGCCAGTTGCTTGATCTTGGGGCCAACGTCGATTGCAGTGCGGAAAACCTCTATCAGTTTGCCGTGATGGGCTCGGTGGCCGCCCAGGCCCTGGGTGTTCATCGGCCGCGCGTGGCGCTGCTCAATATCGGCACCGAGGACATCAAGGGCAACCAGCAGGTCAAGCTCGCCGCCAGTCTTTTGCAGAATGCCCGGGGGCTGAACTACATCGGTTTCGTCGAGGGTGACGGTTTGTATCGTGGCGAGGCCGACGTGGTGGTCTGCGATGGCTTCGTCGGCAACATCCTGCTCAAGTCCAGCGAAGGTCTGGCCACCATGATTGGGGCGCGTATCGAAGCGTTGTTCCGGGGCGGTGTGCTGGCGCGCGCCGCGGGCGCCATGGCCATGCCGCTGCTCAGGCGACTGCAGGCCGACCTGGCTCCGGCGCGGCATAATGGCGCAAGCTTCCTCGGGTTGCAGGGGATCGTCATCAAGAGCCATGGTTCGGCGGGTGTTCAAGGCTTGCAGAGTGCCATTCAGCGAGCTTTGATCGAAATCCAGGAGAATCTGCCGCAACGTTTGCACGGGCGGCTCGAAGACCTGCTGCCTTGATGCCTGGGCGGCCTCATCGCGGATGAATCCGCTCCTACGGACTTGTGTAGGAGCGGATTCATCCGCGATGAGGCCGGCAAGACCTTAGGCATATCGCCCATGAAGTGCTTAAATGTGACCGCTTGGTCCGCCGCTCCATCCAAGCATTCAGATTGCGCGCCCGGCCCAAGGCCCGGCGCACCCCATCCGACGACAAGATCATAAGGGCTTGTTCAATGTCTGCATCCCTCGCATTCGTCTTTCCCGGTCAAGGTTCCCAGTCGCTGGGCATGCTCGCCGAGCTCGGCGCTGAAAAGCCGGTAATCGTCGAGACCTTCAAGGAAGCTTCCGAGGCTCTGGGCTATGACCTGTGGAAACTGGTCCAGGAAGGTCCGGAAGAACAACTCAACCAAACCGACAAGACCCAGCCGGCGATCCTCACTGCCTCCATCGCCCTGTGGCGCCTGTGGCTGGAAGAGGGCGGCGCGCAGCCGGCCTTCGTCGCCGGTCACAGCCTGGGTGAATACAGCGCCCTGGTCGCCGCTGGCAGCCTGTCGCTCAAGGATGCCGTTCGCCTGGTCGAGCGTCGTGGCCAGCTGATGCAGGAAGCCGTGCCGGCCGGCCATGGCGCCATGGCCGCCATCCTGGGCCTGGACGACGCTGTCGTGGTCGAGATCTGTGCCAAGGCCGCTGAAGATGAAGTGGTCAGCGCGGTGAACTTCAACTCGCCGGGCCAGGTGGTCATCGCAGGTAACAAGGCTGCGGTGGATCGCGCCATGGAGCTGTGCAAAGAGGCCGGTGCCAAGCGCGCCCTGCCGCTGGCGGTCAGCGTGCCGTCGCACTGCGCCCTGATGAAGCCGGCTGCCGAGCGCTTCGCCGAGTTCGTCAACGCCATTGACTGGAAGGCCCCGCAGATCCCTGTGGTGCAGAACGTTACCGCCGCCATCGCCGCCGACCTCGATGCGCTCAAGCAGGACCTGCTGGCGCAGCTGTACCAGCCGGTACGCTGGGTGGAGTGCGTGCAGACCCTGGCTGGCAACGGTGCGGTCAACCTGGTCGAGTGTGGCCCAGGCAAGGTCCTGGCTGGCCTGAACAAGCGTTGCGCGGCGCTGGCCTGAATCTGGAGACGCTTGCATGAGCCTGCAAGGTAAAGTTGCATTGGTTACCGGCGCCAGCCGTGGCATCGGCCAGGCCATCGCCCTTGAACTCGGCCGCCAGGGCGCGACCGTGATCGGTACCGCCACTTCGGCATCCGGCGCCGAGCGCATCGCCGCCACGCTGAAAGAGCACGGCATCAACGGCACTGGCATGGAGCTGAACGTCACCAGCGCCGAGTCCGTCGACGCAGTGCTGAGCGCCATCGGCGAGCAGTTCGGTGCGCCGGCCATTTTGGTCAACAACGCCGGCATCACCCGCGACAACCTCATGCTGCGCATGAAAGACGACGAATGGTTCGATGTGATCGACACCAACCTCAACAGCCTCTACCGCCTGTCCAAGGGCGTGCTGCGCGGCATGACCAAGGCACGTTGGGGTCGTATCATCAGCATCGGTTCGGTAGTGGGTGCCATGGGTAACGCCGGCCAAGCAAACTATGCCGCCGCCAAGGCCGGCTTGGAAGGCTTCAGCCGCGCCCTGGCCCGTGAAGTGGGGTCGCGCAACATCACCGTCAACTCGGTGACTCCGGGCTTCATCGACACCGACATGACCCGCGAGCTGCCAGAAGCGCAGCGCGAGGCCCTGCAAAAAGAAATTCCGCTGGGCCGTCTGGGCCAGGCCGAGGAAATCGCGAAGGTGGTATCCTTCCTGGCGTCCGAAGGCGCAGCCTACGTCACCGGCGCAACCGTGCCGGTGAATGGCGGGATGTACATGTAATATCCGCAACTCAATGTGACGGATTGCTTCAAAAAAGAGTCATACTCGAAGCCTAAAATCCGTTATAAAGCTGCAACCAGATTCCGGACGGCGGGCCGGGCGACCTGGCAGAAGGCGCGTCAAGCTTGAAAAGCAGGCGTCTTCCTATAAACTTGGTCACCGGCCAGCTGCCTGACATATGTCCATTAGGAGTGAAAACTAGGTATGAGCACCATCGAAGAACGCGTCAAGAAAATCGTCGCCGAGCAACTGGGCGTCAAGGAAGAGGAAGTCAAGAACGAATCTTCCTTCGTCGATGACCTGGGTGCCGACTCGCTTGACACCGTTGAGCTGGTGATGGCTCTGGAAGAGGAATTCGAGACCGAAATCCCTGACGAAGAAGCCGAGAAGATCACTACCGTTCAAGCCGCTATCGACTACGTCAACAGCCACCAGGGCTAAGACGCTGTAGTCGACGCATCTTGTCGAGAAAAACCGCACTGCCTTTGCCGGCGTGCGGTTTTTTCTTTGCGAGACTCGGGGTTTGCTGCCATTCCATTCGCCATGGCAAGTGCACTGGCAAGAGACTCTGTTATTTGAAAAGAGGAGAGTACTGTGTCGCGTAGACGCGTCGTGGTCACCGGTATGGGTATGCTGTCGCCACTGGGTACCGATGTACCAAGCACCTGGCAAGGCATTCTGGCTGGCCGCAGTGGCATCGGTCCGATCGAGCATACGGACTTGTCTGCCTACTCCACCCGTTTTGGCGGCTCGGTGAAAGGCTTCGAGGTCGAGCAGTACCTGTCGGCCAAAGAGGCCCGCAAGCTCGATCTGTTCATTCAGTACGGCCTGGCGGCCGGTTTCCAGGCGGTGCGCAATGCCGGCCTGGAAGTCACCGACGCCAACCGCGAGCGCATCGGCGTGGCCATGGGCTCGGGGATCGGCGGCCTGACGAACATCGAGGAGACCAGCCGTACCCTGCATGAGCAAGGCCCGCGGCGCATCTCGCCGTTCTTCGTGCCGGGTTCGATCATCAACATGATTTCCGGTTTCCTGTCGATCCACCTGGGGTTGCAGGGGCCGAACTACGCCATTGCCACCGCCTGCACCACTGGCACCCATTGCATCGGCATGGCCGCGCGCAACATCGCCTACGGTGAAGCGGACGTGATGATCGCCGGTGGCGCCGAGATGGCCGCTTGCGGCCTCGGCATGGGCGGTTTCGGGGCGTCGCGCGCGCTGTCGACCCGCAATGACGAACCGACCCGCGCCAGCCGTCCATGGGACAAGGGTCGTGATGGTTTCGTGCTGTCCGACGGTGCCGGTGCCCTGGTGCTCGAAGAGCTGGAGCACGCCAAGGCTCGTGGCGCGACCATCTATGCGGAACTGGTCGGTTTCGGCATGAGCGGTGACGCGTACCACATGACCTCGCCACCCGACTCCGGCGAAGGCGCTGCCCGCTGCATGGCCAACGCCTTGCGCGATGCCGGTATCAAGCCGGAGGAGGTCAGCTACATCAACGCCCACGGCACTTCGACGCCTGCGGGCGATGTGGCCGAAGTGGCGGCGATCAAGCGTGTGTTCGGCGAGCATGCCTACAAGCTGGCGGTCAGTTCGACCAAGTCGATGACTGGCCACCTGCTCGGTGCCGCCGGTGCGGTGGAGGCGATCTTCAGCGTGCTGGCGATCAACAGCCAGATGGCGCCGCCCACCATCAACCTGGATGAACCGGACGAAGGTTGTGACCTGGACTTCGTACCACACCAGGCGCGCAGCATGCCGATCGATGTGGTGCTGTCCAACTCCTTCGGCTTTGGCGGAACCAACGGTTCGCTGGTGTTCCGCCGGTTCGCCGACTGATGCACTGCTGGATCGACGGCCAGCCAGCGACTGCGGTCAACCTGCAGAACCGTGGGCTGGCCTACGGCGATGGCCTGTTCGAGACCATCGCCGTGCGCGGCGGCAGGCCCAGCCTGCTGGCGCAACACCTCGATCGCCTGGCGTTGGGTTGCCAGCGTCTGGTGATTGACGTGGACCTGGCCGTGGTGCGTGACGAGCTGGTGCGGTACGCCAGTCAGCTGGGGGAGGGGGTGAGCAAACTCATTCTTACCCGCGGCGATAGCCAGCGCGGCTATGCGCCGGCGGCCGGTTCTCCTGCCCGGCGCTTGCTTCAGTGCAGTCCTTTACCTGCTTATCCCCAAGGCAACGCCGACTCCGGTATTCGCCTGTTCCCCTGCCAGACCCGTCTTGCGGAACAACCGCTGCTGGCCGGCCTCAAACACCTCAATCGCCTCGAACAGGTCCTGGCCCGCGCCGAATGGCAGGACAGCACCTACGCCGAGGGGTTGATGCGCGATGTTCAGGGGCGGCTGGTCGAAGGCGTGTACAGCAACCTGTTCCTGGTGCGCGATGGCGTGCTGCTGACCGCCGATCTCAGTCGTTGCGGCGTGGCCGGGGTGATGCGTGCCGTGTTGCTGGAGCAGGCTGTGCGGCTGGGTATCCCGGCAGTCGTATGCGACCTGGCACTGGAAGACCTGCAGCAGGCCGATGAAGTGTTTGTCTGCAATAGTGTCTACGGTATCTGGCCGGTGCGTGAATTCGCTGCACTGAACTGGCCGGCGGGGCCGCTCACCCGTAAACTGCAGGCCGTTGCCCGTACGTTACTGGATACCTGATTAGTGAGACGCAAATTCCTGCTGCTGCTGGAGATGAGCCTGATCCTTGCCGGCCTGGCCTTTGGCTGGGCTGCCTGGAAGGTTGGCTCGGTGCTGGAGCAGCCCCTGCAAGTGGAGCAGGAACGCCTGCTCGAAGTGCCCAGTGGCACAACGCCCAATCGCATGTTCTATCGCATGCAGTCCGAAGGCCTGCTCGACGACGCGGTGTGGCTGCGCCTGTACTGGCGCTTCAATATGGGCGGCACGGCGCTGCACACGGGTGAATACCGGTTGAACCCCGGCATGACGGTGGGGCAGTTGTTCGATGCCTGGCAGCGTGGCGATGTGGTGCAGTACAACCTGACCCTGGTCGAAGGCTGGACCTTCCGCCAGGTGCGCGCCGCAGTGGCCAGGCATGAAAAGATCAAGCACACCCTCGATGGCCTGTCCGATTCGGAGGTGATGGACAAGCTGGGTCACACGGGGGTGTTCCCCGAAGGCCGGTTCTTCCCCGACACCTACCGCTTCGTTCGCGGCATGAGCGATGTCGAGCTGCTGCAGCAGGCTTACATGCGCCTGGATGAAGTGCTGGCCAGGGAGTGGGCCGAGCGCACCACCGACCTGCCATACCGTGACCCCTACCAGGCGTTGATCATGGCCTCGCTGGTGGAGAAAGAGACCGGTATTCCCCAGGAACGCGGGCAGATTGCCGGCGTGTTCGTGCGCCGCATGCGCCTGGGCATGATGCTGCAGACCGACCCGACGGTGATCTACGGCATGGGCGAGCGCTACAACGGCAAGATCACCCGTGCCGACCTGCGCGAGCCGACCCCCTACAACACCTACACCATGACCGGCCTGCCACCGACGCCGATCGCCATGGTCGGCCGCGAGGCGATCCATGCCGCGCTGAACCCGAGCGACGGCAGCAGTCTGTATTTCGTCGCACGTGGCGACGGCAGTCATGTGTTCTCCGATGACCTGGACGACCACAATAGCGCGGTGCGCGAGTTCCAGCTCAAGCGCCGCGCGGATTACCGTTCCAGCCCGGCGCCGCAAGGCCAGCCGCCTGCAAGCGAGTCGATGGCGCCCGGCGATGCCGAGCCAGGGGGCGTGGAGCCGGCGCCTGCGGGCGAGTCCGCAGCCCCCGCCGATCAATCCGTGCCGGCCGATGCGCCAGCACCCGAGAAACAGTAAGGAACGCCTGTGAGCGGTTTGTTTATCACCCTGGAAGGCCCCGAAGGCGCGGGCAAGAGCACCAATCGCGAATACCTGGCGGCGCGCCTGCGTGAGCAAGGTGTCGACGTGGTCATGACCCGCGAGCCCGGGGGCACGCCACTGGCCGAGCGTATCCGCGAACTGCTGCTGGCACCCAGTGAAGAAACCATGGCGGTCGACACCGAACTGCTGCTGATGTTCGCGGCCCGCGCCCAGCACCTGGCGCAGGTCATCCGCCCGGCCCTGGCACGTGGCGCGGTGGTGCTGTGCGACCGCTTCACCGATGCCACCTACGCTTACCAGGGCGGAGGGCGTGGCCTGCCGGTGGAGCGCATCGCCATCCTCGAATCCTTTGTCCAGGGCGAGTTGCGCCCGGACCTGACCCTGGTGTTCGACCTGCCGGTGGAAGTTGGACTGGCCCGTGCCGCCGCCCGCGGTCGTCTCGATCGCTTCGAACAGGAGGGCCAGGCCTTCTTCGAAGCGGTGCGCCAGGCCTACCTGCAACGTGCCGGCCAACAACCGCAACGCTACAGCCTGCTGGACGCCGCGCAGCCGCTGGAGGCCGTCCAGCGCGCCATCGACGCGCTGCTGCCAGGCATCCTGGAGCGCTGCCGTGGCTGAAGCCTACCCCTGGCAGCAGGCGCTCTGGCAGCAGTTGGCCGGCCGTGCCCAGCACGCCCACGCCTACTTGCTGCATGGGCCCCAGGGCATCGGCAAGCGCGCACTCGCTGAACGGCTGATGGCACGCCTGTTGTGCCAGCAGCCACAAGGGCTGGATGCCTGCGGGCAGTGCAAGGCGTGCCTGTTGCTCAAGGCAGGCAGCCACCCGGACAATTTCGTGCTGGAGCCCGAAGAAGCCGATAAGCCGATCAAGATCGACCAGGTGCGCGAACTTGTATCGTTCGTGGTGCAGACCGCCCAGCAGGGTGGGCGCAAGGTGGTGCTGATCGAGCCGGTCGAGGCGATGAACATCAATGCTTCCAACGCCTTGCTCAAGAGCCTGGAAGAGCCTTCCGGGGATACTGTGCTGCTGCTGGTCAGCCATCAGCCCAGCCGGTTGCTGCCGACCATCAAGAGCCGTTGCCAACAGGTCGCCTGCCCCCAGCCCAGCCTGGCCCAGAGCCGCGCCTGGCTGGCCGGCGCCTTGGCCGACAGCAGTGAGGAGGAGCGTGAGGAACTGCTCACCCTTGCCGCAGGTTCGCCGCTGATGGCCGTCAGCTTGCAGGCGCAAGGCGTGCGTGAACAGCGCGTGCTGGTCACCGATGGGGTGAAGAAGCTGCTCAAGCAGCAGCAGTCGCCCAGCCAGTTGGCCGAGGTCTGGAACGCTGTGCCCTTGCTGCTGCTGTTCGATTGGTTCTGCGACTGGTCGCACCTGATCCTGCGCTACCAATTGACCCAGGACGAAGAAGGGTTAGGCTTGGCTGACATGCGCAAGGTGCTGCAATACCTGGCGCAAAAGAGTCGCCAGGCCAAGGTGCTGGAGATCCAGGCATGGATTCTCGAGCAGCGCCAGAAGGTACTGGGCAAGGCCAACCTCAACCGTGTGCTGCTGCTCGAAGCCTTGCTCGCCCGCTGGGTGCAGCTGCCGGGCATGCGCTGATTCCAACGTTCAATTCATATGTGCCTGTTCCCATGCTCGTAGATTCCCATTGCCACCTCGACCGTCTTGACCTGAGCGCCCACCAGGGCTCCCTCGATGCCGCCCTGCAGGCGGCTCGCGCGCGCGGGGTGGGGCATTTCCTGTGCATCGGCGTGAGCGCCGAGAACGCCGGTGCGGTGAAGGCGCTCAGCGAGCGCTACGCCGACGTGGATTGTTCGGTGGGCGTGCATCCGCTCGACCTGGCACCGGGCGAGACGCCGGCCTTGGAGTGGTTGTTGCGCGAACTTGCCCACCCGCATGTGGTGGCCATTGGCGAGACTGGGCTGGATTATCACTACGAGCCGGAGGCCGCGGAACTTCAGCAAGCTTCGTTCCGCCTGCACCTGGAGGCCTCGCGCCAGACCGGCAAGCCGGTGATCGTGCACACCCGTGCGGCGCGTGCCGACACCCTGGCGCTGCTGCGCGAGGCGAACCTGCCCCAGGCCGGGGTGCTGCACTGTTTCACCGAGGATTGGGACATGGCCAAGGCGGCGCTGGACCTGGGCTACTACATCTCGCTGTCGGGTATCGTCACCTTCCGCAATGCCGATGCGCTGCGTGATGTGGCCAGACAGGTACCGGTCGATCGCCTGCTGGTGGAGACCGACTCGCCGTACCTGGCGCCGATACCGCACCGTGGCAAGCCGAACCTGCCGCAGTACGTGCGGGAAGTGGCCGAGTATGTGGCGTCGTTGCGTGGGGTGAGTTACGCACAGCTGGCCGAGCAGACCACCGGTAACTTCAAGCGCCTGTTCCCGTTGGCTCGAGTGGCCTGAGGTGGGGTGCTTGTGCATGGCTCGAAGCGGGTGTTGGTGTTGAGATCGAGCGCCGCCTGCGCGGCGCATCGCGGATGAATCCGCTCCTACANAACTATCGGCAAGCACCTGCGCCCTCGACCCGGGCAAAAAAAACCCGGGTTCTGGGGGGGGAATCCGGGTTAAGACCATTAGGAGTAAAACAAAGGCACACGGTCCCTGGGCACCTTTATCGGCGCGCCACTTGGGGGGATGCGCCGCGCCAACACTTCAAGTATTGGTCAGGATTGGCGCCCTGCCAGCGTATGCTGATCGTTTTTTAAACAGATTTGGAATACGTCTTGATTCCATAGCGCATTCATTGCATTGCAATGTGGCGGACCTGGCGCAGTGCTTCGTTGATTAGGCGTTGATCGGTATAGAAGTGTGGGGAAAAACGCACTCCCGGGCCGCGTACCGCACAGATCACTCCATCGGCGCTGAGCGTTCGATAAATGTCGGCATTGGCGTGACCCTCCAGGCTGAACGTGACGATGCCCGCCCGTCGCCCGGGATCATTCGGGCTGTGCAGGCGCGCGCCGGGCAGGGCGGCCAACCCCTCGTGCAATTGCTCCACCCGCAGCGCCAACTGTTCGGCGACCACGGTCATGCCCACATCCTCCAGCAGCGACAGACTGGCTTCCAGTGCGCAGGCGCCCAGCATGTTCGGGCTGCCGGGTTCGAAGCGCCTGGCGCTGCGTGCCGGCTGCCAGTCGCGGCGCTCGAAATCGCCCAGGTGTTCGAGCATGTGCCAGCCATAGGCGTTCAGCTTGAGCTGCTTGCGCAGTTCTCCTCGGCAGTAGAACACCGCCAGGCCCTCTGGGCCGAGCATCCACTTGTGGCCATCGGCCATGGCGAAGTCGCACTGGTAGCGCTGCACATCGAAGGGCAGGGCGCCGATGTGCTGGATCGCATCTACGCAGAACAGCACGCCGCGGCTGCGACAACCTTCACCAAGGCGCGTCAGGTCCAGCCGCAGGCCGCTGCCGAACTGCACGGCACTGATCGCCAGCAAGCGTGCGCGGGGGTCGCAGGCGTTCAGCAACGCAGCCTCAGGGGCTTCACCGGCCAGGCTTACCTCCAGCACTTCGACGCCGCGCTCGGCCAGGGCCTGCCAGATCACGCGGTTGGAGGGGAATTCCTCGTCACTGATGATCACCTGGTCACCGGGCTGCCAATCCAGGCCGAAAGCGACCAGTGAAAGGGCCTGGGAGGTGTTGCCCACCAGGGCGATGTCACCGGTGGTCGGGGCGTTGAGCAGGCGTGCCAGGCGCTCGCGCAAGCGCCGCTCGGTGGCGAGCCAGGCCGGATATTCGCGGGCTCCCAGGCGCACGTTGTCGCGGGCGAAGCGTGCGACGGCCTCGCTGGCCCGGCGCGGCCACGGGGCGATGGCGGCGTGGTTCAGGTAACACAGGCCCGGTGCCTGGTCGAACTCATCAAGAAACATAGACATGGTTGGAAGATCCGTGCAATTTGCCGCCACTTAGGCATAATAAACCGCTTCGATTGTCATCCCAGTCCTTCCTATGCAGAAAGAACCTCGTAAGGTCCGTGAGTTTCGTCGTCGTGAGCAAGAGATCCTCGACACCGCGCTCAAGCTGTTTCTCGAACAGGGTGAAGACAGTGTCACCGTCGAGATGATCGCCGACGCCGTAGGCATCGGCAAAGGCACGATCTACAAGCACTTCAAGTCCAAGGCGGAGATCTACCTGCGCCTGATGCTCGACTATGAGCGCGATCTGAACGAGCTGTTGCATTCGGCAGACGTCGACCGCGACAAGGAAGCCCTGTCGCGCGCCTACTTCGAGTTCCGCATGCGCGATCCGCAGCGTTACCGGTTGTTCGACCGCCTGGAAGAGAAAGTGGTCAAGGGCAACCAGGTGCCAGAAATGGTCGAGCAGTTGCACAGCATCCGCGCCTCCAACTTCGACCGCCTCACGCAGTTGATCAAGGGCCGGATCAGCGAAGGCAAGCTCGAGGACGTGCCGCCGTACTTCCACTACTGCGCTGCCTGGGCCCTGGTCCATGGCGCAGTGGCGCTGTACCACTCGCCGTTCTGGAGCAACGTACTTGAGGATCAGGAAGGCTTCTTCCAGTTCCTGATGGATATCGGCGTGCGCATGGGCAACAAGCGCAAGCGCGATCCTGAATCCGCGAGCTAAAGCCTCTCCTCGGATGCCCACTGTTCCTCGGTGGGCGTCATCTCTTCAAGGCTTCGCCTGGAAAGCTTGCAAAAACCTGATTTTTGAGTCAGGTTTTGCCCGCCAGAATCTTCCATGCCGGAGTCATCCATGATCGTCGATCGTCAAGGCAGGCGCTTTCGCAACCTGCGCGTCAGCCTGACTGCTGCCTGCAACTATGCCTGCACCTATTGCGTGCCGGATGGCAAGCGCCTGGTAGCGGCGCAGGATGAGCTCACGGCGGACGCGTTGGCCCGGGGCGTGGCTTACCTGGTCGAAGCCGCCGGTATCGAGCGTTTGCGCATCACCGGCGGCGAGCCACTGATCAGCCCGCGGCTGGAGGCGTTCCTCAAGGCTGTGGCCGGTCTGGGCCTGGACGACATCAGCCTCACCACCAATGGCCAGTTGCTCTTGCGCAAGCTGCCCTTGCTGCGCGACGCCGGAATTCGCCGGCTCAATGTTTCCCTCGATACCCTCGACCCGGGTGCTTTTCGCAGTATTGCCCGTGGTGGCGACCTGGCCAGCGTGCTGGCTGGCATGGAGCAGGCCAGCGCCGCAGGCATGGCGATCAAGGTCAACATGGTGCCCATGCGCGGGCAGAATCTTGACCAGGTGTTACCGTTGCTCGACTACTGCCTCGAGCGTGGCTACGAGCTGCGTTTCATCGAGCTGATGCGCATGGGGCACCTGGCACGCGACGCTAATGCCTTCCTGCAGCAGTTCGTGGGCCTTGAGCAATTGCTGGGGTTGATCGGGCAATCCCACCGCTACGAGCAGGCACCCCGGCCAGTCGATGCGACGGCATTGCGATATCACATTCCCGGCAAAGGGCATTTCGGGGCGATTGCCAACGAGAGCGTGCCGTTCTGTCGTGCCTGCTCGCGCCTGCGCCTGTCGTCCACCGGTTGGTTGCATGGCTGCCTGTCGTCGAGTAACCGTCACTTTGTCGGCGACCTGCTCGACAAGCCCCGTCATCAGGCGCTGCCAGCCTTGCAGCGCTTGCTGGTCAGGGCCCTGGCGGACAAGCAGGACGTGGCGTTTTCCGGCGATGTGATGGTGATGAAGGTGATTGGTGGCTGACTCTGGCGCAGATTCTGCATCTGGCGGCTATTCGCCGGTTTTTCGTCACCGGTCTCTGGAGGAAAGATGCGTAGCCTGGTCTTGCTGCTGGCGCTGATGGCGTTGGGTGGCTGCATGAATGTCAGTGATATGGGCGAGGGTGTGCGGTATCACATGAGTGACGCCGGCCTGCTGGATCACAGCGACACCACCCGGACCTTGTCGATTCGCCTGCAGCCCGATTCGTTCATCTTCATCGGCCAGGGCGCATTCGTGCCGCCGGGCAAGGGGCCGCTGCCACGCCAGAATGTGGTAGCCGAGGAAGCATTCAAGAGCTTTGTCGAGTATTTCCCGCTGGTGCGCCGTGCCCAGGCGCCGTTGGGCCTGGAAGATGCGATCGCCGAGGCTCGCTCGGTGGGCGCCGACTATGTGCTCTACACCCGCTTTGCGCGTACCGACGACCGGATCGGCAATGGCGACGAGTGGTATGACGAGCAGGCCGTCGATCGCCTTGGCTGGGACAATGGTGTGGTGCAGATGATGCTCATCGAGACCAGCACCCGTTATTTGATCGATACCGCCCGCATCAAGAGCCGTGGCGGTTTGTTGACGTTCCACGACCATACGCCGCAGGATTTGCTTGCGGCGCCGATGCGCGAGTACGCTCGTAGTCTCCTGGGCATGAGCCGCTGAGCGAGAGTGAAATGACCGATTCCGGCAAGGCCAGCGACCTGTTGGCGCAGATCCCCGCGCACAAGGGCTTGCCCCCAGTGCATCTGTGGAACCCGGATTTCTGTGGCGACATCGACATGCGCATTGCCCGCGATGGCACCTGGTTTTACCTGGGCACGCCGATCGGGCGCAAGCCGATGGTGCGGTTGTTCTCCACCATCATTCGCCGGGATGGGGATGACTATTTCCTGGTCACGCCGGTGGAGAAGGTCGGGATTCGTGTCGATGACGCGCCGTTTGTTGCCGTGCTTCTGGATGTGCAGGGCAGTGGGGAGCAGCAGGTGCTGCGGTTTACCAGTAATGTCGATGATCAGGTCGAGGCTGGCCCGGACAATCCGCTGCGCGTTGAACTCGATCCTGTCACCCTTGAGCCTTCCCCCTACGTGCTGATGCGCACCAACCTCGAAGCGCTGATTCACCGCAATGTGTTCTACCAGTTGGTGGAGATAGCGGTGCCGCGGGTGATCGATGGGGAAGAGTGGCTTGGGGTATGGAGCCGGGGTGAGTTCTATCCGATTGGGCGCAGTGCCTGATACTTGTTTCTCGGGTCGGCTCTGGTTCAAAGCCTATATCCATTTGCGATAGTGATGCGAAATCGCTTTTGCGCTCTTGCGGGCAGGCCTTTCAAGGTGTTCGACGCCGGAGTTGCAATACCCATGAGATCGAGCGCCGCACGGGCGGCGCATCGCGGATGAATCCGCTCCTACATCTTTTGCAACGTGGCCATGACAGATAGGCCATGGTTTTCGGCCGCCGCCGCCCACCAGGCTCAAGTCATGCGCAAAGGCTGGTGCGGCACGTGTATCGGCCTCCCGCTTTTTCCCCAAATTGGCCATTTGTCCCTCGCTTCACTGCGCTTAACCTGCTGGCACGCACACACCACAGGAGAAGCCCTCATGCGATCTATCCACCTCCCCGTTGCCCTGCTGGCGCTAGGCTTGCTGGCATCGATTGCGCCCACCTGGGCCCATGGCGACAAACCTGACCAGGTCAAGATCCTCCAGGAACAACTGCCCACCAACACTCCAGGCAAGAAAGCCGTGATGCTGACGGTCAGCTACGCCCCCGGCCAGGCATCGCCCGCCCATCAGCATCCTGGGGCGGTCATGGCCTATGTTCTGGAAGGGGCAGTGACATCAAAGCTCAACGACGAGCCGGAGAAAACCTACAAGGCCGGAGAGTTCTGGTACGAAGCACCCGGCACCGTGCACAGCGTTTCACGCAACGCCAGCAAGACCCAGCCAGCCAAGCTGCTGGTGTGGAGCCTGGTGGACGAGGGGCGGCCAGTGACCGAGCCCCTGTCCCGTTAAGCGATCGCAGGCGTTACAGCGCCTGCTTGGCGGCGTTGATCAGGCCCTGGTCCAGCACCTGGCTGGGGGCTACCTGCACACTCTGGGTGTAGAAGGGTGGCAGCTTCTGCGCCAGTTGCGCCACGGCCTGCGAGGTGACGCCGTCATGCAGCAGTACATATTGCAGATTGGACGGGAACGACTGGGGCACCGGCCCCTCCATGGTCGAACCATAGGCGCCGAAGGTCATCACCGCCTCGCTGGTGCAGGGGTCCGGGATATACAGGAACACGAAGGTGCCGTATTTGGGGTGGGTCAGATACTGCTCTGCCTCGGCGCGCACCTGCGGATCATTGTCGTTCATCAGGGTCCAGCGCATCAGGGCGTATTGACGTGTTGTCTCCATGAACGCCGTACGGATCGGTGACTGGTCCTCCTGGCCACCCAGGCAGGCCAGCAAGTTGCCGAATGGGTCGAGCAATGCCACTGCGTTGGTTCTGTCGGATGCCGCGGCGGTCTCGGTCAGCGGCTTGGCCAGTTCCACACCGGGCATGCGTGGGTTGTCGCTTTTCACGGTCAGCGCCCATTTGCTGAGCTTGGTCAGTGCCTGACGGACCGCGCTGCTGGCAGGCAGTGTCGCCGGGTTCTTCAGCTCGGAAGGCGGTAGGCCGCTGTTGTTGCTGGCCACGCGCACCGTATTGACGCTGGCGTCGAAGATCGATCCGGTCAGGCTGAACACCCGGGCGTCGACTTTCTGATTCGCGTAGACGGGGCCTTGCGAGCCCTGATAAGGGCGGTTGATGGGGGCATCCACCGCGTAGTATCCCCAGGTCGCTTGCGCCTTTTGTCGCAAGGCGGGTGGGAAGGTGGGGAAGTTGAACTGGCTGTTGTAGTTGACCCCGGCATAGGTGTCGATGGCGCTGACAGCCACATTGAAGCCAGCGGTCAGCAGCGAGCCTGCGCACATCGCGCAGGGGTCCAGTGTGGTCACCACGGTCAGCTGGTTGGGCTCGGGCAGCTTCAGTTCGTGCCGGTTGTCGTAATACCACTGCACCAGTTGCCGTTCGCCGTGGGCCGTCGGGTCGTGGGGCAGGAAGGGTGGTTGCGCATTGCTGCCGGGGTAGGGCTGCAACACATTGTTGTGCATGCTCACCAATACTTTGCCGGTGGCGTTCTCGATGATGCAGCCGCCTACTGCGAACGTGCCCTGCTGGGCGGCCAGGATGGCCTGGTCGGCAACACGTTCCACAGCTTCCTGAGCATTGCGTGTGCTATCCATGATGACTCCCTGTCGATGCTGCGCCGGATGCGCACGCTGACGATAGTCCAGGGGAGGGGGAACACAAGAAGGCGGGGCACAAAAGAAAAAACCTCCAGTGCTTGTGCAACTGGAGGTTTTCAGTGTTTGGCTCCGCGACCTGGACTCGAACCAGGGACCCAATGATTAACAGTCATTTGCTCTACCGACTGAGCTATCGCGGAATCTTTGCACATCTTACCGATTACCCAGGGGAAGTCAAGCTTCCCTTGGACAATCAAGCAGTTACAGCACTTCGACGATGGCCTTGGTGACCACGTGGATGTTGCTCTGGTTCAGCGCGGCGACCGCGATGCGGCCGGTGTCCAGTGCGTAGATGCCGAACTCGCTTTTCAGGCGGGTCACTTGCTCCACGGTCAGGCCCGAGTAGGAGAACATGCCGCACTGGCGGCCGACGAAGCTGAAGTCACGGTTGGCGCCGTATTCGGCCAGCAGCTGGACCATCTGCTTGCGCATGCCGTGGATGCGCTCGCGCATTTCGGCCAGCTCGGTTTCCCACATCTGGCACAGCTCGGGGCTGTTGAGCACGGCGGCGACGATGCTGGCGCCGTGGGTCGGTGGGTTGGAGTAGGTGGTGCGGATCACGCGCTTGACCTGCGACAGCACGCGGGTGCTTTCGTCTTTCGAGCCGGTGACGATCGACAGGGCGCCGACGCGTTCGCCGTACAGCGAGAACGATTTGGAGAACGAGCTGGAGACGAAGAACTCCAGGCCCGATTCGGCGAACAGGCGCACGGCGAAGGCGTCTTCGGCAATGCCGGCGCCAAAGCCCTGGTAGGCCATGTCGAGGAAGGGCACGTGGCCTTTGGCCTTGACCACTTCCAGCACGTTCTTCCAGTCGTCCAGCGACAGGTCGACGCCCGTCGGGTTGTGGCAGCAGGCGTGCAGGACGATGATCGAGCCGGATGGCAGCTTGTTCAGGTCTTCGAGCATGCCGGCGCGGTTGACGTCGTGGCTGGCCGCGTCGTAGTAACGGTAGGTCTGTACCGGGAACCCGGCGGTTTCGAACAGGGCGCGGTGGTTTTCCCAGCTCGGGTCACTGATGGCGACCACGGCGCCTGGCTGCAGGCGCTTGAGGAAGTCGGCACCGATCTTCAGAGCGCCGGTACCGCCGACAGCCTGCACGGTGACCACGCGGCCTTCGGCCAGCAGCGGCGACGCTTTACCGAAGATCAGCTTCTGCACAGCCTGGTCGTACTGGGCGATGCCATCGATCGGCAGGTAGCCGCGGGAAGCGTGCTGGGCGGCACGGGCGGTTTCGGCTTCGATCACCGCGCGCAGCAGCGGAATACGGCCTTCCTCATTGCAGTAGACGCCTACGCCCAGGTTGACTTTGTCAGTGCGTGGGTCGGCGTTGAATGCTTCGTTGAGGCCCAGGATGGGGTCGCGGGGTGCCAGCTCGACTGCGGAAAACAGGCTCATTGTTACCTTGGCTCTGAATAGGAGAGTGATAGGGGTCGCCACGCTCCAGCCGAATGCACTGAAGCGGTGCACAAACGGGGAGTCAGTATAGTGATACTGGTCGGTCACTGCGACAGTCTGGCGCAGCTTTTACGGTTGTTTGCGCAAATATTTTTCGACCATTGGTCGAATTGCCCGGTCCATTGTCATGAGCGCTCACAGGTCGGGCTTGAATGCCGCGCCCGCACGCCGCATTTGGGTATAGACTACTGGCTAAATTTACAGTTGCCGCGACATCCACGAGGTCCGTCATGTCCGAGTTCCAGCTCGTCACCCGATTCCAGCCGGCCGGCGACCAGCCTGAAGCCATCCGCCAGATGGTCGAGGGTATCGACGCCGGCCTGTCGCACCAGACCCTGCTCGGGGTGACAGGCTCGGGCAAGACATTCAGCATCGCCAATGTCATCCAGCAGGTGCAGCGCCCAACGATGGTGCTGGCCCCCAACAAGACGCTGGCCGCCCAGCTGTATGGCGAGTTCAAGGCGTTCTTCCCGAACAATGCGGTCGAGTACTTCGTTTCGTACTACGACTACTATCAGCCCGAAGCCTACGTGCCGTCGTCGGACACCTTCATCGAGAAGGACGCCTCGATCAACGACCACATCGAGCAGATGCGCCTGTCGGCGACCAAGGCATTGCTCGAGCGGCGCGACGCGATCATCGTCACCACCGTTTCGTGCATCTATGGCCTCGGTAGCCCCGAGACGTACCTGAAGATGGTCCTGCACGTCGACCGTGGCGACAAGCTCGACCAGCGCGCGCTGCTTCGCCGCCTCACAGACCTGCAGTACACCCGCAACGAGATGGACTTCGCCCGCGCCACCTTCCGTGTGCGTGGTGATGTGATCGACGTCTTTCCGGCCGAATCGGACTTGGAGGCCATTCGCATCGAGCTGTTCGACGACGAGGTGGAGAACATTGCCGCTTTCGACCCGCTCACCGGTGAGGTGATCCGCAAGCTGCCGCGTTTCACCTTCTATCCGAAGAGCCACTATGTGACCCCGAGGGAAACCCTGGTCGAGGCGGTGGAGGGGATCAAGGAGGAGCTCAAGGAGCGTCTCGAGTATCTGAACACGCACAACAAGCTGGTGGAGGCGCAGCGCCTGGAGCAGCGCACCCGTTTCGACCTGGAGATGATCCTCGAGCTGGGCTACTGCAACGGCATCGAGAACTACTCGCGCTATCTCTCCGGGCGCCCGGCCGGCGCGCCGCCGCCCACGCTCTACGACTACCTGCCCGATGACGCGCTGCTGGTGATCGACGAGTCCCATGTCAGCGTTCCGCAAGTCGGCGCCATGTACAAGGGCGACCGTTCACGCAAGGAAACGCTGGTTGAATACGGTTTCCGCTTGCCGTCGGCACTGGACAACCGTCCCATGCGTTTCGATGAATGGGAGGCGGTCAGCCCGCAGACCATTTTCGTTTCCGCCACGCCAGGCCCTTATGAGGCCGAGCATGCTGGCCGTGTGGTCGAGCAGGTAGTGCGTCCCACTGGCCTGGTCGACCCGCAGGTCGAGGTGCGCCCGGCGCTCACCCAGGTCGACGACCTGCTATCGGAGATCGGCAAGCGCGTCGCCCAGGGCGAGCGGGTGCTGGCCACCACGCTGACGAAGCGCATGGCCGAGGACCTCACCGACTACCTGGCCGACCACGATGTGCGGGTGCGTTACCTGCACTCGGACATCGACACCGTCGAGCGGGTGGAGATCATCCGCGACCTGCGCCTGGGCACTTTCGACGTGCTGGTGGGGATCAACCTGCTGCGCGAGGGCCTGGATATGCCCGAAGTGTCGCTGGTCGCCATCCTCGACGCCGACAAGGAAGGCTTCCTGCGCTCCGAGCGCTCGCTGATCCAGACCATCGGCCGCGCCGCGCGCAACCTCAACGGCAAGGCGATCCTCTATGCCGACAACATCACCGGCTCCATGCAGCGCGCCATCGACGAGACCGAGCGGCGGCGCGAGAAGCAGATCGCGTTCAACGCGGCCAACGGTATCGTGCCCAAGGGCGTGGTCAAGGACATCACCGACATCATGGAAGGCGCCACCGTGCCGGGTGCGCGCAGCAAGAAGCGCAAGGGCATGGCCAAGGCGGCGGAGGAGGCCGGGCGCTACGAGGTCGAGCTGCAGACGCCGGCGCAGATCACCAAGCGCATCAAGCTACTGGAAGAGAAAATGTTCCAGTTCGCCCGCGACCTGGAGTTCGAGGCCGCGGCGCAGTTGCGCGACGAGATCGGGCAGTTGCGCGAGCGCCTGATTACCAGCTGATCCATCCCGGGTTCGCCAACCGTACCCATTGAGTTGGCGCCAACTCTGTAGGAGCGGCTTTAGCCGCGATCACCCGCAAAGCGGGTGCCAGGTACCGCGTTCCTGCATCGCGGCTGAAGCCGCTCCTACAGCGAACCACCAAGGCAGCTTGCAAGCTAATGTGCTTCCCCTGCCTTCAGCCCCTGCGGCAACTTCCTGGTCAGCAATACCGCCAGCATGCTCACCGCCAAACCGATCCCGACAAAGTGGAAGGCATCGTTGTAGGCCATGATCAACGCTTGCTGATGGGTGATCTCGCTCAGCTTGCCCAGCGCCGCCGAGTCATTTCCCAACCGCTCGCTCAACTGCGCCAACCGCTCTGCTACCTGCGGATTACTCGGCACCACCGCCTCGCGCAGGTAGTCGAAGTACACCTTGGTCCGTGCATCCAGCAACGTCGCCAGCAGCGCGATGCCGATGGCACCACCGAGGTTGCGCAGGATATTGAACAAGCTCGATGCCGACCCCGCGTCCTGCGGTTGTATGAAGGCCGTGGCGATCAGCGAGATGGTCACCATGATCATGGGCTGGCCGATGGCGCGGATCACCTGGATCTGGTTGAACTGTGGCCCGGCGAAATCCGGGTTGAGCACCCCCGAGCTGAAACTGGCCAGGCCGAACAGGCAGAAGCCCAGGGCGCACAGTACTTTGGGCGGGATCACTTTCATCAGCAGCGGTACCAGCGGGATCAGGAACAGCTGCGGCACCCCCATCCACATGATCACCTCGCCAATCTGCAGGGCGTTGTAGCCCTGGATCTGCGCCAGGTACAGCGGTAGCAGGTAGATCGAGCCGTACAACCCGACCCCCATGCCCAGGCTGGCGATGCTCGACAGGCCGAAGTTTCGGTTACCGAGAATACGCAAGTTGATCAGCGGGTGAGGGCGGGAGAGCTGCAGGATCACGAACAGGATCAGGCTGAGCAGGGCGGTGGTGCCCAGCCCCACGATCAGGCTCGATTCGAGCCAGTCCTTGCGATGGCCTTCCTCCAGGAAGACCTGAAGGCAGCCCAAGCCAACGCCAAGGCTGACGATGCCGGCGTAATCGGTGCTTTTCAGCAACTCCCAGTGGGCCTCTTTCTTTTCCAACCCGTAGAGCAGGCCGGCGATCATCACCAGCCCGGGGGGGATGTTGATGTAGAAAATGTACTCCCAACCCCAGTTCTCGGTCAGCCAGCCGCCCAGGGTCGGGCCGATGGAGGGCGCGAAGGTGGCCGTCATGGCGAACATGGCCATGCCCTTGGCGCGATGGTGTTCAGGCAGCTTGATCAAGGTCAGGGTAAAGGCCAGAGGAATCAGCGCGCCACCGGTGAACCCCTGCAGGGCGCGAAACACGATCATGCTCTCCAGGTTCCAGGCCATCGAACACAGCAGCGACGACAGCAGGAAGCCCAGCGAAACCCATACCGCCAGGCGTCGGGCCGAAAGCAGCTGCACCAGCCAGGCGGTCAGCGGGATCATGATGATCTCCGCCACCAGGTAGGAGGTGGAGATCCACGAGCCTTCCTCCAGGGTCGCCGACAGCGCGCCCTGGATGTCCTTGAGCGAGGAGTTGGTGATCTGGATGTCCAGCACTGCCATGAAGGCGCCGAGCATCACGCTCATTACCGCGATCCAGTCGCGCCGAGTCGGCTCGGCGGTGGGGCGCAGGAGCTGGTCACCGGCCATCCGCATCCCCATCGCGCAGGTCGACCGTTGCAGTGACCGACATGCCCGGGCGGATTCGGCCATGCAGTGGATTGTCGGCGGCGAAGGTCAGCTTGACCGGGATTCGCTGCACTACCTTGGTGAAATTGCCGGTGGCGTTGTCCGGGGGCAGCAGGCTGAACTGTGCGCCGGAGGCGGCGAAAAGGCTGTTCACACGGCCTTCGATCGGTGTGTCGGGGTAGCTGTCGAACACCAGCTCGGCGCGCTGGCCGGGGTGCATCCTGCCGATCTGGGTTTCCTTGAAGTTGGCCTGTACCCAGATGGCCTCGTCGGGGACGAGCGACAACAGGTAGGCACCGGCCTGCACCACTTGGCCATTGCGCGCACTGCGCTGGCCGATGGTGCCGCTGATCGGCGCGTGGATCTCGCAGCGGGTCAGGTTCAATTCGGCCTGGGCCAGGTCGGCGCGGGCGTTGGCTATCTGTGCGTCCAGGCGCTTGAGTTCAGCGGTCAGGGCGTCGACCTGCTGGCGTTGGCCCTTGAGGTCAGCCTGGGCCTTGTCGACCTGGGAACGGGCGACATGGCTGTCTGCCGACAGGGTGGTGACCCGCTCTTCCGAGATGAAGCCGGGCTTGCGCAGGGCCTGGGCGCGGTTGAGGTCGAGCTGCGAGCGGTCGAGGGTGGCTTGGCTGGCGGCGACCTGGGCCTGACCAGCGGCGATCAGGCTGCCTTGCTGGGTCAGGCGGCTCTGCGCCTGCACCCGTTCGGCCTCGCGGGTGGCCAGGGCGGCACGGGCGCGCTCGATAGCCAGCTCGAAATCGGCGGTTTCCAGGCGCACCAGCAGGTCACCCTTGCTGACGTGCTGGTTGTCTTCCACTCGGACCTCATCGATACGCGCCCCCAGCTGGCTGGAAATACGCGTGATCTCGCCCTGCACATAGGCGTTGTCGGTGCTTTCGTAGAAGCGCCCCTTGAAGTACCAGTGGGCAAGGAAGCCAAGGCCGACGAGCAGTACCAGGGTGATGAAGATCAGCAGGCGACGTTTGAGTTGGGCGGGCATGGGGACCAGGGTTCCAGAAATGTAAGCAAATTTAACAGCGGTGGCCGGCGCCGTCACAAGTGACGATAGCGCCATTGCTGGAGCCCGGTGCCCGCTCCCTGCTAACATCCAGCCTTTGTTTCAATCTTCGTTCGAGACTCCCAATGACCACCGTTCGCACGCGTATCGCGCCATCGCCCACTGGCGACCCCCATGTCGGCACCGCCTACATCGCCCTGTTCAACTACTGCTTTGCCAAGCAGCACGGCGGTGAGTTCATCCTGCGGATCGAAGACACCGACCAGTTGCGCTCCACCCGCGAGTCGGAGCAACAGATCTTCGACGCCCTGCGCTGGCTCGGCATCGAGTGGAACGAAGGCCCGGACGTCGGCGGCCCGCACGGCCCGTACCGGCAGAGCGAGCGTGGCGAGATCTACGCCAAGTACGCCAAGGAACTGGTCGACGCCGGCCATGCCTTCTACTGCTTCTGCACCGCCGAAGAGCTGGAGCAGATGCGCGCCGAACAGATGGCCCGTGGCGAAACCCCGCGCTATGACGGTCGCGCCCTGCTGCTGAGCGACGAGGAAGTGCAGCGTCGCCTGGCCGCCGGCGAGCCCCATGTGATCCGCATGAAGGTACCGAGCGAAGGTATCTGCGTGGTGCCGGACATGCTCCGTGGCGATGTCGAGATCCCATGGGACCGCATGGACATGCAGGTGCTGATGAAGAACGACGGCCTGCCGACGTACTTTCTGGCCAACGTGGTCGACGACCACCTGATGGGCATCACCCACGTGCTGCGTGGCGAAGAGTGGCTGCCGTCCGCACCCAAGCTGATCAAGCTGTACGAGTACTTCGGTTGGGAGCAGCCCAAGCTGTGCTACATGCCGCTGCTGCGCAACCCCGACAAGAGCAAGCTGTCGAAGCGCAAGAACCCGACTTCGGTGACCTTCTACGAGCGCATGGGCTTCATGCCCGAAGCCATGCTCAACTACCTCGGCCGCATGGGCTGGTCGATGCCGGACGAGCGCGAGAAGTTCTCGCTGGCGGAAATGGTCGAGCACTTCGACCTGTCGCGCATTTCGCTCGGTGGCCCGATCTTCGACATCGAGAAGCTCTCCTGGCTGAACGGCCAGTGGCTGCGTGAACTGCCGGTGGAAGAATTCGCCGCGCGCGTGCAGAAGTGGGCCTTCAACAGCGACTACATGATGAAGATCGCCCCGCACGTACAGGGCCGGGTCGAGACCTTCAGCCAGATCGCGCCGCTGGGAGGCTTCTTCTTCGAAGGCGCGCTCAAGCTCGATGCAAAACTGTTCGAGAGCAAGAAACTGTCGGCCGACCAGGTACGCCAGGTGATGCAACTGATCCTGTGGAAGCTGGAAAGCCTGCGCCAGTGGGAAAAGGACCGTATCACCGGCTGCATCCAGGCCGTGGTCGAGTCGCTGGAGCTCAAGTTGCGTGATGCCATGCCGCTGATGTTCGCCGCCATCACTGGCCAGGCCAGCTCGGTGTCGGTGCTCGACGCCATGGAAATCCTCGGCCCGGACCTGACCCGCTTCCGCCTGCGCCAGGCCATCGACCTGCTCGGTGGTGTGTCGAAGAAAGAAAACAAGGAATGGGAAAAGCTGCTGGCGTCCATCGCCTGAGGCAATGCTGTTTGCCATTCTGTAGGAGCGGATTTATCCGCGAAGCAGGCGAGGCGGTGGATGGCACCGGCTTCGCCGGTGTTCGCGGCTTAAGCCGCTCCTACACGATTGCGCGAAGTGATCCAGAAGGGCAGGGCGGTAAGTGATTGTTATCTGTGAAAAAAATTTTGAATATTTTCAAAAATTCGTTTGACAGTCCTGCAATCCGATCTTAATATGCGCCCCGTCCACAGCGATGAACGAAAACGAAACGCAAGGCACCCAGCCAGCGCTTCGGTTCAAAGCGACATTGTGGGGCTATAGCTCAGCTGGGAGAGCGCCTGCATGGCATGCAGG
>NZ_JARPQB010000087.1 GCF_029478665.1 Pseudomonas entomophila
CGCGCCGCGCCCAGGAAATCCCCAGCCCCACAGCGGCCACCGCCAGCCCGGCCAGCACGCCCGAAGCCTCCGGCCCGATCCAGCGGTTGACCGCATACAGCACCGCGCTGAACAGCATTGAGATCAGCGCCAACCCCAGCCATGCCTGCACGCTGCGAATCCCCGCCAGCACCAGCGCCACGGCGGCCAGGCCGAGGAACACCGGTGCACTGACCAGCGCCGAATGGCTGCCCAGTTCCTGCGCAGGCACATGGGCCAGCAGCGCGCCGATCACCGTGGCCAGCCCGAGGGTGCCCCAAGGCATGACTACCATGCCGGCCAGGGCCATCTTCATACCGACCTGGCGCGAGAACAGTCCCATCAGCAGCGGCACGGTGGCAATCAGCGATACGCCGAACCCGGTCATCGCCTCCAGCAGCGGCGCCAGGCCCAGTACGATGAAGATCACCTGCATCGGCGGCGTCCAACCAAGTTCGCGCACCCAGGCGCCAATTGCCTGCGGCGCGCCGGCCCGCTCGACCAGGATGACGAAGGCCAGCCCTGGGACGATCACGCAGGCGGTACTGAGGAGCAGGATCAGCGTGTCTTGCAGGATCGCGCCGGACACCGCCGCCGACAGCGGCTGCGCGGCGCCCAGGCCCCACAGCAGCAGGACACCGGCCACGCCGGCCAGCGCGGCCTGTACGGGCGGGCGGCGCAGCAGCAGAATCAGCGCGATTACCAGGCCAATGGGGGACATTTGCAGCAGCAGGGCAACCATGATGCGGGTTCCTTCAGCCATCCGAGGGAGTGTGGAGGGGATGGTGGAACGAAGGACTACGCAGCGACAGATACAGGGGGTGGGGGTTTTTCAATACAGCTCTGGCGGGTATGGAGGCATAGCAATCGGTCGTACGACTGCAGTGTTGGAAACGCCGCTCACAGCCCATCTCCAAGGTAGAGACGATGAACTTCGCCGATACGCATACTGGCGGCGGCGGGCACACCAGCCTCTCTAGCAAATTGCGGCCACTGTGCGACGGCTTCACAGACTTCCTTGATGATCCCTCGCGCATCCATGCCCCGGACCTGGCTGGCCACGCTCAACAGATCGTCGAGGGTGAAGTCGTCGCGCTTGCCGTTCACGGTCATCTGGTGGCTATCGCCCCAGAAGCTGCCAGGCAGGTAGGAATAGGACACGTCATACGCCGGCGTCAGGTACCAAGTGCCGTCGGTGTCCATCATGAAGGCTGTGTTCTTGGTGTGGTCGTCCTGGTTGCGTGCCACCAGGTTGAAGACCATGCGGCGGTAGAACTGCTCGGCGCCGTCGCGGGAAATCCGCAGTGCGCGCATCACCCCGAAGGCCTCGGCATAGGAGTACTGGCCTGGCTTGCGGAAGTCGGCGTGGTCGAGGGCGCACAAGGTCGCGACGTGGATCTTTTCACCTTCGGCCATGCGGTCGAAGCGCCGGGTCATGAAGTGAGCGCGTCCACCTTCCTCCAGCAATCGGCACTCGGTCATGGTGATGCCGGCCGCCCTGGCCATGAGGTGGTAGGCGTACTCGATGCGCCCATAGCCTTGCGAGTCAGCCAGCACGGTCGAGTCCTTGGCTACGTCGAACTTGAGCAACCAGTACTCGAAGCCCGGCGGCGCGGTGACCTGGCCCGAACGGATCTCGCCTTCGGCATTCATGGCGATCACCGCCTTGGCCCGGGCGCCGCCCGCGCTGGTACCGATCTGGATGAGGTGCTGCAGGGCGCTGTCGTCCAGCGACGGGTCCTTCGCTTCCAGGCGCTCGGCGATCGACTCGCGTTCGGACAACACCTCGCTGGCCAGGCGCACCAGTGCATCGATATGGATGCTCTCCCCCTTGTCCCGCTCGGTGGCCATCGCCGGACGATATTCCAGGGCGCCCATGCCGCGCTTGCCCTGGTACAGCAGGCGCTCGACCGGGGTAAACGTTGCCTTGTCACGCCCCTGCTGGGCCAGCCAGGCATCGATCAGCGCGTTGCCGAAATCATCGGGCAGGGAGTCGGCGAGGATTGAGGGCAGGCCCTTGAAGGTTTCGCGGTCCAGCCCCTGGAATACGTAGGTGTAGTCCTGGCGCAACGGCATATGGACCGGCGAGATCTCAAGGCCCGTCCTGACGAACTCGGGGGTGTATTCGAACTCTCCGGTCTGGGTCTGCGTGTTCCAGTTGAGCGCGCCTACATACACATCCCAGAGATAGATCCGTGCAATCACCAGCTGTCATCCTTGTCGGGTTTGGGGCCACCAATGAGCGTGGGCTTGCCGATAGGCGTCCTGATTCCGTGTTCAGGCGCTGGCGGTGTAGCCCGTGTGACTCTCGCCCGCATCCGCTGCTTGCCCTGCATTTTTGCCAGTTGCAAGGGGCTGGTCCTGACGTCCTCGATGAGGGAGGCTAGACGATCAAGCTCTCCCAGCACCCGCAGGACGGCAATCACGTTCACCAGGGTGCCTTTGCCAGCCGTGAGCTTGCGGTAGGTCTCCCGGGAAATCCCGGCTTCATGGGCGACGATGTCCTGGCCAATATTACGCTTCAGGCGGATAGCCTCAATGCGTTGGCCGATCTCGTTGGCGATAGCGTCGTCAGTCATTGATATGGCTTTCATAACGCCTGGGATCCTATGCTTAAAGCGCCGCTATTGATTTGAATGCCTATGATTCTAGGCTTTGTATAGTGCGCTTGAAAGGAAAATTCGCTACTGAATAAAAACTAATTTTCTAGGCGTTAAGTGCGTATTTTATGGTTTTTGCCAAGAATTATAGGCGTTGTCAGGCCCTGGTTTTCGCGGCGGATTTCAGCGTTTGGTTTACCACATTTCGTTTCGCGCAGAACGGACTACCGAATCGAACGTCCCGAAGTGACCAAACCTGCCAGTACCTTCCCCAGCTTCACCACCGCCTCCCTCATCTCGGCGGGCGTCAGTGCCGCAAACCCCATCAGCAAGCCGGCATCGTTCCTCGGCACCGCGTACAAGCTGCCCAGCCCCAACAGATCGATCCCCGCTCCGCCTGCCGCCCTGACCACGGCGTCTTCCGCCAAGTCCTGAACGAAGTGGCAGGGCATCTGCAGCCCACCCACCGGCACTTGCGGGCGCAGGAACGCCCCCAGGTGCCGCTGCACCAGGTCCGCCAGCACGTCGCGTCGCTCGGCATAGAGGCTGCGCATGGCCCGCACATGGGCGTTGAAGTGCCCGTCCTCCATGAACCGGGCCAGGGTCAGCTGGGCGATGGACGCGTTGTGGCCATCCTGCAGCGTTCGCGCGGCGGTCATTGGCGCGACGAGCTGGGGTGGCAGCAGCAGGTAGCCGATGCGCAGCCCGGCGCCCAGCGACTTGGTGAAGGTGCCGATGTACAGCGTGCGCGCGTGCGAGTCCAGACCCTGCACGCAGGCGTTGGGGCGACCGGCATAGTGGAACTCGCTGTCGTAGTCGTCCTCGATGATCCACGCCCGTTGCTGGCGCGCCCATTCGATCGCCAGCAGGCGCCGGTCCAGCGACAGGGTGGCGCCGGTTGGGTACTGGTGCGAGGGCGTGAGGAACAGCGCCCGGGCATCCGGCGCTAGCTGGGCCATGCCGTCCACCTGCAGGCCGTGCGCGTCCACCGGCACCGGCACGCCTTGCAGCCTGGCGGCGCTGATGGCCTTTCGGGTGCCCTGGTACAGCGGGTCCTCGACCAGCACCCGGTCGCCTGCGTCCATGAGCACCTGGGCGCACAGGCCCAGGGCCTGCTGCGAGCTGGTGAGGATCAGGATACGGTCGGCGGATGCCTGGGCCCCGCGTTCGAGGTTGAGGTAGTCGGCGATTGCGCTGCGCAAGGAGAGCATGCCCTGTGGCTCGCTGTGTTCCAGGGCACGGGTGCCGTATTCCTTGTACACCTGTCGCTCCAGCTTCTCCCAGACGGCCAGGGGGAAATGCCGGGTTTCGGCCACGCCCGGGGCGAAGGGGCGGGGCGACTGGAAGTTGTGGACGCCACCGCTGTGCAACAGCGCTTCACCTCGCCGGCTCAACTGCACCGGGGCTTCGTTGAGTGACTGGCGCTGGCGCTTGCGCGACGGCAGGCACCGGGCCCGTTGCGATACGAAGCTGCCGCTGCCCACGCGCCGCTCGATGAAGCCCTCGGCGTGCAACTGGCTGTAGGCCGACTCCACGGTGTCCCGCGAGACGCCCAGCGAACTGGCCAGCGACCGCGATGCCGGCAGCGGCTTGCCGACTGGCAGGGCACCCTCAAGGATCAACTGGCGGATGGCCCGCTGGATGCGCACGTGCCGCGCCAGTGCGCCATGGGCGGGATCGGTTAGCCAGGCTTTTACCGATTCCAGCTGGGCGTGTTTGAACATTGGCCTGGGTCCTTGGCGGCTGGATTTGACAGAAGCCTGCCAATCCTGGGGCCTGATCGCGCCCCTAAAAATGGTCTGGTAACTACCGAATAATTGGCAGGTAAAAACCAGCCATTTATCCGCTATAAAACCCAGGTCCGCAAGCAATCACCAAGGAAGGCAAGCGCTACGGGCAGGCCGGCCCCCTCACTCATTAAGCTGTGTTGTCCAAAAGGGGTTTGAACAATGACCACCACCCAACTGCCCGTTTTCGTACGCGAAGTGAAGCAAGCCGACCTGCAGCCATGGTCCGCCTACTGGGCGCAATACCAGGCCTTCTACCAAGTGGACCTGGGCCCAGCCATCACCGAGCGTACCTGGGCGCGCTTCTTCGACCCGGCCGAGCCCATGCACTGCGCCGTGGCTACCGACGGCGAGCAAATCTTCGGCTTCGTTCACTATGTGTTCCACCGCTCGACCTGGGGGCGCAATGATTTCTGTTACCTGGAAGACCTGTACGTGTGCCCGAATGCGCGGGGGAGGATGATCGGCAAGCGGCTGATCGAGTTCGTTCAGGACCAGGCCGGGAAGCAGCGGTGCGACCGGTTGTACTGGCATACCCAGGAAACCAACCGGACTGCGCAGCGGTTGTATGACTGGATTGCCGAGAAGCCGGGGGTGATCGAGTACCGGATGCCGTTGGATGTTGCTCGCTAAGTCCATTGTGAGCAGATGAGGGCGTGGGAGTGGGCTTGCCCCGCGAAGGATGGTACCTGCCTAGCGGTGTAATCACCTGCGGCCTACTGCGCTCTCACGCCTCATTCATCAGATATTGTCCTTGGACATTTTCTGGTCCGAGCAGGGAAAGGGATCGGGATACAAAATTAAATACATTTTGGCATGTCCTAAGTGGTATTTAACTAGATAAAATCAAAAATCTAGGAATTAACACTTAAGCATTCTGCTCAATAATACTTATAATCTGTGATTTAAACGCCGATTCCCAGGTTAAGCCTTGTCATGTTGGATTTAAGCTTCAGCAAGCCCAGTGAGGTCGTCAAACGCCTCTGCGAGCGTCTTCGCACCGAGCGCCTTGCGCAACAGATGACCCAGGCCGACGTGGCAGGCCGGGCCGGTATTGCCACCAACACGGTCTCCAATCTGGAAGCCGGACGTAACGTCGGTTTCGAGAACCTGGTCAGGGTGGCGATGGTGCTGGGCCGGGGCAAGGAATTGGAAAACCTGTTCGTGCCCAAGCTGGACAGCCTTGCGGACCTGCAGCGCTATGAAGAGGGCGCCAAGCGTCAACGCATCAGGAGAAAACACGGCGATGCCTGAAAAAGTGCGTGTGTACTACGAGGGCTGGGGCGAGCGCTGGCTCTGGGGCACTCTGGCGACTTCCACCGCTGTCAGCCAGCGACCACAGATCATCTTCGAATACAGCCCCGAGGCCAGACAGCGGGGCTTCGAACTGTCAGCTCATCTACTGCCCCTGCAAGGCGATGCCGTGCGCAGAGGCTTCCCCGGGCATCAGATCGGCGTACCGGGGCCAGTCTATGATGCGCTGCCGGACGGCTGGGGCATGTTGCTGATGGACCGGCTGTTCAAACGTCGTGGCCTGAATGCTGCCCGAATAGGCCCCCTGGAGCGGTTGGCGTATATCGGTGACAACGCCATGGGCGCCATGTCGTTCGAGCCGGTGGCACCCGAAGGTTTGATAGCGCAGGACCACATCCCCATGGAGCAACTGGCGGCCGAGGTGCAGGATGTGCTCAAAGGGGAGGGTGGGGCGTTTCTGCAACAACTGCTGTTGGTAGGCGGCTCCCCGCAAGGCGCGAGACCCAAGGCGCTGGTGTATCGCGACCCGCACATCAATACGTTTACCACCTTGGCCAAGCCAGAGCTTGAGGCCTGGCTGATCAAGTTTCCTGCTCGGGAAGAGCATCCCGAGGTCTGCGCCATCGAGATGGTCTATGCAGAGTGCCTGCGCCTTTGTGGCATCCCGACACCGGACACCCAGCATTTCAGCCTGCCCAACGGGTTGGCGGCCTTTGCCAGCAAGCGCTTTGATCGACAAGGTGAAATACGCGTGCCCATGCAAAGTCTTGCAGCGTTCACCGGTGCGGATTTCCGCTCACCTGGTGCACTGGACTATGTGAATTTCCTGCGTGCAACCCATCTCTGCACCAACGACCTGCGCGAGAAAGCACGCGCCTTTGAGCGTGCGCTGTTCAACGTGGCCTTCAACAACCGCGACGACCACCCCAAGAACTTCGCTTACCTGATGTCGCGCACGGGGCAGTGGACGCTGGCGCCGGCCTACGATGTGACCTTCTGCGAAGGGCCGGGGGGCTATCACCAGATGGATGTGATGGGCGAGGCCCTGGCGATCGATCGTACGGCGATGCTGGCGCTGGCCCATGAGGCGGAAATCCCCCCAGCCAAGGCGGGGGCGCTTATCGAGCGTTTTTGTACAGTGGCCAGCCAGTTCACTACGTTGGCCGAGCAGCACTACCCGTGCATGATCAGCCCGGATACATTGCGCATGATGCAGGGCCGGATCGACGAGAACATTGCCCTGCTGCGCTGATCGATGCAGACCCTTTCAAGGACGAAAAACAATGAATACAATGCTCGGCTTCTTGTTTCTTATCTGTCTGAACTTACCTGCCTTCGCGGGCGATATTCCCATCGGGTTCCAGACCTCCAAGCTCTCGGACGGGCAAAAGGATCGCCCGCTGGAGCTGGTGGTCTGGTACCCGAGTACAACCACTGCCACGCCACAATTGATCGCGGATACACCGGTGTTTGTCGGCGATCTCGCCGTTCGTGATGCGCCACCGGCCCCAGGTGCGCATCCATTGGTGGTCCTTTCCCACGGTTTTCGCGGTAACTGGGGCAACCAGTCATGGCTGGCCACCGCGCTGGTGCAACGGGGTTACATAGTGGCGGCGGTCAACCACCCGGGCACGACCACCCGTGATCGCGACCCTGAAGCCGCTGCCCAGTTGTGGCAGCGCCCCATGGACCTGCAGCGGGCCATCGATGCGGTGCAGGCTCAGCCGGATCGGTTTGGGGCGGTGGCGAAGCATCAGGTTGCAGTGGTGGGGCATTCACTGGGTGGCTGGACCGCCCTGGAAATCGCCGGGTCGCGGTTCGATCCCGAGCGGTTTGCCCAGGACTGCAAGGCCCATCCGCAGTTGGCCAGTTGTGGCGTCTACAAACAGGCCAACCCTGACGCGGCAGCGCAAGCCCGGCTGGGCGGCGACCTGAGCGACAAACGTGTCACGGCCATCGTGACCCTGGACCTGGGCCTGTCACGCGGCATGACCACTGAAAGCCTGGCGGCGTTGCCGGTGCCAGCACTGGTGATCGCGGCGGGCGCGCCCTCTGAAGACCTCCCGGCACAGTTGGAGTCCGCCGACTTGGCCAAGCGCTTGCCCCCGGCGACCAGTCGCTATGTCGAGATCAAGGACGCCAGCCACTTCAGCTTCCTGTCGATGTGCAAACCTGGCGCGGTGGCGTTGCTTGAAGAAGACGCGCCAGGTGATGGCGTCATTTGCCGGGATGGTGAGAACGCACGGCCGCGGGCGTTGATCCAGCAGCAGGTTGTTGCGTTGATTACCGAGTTTCTGGGGCAGTCATTTCGTAGCTGACGAGGGCGGGAGATTGCACAGCCCCATTCTGGGAGCAACTGTCTAGCAGCGTATTCGTAGTTTACGTTTGCCCTTGTGGGAGCGGCCTTGTGTCGCGAAAGGGC
>NZ_JARPQB010000088.1 GCF_029478665.1 Pseudomonas entomophila
GCCTTGCCGGCGAACACCGGCTATGCCGGTGCCATCCACCGCGTAACGTCCTTCGCCGGCAACGCCGGCTCCTACAGGCAAATATGTTTTGCTCGTCGGCCCGGTCACCGCCAGGCGTCAAAGGTGCGACAATATTGCCGCCAAATGACGTGACTTCCCCGTACCTACCCTGCGTCAAGGCTTAGGTTCGGGGCAAACCTGGCACCCGGACCGAGCGATGCCAGCGTACCGTGCTGCGCATTCCTGGACTTTCACCGTCCTATTACTTGAGGTTAGAAGCAAGATGGCCAAGGCCGCCGATGTCGTTGTGCAATGCCTGGAAAACGAAGGTGTCGAGTATGTGTTCGGCATCCCTGGCGAGGAGAACCTCGACCTGCTCGAGTCCCTGCGCAAATCGAAGATCAAGCTGGTACTGACCCGCCACGAGCAATCCGCGGGCTTCATGGCCGCCACCTACGGCCGTCTGACCGGCAAGACTGGCGTCAGCCTGTCGACCCTCGGCCCTGGTGCGACCAACCTGGTGACCGCCAGCGCCTACGCCTATCTGGGCGGCATGCCGATGATGATGATCACCGGCCAGAAGCCGATCAAGAAGTCCAAGCAGGGCCGTTTCCAGATCATCGACGTGTGCGGCATGATGGACCCCATCACCAAGTACACCCACCAGTTCGCCTCGGCCGACAACATCCCCGCGCGCATGCGTGAAGCCTTCCGCCTGGCCGAAGAAGAGAAGCCGGGCGCGGTGCACCTGGAACTGCCGGAAGACATCGCCGCCGAGCAGACCGACGCCCTGCCGATCCCGCGCAGCCTGCACCGTCGCCCGCTGGCCGAGCACGTGGCCATCGAAGCCGCCGTGCAGAAACTGCAGAACGCCCGCAACCCGATCCTGGTGATCGGCGCCGGCGCCAACCGCAAGATGACCGCCAAGGTCCTCAAGCAACTGATCGACAAGACCGGCATCCCGTTCATCACCACCCAGATGGGTAAAGGCGTGGTCGACGAGCGTCACCCGCGCTTCCTGGGCAACGCCGCGCTGTCTTCCGGTGACTTCGTTCACCGCGCCGTCGAAGCTGCCGACCTGATCGTCAACATTGGCCACGACGTGATCGAGAAGCCGCCGTTCTTCATGGTGCGCGGTGGTACCGAAGTGATCCACGTAAGCTTCCGCTCGGCGGAGGTGGATGCCGTTTACTTCCCGCAGGTGGAAGTGATCGGCGACATCGCCAACGCCGTCTGGCAAATCAGTGAAGCGCTGACCGACACCAGCCACTGGGACTTCACTCGCCTGATGGCCATCCGCGAAGCGAACGAAGCGCAGATCGCCGAAGGCGCCGATGACGACCGCTTCCCGGTCTACCCGCAGCGCATGGTCGCCGACATCCGTCGTGCCCTGCCGTCCGAAGGCATCGTCGCCCTGGACAACGGTATCTACAAGATCTGGTTCGCCCGTAACTACAAGGCACACAAGCCCAACACCGTGCTGCTGGACAACGCCCTGGCGACCATGGGCGCCGGCCTGCCATCGGCGATGGCTTCGCACCTGGTCTACCCGGACCGCCCGGTGATTTCGGTGTGCGGCGACGGCGGCTTCATGATGAACAGCCAGGAGCTGGAAACCGCCGTGCGCCTGGGCATGCACCTGACCGTGGTGATCCTGCGTGACGACGGCTACGGCATGATCCGCTGGAAGCAGGCCAACATGGGCTTCACCGATTTCGGCCTGGACTACGGCAACCCGGACTTCGTCAAGTACGCCGAAGCCTATGGTGCCAATGGCCATCGCGTTGAAAGCGCCGAGGGCTTCCTGCCGCTGCTCGAGCACTGCATCAAGACCCCTGGCGTGCACGTGATCGACTGCCCGGTGGACTACAGCGAGAACGACCGCATCCTCAACAGCGAGCTGCGTGAACGCGCGCTGGCGGTCTGACGGCTGAGGCCCAAATCGCGGGGCAAGCCCGCTCCCACTGGCCCGACGCAGGGCTTGTGGGGGCGGGCTTGCCCCGCGCTTGTTATTGCTCCGGTTACATTTCCCTCAACGCCTTCTTCCATGTGCTAGGGTGCATCCAAATTTCCGCCCCAGGACACCCGCGCATGCTCCCCGCACTCAGCGAAAAAGAACTCGACCGCCTCGAAGACCTGTTGATCACCTACGGCAACGACTATTCGGTGCTCAACCTGGCCGAACTCAATGGCTTCTTCACCGCCTTGGCCAGTTCACCGAACACGGTCACCCCCGAGCAATGGCTACCCGCTGTCGCGGGCGGCAAGGTCCCCAAGTTCAAGAAGCCCGCCCATGAAGAGGCCTACACCGCGCTGATGCTGCGTTACGCCAGTCAGGTGGCTGAAGAACTGGCCGACGACCTTGCTCATTTCGAACCCCTGTTCGAGGAGAGCGAGGGCGAAGAAGGGCCGGCGATCATTCTCGAGGAGTGGTGCTTCGGCTACATGCGCGGCACGCAAGTGGCCGAGTGGAGCGAATTGCCGCCGGAGCAGGATCCTCTGCTCAAGGCCATTTCCTTGCATGGCCTGGAAGACAACTTCGAGTTGCTGGATTCGATGAGCTTCGATGAGCATCAGGCCTGCGTGCCGCTGGTGGTCGAGGCGGCGCGTGGGTTGTACCTGTACCAGAAGCGGCAGCGGCATTGAGGCCGCATTCGCCGGCAAGCCGGCTCCTACCGTGAACCCCCTGTAGGAGCCGGCTTGCCGGCGAATGGGCCAGTACAGGCAACCTATTATTCCACCTGCCGAAATACTGGATTGCTCTCGGCACTGATTCTGTTGCCTGCCGATCCAGTGCAGCATGTCCTCCAGCAGCGCCACTCCCGGCGCTGATCCGGAGCCCAGAACATGGCAAGCCCGATCAAGCTCTACAACTTTCCCAAGTCCGGCCACGCCCACCGCATCGAGCTGATGTTGTCGCTGCTCGAACTGCCCACCGAACGGGTCTTCGTCGACCTGGCCAAGGGCGCCCACAAGCAGCCCGATTTCCTTGCCCTCAACCCCTTCGGCCAAGTGCCGGTGATCGACGACAACGGCATCGTCATTGCCGACTCCAACGCCATTCTGGTCTACCTGGCCAAGGCCTACGGTGGTGAGCGCTGGTTGCCAGCGGACCCGGTCGGCGCCGCCCGCGTGCAACGCTGGTTGTCGGTGGCGGCCGGCCCGCTGGCCTTCGGCCCAGCCGCGGCGCGCCTGGTGACAGTGTTCGGCGCCTCGTTCAACACCGATGAAGTCATCGGCCGTGCCCACACCCTGCTCAAGGTGATGGACGCCGAGCTGGCCAAAGGCCCGTTCCTGGTCGGTGACCAGGCGACCATCGCCGATATCGCCAACTACTCGTACATCGCCCACGCGCCGGAAGGCAACGTGTCACTGGAACCGTACCCCAACGTACGCGCCTGGCTGGCCCGTATCGAGGCGTTGCCAGGCTTCGTGCCGATGCCTCGCACGGTCATCGGCTTGCAGACCACCCTCTGAGCCCCGAGGAATGCCGCCATGCAATCGCCCTGGCATGCAGGTGAAAAACAGCTGCAGGAGCACGTCGGTGTTGCCGAGCGCATGGAGGTGTTCGGCCAGAAGGTCATCCGCGACTACATGCCCGACCAGCATCGGGCCTTCTATCACCAGTTGCCGTTCATGGTGGCCGGTGCCGTGGATGCCAGTGGCAAGCCCTGGGCGACGCTGCTCGAAGGCCCGGAGGGTTTCGTCAGCTCGCCCGATCCACGGCGGTTGCGGATCGGCACCGATTTCGCCGCCGACGATCCGGCAACGTCTGGCCTGGTGGCTGGCAGTGCCATCGGCCTGTTGGGGATCGAACTGCATACGCGGCGACGCAACCGTCTCAATGGTGTGATTCAACGGGCCAGTGCCGACCAGTTGGAGGTGGTGGTCGAGCAGTCGTTCGGCAACTGTCCGCAGTACATCCAGTTGCGCGAATACACCCGCGTCGATGAGCCGCCGCAGGGGCGCCAGGATTCAACGGTGCTTGATGCCCACGCCCGCGCCATGATCGAAGGTGCCGACACGTTCTTCGTCAGCAGCTACGTCGAACTTGAAAGCGGCCAGCGTTCGGTGGACGTGTCCCATCGCGGTGGTCGGCCCGGTTTCGTCAGGGTAGAGGGTAATCGCCTGACCATCCCCGACTATGCCGGCAACCTGCATTTCAACACCCTCGGCAATTTGCTGGTGAACCCGGTCGCCGGCCTGTTGTTCGTCGATTTCACCAGCGGCGATGTGCTGCAGATTTTCGGGCGAACCGAGGTCATCCTCGACAGCCCGCTGATCAGCGCTTTCGAGGGCGCCGAGCGGCTTTGGACCCTGGATATCGAGCAGGTAGTGTTGCGCCGGGCTGCCGTGGCACTGCGCTGGGCATTCCAGGAGTACGCACCCACCAGTCTCATGACCGGCACCTGGGTCGAGGCCGAGCAGCGCCTTCACCAGCGTGAACGGCAGCGCCAGTGGCTGGGCTGGCGAGTGCTGCGCATCGAGCAGGAGAGTCGGGATATTCGCTCGTTCTACTTGCAACCGGAGGATGGCGTCCCTGTACCCTTCGCCCCCGGCCAGCATATCCCGGTACGTTTGCGGATTGACGGGGCAACACCGCTGATCCGCACCTACAGCCTGTCCAGCGCGCCTTCTGATGGTTACCTGCGCATCAGTGTCAAGGCGCAGGGGGCGGCCTCACGGTATCTGCATCGACAGTTGAAGGTTGGCGATCGCCTGGAGGTACGCCTGCCCATGGGCTGCTTCACCCTGGATCCGCAGAGCGACCGGCCCATTGTGCTGATTGGCGCGGGCGTCGGCATCACTCCGTTGATGGCCATGCTTCGGGAGCAGTTGGCCAAAGCAGAGCAGCGGCGAATCCACCTGTTCCACGGTGGACGCGCGCTGGCCGACCTGCCGTTCCAGCAGGAGCTTGCCGCACTCCAGCAACAAGCCAACGGCCTGCTGAGCATCCATCGCGCCCTGAGCCAGCCTGAACCCCAGGCCGTGCGGGGGCATGACTATGCGTTTGCCTGCCGCCTGGGTATCGAGCAGATCAAGGCGACGCTGGCGTTGGACGACTATGACTTCTACTTGTGCGGCCCTGCCAGCTTCACCCAAGACTTGTACGAAGGGCTGCGCGGCGTGCACGTGCCCGACGCACGCATTCATGCCGAGGCCTTCGGCCCCTCGACCCTGCGCCGTCACACCGACGACGACCAGCCCACGTTGCAACAGCCGCCACCTGCCACCGAGCCGGTACCGGTGTATTTCGCCAGTTCCGCCAAGGAAGCGCGCTGGGCCCCGGGCAGCGGCACATTGCTGGAGTTGGCGGAAAGTCGAGGCCTGTCGCCGGATTTCAGTTGCCGGGGCGGTTCCTGTGGCACGTGCAGGACGAAGCTGGTCAGTGGCCAGGTGCACTATCCCAACCCGCCCGCCGAACTGCCGGATGAAGGTTTTGCCTTGATTTGCTGCGCTGTACCCGCGCAAGCACAGGAGGGGACCAACGGGCTGGTGCTGGAGTTATGAGGTGGAGCTATTCGCCGGCAAGGCCGGCTCCTACAGGATGGCGGTGCTCTCGTAGGAGCCGGCCTTGCCGGCGAAGAGGCCGTCAGAAGCAGCATAAAGCCCCGCCATGACAGATAATGCCCGCACCCCTGAGGCCCAGGAGCCCCCATGGACCAGATCCATCTGATGAAGGTCTTCGTCGCCGTCGGCGAGCTGGAAAGCTTCGCCGCCGCCGCGCGTCGCCTGGCCATTTCGCCAGCGGCGGTGACCCGCGCCGTCAGCGCACTGGAAGAGCAGCTCGGGGTCAAGCTGCTGCTGCGCACCACCCGCAGCGTGCGCCTGACCGAGGCCGGTGGCCGCTACCTGGAAGACACCCGGCACATCCTCGCCAGCATCGTCGAAGCCAACGAGGCCGCCGCCGGCATCAACGCCGCGCCCAAGGGCGACCTGGCGGTGACCGCGCCGATCCTGTTCGGCAAGAAGTTCGTCATGCCATGCATCGTGCGCTACCTGCAGCAGTACCCCGAGGTGGATGTATCGGCATACTTCCTCGACCGCGTGGTGAACCTGGTGGAGGAGGGCATGGACGTAGCCGTGCGTATTGGCCAGCTACCGGACTCCGGCCTCAAGGCATTGCGCGTGGGCAAGATGCGTCGGCTGTTGTGCGCTTCGCCCGAGTACCTCGAACGTCACGGCACGCCGTGCCATCCCTCCGAATTGCAGCGGCACGAGGTCATCGCGGCTGGCACATTGTCACCGCGCACGGACTGGCGCTTCGGTGCCATCGACGATCCGACCCTGATCCGCATGAAGCCGCGCCTGACCGTGACCAGCAACGACGCCGCCATCGCCGCGGCCAGCGCCGGGCTCGGGATCGCGCGGTTGCTGTCTTATCAGGTGGCGGATGAAGTGGCGGCCGGGCGCTTGCAGGTGATCCTGGCGGAGTATGAGGAGGCGCCGTGGCCGATCCATATCCTGCATCGGGAGAGCAAATATGGCTCGACCAAGGTGCGTACCTTCATCGACATGTTGGCCGAGCATCTACGTAGCCAGTCGCATCTGGCCTGATCCCGGAACCAGGGGCTGCAGCGCAGCCCTTTCGCGGCACA
>NZ_JARPQB010000089.1 GCF_029478665.1 Pseudomonas entomophila
ATGCGCCCCCTGTAGGAGCGGCTTTAGCCGCGATCACCCGCGAAGCGGGTGCCAGACACCGCGATGCCTGTATCGCGGCTAAAGCCGCTCCTACAAAAGGCCCCGGCCCCCGGCTCACATCTGGGTAAACCTGCCTAACCGCTGCTTCAGCATGCTGTTCTCGCTGCGCAATTGCTGCACCTCCTCCAGCAGTTCCAACGCCAGCGCCACCCCCTCCCACTCCAGCTCCAGTTGATCATGCAGCTTCACCGCGCGCTTCAAGGTCACCGGCGCGCGGTCGTCAAACACCCATTCCTCCGGCGTTCGCCCCGACGGTTCGACAATGCCGTGCTCGACGATCTCGATCACGTAATCGGCCGTGACATCGGCCTCCTGACACAGGGTACGCATGTCCAGTTGAACGATCAGGGTGCTGCTCATGATCACTTACTCCATTGAGTCCTCGGATTGAACGCGGCTTTCTCGGAGAGCTGGGTCCACAGTTCGCGCGCGGCGGCGTCGGACTGGGCGGGCATGACCACCTTGAGCTGGGCATACAGGTCGCCGCGCTCGCCCTGCTTGTTCGACAGGCCCATGCCCTTGACCCGCAGGCGCTGGCCGCTCTGGCTGTCGGGGCGGATGGTCAGGTTGATCTTGCCGGTCAGGGTCGGCACGGCCACCTTGGCGCCGAGCGCCGCTTCCCACGGTGCCAGGGGCACGGTGATGATCAGGTCATGGCCTTCGACATCGAACAGTGGGTGCGGTGCCATGCGGATGGTCAGGAACAGGTCGCCGTTGGCGCCACCGCCCACGCCGGGCGCGCCCTGGCCTTTGAGGCGGATACGCTCGCCGTCGGTCACCCCGGCGGGGATCTTCACGTTCAGCGTTTTCGTGGTGAACCCGGTGCGCTGCCCGGCGGCATTGGTCTGCGGCACCTGGAAGCTGATCTGCTTGGATTCCTTGTTCAGGGTTTCTTCGAGGAAGACCGCCAGTTCCAGTTCCACGTCCTGCCCTCGCCTGCCGGCACTGCGTTGCTGCCGGCCACCGCCACCGAAGGGGTTGCCGCCCCGGGCACCGAAGATCGAGCTGAAGAAATCGGAAAAATCGCCGCCCTCGAAGCCACCGCCGCCGCCATTGCCGCCACGGGACTGCCAGCCAGGCGGTGCCTGGAACGGCCGGCCGTGCTGGCCGCCGTACTTGCGGATCTCGTCGTACTCGGCGCGCTTGTCCTTGTCGCCAAGCACTTCGTAGGCCTCGTTGGCCTCCTTGAATTTGTCCTCGGCGTCACGCTCCTTGCTGACGTCGGGGTGATACTTGCGCGCGAGCTTGCGGTACGCGGCCTTGATCGCCTTCTCGTCCGCGCTCGCCTCGACGCCGAGTATCTTGTAATAGTCTTTGAAGTCCATCTATGGATCACCAGTGTGAATGTACGTATTGCCAATGAAGATTGGGGTCAAGCATAGCCTTTCAAGGTTCACCCGGGGTTGCGCTATCGCAGACGGCCGGTCTTGATTTAGCCGCAGACTGGCATAAACTGCGCGGCCGTTTTGCCTCCGGAAGCTCTCCCCCATGTCTGACGTATCCCCGGCCCGCGCCCTCGGCATCGACTTCGGCACCTCCAACTCCACGGTCGGCTGGCACCGCCCGGGCGTCGAATCGCTGATCGCCCTGGAAGACGGCAAGATCACCCTGCCGTCGGTGGTCTTCTTCAACATCGAGGAGCGTCGCCCGGTGTACGGCCGCCTGGCCCTGCACGAGTACCTGGAGGGCTACGAAGGCCGCCTGATGCGCTCGCTCAAGAGCCTGCTGGGCTCCAAGCTGATCAAGCACGACACCAGCGTGCTGGGCAGCGCCCTGCCGTTCAAGGACCTGCTGGGCATGTTCATCGGCGAGCTGAAAAAGCGTGCCGAAGCCGATGCCGGCCGTGAATTCGACCAGGTGGTACTGGGCCGCCCGGTGTTCTTCGTCGACGAAGACCCGGCCGCCGACCAGGAGGCCGAGGATACCCTGGCCGATGTGGCGCGCAAGATCGGCTTCAAGGACGTGTCGTTCCAGTACGAGCCGATCGCTGCGGCATTCGACTACGAGTCGGGCATCAGCCGTGAAGAGCTGGTACTGATTGTCGATATCGGCGGTGGTACCTCGGACTTTACCCTGATCCGCCTGTCGCCCGATCGCCACCTGGTGGCCGAGCGCCAGAGCGACATCCTTGCCACCGGCGGCGTGCACATCGGTGGTACCGACTTCGACAAGCAACTGAGCCTGCAGGGCGTGATGCCGCTGTTCGGCTACGGCAGCCGGATGAAAAGCGGCGCGCTGATGCCCACCAGCTACCACCTCAACCTGGCCACCTGGCACACCATCAACGCCCTGTACGCGCAGAAATCGCAGCTGGCCCTGGGCAGCATGCGCTACGACATCGAAGACACGCTGGGTATCGATCGCCTGTTCAACCTGATCGAGCAGCGCGCCGGGCACTGGCTGGCGATGGAAGTGGAAGCCAGCAAGATCGAGCTGACCGAGCGCGACAGCCGCCGCATCGACTTTGGCCGGATCGAGCCGGAGCTGTCAGCCGAACTGACCCGTGCACTGTTCGAAGACGCCATCGGCGGGCTGCTGGAACGGGTGCGCGGCAGCGTGACCGAGCTGCTGGCCAAGGCGGGCGTGAGCGAGGGGCAGGTGGACACGGTGTTCTTCACTGGCGGCTCCAGCGGGATTCCGGCGCTGCGCAACAGCGTGGCGGCGATGCTGCCCAATGCGCGGCATGTGGAAGGCAACATCTTCGGCAGCATCGGCAGCGGCCTGGCGATCGAGGCGCGCAAGCGTTACGGCGCCGCCTGAAGCCCTCGTCCTGTAGGAGCCAGCCTTGCTGGCGAAGCAAACACCACGGTGCCTGGCACCGGCTATGCCGGTGTTCGCCGGCAAAGCCGGCTCCTACACATATCCCGTAGGAGCCGGCTTGCCGGCGAACAGGATCAAACCAACTCCGCCCGCTTCAACTCACTCTTCAGGTACGCATAATAGATTGGCCCCGCCACCACCCCCGGCAAGCCGAACGCCGCCTCGAACACCAGCATCGCCAGCAACAGCTCCCAGGCCTTGGCACTGATCTGTCCCCCCACGATCCGCGCGTTGAGGAAGTACTCGACCTTGTGGATCACGATCAGGTACCCCAGCGCCGCCGCCGCCACCCAGATCGACAGCGACATGCCGACGATGGTGATCAGGGTGTTGGACATCAGGTTGCCGATCACCGGCAGCAGCCCGAGCAGGAAGGTCAGCACGATCAGCGTCTTGGTCAGCGGCAGGTGCACGCCGAACAGCGGCAGCACCACCGCCAGGAAGATGCCGGTGAACACGGTGTTGAGCAGCGAGATCTTGATCTGCGCGAAGACGATGTTGCGAAACGCCTGCACCAGCAGGCTCAGGCGCTCGAACAGCGCCGCCGCCAGGGGCTTGCGCCGGGAGATGTCGGGGATGCGCTGCAGGGCGACGATGGCCCCGAGGATCATGCCGATCAGCAGCGTCACGAACATGTGCGCCATGCCCTTGCCCACCAGTTGCAGGTCGCTCAGGTGGCTCTTGATCCAGTCGCCGATGGCCACCTTGAACTCGGCGGCGCTGGCCGGCAGGTAGGCTTCGATGAACGGCGGCAGCTGGCCACGGGCGCGTTCGACCAGGGCCATGAACTTGTCCAGCGAGGCACCGGGGTTCTCGGCCTCGTGCAACAGGAAGCTGAAGGCGCCGGCAATCAGCAACGTGAGGGTGCTCACCACCAGGGTGCCAAGCAGCGCCACCGCCAGCCAGCGGGCGCGCTGCCCGGCGATCAGCGGTTGCAGCCGCGGCGTGAGCATGTTGACCAGCTCGAACACCAGCAGGCCGGCCAGCAGGCTCGGCAACAACTTCAGGGGCAGCGCCAGCAACAGGCCGGCCATGACGATGACCCAGCTGGCGAGGGTGATCTGACGGGGGGTGAAGGTCATACAGCCTCGGCGGCAGACAGCGGAAGGACCCGCAGTCTGCCAGCCTTCAAGGCAGAGGCATAGGCGCAGGTCATTTCTTCTTCAGGCAGTCGCTCATGAAGGTCTTGCGCTCGTCGCCCTTCAGCGCCTTGGTGGTGGCGTCGGCGTTGCAGGTCTTCATCTTCTCCTGCTGGGTCTGCGGCACATCCTTCTTCAGGCAGGTGCTCATGAACGCCTTGCGTTCATCGCCCTTGAGCGCCTTGGTGGTGGCGTCGGCGTTGCAGGTCTTCATCTTTTCCTGTTGCGCGGTGGCGGCGAATCCTTGCCCGGCGATCAACATGCCCAACACCAGCAGGGGTACGTGCAGCAGCTTCATGGAGTGGTCTCCTTGCCTGCGCGCCCGATGCGCGCTCGTCGAGCAGAGTGTAGACAAGTTTTCTTACATCTCCGAGCGGGCACGGCGCCGGTACTGCTCCGGCGTGCAGTTGGCCTGGCGCTGGAACATGGCGATAAAGGCCGAGGCGCTGCTGTAGCCGAGGTCGAAGGCGATGGCCTGGATCGACAGCCCGGCTTCCAGCGCCTCGATGGCGCGCAGGAAGCGCAGGCGCAGGCGCCACTCGCCGAAACTGATCCCCAGTTCGTGCAGGAAGTGCCGGGCCAGGGTGCGCTCGCTGACATGCACCTGGGCCGCCCAGTCGGCCAGCGGGCGGTTGTCCCCCGGTTCTGCGTGCAACGCTTCGAGCACCTGGCGCAGGCCTTCGCTACGGGCAAACGGCAGGTAGCAGGTCTGGGTCGGGGCCAGGTGCAACTGGTCGATCAGCACTTGTACAAGGCGCTGGTCGCGTGCGTCTTGGGCCACATGAAGATCGCGGCGGGCAAAGTCGCCGAGGATCGCCTTGAGAATGTCGCTGATCACCAGGCTGCAGGGCTGCGCCGGCAGTTCGGCGCACAAGCTGCGCTCCAGGTAGACCGAACGGTAGATGATTGCCTGGGGGTTGTAGCAACCGTGCTCGGTACCGGGCGGCACCCAGACGGCATAGTGCGGTGGCGAGATGAAGCGCTGGCCTTCGACGTCCAGGTGCATCAGGCCATGGGAGGCGTAGTTGAGCTGGCCCCAGGGGTGGCGGTGCGGCGGGCTGTGGGTATCGGCGCCGAACTCGTCGTAGCGGAAGTAGACTGGTGCGGGGAGCTGGTCGAACTGGGGGATGTCGAGGTATTTGCGGGCCATGCTGTCTGCTTCGCGGGGCTAGTTGTCTGGATGGGAGTATAGGGTTTCATACAGACAAACGATAATACCGGGCCATCAGGGGCCGCTGGGCGGCCCTTCGCGGGTAAACCCGCTCCTACAGGATTTACACCGTCTCTGTAGGAGCGGGTTTACCCGCGAAGGGCTGCGTAGCAGCCCCACTCTGTCACTGTGAGTACCCGTTGCATGAACTACCTCTTCCCCCTCATCGCCATCCTCATCTGGGCCGGCAATACCGTGGTCACCAAGATGTCCGCCGGGGCCATCTTCCCCGCCGAGATCGGCTTCTACCGCTGGCTGCTGGCCGGCCTGCTGTTCACCCCCTTCCTGCTGCCCCAGGTCTGGCGCAACCGTGCGGCGATCCGCCCGCACCTGGGCAAGATCTTCGTGCTGGGCGTGCTGGGCATGGCCATCTACCAGAGCCTGGCGTACTTCGCCGCCGCCATCACCAGTGCCACCAACATGGGCATCATCCTCTCGCTGATGCCGCTGATGTCGCTGGCCCTTTCAATCGCCTGGCTCGGCCAGCGCCTGAGCTACGGCGCGCTGCTGGGCGCGGTGGTGTCGTTCTTCGGCGTGCTGGAGGTGGTCTCGGCCGGGCAACCCGGCGTGCTGTTGCACCAAGGGCTGAACAGTGGCGACCTGATGATGCTGGTGGCGACGTTCGCCTACGCGCTGTACAGCTTCCTGCTGAAGAAATGGCAGCTGCGCCTGCCGCCGCTGCAGTTGCTGTACCTGCAGGTGCTGGTAGCGATCCTGGTGCTGCTGCCGCTGTTCCTGCTATCACCCAAGACGGGCCTGAACGGCCACAACCTGGGCCTGGTGCTGTATGCCGGCCTGCTGGCCTCGATGGTCGCGCCGCGGGTGTGGATGCAAGCGGTGCACCGCCTCGGGCCGAGCCGCACCACGCTGTTCTTCAACCTGCTGCCGGTGGTCACGGCGGTGATCGCGGCGATGGTGCTGGATGAGCAGTTGGCCAGTTATCACCTGGTCGGCGGCTTGCTGACGTTGGTCGGTGTGCTGCTGGCCGAGCGTTGGACCACGCCGATACGGCGTTGACCGATGGGAGCGCTACGCGCTCCTTTCGCGGCACAAGGCCGCTCCTACAGGAGGATTGCGATCGTCTGTAGGAGCAACTGTCTTGCTCAATTTCTAGAATCTAGCGTG
>NZ_JARPQB010000009.1 GCF_029478665.1 Pseudomonas entomophila
GCGCCGCACAGCGGCGCTCGATCTGCGCCCCCCCTCAAACCCCAGAACAATCACCCGCCACCCAAAAAAAATCCCCGACCAAGGCCGGGGATTTTTTCATTGCAGCGCCAGGATCAATCCTCGCGGTAGCGACGCAGCTTCAGCTGCTTGCCGGCCACGCGGGTATCCTTGAGCTTGGTCAGCAGACGCTCCAGGCCATCTTCCGGCAGCTCGATCAGGCTGAAGCTGTCACGCACCTGGATACGGCCGATGGCGTCGCGGGCCAGGCCACCCTCGTTGAGGATCGCGCCCAGCAGGTTCTTCGCGGCGATGCCGTCACGGGCACCCAGGGCGGTACGGCAACGCACGCGGCCTTCGGCCAGCGGCATCGGCGCGCGACGCTCGCGGTCACCACGATCGCCACGGTCGCTGCGCTCACCACGCTCGGCGCGCTCACCGCTGCGCTCGCGCGGAGCGTAGGTGGGTACCAGCGGCTGTTCACGCTCAACGGTCGCGAGGTCCAGCGCCTGGCCATTGGTGGCCTTGCGCAGCAGGGCGGCGGACAGCGCACGCGGGCTGCAGCCCAGGGCGGCGGTCAGGCGGTCGAACAGCTCGCCATGGGTGGCTTCCGCTTCGGCTACCAGCGGCGCCAGGCTGTTGGTCAGCTTCTTGATGCGGGCATCCAGCACGGCCTGGGCGTTCGGCAGGCGCGCTTCGGCAACCTTCTGCCCGGTGACACGCTCGATGACCTGCAGCATGCGGCGCTCACGCGGGGTGACCAGCAGCAGCGCACGGCCTTCGCGACCGGCACGGCCGGTACGGCCGATACGGTGCACGTAGGACTCCGGGTCGTACGGCATGTCGACGTTGAACACGTGGGTGATGCGCGGTACGTCCAGGCCACGGGCGGCGACGTCGGTGGCGACGACGATGTCCAGGCGGCCATCCTTGAGCGAGTCGATCACGCGCTCACGCTGGTTCTGGGCAATGTCGCCGTTCAGCGCGGCAGCCTTGTAGCCCTTGGCTTCCAGCGCGGCGGCCAGGTCCAGGGTGGCTTGCTTGGTGCGCACGAAGGCGATCAGCGCGTCGAACTCTTCCACTTCCAGCAGGCGCAGCACGGCCGGGATCTTCTGGTCGGCGTGGACCATCAGGTGGGCCTGGTCGATCGCGGTGACGGTTTGCGTCTTGCTCTGGATCTTGACGTGCTTGGGCTCGCGCAGGTGACGCTCGGCGATCGAACGGATCGACGACGGCAGGGTGGCGGAGAACAGCACGGTCTGGCGCGAGGCAGGGATGGCGTCGAAGATCACTTCGAGGTCGTCCATGAAGCCCAGCTTGAGCATTTCGTCGGCTTCGTCCAGTACCAGGTACTGCACGGTGGACAGGACTTTCTCGTCGCGACGCAGGTGGTCGCACAGGCGGCCCGGGGTGGCGACGACGATCTGAGCGCCATTGCGAATGGCACGCAGCTGTGGGCCCATCGGGGCACCACCGTACACGGCCACCACGTTAACGCCCGGCATCTGCTTGGCGTAGGTTTCGAAAGCGGTGGCTACTTGCAGCGCCAACTCACGGGTTGGCGCCAGGATCAGGGCTTGCGGTTCGCGCTTGCTCACGTCGATCTTGTTGAGGATCGGCAGGGCGAAGGCAGCGGTCTTGCCGGTGCCAGTCTGCGCCTGGCCGATCATGTCATGACCGGCGAGGATGATCGGGATCGACTGATGCTGAATAGCGGACGGCTCTTCGTAGCCGGTGGCCAGAACAGCAGCAACGATATTCGGATTGAGATCGAGAGCGGCGAATCCGCCGGTTTCCTGGGTCATGGGTCTGCCTCTAGGTGCATCCGCAAAGACCCATGCTCCAAAACTGCACATGCCTTGAAAGACCAGAAGGTCACCCAGGCAGCTTTGGCGGCGGGGATTTGCGAAAACGATTGAAATAGGAACGTCTTGGGAAGGTCCGCCTAGCGGACGCGCAGCCGAAGCTGGATTCGGAGGATTTGCACCACCTGATTTTGAGGTCCGCTAAAAGACCGGCGCGTACTATACCCGAATCTGGCGAAAACCGTGAGAAATATTTCGAGCAAATGGGCCATTAGGTGGCCACCCCTGCCGAGGCGCTGAATCGATTCCACAGCGGTTCGCCGGCAAGCCGGCTCCTACAGGTAGAACGCACGCTTTGCCGGCGAACCCGGTGACTCAGGTCGCCGGGCGAACCTCTTTGATCAGGTACTCCAGCGAATACCCCAAGCGCGGCGCCAACGCTTCGGCCCGGGCCCGCAGCCCGTCGCTATCCAGCGTTTGATCGAGATCGGCCGGCACCAGCAGGATGACGTTGCCCTCCTTCACCGGCAACTCCCAGTAATGCCGGTGATACAGCCCACGCAGCAAGGCCGCGCCCAGCGGCCTGCCGTCATCCCCGGCCCACTGGTTGATCACCAGCCAGCCACCGGGGTTGAGCTGTTTCTGGCAGTTCTCCAGGAAGCCCCAGGCCAGGTGCCCGACTCCAGGCCCGGTGTCGGTATACAGGTCGACGAACAACAGGTCGGCCTTTTCCGCCGTGGGCAGCAGCTCGATGGCATCGCCCACCCGCACATAAAGGCGCGGATCGTCGTCCAGCCCCATGTACTCCATGGCCAGGCGCGGCACGTCCGGGCGCAGCTCGATGGCCTCGACGTCCTCCAGCGGCAGGAACTTCAGGCAGGCTTGGGTGAGAGTGCCGGCGCCCAGCCCCAGGAACAGCGCGCTTTCCGGCTGCTCATGGCACAGCGCGCCGACCAGCATCGCGCGGGTGTAGTCGTACTCCAGCCAGCTGGGGTCGGCGACGAAGGTGCAGCTCTGCTCGATGGCGTCACCGAACTCGAGGAAGCGGTAATCCTCCACCTCGTACACGCTGATCACGCCAAAGGCATCTTCGACCCGGGCCAGCAGCCGCTCTTCCCGCTCCATCGCCATCCCTACCACCTGCCCGCGCAAAACGCGTATTGTCCGCCAATGCCGGTGGTGCAACAAGCGCACCGCCAGCGGTACCATGGCAGGTACGACTGAACCGACACTTATGGATAGAGCACTCGATGACCCAACCCTGGACCCCCGACAGCTGGCGCGCCTTGCCGATCCAGCAGCAACCGATCTACCCCGACGCCGCCCACCTGCTGAAGGTGGAGCAGACGCTGGCCAGTTATCCGCCGCTGGTGTTCGCCGGCGAGGCCCGTGAGCTGCGCCGGCAGTTCGCCGAGGTCACCCAGGGCCGGGCCTTCCTCCTCCAGGGCGGCGACTGCGCCGAAAGCTTCGCCGAATTCTCGGCGGCGAAGATCCGCGACACCTTCAAGGTGCTGCTGCAGATGGCGATTGTCATGACCTTCGCCGCCGGCTGCCCGGTGGTCAAGGTCGGGCGCATGGCCGGCCAGTTCGCCAAGCCACGCTCCTCGGGCGATGAAACCATCGGCGACATCACCCTGCCCGCCTACCGTGGCGACATCGTCAACGGCATCGGTTTCGACAGCGCCAGCCGCATCCCCGACCCCGAACGCCTGCTGCAGGCCTACCACCAGGCCACCGCCAGTCTCAACCTGCTGCGCGCCTTCGCCCAGGGCGGCTTCGCCGACCTGCACCAGGTGCACAAGTGGAACCTGGACTTCATCGCCAACTCGGCGCTGGCCGACAAGTACCACCAGCTGGCCAACCGTATCGACGAAACCCTGGCGTTCATGCGCGCCTGCGGCCTGGACACCGCGCCGCAACTGCGCGAGACCAGTTTCTTCACCGCCCACGAAGCGCTGCTGCTCAACTATGAAGAAGCCTTCGTGCGCCGCGACAGCCTGACCGGCGACTACTACGACTGCTCGGCGCACATGCTGTGGATCGGCGACCGCACCCGCCAGCTCGACGGCGCCCATGTCGAGTTCCTGCGCGGCGTGCACAACCCGATCGGGGTCAAGGTCGGCCCGAGCATGAACACCGAAGACTTGATCCGCCTGATCGACGTGCTCAACCCGGACAACGACCCGGGCCGCCTCAACCTGATCGTGCGCATGGGCGCCGGCAAGGTCGGCGACCACCTGCCGGGGCTGATCCGCACTGTCCAGCGCGAGGGGCGCCAGGTGCTGTGGAGCTCCGACCCGATGCACGGCAACACCATCAAGGCCAGCAGCGGCTACAAGACCCGCGACTTCGCGCAGATTCTCGACGAGGTGAAGCAGTTCTTCCAGGTGCACCAGGCCGAGGGCAGCCATGCCGGTGGCATCCATATCGAGATGACCGGGCAGAACGTCACCGAGTGCATCGGCGGTGCCCGCCCGATCACCGAGGACGCCCTGTCCGACCGCTATCACACCCACTGCGACCCGCGCATGAACGCCGACCAGTCGCTGGAGCTGGCCTTCCTGATCGCCGAAACCCTCAAGCAGGTGCGCCGCTGAGCAACGCCTGACGCAGCCGGCTGCCCTCTGCGCGGGGGCAGTTCAGCTGTACCCGCTCCAGGCCCAGCCAACCCGCCAGGCGCCACAATTCGGTGGCCAGTGCCTGGTAGCCCGCCTCATCCAGCCCCGATTGCTCCTCGTGCACCGCATGCACCGCCAAACGCCCCTGGGCGCGCTCGGCACGCAGGTCCAGACGTGCGGCGATGCGTTCTTTGTACAGAAATGGCAGCACGTAATAGCCATACACCCGCTTGTGCGCCGGGGTGTAGATTTCCAGGCGGTAGCGGAAGTCGAACAGCCGCTCGGTGCGGCTGCGTTCCCAGACCAGCGAATCGAAAGGCGAGAGCAAGGCGCTGGCGGCGATGCGCCGGGGTATCCGCGGCGCCCCCGCCACATAGCCGGGCTGCTTCCAGCCTTGTACCGTGCAAGCCTGCAGATGCCCCTCTTCCAGCAAGTCGGCGACGGCGGCCTTGCTCTGTTGCGGCGACAGGCGGAAGTAGTCGCGCAGGTCCTGTTCGGTGGCCACGCCCAGGGCGGTGGCAGCGTGCAACAGCAGGCTCCGGTGCGCCTCGCGCTCATCCGGGGGCGGCTGGTCGAGAACGGCCGAGGGTAAGACGCGCTCTGGCAGGTCGTAGAGGCGTTCGAAGCCGCGGCGCCCGGCCACGGTGACTTCGCCTGCGGCGAACAGCCACTCCAGTGCGTGCTTCTCTTCGCTCCAGTCCCACCAGGGGCCGGCCCGCTCCTCGCGGGTCGACAGGCTGCCCGCACCCAGCGCGCCCTGGTCGCGTACGGCGGCCATTACCCGCTCGATCACATCGCGACGCTCGCGACCGAAGGCTGCCAGTTGCCGATAGATGCCCTTGCCTTCGCGGGCGTGTGCCATGCGCCAGCGCATGGCCGGGTACAACTCCAGCGGCAACAGCGAGGCTTCGTGCCCCCAGTATTCGAACAGCCGGCGCTGGCGCCGCTTGCCCCAGGCGAGCTGGTCGAGCAAGGCGGGCGAATAATCGCCCAGGCGGGAGAACAGCGGCAGGTAATGGGAACGCACCAAGGCATTGACCGAATCGATCTGCACCACACCCAGGCGCTGGAGCATGCGCTTGAGATGGGCCAGGGTGGCCGGGGTGTCGGGCGATTTGCCGAAGCCTTGGGCGGACAAAACCAGGCGCCGGGCCTGGGCAAGGGACAGGTTGAGGGGCATCCGCAGTGGCTCCGAAATTGACGATGGCCGCAAAAGCGTTCGCCGGCAAAGCCGGCTCCTACAAGGTATACGCAAATCGCTGTAGGAGCCGGCCTTGCCGGCGAAAGCGGCCTTACTTGCGCAGCGGATCCTCCCAGAAATGCCGCTCGGCTTCCTGCTGGATGTCGGCCCGCGACAACCCCAGGTCGTGCAGCGTGGCATCGCTCAGGCGCGCCAGCTCATCACGCTGGCGATGCAGTTCGTACCAGCGCACCAGCAACCCGCCGGCCCCGTGCAGCCAGTGGTTCAAGGTGGACACGGGCTGGTGAGCAACGTTGAAATGACCTTTCATCTTGACGCCCTCCTTGTGGATGGCTCCAGTCTCGTCCCAGGCCTAAGATCAATCCAACGAATGTTTCTGATGCCATGCATCTCGGAGATTGATGCAATGTCCCAGTATCAGAGTCTCGACGCCGACGTGCTGCGCACCTTCGTCGCCATCGCCGAGCAAGGCGGCTTCACCCGCGCCGGTGAGGTGGTCAACCGCACGCAATCCGCCGTCAGCATGCAGATGAAGCGCCTGGAAGAGGACATCCTGCAGCGCCAGCTGTTCGAGCGCGATGGCCGCCAGGTGCGCCTGACCGCCGAGGGGCAGGTCCTGCTGGGCTATGCCCGGCGCATCCTCAAGCTGCACGGCGAGGTGTTCAACACCCTGCGCATGCCGCACATGGTCGGGGTGGTGCGCATCGGTACGCCGGACGACTACGCCATGCGCTACCTGCCGACCATCCTTTCCAGCTTTGCCCAGGACTACCCGCTGATCCACGTCGAAGTGCACTGCGACTCCTCCAAGCAACTGATGCTGCGCCAGGACCTGGACCTGACCATCGTCACCCGCGAACCAGGCAACGAAGTGGGCCAGATGCTGCGCCAGGAACGCCTGGTGTGGGCTGCGGCGCACGGTTTCTGCCCCGAGGAGCAACGGCCGATGCCCCTGGCGCTGTTCAACACCGATTGTTTCTGCCGTGCCTGGACCTGCAACGCGCTGGAGCAGCGCGGCATCGAGTACCGCATCGCCTATACCAGCCCGAGCCTGGCGGCGATCTTCGCCATCGTCAGCGCCGGGCTGGCGGTGACCGCGCAGTTGCGCAGCCTGGTGGGCGACGACCTGCGCATGCTCGGGGAAGAGGAAGGCTTGCCGCAGCTGCACATGGCCAATGTGATGCTGCTGCGCAATACGCAGAGCCAGTCGCCGATTACCGACTGCATGGCCGAATACATCGTCGAAGGGTTCAAGTAGGCGCGGCTTTAGCCGCGATGCAGGCGCCGCGGTGGGTGGCCCCCGCTTCGCGGGTGATCGCGGCTGAAGCCGCTCCTACAGGTGATGGCCCGCTACGATCTAGAGCTCGAATCCAAGCATCACCGCACACACCACCAGGAACACACAGAACAGCGTGCGCAACACCTTCTCCGGCAGCGCATGGGCCAACTTCACCCCCCAGCTGATACTGAGCAAACCACCCACCGCCAGCGGAACCCCGACGCTCCAGTCAACGCTTTGATGCAAGCCATAGGTCAGCAGCGTGACCATCGTGCTCGGCGCCGCCAGCGCCAGCGACAGCCCCTGAGCCACCACCTGGGTGGTACCAAACACGCTGGTCAGGATCGGCGTGGCCACCACCGCCCCGCCCACGCCGAACAGCCCGCCCATGGTCCCGGCGAAGCTGCCCAGCACACCGAGCCAAGGCCACGGGTAGCGCAGCGCGTTGCTCGGCGGCCTGACCGGCAGGAACATCCGCGCCACGTTCCACAGCGCCAAGGCCACCAGGAAACCGACGAAGTACAGGCGCATCGACTGGGCATCGATACCCACCGCCCAGATCGAGCCCAGCCAGGCGAACAGGAAACTGCACAGCGACAGCGGCACCGCGTGCCGTAATTCGATGCGGTTGCGCTGGTGGTAGCGCCACAAGGCCAACAGCACGTTGGGTACCACCATCACCAGCGCGGTGCCCTGGGCCAGTTGCTGGTCAAGGCCGAACAGCACGCCCAGCGCCGGGATGGCGATCAGCCCGCCACCGATACCAAACAGGCCCCCCAAGGTGCCCAGCGCGGCGCCCAACACGATATACATCAACCACTCGATCATCAGTGCCTCGATCACCCGCGTTAAAAGATGCAGGCATGCTAACCAGCGACGGCTGGCTGGGAAACGCACAGCAGCGCACAATGGCTTTGCGCATTTCGCATAGGCAAATCCATGAGTCCCGATATCCTCACCGAACAACTGAGCCTGTTTCTCGATGTACTGGAGACCGGCAGCTTCTCCGCTGCGGCCCGGCGTCATCCGCTGACCCCCTCCGCCGTGGCCCGGCGCATCGACAACCTGGAAAGCGCCGTGGGCAGCCGGCTGTTCTCGCGCAGCACCCATGCCGTACGCGCGACCCCGGCGGGCAATGCCTTCGCCGAACGGGCCCGGCGCATCATCGAGGAACTGCGCCTGGCCCGCGCCGAGGCAGTGTCGCTGAGCAACGCCCCCGAGGGGCTTATCCGTATCGACGCCCCCGCCGCCTTTGGCCGCCGCCACCTGGCCCCGGCCATCGCCGACTTCCTGGTGGCCTACCCCGGGCTCGACGTGCAACTGCGCCTGATCGACAGCTTCGTCGACCTGCATGGCAGTCACTTGGGCGAGGTCGACCTGGTGCTGCGCGCCGGCCCCCTGGCCGACACCCGTCTGGTCGCCACACCGCTGGCCTACATGGTACGCATCGCCTGCGCCAGCCCCACCTATCTGGCCAGCCGGGGGATGCCGGCCTGCCCCAGCGAACTGCCTGGGCATGATGGCCTCGACTGGGACGGCCTGGCCCCGCCCTTCGCCTGGCGCTTCACCGTCGACGGCCAGGTGCGCCTGTATCGCCCGGCACGCATGCGCATGGCCGCCAACAATGCCGAGACCTTGCTGTTCGGCGCCCTGGCCGGGCTAGGCATCGCCCACCTGCCCACCTGGCTGATCAGTGACTACCTGCTGCGTGGCGAGTTGATCCCGCTGTTCTGCGACAACGGTTTGCCCGAGCCGGAAACCAGTGGCATCTACGCCCTGCGCCTGGAACATGAAACGAACTCTCGCAGCCGCTTGCTGCTCGAATTCCTCAAGAGCCGATTCAGCCCGGTGCCCCCCTGGGACCTGGCCCTGCGCAGCGAGCTGCGCTGGCAATGAGCGCGCAAGACATTCGCGTGCTAGATTTTACAACTCAGACGACTCAAGGACCTGCATGAACGCCGACACCCAAACCCCCTGCGCCGAGCTGCTGCTGGACAACCAGGTCTGCTTTGCCCTGCACTCCACGTCGCTGCTGATGACCAAGGTCTACAAGCCCCTGCTGCAGGCCCTGGGCCTCACTTACCCGCAGTACCTGGCCATGCTCGTGCTGTGGGAACAGGACGGGCTGACCGTGGGGGAAATCAGCCAACGCCTGCTCACCGACCCGGGTTCGCTGACGCCACTGCTCAAGCGCCTGGAGGGCGAAGGCCTGCTCAAACGCAGCCGCAGTCGCGAGGATGAACGCGTGGTGCTGGTGCAACTGACAGACAAAGGCCGGGCCTTGCAGGCCGAAGCCCGACGCGTCCCCCACTGCATCCTGCAGGCCAGCGGCCAAAGCGCCGAGCAACTGCGAAAACTCCAGGCCGACCTGCTGGCCCTGCGCGCGCACCTGCAAGAAAACCTCTGACGGCTATGCTGTGAACTAGCTGTCTCGACGAATGGCCGAAGAATTATCTTGCGCACTAAACAATTGCGCGCTAATTTAATTTCCGTACCCACTCAGCGCCCCAGGCGCACAGCACACAAGCGAGGCTCAAGATGCAAAAGGTCACTCCGCTGTACATCGCAGAAGCCACCTCCACTGGCGGTCGCGACGGCAAATCCCGCTCCAGCGACGGCAAGCTGGAGGTCAAGCTGAGCACCCCGAAGGAGCTGGGCGGCGCGGGCGGTGAAGGCACCAACCCCGAGCAGATGTTCGCCGCCGGTTACTCTGCCTGCTTCATCGGCGCGCTGAAGTTCGTGGCCGGGCAGGAGAAGAAGGCACTGCCGGCCGATGCGTCGATCACCGCCAAGGTGGGTATCGGGCAGATCCCGGGTGGCTTCGGGCTGGACATCGACCTGCACATCAACCTGCCGGGGCTGGCCCAGGCCGATGCTGAGGGGCTGGTGGAGAAGGCGCACAAGGTCTGCCCTTATTCCAACGCCACCCGCGGCAATGTGGATGTGCGCTTGCATGTGACCGTGTAACAGGAAGCAAGCCCTGTAGGAGCGGCCTTGTGCCGCGAAAGGGCCGCAAAGCGGCCCTAGGCATTTGCAAACCAACGCCAGGGGGCGCCTCGCGCCCCTTTCGCGGCACAAGGCCGCTCCTACAAGGAGTGTACGTATCCTGAAATCAGGCACAAAAAAACCCGGCCAAGGCCGGGTTTTTCGTGCTCATCGCAAGAAGCAATTACTTCTTGGAACGGCCCTTGAAGCTGTTGTCGCGAGTGTCGATGTCGATCCACTCGTCGATCTGGATGAAGTCGGCAACCGAAATCTCGGTACCGTTCTTCAGCTTGGCAGGCTTCATGACCTTGCCGGAGGTGTCGCCACGGGCGGCGTTCTCGGTGTAGACAACCTGACGGCTGATGGTGGTCGGCAGTTCTACCGATACCAGGCGGCCTTCGAAGAAGACGGCTTCGCAGATGTCTTCCATGCCTTCTTCGATGTACGGCAGAACGGCGTCGATGTCTTCGGCGTTCAGTTCGTACATGGTGTAGTCGGTGGTGTCCATGAAGGTGTACGAGTCACCGCTGATGAACGACAGGGTCGCTTCTTTGCGATCCAGGATCACGTCGTCCAGCTTGTCGTCCGCACCGTATACGGTTTCGGTCTTGTAGCCGGTCAGCAGGTTCTTCAGCTTGGTCTTCATGATCGCGCTGTTACGGCCCGACTTGGTGAATTCAGCTTTCTGAACCAGCCACGGATCGTTATCGATGCGCAGAACGGTACCGGGTTTCAGTTCTTTACCAGTTTTCATTACGAAGTATCCGAATCTGGATGGATTTATAAAAATCGAGGCCGCGTATCATAGCGAATTTCGGTAAAACTGCACCAGCTTCGTGGCAAGGTCCGGCTGAGCGGCCTGCGCCGCGCACCACTGCCGGGCATGCTGGCGCAGTTCTTGCCAGTGCGGCTGCAAGGCTTGCCAGGCCTGCCCCATCGGCCGATCCATGTTCCAGGCCCGCCACAGGTCGGCCAGGGCCAGGCCGGCGGCCTCCGATAATCCAGCGCAATACAGGGCCATGAACGCCTCGAGTTTTTCCCAGTGGGCGTTCTCGTCCTGGATATAGATGTGCCACAGCATCGGCGCGCCGGCCCATTGCGCACGCACGAACGAGTCCTCGCCGCGCACCGCGTTGAAGTCGCAGCTCCACAGCAGTCGGTCGTAGTCGTCCTGGCTGACGAACGGCAGCACCTGCACGGTCAACGCACCACGCCGATGTACCGCGCCCACGGGCAGGCCCGGCTCGCCCAGCCATTGGCCGAGGTCACCCAGGATGCGCCCTTGGGGAACCAGCAGATGGGTGGGGTGCACATCGGCCGCCAGCACGTCGAGCCAATTGCCCAGTTGCGGATTCTCATAGGCGAACAGCGAAATCAACCGGGCATCTGCCTGGGCCTGGATACCCAGCCCGGCCAGGAAGTTCTCCCGCTCTCCAGGCCCCTGCCGGAATAGCTCGCAACGCGGCAGCAACGAAGCCTCGCGCAGCAAACCGCCGGTACGCTCGGTGAAGCCGGGGAAGAAGAAGATCTTGCGCAGCCCATTGGCCTGGGGCGACGGCAACCCGTGGCAGCCCTGCACCCAGTCTTCGGCGCTGAGGTAGTCCAGGTTCAACCACAGCGGCGGCTTGGGTTGCCTGGCCATGGCCTCGACGTACGCTTCGGGCAACTGGCAGGCAAACGCGCCCACCACCACCTGGGCCGGTGTGGCGGCCTGCCATTCGGTTGGCCAATGGCAGACTTCGACACCTTGCTGCCATTGCCGGGCAGCCACCGTATCGGCCTCGGGGCACAGCCGCGCGAAGGCCGCCAGGTCGTCCACCCACAGGCGCACGGCAAGGTCATGCTCGGCCACCAACTGCCGGGCCAGGCGCCAGGTCACGCCGATATCACCGAAGTTGTCGACGACGGTGCAGAAGATGTCCCAGGTGGTTTTCATCGCCACGTTCCGTTACCTGCGAAAAAGACCGCGGATTCTGCGGATAATTACGCGCGGACAAAAGCAAAATATCCTCGCACCCATGCGACAATGCCGCCACCGATCCGCCTGCCAGGAGGCCGCCATGCCCCGCCCCCGCGAACTGAAGATCACCCTGAAACCCGTGCAACTGATCCTGTGCGTCGCCTTCGGCCTGTGGCTGGGGGCCGTGGCCATCGCCCTGAGCCTGTGGCTGGCCTTGCGCTTGTGGCCTGAACAGGCACAACCAGTAGCCCAGGCCGTCGCCCCAGCTTTCATCCAGCCCGCGCCGGCCTCGACACCAACCCAGCCGGTGGATGCCCAGACTGAAATGTTCGAGCATTACAAGGACATCCTGCACAAGCAGGAACTGCAGCAGGCAGCCGACGCTGCCCAGGGCAGCCCGCGCAACCTGAACAACCCCAAGTGCCAGTTCTGGCTGCAACAGAACCGCACCGCGCCGACCGACAAGAGCCAGGCCAACGTGCTGGAGTTCTGCTACTGACCATGGACAAGGCCAACCTGCTGCAGCGCATCATCGCCACCCTCGAGCACGACATGGAGGTGCTGCGCCGCGCCGCCCAGACCGCCTACGAGGCGGCCACCGCAGAAGAGAACATCGCCGAGAACAAGTACGACACCCTGGGGTTGGAAGCGTCGTACCTGGCCACCGGGCAGGCCCGGCGCACCGCCGAAATCCGCCAGGCGCTGTTGACCTACCAGCAAATGGCACTGCGTGATTACGAGCCGGCGCGGGGGATCCAGATCGGCTGCCTGGTGACGCTGGAAGACCAGGACGGCCAGCAGCGCCAGCTGTTCCTCGGGCCGGAAGGCGCCGGCCTGAAGATTGGCGAGGGCGACGCGCTGGTGACCGTGATCACCCCACGGGCACCGCTGGGACAGCAGTTGGTTGGCAAGCGGCTGGATGACGAGGTAAGCCTGGTGGTGAACGGTATCACCCAGATCCAGGTCATCATCGAGGTCGCCTGAACACCGCGCCCCGTTGTAGGAGCCAGCCTTGCTGGCGAACCGGCCGATGCGCATTGGCAAGGCTGCGCCTTGCATCGCCAGCAAGGCTGGCTCCTACAAGGGTCACAGGGGCTGTAACGCGTTGAACCGCTCCGCCAGCCCCTGCTCGGCAAACTGCTCCGCCACGAAATCGATGAACGCCCGGGTCTTGCCCGGCAGCAGCTTGTGCTCAGCGTAGTACAGGCTGATGCTGCCATCGTCCACGTACCAGTCGGGCAACACCCGGCTCAGCCGCCCGGCGCTGAGGTAAGGGACAGCGAACGGCAGGCTCACCAAGGCAATCCCCAACCCCTGTTCGGCCACCGCACAGGCAGCGTCGGAGTCGCTCATGGTCATGCTCTGCGGCAATTGCAGCGGGCACTGCTCCTGCCAGCGGCTGGTCAGCGGCCAGGAACGCACTCGCCCGGTCTGCGGCGAGCGGATGAGAATGCCTTGATGAGCCTGCAATGCCTGGGGATGGTCGATCCGGGCGTGCCGCTGCAAATAGCCCGGCGCCGCCACCAGCACCCGGTGCGCCGGGGTCAGCTTGCGCGCCACCACCCCCAAAGGCAGCTCGAATCCACCACCGATGGCGGCATCGAAACCCTGGCCGATCAGGTCGACCTGGCGGTTGTCGAAGTGCCAGTCCGGGGTGATCGCCGGGTAACGACACAAGAACTCGCCCAGCAGCGGCAACACATACAGCCGCCCGAACACCGTGCCCATGCTCACCCGCAGCAACCCGGCCGGCTGACCCTCAGCGCTGGCCAGGTTGGCGACGGCGTACTGGATGGTGCGGAAACTGTCGCTCACCTCCCCCAGGAAGCGCTGCCCGGCTTCGGTCAGGGTGAGCTTGCGGGTGCTGCGCTGGAACAGCCGCACCCCCAGGCGCGCCTCCAGTTGCGCGACGTTCTTGCCCACCGCGGCCGGGGTCAGCGACAGGCGCCGGGCGGCCTCGGCGAAACTGCCGACTTCGGCGCTGCGGATGAAGCATTCAAGGCTGCTGAAGGATTCCATGGCACTCATTCACAACCAAAGGTTTACTCTGCTGATAGTGATTGCGATCTTATCAGCAGGTAATCCTGGGCGGATACTGCACCCATCCAAGGCATCCGGCCTTGCATGTATGCAGGAGATCAGCATGTCCCAGCAACTTCCCCTCAGCGGCAAAGTGGCCCTCGTCCAGGGCGGTTCCCGTGGTATCGGCGCGGCCATCGTCCGTCGCCTGGCCCAGGACGGCGCCAAGGTCGCCTTCACCTATGTAAGCTCCGCCCAGACCGCCGAAGCCCTGGCCGGCGAGATCATCAATGCGGGCGGCCAGGCCCTGGCCCTGCGTGCCGACAGCGCCAATACCGGTGCGGTGCAGCAGGCGGTGGCCGATACCGCCAAGGCCTTCGGCGGCCTCGATATCCTGGTCAACAATGCCGGCGTGCTGGCCGTGGCGCCGGTGGCTGAATTCGACCTGGACGACTTCGATCGCCTGCTGGCGGTCAACGTGCGCAGCGTGTTCGTCGCCACCCAGGCGGCGGTGAAGCACATGGGCCAGGGCGGGCGGATCATCAACATCGGCAGCACCAACGCCGAGCGCATGCCCTTCGCTGGTGGCGCGCCGTATGCCATGAGCAAGTCGGCACTGGTGGGCCTGACCCGGGGCCTGGCGCGCGACCTGGGGCCGCAGGGCATCACCGTGAACAACGTCCAGCCCGGGCCGGTCGATACCGACATGAACCCGGCCAAGGGCGAGTTCGCCGACAGCCTGATCCCGCTGATGGCCATCGGGCGTTATGGCAAGGTCGAGGAGATTGCCAGTTTCGTTGCGTACCTGGCCGGGCCTGAGGCGGGGTACATCACTGGCGCCAGTCTGACGGCCGATGGTGGTTTCGCCGCCTGACAATGCCTGTTCGCCGGCAAGTCCGCCCTGTAGGAGCCGGCTTGCCGGCGAACCCACTCAATGACTTGCCACGAGGCTCTGTTCCATCACCTCAAGGAACGCCCGCGCCGCCGCTGTCGGGCTGGGCGACCACACCGCATACAAGTGCCGCACCGGCGCATCCAGCAAGCGCACCATGGCCACCCCTTCGAACCCCCGGGCGATCCGCTCCGGTACCAGCCCTACGGCCATGCCGCGCTGGACGAACTTTTCCACCAGGCGAACATGGCCAATCTCGAACTGCACCCGATGCCTCACCCCCGCCGCCTGAAACGCTTCGTCAGCCTGCCGCCGTGCGCCTGTACCCTCGGGAAAGTCCACCAGCACTTCGTCGATCAGGTCGGCCAGGGTCAATTGCGCGGCGCCGGCCAGCCGGTGCGCCGTCGGCAACACCGCCACCAGCTCCTCCCGCGCCAGCAGGCGATGCTGCACGCCGTGCAATACCTCGCCTTGCCACAGGCCAACAAAACCCACATCAAGCCGCCGCTCGCAGACGTCGGCCATCAGCAGTTCGCTCTTGGCCGTGAGCCAGCGCACGTCCACATCCGGATAGCGACGATGGAACACCGCCAGCAGGTCGACCAGATCCAGAGCGGTCAGCGAACTGATCTCACCGATCGACAGACGCCCCCGCACCTGCCCACACGCCGCGGCCACGTCGTCGGCGATGCGTCGGGCGGCCTCTACCGCCGGCCGGGCACTGAGCACGAAGGCTTCGCCAGCGGGTGTCAGCCGAACCCGACGCGAACTGCGCTCGAACAAACTGACATTCAGCTGCGCCTCCAGCCGGGCCACCTGATGGCTGAGCGCCGACTGCACCACATGGCAGCGCTCGGCGGCGCGGGTGAAACTGCCGGTGTCGGCCACGGCCAGGGCGTACTCGAGCTGCTTGAGATTCATCGCTCTATCTGCTTTCGAGATGGATAACGTGAAAACTATACATTGGTGTCATGCGTGACACTTCCTGATACTTGGCCACATTCCACCTTGCCTGCAACGAGAGCGCCCATGAACACCCCGACATTGAGTCGTGCCCTGATCCTGCTGATGGCCACCGCCACCGGCCTGGCCGTGGCCAGCAACTACTACGCCCAACCGCTGCTGCACAGCATCGCCGAGCAGTTCGGCCTGAGCACCGCCAGCGCCGGCACCATCGTCATCGCCGCACAGCTGAGCTACGGCGCCGGCCTGCTGTTGCTGGCGCCGCTGGGCGACCTGTTCGAACAACGCCGGCTGATCGTGACCATGGTGCTGATCGCCACCGTGGGCCTGGTGATCAGCGCCTACGCGCCGAGCCTGCCATGGTTGCTCCTCGGCACGGCATTGACCGGGCTGTTCTCCGTGGTGGCGCAGGTGCTGGTGCCCCTGGCTGCCGCCCTGAGCGCCCCGGAACAACGCGGCCGCGCGGTGGGCACGCTGATGAGCGGCCTGCTGCTGGGCATCCTGCTGGCCCGCACCGCCGCCGGTTTCATGGCCGAGCTGGGCGGCTGGCGCAGCATCTACGTGCTGGCGGCAGTGCTGATGGCGATCACCGCCCTGGCGCTGTATCGCAGCCTGCCGCAGCACCGCAGCCATGCCGGCCTGAAGTACCCGGCGCTGATCGGCTCGGTGTTCCGGCTGTTCGTCGAAGAGCCGGTGCTGCGCCTGCGCTCGCTGCTGGGGCTGTTGGCGTTCAGTCTGTTCGCCCTGTTCTGGACGCCGCTGGCGTTCCTGCTGAGCAGAGAGCCCTACCACTACGCCGACGCGGTGATCGGCCTGTTCGGCCTGGCCGGCGCGGTGGGCGCGCTGGCGGCCAACTGGGCCGGGCGCCTGGCCGACCGTGGCAAGGGCGCGCTAGGGACCACGGTGGGGCTGGTGGCGCTGTTGCTGTCGTGGGTGCCGCTGGGCTTTGCGCAAAGCTCACTGGTGGCGCTGCTGGTGGGCGTGCTGGTGCTGGACCTGGCGGTGCAGTTGATCCACGTGAGCAACCAGAATGCGGTGATCGCGCTGCGCCCCGAAGCGCGGACGCGGCTCAACGCCGGGTACATCACCTGCTACTTCATCGGTGGCGCACTGGGTTCGTTGCTGGGGACGCAGCTGTTCGAGGTGCATGGCTGGATGGGGATCGTCGTCGCCGGGCTGGTGATCGGAGCCCTGGCGCTACTGGTGTGGGGGCTGGCGGAGCGCAAGCGGGTGAAGGTGGCGCCCAGCGCAGCCCTTTGAGCTGACACAGCCTCTGTAGGAGCGGCTTCAGCCGCGATCACCCGCAAAGCGGGTGGCAGATACCGCGTTGCGTGCATCGCGGCTGAAGCCGCTCCTACAGGTTCCCCTTCAGGATTTACCGCCCAGGAACGCCTCGTCCACCCGCGCCAGTTGCGTCTCGCTCAACACACCCGCCTCGTAGTGCAGCTTGATCCATGCCAGCAGGTAGTCATACCGCGCCTGGGCCAGGTCGCGCCGGGTGGTGGCCAGTTGCTGCTCGGCATTGAGCACGTCCAGGTTGACCCGCTCGCCGCCCTGCACGCTCTTACGGGTCGACACCACCAGCGCCTCGGCCGCCACCAGCGCCCGTTCATAGGCGCGCAGGCGGCTGGCGCCCGACTCGCAGGCGTTGTACTGCTTGCGCAACTCGATCAGGGTGCTGCGGGTCTGCCCGTCCAGCTCGTACTCGGCCTGCTCCAGGTGACGGCTGGCCTGACGCGTCGAGGCCGACACCCCGCCGCCGGCGAAGATCGGCACGCTGACCTCGATCCCCACGGTATTGGTGTCGTAGCGCTGGTTGTAGGTGTTGCCGCTGTCCGACTCCTGGCGCCGCGAAGTGGCGAAGGCCGTGACCCTGGGCAGGTGCCCGGCACGGTTGCGCTGCACTTCGTAGCGCGCCACATCCAGGGCCTGGCGCGACGAAGCCAGTTGCGGGTTGTTGGCCAGGGCACGCTCCTGCCAGGCGCCGTAACCTGTCGGGTCGACCAGCGGCAGGGCGAAGCCGACACGCAGCGGTGCCAGGTCCTCGACGCGCACGGCCGGTTCGCCGATCAACGCACCCAGCTCGCGCAGGGCGGCATCCTGGTTGTTGCGCGCCTGGATTTCCTCGGCGTCTGCCAGCTCGTAACGGGCCTGGGCTTCGAGGATGTCGGTGCGGGTGCCCTCGCCGGCATCGAACAGCCGCTGGTTCTGCTGGAACTGCTGGCGGTAGGCTTGCTTGCTGGCCACGCTGATACCGATCTGGTCCTCGGCGAACAGCGCCTGGGTATAGCTGGTCATCACCCGCACCAACAACTGCTGGCTCTGGTCGCGGAAGGTTTCGTCGGCGAACAGCGCCTGGGCCACGCCCTTGCGGTAGGCCGAATAGGCTTCGTAGTCGAACAGCGGCTGCTGGAGGATGAAACTGGAGCCCATACTGTTGTAGTTGCGGTCTTCTTCCTGGCGCCGCGAATCCCCCAGGTACTTCACCTTGGAGTCGTTGCGGCCCTTGTTGTAGTTGTAGTTCAGGGTTGGCAGCAAGCCGGCGCGGCCGATGGCGCGGTACTCCTGGCCGGCCTGCTGGGCCTTGAACGCGGCCAGGTAGGTGGGGTCGCGGCGCAGCGCCTGCTCGTAGATCTGGAACGGCCCCATGGCCGCCTGGGCGGCCACCGGCAGCCAGGCACAGGCTGCCAGCAACCCGATCAGTGGGAACTTCTTCACTGGGCGGTCCTTATTGTTCGGTCAAAGCAGTGCCTGCACGGTCGAGCAGGGGTTTGAACAGGTAGTTGAGCAGCGAACGCTCGCCGGTGCGCACGAACAGCTCGGCCGGCATGCCCGGGCGGATCGCCAGCCCTTGCAGGCGCGCCAGCGCTTCTTCGCTGACGGTGCTGCGCAACACGTAGTACGGCTGGCCGCTGCGCTCGTCGATCAACTGGTCGGCCGACACCAGCGCCACCTCCCCCGTGACCCGCGGCGTGCGGTTCTGGTTGAAGGCGGTGAACAGGATGTCCACCGGCAGTTGCGGCGCGACCTTGTCCACCAGGTTGACCGGCAGGCGCCCTTCCACTTCCAGCGCGGTACCTTGGGGCACGATCTCGAGCAACGTGTCGCCGGGGCGCACGACAGCGCCTTCGGTGTGCACGCCAAGGTTGACCGCGATGCCGTCGGCCGGCGCCTGGATTTCGCTGTGCTGCAACTCGAAGCGCGCCGAGTTGAGCTGTTGCTCCAGGGTGGCAGCCTTGACCTGGGCTTCGGCCAGTTGCGTGCGCACCTCTTTCTGGTATTCCTCGCGACGCTGCGCAAGGTTCAGCCGCGACTCGACGATCACCTGCTCCAGCCGCGCGCTCTCGCCGGCGTTCTGCGCCAGGTCGCGCTGCACCTGGGACAGCTGGCGCTGGTACTCCAGCACACGGTTGCGCGGAATGTAGCCGTCGCCGGCCAGCGGGCGCAGGTTGTCCAGTTGCTCGCGCAGCGAGTCGACCTGGGCCTGCAGGTCGCTGCGGGCACGGCGCATGCCGGCCAGTTGGGCCTGGGAGCCGTCGATACTGGCAGCCAATGCGCCCTGCTCGCGGGCCTGGGCCTGGCGGCGGCTGTCGAACAGCTGGCGCTGGCCTTCCAGGATCAAGCCGAGCTTGGCGTCGGCATCCTCGACCAGGTCGGCGGGAAACTGCACCTGCCCGAGGTTGTCGCGTTCGCTCTGCCAGCGCGCCAGGCTGGCACGGGTCATGCGGTACTGGGCCTGCAACGCGTCGACATCGGCCTGCACCTGGGTGCGGTCGAGGCGGAACAGCGGCTCGCCCTGGCGCACCTGCTGGCCCTCGCTGACCAGGATCCGGCTGACCACGCCACCGGCCATGGACTGCACCGCCTTGCGCTTGCCCGAGACCACCACGGTGCCTTGCACCGGCACCCCCTGGTCGAGCGGGGCCAGGCTGGCCCAGGCCATGAAACCACCGAAACCGACCAGCGTCAGCACCCAGCCCAGGCGCACATGAAAGCGCGCGTCACGTTCATGCCGGCTCATGCGCCACCTCCGGCCTGCAGCGGTCGTTGCGCCGGCCCCTGGCCGAGCGCGTGGAGAATGTCGCGCGCCGGGCCGAAGCCCTGCATGCGCCCTTCGTTCATTACCAGCAGCTTGTCGGCCTGGCCCAGCGCCGAGCTGCGGTGGGTCACCAGCACCACGGTGCGGCCCAGGGCCTTGAGCTGGAGGATGGCGTTGGCCAGGGCCGCCTCGCCGGGGCTGTCGAGGTTGGAGTTGGGCTCGTCGAGCACGATCAGGCACGGGTTGCCATACAACGCCCGGGCCAGGGCAATGCGCTGCTTCTGACCACCGGAGAGGTCGCCGCCATCTTCGCCCAGGCGTGTGTCGTAGCCCTTGGGCAGGCGCAGGATCAATTCATGCACCCCCGCCAGGCGCGCCGCCTCGACCACCTTGTGGCCGTCCAGCTCGCCAAAGCGGGCGATGTTTTCGGCGATGCTGCCGCGCAGCAGTTCGATGTTCTGCGGCAGGTAACCGATATGCGGGCCAAGGGCCTCGCGGTCCCATTGGTCGAGCTCGGCGCCATCCAGGCGCACATGCCCACCCAAGGTGGGCCAGACACCCACCAGGACCTTGGCCAGGGTCGACTTGCCGGAGCCCGAGGCACCGAGCACGCCCAGTAACTCGCCGGGTTCAAGCTGGAAATGCACTTGCTGCAACGTGGCCTGGGTGCGCCCAGGCGGCGCGGCGCTCATCTGTTCCACGGTCAACTGCCCGGTCGGTGTCGGCAGCGGCATCGGCACAGGTGCTTCGGGGTGGTCGCGCAGCAGGCTGTCCAGGCGCTGGTAGGCCAGCTGGGCACCGCTCCACTGCTTCCACACGGCGATCAATTGGTCGATCGGGGCGAGCACCCGGCCCATCAGGATGGAACCGGCGATCATCATGCCCGGGGTCATCTGCCCCTCGATCACCAGCAGGGCACCCAGGCCCAGCACCAGCGATTGCAGGCACAGGCGCAGGCCCTTGCTGGTGGCGGTGATCACCGCCGAGGTGTCGCTGGCCTTGTTCTGCAGGTCGAGGAAGCGCCCGTGCAGGTCGAACCAACGCCGACGCAGGGCCGCGAGCATGCCCATGGCCTGGATGCTCTCGGCACTCTGCAACTGGCTACCGGCCAGCAGCGTCGATTGCTGCTGGATGCCGCTGGCTTCGACCAGGGTCTTGTGGGTGAGGCGTTCGTTGAGCACGGCCAGGGCGATCAGCAGCAGCGCGCCGACGGTGGCCATCACCCCCAGCCAGACGTTGAAGGCGAAGATCACCGCCAGGTAGATGGGGAACCACGGGGCGTCGAAGAAGGCGAACAACGCAGGGCCGGTGACGAACTGGCGCAGTTGCGTGAGGTCGCCCAAGGCCTGCCCGGCCGCGCCATCGCGATGGCGCAAGTTGCGTTCGAAGGCGGCACGATAGACATTCAGGTTGAAACTTTTTTCCAGCTGGTTGCCTACCCGGATAACAATGAAACTGCGCACGGCTTCAAGCCCGCCGATATATACGAAGAAGCCGACGACCATCAGGGTGAGTACCCATAAAGTTGTAGTGTTCTGTGAACTCAGTACACGGTCGTACACTTGAAGCATATAAATGGACGGCACCAGCATCAGGATATTGATCAAGGCTGTGAAACAGCCAACGCTGATCAACGTCGACTTATGTTCGCCGAGCGCTGCCCACAAAGGCGCCCCGGGCTTCCTGCTCGGTAGTTTCATATTTCGCCCTTTTAACCCGACCCCGTGAAAGTGCCGGGCTGGGTTTATTTGTCCAGGCGCTCGAGCACCAGTTGAGTCCCTTTTGGCGTGGTCCAGCCGTAGCGATTTGCGCCTTCGCGGCTGAAGTGCACCACGGTGCTGCCATCACCACCCACCAGGGCCAGCGTATCGGGGGTCACCAGCCAGCTACCGGGGCGCAGGCCCAGCAGGCGCTCGGCGCACGCCAGGTCGCCGTCCAGCTTGCCTTCGCTGGCGGCCAGGCGCAGGTCGCAGGCCTGTGCCTTTTGTTGTTCGGGGTAAAGCTGCCAACGCCCGGCCAGTTGCGCGGCGTTGGGGAGTAGCAGGCTGCTCGCCATACCTACCTCGGTCATCAACATCAATGGAATCGCGGCCAGCGCGATGATTCGTTCGATAGTTCGCATCCGTCGACCTCGTCGGCAGAAGGGGCGACGCTCGCGCGCCGCCCCCACCTGCATCAGACCACGATGTCGGTGACAGCGGCCTGGCCAACGGTAGTCACCAGGAAGTCAGCCGAGCTGTTCCCGGTGAAGTCGATGGACAGGCTGCCCAGGTTGGTGCCCTGGTCGTAGCTCAGCACGGCTTCGCCGGCATGGCCGGTGAAGGCGTTGACGAACTGCAGCGGCAGCTTGTTCACGGCGAACGCGGAAATCGCCGACAGGTCGATCTTGTCCTGACCCGAGGTGAAGTCCATGATCCGGTCCGGCGCGGCCTTGGTGGAATCGCTGATAGCGCCAAACACGAAGGTGTCCGCGCCAGTGCCGCCCCACAGCTGGTCGGCACCGCCACCACCGTAGATGATGTCGTTGCCGGCACCACCCTTGAGCACGTTGGCCAGCGCGTTGCCGATCAGCAGGTCGTTGCCCGAACCGCCGAAGGCATTTTCGATGGTCACGCCCTTGGCGATGGACACGTTACCGATCATGCCGCCAACATCGGAGAACGACGCTTCGTTGAGGTTGATCTTCTGGTTCTGGGTGAACCCGGAGAAATCGAAGGTGTCGTTGCCGCCACCGTCCCACACCGAGAAGACCAGCTTCGACGAGGCCGAGGTGGCCGAGTAGAAGTCGCGTTCAGCGGTGGAGTTGAAGCCGTAGGTGGTGTCGCCGGCACGGGTGGCGTAGTTGGCGCCGTAGAGCTTCTGGATCGCCAGGATGTCGTCCATCAGCGGGGCCGAGGCGTAGTACTGACCGCCGCCCTTGACGAAGTTCTGCCCGTTGTTGCTTTCGCTCCAGTAGCTCATGACGCTGTAGCCACGGGTGTCCTGGGCGTAATCGGCATTGGCGTAGGTCGGGTTGCCCTGGCCGGCGTTGTAGTCGCCGGGGTGGGACAGGCCGAGCACGTGGCCGATTTCGTGGGTCAGGGTTTGACGCCCGTAGTTGCCGGTACCCGGGGTGGTGTTGACCTGGTAGCTGTTGTTGATCAGGTACCAGGATTCACCCTTGTGCGAGCCCGGGGTGTCGAACGGCAGGTAGGCGAACGCCGCGCCACCGTTGCTGGCGCTGAAGTTGCCGTAGGTCATGTGGCCGTCACCGCCCGATGCGGCCTCGGTGAAGGTGACCTTGGCCACGTCCGCCCAGGACTGCATGGAGAGCTTGGCCTGCTCTTTCTGCAGGTCGCTGAACTGGCTGAAAGTGCCCAGCTTGCGCGTGTAGAAGTCGGCAGGCGCCTTGGTCAGGAAGGTGTACGAGAAGCTGATCGTGCCATCCTTGTTCAGGTCCTTCCAGGAGGCGCCATCACGCAGGATGTGATCGGCGGCCTGGTCGGCCGTGAAGGACTTCTTGCCATTGATTTTCGCGCCGCCGCGATCGTACTGGTGGGCAAAAGTATCAATCTGGCCGAAGGAAGAGCTCGGACCCTTCGGTTGCAGTGCGGAAACGGCCGAAACAATAGCGCTTTCTTTGACTTTCGACATGCAGATTACTTCCTTGTTTACAAAAAAGCAGTTGATGTCAGACAGGAGTTTCCCAACTTGGCGAGAGCGTCCTGTCACTCGCCTTTATGCGGCGCAAAAAAACTGACACATGTTGAAACTACCTGTCCAGCCTTTTTTGGCTTCATTTTTTCGTTTTCGAACACGGTCACTGATTCGTATTTTTTTCCTCAAGCTGCGCTCTACCGGCCCCCGCTGATACAATCATTAGTTCTATTAATGAATCGATGACTAATTGGTCACCGAATCGAAGTTTACTTTCGAAAACGCGACTTTCGCTTGAACATCTCGATCGCTGCTTCGTTCTAGGCGCTTAACTACGTGACAACCCGCCGCACGACCCTCCGTCGCCTGGCCGTTGACTTGTCAACGCCCCTGGCGCTCAGTAGGCGTTGGTCACAGCCCCTCCCTGACAGGACGACACAATGACAAGACTCACGGTGCAATCCGGCGATTTCTTGCAAGGTGAAGGCGAGTATCGCAATGGAGCGCTCACACTCAAGACCCCTCGCAGCCCCTCGCCGGGCGAGCGCATTTCACTCACCCGCATCAAGGACCTGAGGTTGGCCAACCTCGAATCGACCCGCAGCCTGGGCAGCGCCCTGGGTTGGGGGGTGGCCGGAGCGCTGGTGGCCGGCCCGGTCGGCCTGCTCGCCGGGCTGCTGCTCGGCGGCAAGGAAGACGAAGTCACCTTCGTCGCTACGTTCAAGGACGGGCGCAAGCTGATGGCCATCACCGATGGCAAGACCTGGTCGAAGATCGACGACAACTGGCGCAAGCATCAGCGTCCGGCCGCGGCCTGAATCGGCCCCCGCTCCGTTCGTTCTGACCGCTTCGTTCTGTAGGAGCGGCTTTAGCCGCGATCACCCGCAAAGCGGGTGCCGGGCACCGCGTTGCCTGCATCGCGGCTAAAGCCGCTCCTACAGAATTCGATTCCCCTGAAACATCGAATCCCATGCTTGGCAGCCTGCTACCATGGCGCCCTTTTGCCTGCCCGACAGCCGCCGACCGATAACGGCGCGTCCGCCTTCCAAGGAGCCTTGCATGACCCCGCTTCGCCCCCGCCTGCCCCTCGGCCTGCTCAGCCTCGGCCTTGCCCTGCACAGCGGCCAGGGCCTTGCCGCCGACAGCGTGACCCTGGCCCCCGTGCGTGTCTCGGAGGTCTACGGCAACGAGGGCTACCAGGCACGCGAGGCCCAGGTGGGCGGCCTGCACAACGCCCCGCTGCTGGACACCCCCGCCGCAGTCAGCGTGTTCAACCGCCAACTGCTCGACGACCGCCAGGTGCGCAAACTGAGCGAAGTGCTGCAGAGCGACGCCTCGGTGGGCGAAAGCTACGCGCCAGTCGGCTACTACGAGAACTTCAACGTCCGTGGCTTCGAGCTCAATGCCGCCAGCAGCTACCGGATCAACGGCCAGACCATAGCCGGCGAACAGAACGTGGCCCTGGAGAACAAGCAGCAGGTCGAGCTGCTCAAGGGGCTCTCCGGGCTGCAGAGTGGCGTGTCGGAGCCCGGCGGCCTGGTCAACTACGTGACCAAGCGCCCGGAGGACGTGCGCAGCGTCAGCGTCTCGACAAATGAGCAGGGCGAGCGCTACCTGGCCACCGACCTGGGCGGCTGGTTCGGCGCCGAGCGTCAGTTCGGCCTGCGCGCCAACCTGGCCCATGAAGATATCCGCTCGTATGTCGACCACGCCGACGGCAAGCGCGACTTCGCCTCGCTGGCCTTCGACTGGCAGATCAGCCCGGATGCCGTGCTCGAACTGGACGCCGAGTACCAGCACCGCGAGCAGTATTCGGTGCCGGGCTACCAGTTGCTCGGCGGCACCCAGGTGCCCCATGGGGTCGACCCCAAGGACCACCTGGCCTGGCAGTCATGGGCAAAGCCGGTGCAGAACGATTCGCTGAACCTGGGCGGTCGCTTCAAGTACCAGTTCAACGACACCTGGAACGGCACCCTCAGCGCTTCGCGCAGCAAGGTGGTGATCGACGACTACAGTGCGTTTGCCTGGGGCTCTAGCGAAGGAGCGTTCTTTGGCAGCACGGGCGACTATGACATCTACGACTTCCGAAGCCCCGACGACACCCGCCGCATCGACGAAGCACAGGCCATGCTCGATGGGCGTTTCGATGCGCTGGGCGTGGGCCACGAATTGACTGTGGGTGCCAGCGCCCAGCGCCGTACGCTCGATCAAAGGCCTTACTACAACGAATGGCTGGGTACCGGCAACATCTACACCGGTGCCCCCGCCCTGCAACCCTCCGACAAATCCATCGGTTCCAGCGAGCGCCGCCTGGACAGCCGCCAATACGGCCTATTCCTCAGCGACCGGATCACCCTCAACGAAAACTGGCAAACCGTGATCGGCGCCCGGGAAGTCCGCCTGGATGAGAAGACCTGGGACGAGAACGGCGTTGCCGGTCGGCATACCCAGCAGTATCAACTGCTGCCCAATGCGGCGCTGATCTACAAACCACAACCGGACACCACGCTGTACGCCAGCTATTCCAAGGGTCTGTCCGCTGGAGGAACAGCGCCGTGGTTCGCCAGCAATGCCGCCGAGATCCTCGCGCCCACCCTGTCGCGTCAGATGGAGGTTGGTATCAAGCGTGACTGGCAGGGCATGAGCTTCAGCGCCGCCCTGTTCCAGATCCGTCAGGCCTACCAGTATGCCCGGCCCGAGGGCGGCAGCTTCACCTACGTGCAACAAGGCCAGCAGAAGAACACCGGCCTGGAACTGGGCGCCAGTGGCCAGGTGACCTCGAACTTGCAGATCCAGGCCAGTGCCGCGGCGATCCGCGCGCGCGTGCAGAACAGCGGTACCGACGCCTACGAAGGCCATCAGGCGATCAATGTCCCGCGCCTGCGCGCCGCCCTGCACGCCGACTACGCCCTGCCCGTGCCCGGCCTGGCCCTGCTCGGTGGCGCGCGCTACAGCGCCAGCAAGTACGCCAGCCAGGCGGGCAATGCCGAGGTTGGCGGCTACACCGTGTTCGACATCGGCAGCCGCTACCGTACCCGTATCGGTGGTTACGACACCGTGTTGCGGCTGACCGTGGACAACGTCTTCGACAAGCGTTACTGGCGCGACGTGGGGGATTACCTGGGCGACAACTACCTGTTCCAGGGCACGCCGCGTACGGCTCGGCTGTCGGCTTCCGTCAGTTTCTGACAGTCATTGTGATGTGCTGACTGCACTGGCCCTTTCGCCGGCAAAGCCGGCTCCTACAAGTACGGCGCCGGCCTCAAGAGCGGCGCCAAACCTGTAGGGGCCGGCTTGCCGGCGAAAGGGGCAGAAAACAAAAAGCCCCCGAACCTTTCGATTCGGGGGCTTCTCGTAGAATGTGGCGGTGAAGAAGGGATTTGAACCCTTGATACGATTTCTCGTATACACACTTTCCAGGCGTGCTCCTTCGACCACTCGGACACTTCACCGTTTCTCTTCAAGCTATTCAGCCTGTCGAGGCGCGCTAATTTAGTAGAAGAGCTTTTCTTTGGCAAGCATTTTTTTCAGAATTTTCATGCGCTTAAGCCAATTCCCCGAAAACGCTGGCTTATCAAGGCAATGCTGCCATTGTGCCCAGCGCTTTTCCCTACCGCCAAGGCCCTGCCCCGACTGGCCAAGGGTTGCCGGCCTGGCACTGACTGGCCAGTCAGCCTTGGCGCTTTACCTGGCCTGCGCCGCTGGGTAACGTCGTCGCCACGCCACCCAAAGGACTCTGCCATGAGCGAGCTGATTACCTACCACGCCGAAGACGGCATCGCCACCCTGACCCTGAACAACGGCAAGGTCAACGCCATCTCGCCGGATCTCATCGCCGCCTTCAATGCCGCCCTCGACCGCGCCGTGGAAGAACGCGCCATTGTGATCATCACCGGCCAGCCGGGCATTCTCTCCGGCGGCTACGACCTCAAGGTAATGACCGCCGGCCCCAAGGAGGCCGTCGGCCTGGTGACTGCCGGTTCCACCCTGGCCCGCCGCCTGCTGTCACACCCCTTCCCGGTAATTGTCGCAAGCCCCGGCAATGCCGTGGCCAAAGGCGCCTTCCTGCTGCTGTCGGGCGACTACCGCATCGGCGTCGAAGGCCCCTACAAGATCTGCCTGAACGAAGTGCAGATCGGTATGACCATGCACCACGCCGGCATCGAACTGGCCCGCGACCGCCTCAGCCGCGCCGCCTTCCAGCGGGCGGTGAACAATGCCGAGATCTTCGACCCGCAGGGCGCGCGCGAAGCCGGCTTCCTCGACAAGGTGGTGCCGGCCGAACAACTGCACGAGACCGCCCTGGCGGCTGCCCGTGAGCTGAAGAAGCTGAACATGCTGGCGCACAAGAACACCAAGCTGAAGGTGCGCAAGGCCCTGCTGGAGGCGCTGGACGAGGCGATCCTGCAGGACCAGAACCACATGGGCTGATCGCCGAGCCTATGCCTCTGTAGGAGCGGCTTCAGCCGCGATCACCCGCGCAGCGGGTGCCGGGAACGCGGCGCCTGCATCGCGGCTGAAGCCTCTCCTACAAAGATCCGCCTGACGCTCACCGAGTATTTGCCCCGGACAGTGCACATCCGTACACTGCGCCGCGACTGTCTGGTGTGAGCCGTTCCATGCTTTATATCTTGCGCATGCTCCTGCTGGCGCTGCATTTCCTGCTGGTTGGCGTGCTGGGCCTGCTGATCGGCCTGCTCCGCCCCTTCAACCCGGATAACAGCCGCGTGTTCGCCCGCCTTTATAGCGTGCCGGCCGCCTGGTTCATGCGTATCCGGGTAAAGGCCGAAGTCGGCCCGCTGTGGGACCAGCCCCCCGGTTGCGTGATCATCGCCAACCACCAATCCAACTACGACCTGTTCATCATTGGCCAGGTGGTGCCTCGGCGTACCGTCGCCATCGGCAAGAAGAGCCTGGGCTGGATCCCGCTGTTCGGCCAGTTGTTCTGGCTCGGTGGCAATGTGCTGATCGACCGCAAGAACGCCTACCAGGCGCGCAAAGCCCTGCAGGCGACCACGCGCACCTTGCGCGACGACACCTCGATCTGGATCTTCCCGGAAGGCACGCGCAACCCCGGCGAGCAATTGCTGGCATTCAAGAAAGGCGCCTTCCACATGGCCATCGAAGCCGGCGTGCCGATCGTGCCGGTGTGCGTCAGCCGCTACACAAAGCGCCTGGGCCTGAACAGCTGGCGCCAACGCACGGTGATCATCCGCTCGCTGGCCCCCATCGCCACCGCCGGCCTCACCGCGCAGGACATCCCCGCGCTGATCGAGCAATGCCGCACCCAGATGCAGCACTGCATCGACCACATGGAACACGAACTCCCCGTGTAGCTGTGCAATTGTTCACGCCCCACAGGTTGCCCCGGGCCGCCTTACAGCCCAAGCTGTCACGGTGTTCAACCGAATAAGCGGACAACCATGGGTCGAGTCGTCGCGTCGGCGGTGTACAGCGCCGGCAGGAAGGTCACCAACATCAGCCTCGACGAAGGCGCCGAGTGGGCCCGCAAGCCCGGGCACTTCGTCTGGATCGGCCTGGAAGAGCCCAACGCCGAGGAGCTGGCCAACCTGCAACGCCAGTTCGGCCTGCACGAACTGGCCATCGAGGATGCCCTGGAAAAACACAGCCGGCCCAAGCTCGAGACCTTCGGTGACGCGCTGTTCATCGTCACCTACTCGCCGGTGCGCCACGAAGGGAAGCTCGAGTTCATCGAAACCCATATCTTCGCCGGCAACGGTTACATCATCACCTGCCGCAACGGCCACTCGAAGTCCTACGCCTTGGTGCGCCAACGTTGCGAAGCGCGCCCGCTGCTGCTGGAACACGGCGAAGACTTCGTGCTCTACGCCCTGCTCGATTTCGTCACCGAAAACTACCAACCGGTCAGCGAGGCGATCCATGGCGAGATCGAGGAGCTGGAGCAGAGCGTGCTCGGCAACTCGCTGAAGGAAGAGGACGTCCAGCGTTTGCACAGCCTGCGCCGGGATATCCTGCGCCTGCGCCGCTACGTGGCGCCGATGGTGGAGGTCAGCGAGGAACTGCAGCGCCTGAGCTTCCCGTTCATCGACAAGAACATGCGCCCGTATTTTCGCGACGTGCAGATCCACGTCACGCGGCAGATGGAAGACCTGGCCGGCATTCGCGATATCGCCAGCCAGACCATCGAGATCGGCATGCTGCTGGAGTCGTCACGCCAGAGCATCACCCAACGCAAGTTCGCCGCCTGGGCGGCGATCCTGGCGTTCCCCACGGCAATTGCCGGGATCTACGGGATGAACTTCCAGAACATGCCGGAGCTGGGCTGGCATTACGGCTACTTCGCCGTGCTTGGGGTAATTGGGTTGGGGTGTTCGGGGTTGTACTACAGCTTCAAGCGATCTGGTTGGCTTTAGACCATTCGCCAGCAAAGCTGGCTCCTACAGGTACTGCGGCGATCTTGCGCAACCTGTAGGAGCCAGCCTTGCTGGCGATGCCCGGCATAGCCGGGCCAGGACACACCGCTGGCCCGACAATCACACCGAGCTATTGCCCGCCTTGGCCGACTGCTGAATGAACCGCATCATCCACTCACCCACCAGGTCACCCTGGTGCTCGCTCTCCAGGCTGGCCACGGCCTTCTGGTAGACCTCCTCGCCCAGGAAGTCCTGACGCGCATCGAGCAATGCGCGCGAATAGTCGTGGACGAACTCCGGATGCCCCTGGAAACACAACACCTGGTCACGGATGTGATAGGCGGCGTTCGGGCAGAAGTCGCTGGAGGCGATCACCGTGGCGCCCTCAGGCACTGAGGTAACCTGGTCCTGGTGGCTGATCAACAGCGTCAGCTCGGTCACTTCCGGGTCCATCCACGGCGCATGGGCCGCCAGGCTGTAGCGGTGGATTCCCACTCCCCAGCCCTTGTCGGCACGCTCGGCCTTGCCACCGAGGGTCAGCGCCAGCAACTGGTGGCCAAAACACACGCCCAGCAGTTTTTCGCCACGCTCATACAGCTTGAGCAGGTAGGCCTTCAGCGTCTGGATCCAGGGGTCGCTGCCGAACGAATCGGCCTTGCTGCCGGTCACCAGGTAAGCGTCGAAGACTTCGCCGTCCGCGGGGTAGTCGCCATTCATCACGTTGTACACGTCGAACTCGGCGGCGACCGGCTGACGCGAGAACAGCTGCTCGAACATCCTTCCGTAGCCCTGGTACTGCGCAACCAGCTCAGGTCGCAGGACATCGGTTTCAAGGATGCAGATGCGTAACGACATAGGGATAGTCCTGAACGACATGTGTGTGGGAAGTGCTGTAAAGACTGACGCGAAAGGCTCGTACAAGCAAGTAGGATGTCCAGACGAACGGTAGGCCCTGTAACCCTTGGTAACCCTGCCCGCGCACTCGTCTAGCCCCAGCGTGGCAGCGATATGGCCAGTGGCCTTAAAACCAGCTGAAATCATCTACAACCCAGTTAGAACAAAGGGTTCTGAAACAGGGATGACGCGGGCCCTACTGTTGGTTGTATACCCAGACACAAGAGGCAAGCAGGCATGGCGCTTCATCGCGCCACTGCGATCGACCCGACGCGCGACAGGGAAGCCAAGGGTTATTCAGGAATAACAACAAGAAGGCGGTCCGCCATGTTCAGACAATCGAAAGTACGCCAAGCAGGGCTCATTCTCTTCGCCACCACGCTGCTGCTGATTCTGCCGAACCTCACCCGGCTGTTCGGTTGAACAGTGCGGTGGCCATTAATGGCAATGCGCAGGTAACCTGCCGACCTTGATGGTTGGAGATTGCCCATGCGCGCGTGCCTCACCCTGATCTGCCTGCTGCTTGCCCTGCCTTCGTGGGCGACGCAGCTGACCCTGGAACTGGGAACAACCAGCCGCCACTGGCAAAGCGAACAATTGCTCGACCACCCCCAGGCCAGGGATATCACCATCGAGCAGGACGTCACCTACAAGCGCACCCAGCATTACCGCGCCGTGCCGCTGGCCGCGCTGCTTGAGGGGGTGAAACCGGGCGATCACCTGCAGGCCGTCGCGCTGGACGGTTTCGCCGCCGAGATGCCGGCCGCCACGTTGCTGCAGCCAGGCCCGGCGCAGGCCTGGCTGGCCATTGAGGATCCGGCTCACCCCTGGCCCTCGATCGGCGCTGGAAAACCGAGCGCGGGGCCTTTCTATCTGGTCTGGACCCAACCTCAGGCCAGTGGCATACGCCCGGAGCAGTGGCCGTTCCAGATCACCACGATTCGCCGCCTGGCAGCGGTCGAGGCACGTTTTCCCGCCTTGCTGCCCGATCCGGCCCTGGCTCTGGACGCCCCCGTTCGCCGCGGCTTTGCCTTGTTCCAGCAGAACTGCCTGGCCTGTCATCGCCTCAATGGCGCGGGCGACGCGCAACTGGGGCCAGACCTGAATCTGCCGCACAATCCCACCGAGTATTTCCAGCCGGCATTCCTGCGCCAGTACATACGAGATCCCCAGAGCCTTCGGCGCTGGCCACAGGCGAAGATGCCAGGCTTCTCGCCCCAGGTGCTCAGCGAGCAGGAGCTTGATGCGGTACTGGCTTATCTGGAGCATATGGCTGGGCGAAAGACTGCCGACTAGTGCGCGGCCCTGTTCGCCGGCAAGGCCGGCTCCTACAGGTACGTATGCAAGCAGGCTAGGCGATCGGCCGCTCCTGCTTGACGCCCCAGCCTTCGACCTCGCCACCGTACGGCGAGATGGCACGCTCGAAGGACTGCTCGAACGCCCCGATGCCGCCATGGGTGGCGTACATGACCTTGCTCAGTTCCAGGTGCCAGGCACCGTCGTCACGCTCGCTGACCTGCGCATTGAGGGACTCGCCGCGAAACGCCCCGGCGGCGCGCCGTGCGCCTGCCTCGTCAGGGAAGACGGCATAGAACTCGATGGGGTGGATGCGGGTGAAATCGAAACCGCCAGCTTTCATCTGGCGCAGGACACTGCTGCTGATATCTTCGTTCTGGCTGCTCATGAAACGTCCTCCTGCAAAGCAGTGGATAGACTTTCAGTGCACGACGCACCTGCCTGGCAACGGTGCCATGCCTGGCAATTAGAGCTGATGCAAGACGCGAATCGAACCGACACAGGCCCGCAGATTAGGCCGGTGCCTCACTCCAGCGTAGTGCCTGTGCAGGCACCACGCCAGAAGCCTGCTTTCAGGGGACTTCGCGGATATCGGTGATGACGACGCCGTTCTGCTCCTTGAGCCAACGCGCCGTGGGTGAATGGGTACGGCCCTGGAAGTCGTTGAGGTCCAGTTCGTCCATGACCGGGAACAGATGCGAACGTATCGCGCGCGCGGCGTCTTCCTCGCTGGGGCACTGCTCGGCATTGATCAGCAGCGACGTCGGCTCGCCTTTCTGGTCGGCAAAGATGACTTCCCACTCTTTCATCGATCGGCCCTCGCTAAACGCGCAACGGTGAGTGATACCCGTAATAGCTGACCGCCATGCAAGCTCGTCGTTCAGGGGTTCAGGCCGGCAACGCAAAAAAAAGCCCGCCAATGACGGCGGGCTTTCCTGGTGCGTATCACTTACTTCGGCGTGCCGTGCACCACACCGGCGGTGTTGTCCAGCAGGCTCTTGGTCGCCGTCTGGATGTACGCCTCGAGACGCTTGAGCATCTGCGGCTGGTCCGGGCTTTCGATCAGCTCGGCCTTGAACTCGCGGCCCAGCTGGTAACGGTACATGCGCGGGGACATGTCCTTGGACTCGATCAGGATACGGTCACCCTGCACCAGGCCGACGATCTGCTCGCTGCCCGATGGCTTGATCATGCCCACGCCCTCGTCGCCCTCAGGCAGGTTGAGCAGGTCGCGACCCCAGCATTGGTGACGGGTCTGGCCACCCAGGCGGCCCATGATGGTCGGCACGATGTCGACCTGGGTACCGACAGTGTGGTTCACCGCGCCGAACTTCTCCTGGATGCCCGGGGCGATCAGCAGCAACGGCACGTTGAAGCGGCCCAGGTCCAGCTCGGTGACCTGCTGGTGGTTGCCGAAGCCATGGTCGCCAACGATGACGAACAGGGTTTCCTTGAAGTAAGGCTCCTTGCGCGCCTTCTCGAAGAACTGGCCCAGCGCCCAGTCGGAGTAGCGCATGGCGGTCAGATGCTCGTCCAGACGCCCCTGGCCGGTGACCTTCTCGACCGGCAGGTTGCTCGGCAGCGCGTACGGCGTGTGGTTGGACAGCGTCTGCAGCAGGGCGTAGATCGGCTTCTTGCCGTCATGCTTGGCCAGCTCTTCGTTGCCGCGGTCGAACATGTCCTGGTCGGACACGCCCCAGGTCGGGTCGGAGAACACCGGGTTGACGAAGTCATTGCGGCCAATGAAGGTGGTCATGCCCTGGTTGCCGAAGAACCCGGACTGGTTGTCCCAGGCGAAGTCGCCGTTGTAGACGTAGACATCGTCATAGTCGCGGGCACTGAGCAGGGCCGGCAGGCCGGACAGCTTGTGGCCACCCTCCGGGGTCTGCATCAGGTACTCGAAGCCCGGCAGGTTGGGGAAGCAGGCCATGGTGGCGAACATGCCCTGGTGGGTGTGGGTGCCGTTGGAGAAGAAACGGTCGAACAGCAGACCCTCCTTGGCCAGCTTGTCGAAGTACGGGGTGATGTTGTTCGGGCTGCCCAGTGCCCCCACCGAGTGGCCGGCGAAGCTCTCCATGAGGATCACCACGACGTTCTTGATCGGCAGGGTGCGGCCCTGCGGCGGCACGAAATCGCGGCGGATCGCGGCTTCGTCCGCGTCGACCAGGGTGTCGTGGGCGGTCAGCAACTGCTCGCGCACGCTCTGGGTGGCCTCATCCTGCTTGAGCACCGGCTTCCAGATATTGGCGCGGTCCTCGCCATAGCGGCTCTTGGCGGCGTCGATCAACGTCAGCGTGCCGTTCAGGCCCAGCTGGTTGACGAAGTTCGAGTCCGTGGTGAAGGCATCGCCCCAACGCATCGGCGGGCCCTGGCGCAGGGTGCCGCGGGCGGCGATCACGGCCACCAGGAGGATCACCATGAATACGGCCAGGCGGCCATACCACGGTGCGACCGAGCGACGGCCAGAGGCCTGGACGGAGTCACCGGCGCCACGGGTCAGGCGGTCGATGCCCTTGAACAGCAAGCTCAGCAGCCAAGTGCCGAACAGCCACGCCAGCAGGTAGCGGACCACCGGGAAGCCGTACCAGAGCATGCTCATGACGGTCTTGGGGTCTTCCTGGATGTACTGGAACACCAGGCCGTTGAGGCGCTGGTGGAACTCGCGGTAGAAGTCCATCTCCATCAGGCCGAGGAACATCACCACGCTCGAGGCGATGGTCAGCCAGAAGCGGAACAGCCCACGCCGGGCCATCAGCCAGGGGCTGAGCAAGGCCAGCAGCAGCGGGATGCTGATGTACACCACCACCCGCAGGTCGAACCGCAGGCCGTTGAAGAAGCCTTCGGCGACGGTCGAGTAAGGGGTGTCGCCGATCATGTCGCTGTTGTAGACCAGCAGCGCCAGGCGCACCAGGCTGAGCATCAGCATGATCACCAGGCCGCTGAGCAGCGTGTAGGCCAGGTGGGATTTCAGGGTTGGCGAGAACGAGCCTCGCACGCCCTGTTGCTTCAAGGCGTCCGTGTTAGCCATGAATGGAGAGGTCCTAGGATTGCGGTTTGCGGGAAGGCGACAATCGCCGACAGCCAGGCGGTCCGACCATTACCGTGGCCACGGACCAAGGCCGCATTGTGCGGCGCGAATTCTCAAAAATCGAGTGTGAAAATTTTGTCGAAGCGCTGGCCATGGCCGCCAGCGCATCTATATCCGAATGTTGCCCCGCGGCCCGGCGATCGCCCAGATGATCAGCCCTACCACTGGCAGCAACACGATCAACAGGATCCACAGCACCTTGATCCCTACTTCGGCGCTGCTCTTGATGACATTGAGAATCGCCCAGATGTCCAGGGCCAGGATGATCAGGCCAACCAGGCCATTGAAGGTCGAACCCATGCCGCCGCCCCCGCGAGATGACTGTGTTGCAGAGCATAGCTGGCTATGGCGCCGATAGAAGGGAATCCTTGGCCGACCACGCCGGTCACTGGATAGACTGCCGTTATCCACCGTCCCGAGGTCCGCATGCCCCCAGCCAATACCCAACTCTCGATGATCAGCGCCTGGCGGCAACAGGCGCTCGACACCCCCTGGCTCAGCGCCGGCCTGCTGCTGAGCCTGCTCGCCATGCTCGCCTTGCTGATGGCGAGCGTCTGGAATGCCATCAACGGCGACCACGCCGACAACCTGCACCTGGCGTTGCTCGGTGGCCTGTCCGGCTTCGGCGCCACGGCCCTCGGCGCGGTACTGGCGGTGGTCCTGCGCGATGTCAGCGCACGCAGCCAGGATGTGATGCTGGGTTTCGCCGCCGGGATGATGCTCGCGGCCAGCTCGTTCTCGCTGATCCTGCCTGGCCTGGATGCCGCCCGGGACATCACCGGTAACGGTCCGGCCGCGGCCTTTACCGTAGTGCTGGGGATGGGGCTGGGCGTGCTGTTGATGCTCGGGCTCGACCGCTTCACCCCACACGAGCACGAAAGCACCGGGCCCTGCGGGCCGGAAGCCGAACGGATCAGCCGGGTCTGGCTGTTCGTGCTGGCTATCACCCTGCATAACTTGCCCGAGGGCATGGCCATCGGCGTGAGCTTCGCCAACGGCGACCTGAACATCGGCCTGCCGTTGACCAGCGCCATCGCCATCCAGGACATCCCCGAAGGGCTGGCCGTGGCCCTCGCCTTGCGCGCCACGGGGCTATCGAACCTCAAGGCGGCGCTGGTGGCGATCGGTTCCGGGCTGATGGAGCCCCTGGGGGCGGTCATCGGCATGGGGATTTCCACCGGCTTCGCCCTGGCCTACCCGATCAGCATGGGGCTGGCGGCGGGGGCGATGATCTTCGTGGTGTCCCACGAAGTGATCCCGGAAACCCACCGCAACGGCCACCAGACGGCGGCGACCCTGGGTTTGATGGGCGGGTTCGCGGTGATGATGTTCCTCGATACAGCATTGGGTTGAAAGGCCAAGCGCAATCCCTGTAGGAGCGGCCTTGTGCCGCGAAAGGGCTGCGCAGCAGCCCCGGGATTCCAGAGTTGGGCAAGGGGATATTGGGGCCGCTTTGCGGCCCTTTCGCGGCACAAGGCCGCTCCTACAGGGGAGTAGTAACCCCGGCTCAGACGTGTACCGCCACCTTCAGCGCCTCCAGCGCCGGCTCCACCTTGATCCCCAGCGCCGCACCCAGCTCCTGCACCCGCGCCAGGTCGTTCTGCCCCACCATCACCATCTGCAACTCGTCATCGAGCAACTGGCTGAAGTTCAGCAGCACATAGCCGCCGGCCTCTTTGTTCAGCGCGCCCATCTGCACCTGGATGCGGTTGAGCGCGGTCAGCGGCTCGGTGCGCGCCAACTGCTTGGGCTTGAGGGTGAACGGCACGCTCTTGTCGAACGAGTCGCTGATCTGCTGGAACAGGTCCTGGTAAGTGTCGGCCTGGAACACCACGGTGTCGGGCAGGCTGCCGAGCACCACCCATTCACCCAGCGGGATCGGGAAGGTGTCGTCGTAGTTGATGTCCGGGTTGGCGGCGAGGAAGGCGGCGGGGTCGGCATAGGCCTGGGCGGCCTCGGCGGCGATGCGCTCGATGACGTCATCGGGCATGCAACCCGCGCCGATGAGGCTGATGAATTCGAGCAACTGGTCTTTCATTGGGGGCCCTGCGGATTGGCGTAAAAGGCGCCAAGGATAGCCGCAAACGCCCCCCGGGGGTTAGCCGAGCAGCGCCTCGAGACGTGCTGCGGTCTCCATCGCGCCCATGGTCCGCGCCGCGACCAGCGCCGTGGTGCCCGCGGCATCGCGGTGCGCCGCATCGGCACCCTGGGCCAGCAGGTGATCGAGGATCTCCAGGCGATTGAACATGGCCGCCAGCATCAGCGCGGTACGGCCATCAGCGGCGGCGGCATCCACCGGCACCCCCTGCGCCAGCAGCAGGCGGATCATCGCCAGGTCGCCCTTGAACGCTGCACCGGCAATGGGCAACTGTCCGTTGTCGTTGGCGATCAGCGGGTCGGCGCCATGGGCCAGCAGCACGCGAACCGCCTCTTCATGACCGTGATAGCTGGCCAGCATCAGCAAGGTGTCCCCCTTGTGATTGCGCAAGTCGGCCGGAAGGCCACTGGCGAGCAGGCGTTCAAGCATGGGCGCATCACCGCGGCGGGCGCATTCGAAGACTTCTTCGGCGAAGGCGGCGGTCGCTTCGGCGGACTGTTGGTCGGACATCGGGAACCTCCTGGCAATTTCGTGAGGCCAAGTGTTGGCCAGGCACCCTCCAGGGGTCAAAACGTCAGATTCTATGGGGCAGAGAGAACAAAGCTATTACCGTGCAAATTGCACTGTGCAAAATGCACGACCTTGCAAAATGCAAATAGCTCGATGTCAAAAATAAACATAACTTATTGTTTTATAAGGATTTTATAAAAACTGAAAGACTGGCACGCTCACTGCAAATCCCAACTCACGTCTGCCAGTACAACAGTCAGGAGTTGCCATGGACCTCATCCAGGAAAAATTCACGTCGGTGTTCTCTGCCTACCAGGTCGCCACCCAGTCTCGGCCGGACGGCGGCATCTTGCTGACCTTGCGCGCCGCCGATGGCGTGGTGACCCGTCGCGTGCTGTCGTATGCACAATTGCACAGCGCCGAACAGCTGTCCTGGGCCATCAGCGCCATCCGCCGCGACCTGGCCGAACAGGCCTGCGACCTGCCGGTAATCTCGAGGCTGCAAAGCCAGCAGCGCTTCGCCCTGCCGACCTATCGCTGATCGCTCAGAGCTCGTCGAGCCCCGGGAACTGCCGGGCACCGGCATCACCGGTGAACCGCGGCTGCTTGCCCTGCGCGCTGTCGAACAGGCGCAACGCCAGGCAGAACGGGGCATCGCCCAGGTCCAACCAGCGCCGTACCCTTGCTGGAATCACCAGTACATCGTCCTTCTCGCACAACACAGCATGAACGACGTCGCCCAGGCGCAACGTAACCTGGGCACGCCCGCTGATCACCGCGAACACTTCCTCGGCATCATGCACATGCTCATCGCGCAGGTCGTCCAGGGCCGGATCGACACCTTCGCGGCTGAGCACGGCGAATGCGGCACTGCCGTGGGCCGTCATCAATTGATCGAGGGGCTCGCGGCAGGCATCCAGGACCTCACCTTCGCTGCTGCCGGGGCGCAGTCGCACCCCCGATTGCCAGCGGCCGAAACGCACGCCCTGTTCGGCCAGGGTCGCGGCGATGTCGTCGTGGTGGGTCAGCACCTTGTTCGGCAGTTCCGGGCTGGACGGGTCGAAAACACTGAGGATGCTCATCAGGGGTCGTTCCTGCTTTCTTTCAGAGGGAGGGCAATGATAACGGCTGCGGCCAGTGCCGCGACGCTGGCCATACCAAAGGTGAAGTGCGGGCCGAGCAGTTTCCAGCTGTAACCCGAGTACAGGGCGCCCAAGGCACCGCCGGTGCCGGACAGCGCCGCGTACAATGCCTGGCCCTGGCCCTGCTGGCGCGCACCGAAACTGGACTGGACGAACGCGATGCTGGCGGCGTGGAAACAACCGAACGTGGCGGCGTGCAGAACCTGGGCGAGTACCAGCAGCGCCGGGATCTCGGCCAGGTTGCCCAGCAACAGCCAGCGTACGGCGGCCAGCAGAAAGCTCGCCAGCAGCACCCGGCGCACCGAAACCCGCGCAAAGATCCGGCTCATCACCATGAATACCAGCACTTCGGCCACCACCCCCAGCGCCCACAGCAGGCCAATGGCGCCACGGCTGTAGCCCAGGTGCTCAAGGTGCAGGGTGAGGAAGGTGTAGTAAGGGCCGTGGCTGAGCTGCATCAGCGCCACGCAAATGTAGAAAGCCACCACGCCGGGGGCCACCAGTTGCCGGAGGAAGCCCCCCGCCCTACCCTGGTCGGCCTGCTCCACCGGCTGGGCATTGGGCACCCACAGGCTCGCGACGACGATGCCCGCCATGATGGTCACCAGCGCCACCGGGTAGATGTCCAGGCTCAGCCATTCGAACAGCCGACCCAGCCCGACCACACTGAGGATGAAGCCGATCGAGCCCCACAGCCTGACCTGGCTGTAACGTGAAGTCTGGCCGTGCAGGTGGGCCAAGGTAATGACCTCGAACTGTGGCAGCACGGCGTGCCAGAAGAACGCGTGCAGCGCCATGACCAGCGCCAGCCAGGCGTAGCTCTTGGCGAAGAAGATCAGCGAGAAGGTCGCCAGCGTCGCCAACGCCCCCAGACGCACGATCAGCAGGCGCTGGCCCGTGCGATCACCCAGCCAGCCCCAGAGATTGGGAGCCAGGCAGCGCATCAGCATGGGGATGGCCACCAGCTCGCCGATGCGTGCCGGGGAGAAGCCCAGGTGATCGAAGTACAGGGCCAGGAACGGCGCGGTGGCACCGAGCAGGGCGAAATAGAAGAGGTAGAAGCTGGACAGGCGCCAGTAGGGGATGAGGGGCATGGGCTTGATCGATAGGTCGGTTTGGCCTTGCGGTCCCTTCGTCGGCAAGCCGGCTCCTACCAAGGCTTGGTTGTGCCTGTAGGAGCCGGCTTGCCGGCGAAAGGGCTTACCCTCATGTCAGAGCTGCCCCAACACCGGCGTGTCCACTTTCACCTCGGCATTCTGCGCGCGATGACGCAGCAGGTGGTCCATCAGCACGATGGCCATCATCGCCTCGGCGATCGGCGTGGCGCGGATGCCGACGCACGGGTCGTGACGGCCTTTGGTGATCACCTCGACCGGATTGCCATCGACATCGATCGAGCGACCGGGCGTGGTGATGCTCGAAGTAGGCTTGAGCGCCAGGTGGGCGACGATCGGCTGGCCCGAGGAGATGCCGCCGAGAATGCCGCCGGCATTGTTGCTGAGGAAGCCTTCGGGGGTCAGCTCGTCACGGTGCTCGGTACCACGCTGGGCGACACTGGCGAAACCGGCGCCGATCTCCACGCCCTTGACCGCGTTGATGCTCATCAATGCGTGGGCGAGCTCGGCGTCGAGGCGGTCGAAGATCGGCTCGCCCAGGCCCGGCATCACGCCTTCGGCGACCACGGTGATCTTCGCGCCCACCGAATCCTGGTCACGGCGCAGCTGGTCCATGTACGCCTCCAGTTCCGGCACCTTGTCCGGGTCCGGACTGAAGAAGGCGTTCTGCTCCACCGAATCCCAGGTCTTGAACGGGATCTCGATGGGGCCGAGTTGGCTCATGTAGCCGCGTACCCGGATGCCCTGGGTGGCGAGAAACTTCTTGGCGATAGCGCCGGCCGCCACGCGCATGGCGGTTTCGCGCGCCGAGCTGCGGCCACCGCCGCGGTAGTCGCGGATACCGTACTTGTGGTGGTAGGTGTAGTCGGCGTGGGCCGGGCGGAACAGGTCCTTGATCGCCGAGTAGTCCTTGGATTTCTGGTCGGTGTTGCGGATCAGCAGGCCGATCGAGCAACCGGTGGTGCGGCCCTCGAACACCCCGGAGAGGATCTCCACCTCGTCCGGTTCCTGGCGTTGAGTGGTATGCCGGCTGGTGCCGGGCTTGCGCCGGTCGAGGTCGTGCTGCAGGTCGGCGAGCGAAATCTCGAGGCCCGGCGGGCACCCATCGACAATGGCGACCAACGCCGGCCCATGGCTTTCGCCAGCGGTGGTGACAGTGAACAGCTTGCCGTAGGTATTGCCGGACATGGACGCTCCGCGAGATCAGCCTGAAGTGAACGAAAGCGGCCAGTATACGGAAAACACCGGGGTAATGGTGGCCCGTGCTGACCTCAATGCAGGAGCCGGCTTTGCCGGCGAATGGGCCAGCGAACCTTCCACAAACCCCAAGGTCGAAACCAGACCTCCCCAGATAGTACCCGTTGATGAAGTCGCGCCTCGCCGCCCTCCTCCTGCTGCTTTGCACTGGTCTAGCCCAGGCCGCCCCCACCGTGCTGCAACGTCCCATCGACCTGGACACCGGCCAGGGCGTGCTGCACGGCAGCCTGCTGCTGCCGCAGCAGGACACTCCGCCTCCGGTGGTGCTGATCATCGCCGGCTCCGGCCCGACTGACCGCGATGGCAACAACCCGGCTTCCGGGCGCATCGACAACCTCAAGCGCCTGGCCCTGCTGCTGGCCGGCGAGCACATCGCCAGCGTGCGCTACGACAAGCGCGGCGTGGCCGCCAGCCAACCGGCCACGCCCGACGAACGCGACCTCAGCGTGGAACGCTACGTGGCCGACGTCGTCGCCTGGGGCCAGGCATTGCGCCATGACCCACGCTTCGGCCCGCTGATTCTGGTCGGCCACAGCGAAGGCGCGCTGATCGCCAGCCTGGCCGCCGAACAGGCCGGCGCCAGCGCGGTGATCACCCTGGCCGGCAGTGGCCGCCCGGTGGCGCAGGTGCTGCGCGAGCAACTGGCCCAACGCCTGCCCCCTGCGCAACTGAACGCCGCCGTGGCGCTGATCGACAGGTTGCAGGCGGGGCAGACCAGCCTGGACGTGCCGGCGCCCCTGCGCCAGGTATTCCGCCCCAGCGTGCAGCCGTACCTGATCTCGCTGCTGCGCCAGGACCCGGCCGCAGCCTTTGCCCACCTCAAGGTGCCCGCGCTGATCGTCCAGGGGCGCAACGACGTGCAAGTCGAGGTGGCCGACGCCGAACGTCTCAAGGCCGCCAAGCCCGACGCAGAACTGGCGCTGATCGACGGCATGAACCACGTGCTGCGCATCAGCCCCCGGGACATCCGCCAACAGCGTGAAAGCTACCTGAACCCGGAGCTGCCCCTGGCGCGCGAACTGGGTGAGCGGATCGTCGCTTTCATCCACCAGTTACCACCCACCTGAGGGCTCGATCACCGACAATGCTCAGGTCTTGGCCCGAGCTGCCGATAATGCAGCTATGAAGGTCGTGATCACGGCGCCGAGGCCCGCTGAACACCTGGCCGCCGTGCACTTGAGGATTGCCCTGATGACCGATGCCCCCGCCGCCGAGGCGACAGAAGAACAAGCCCCGGACAGCGCCCCCCAGCCGTGGGCGGACCTTGCCGCCGAACACTTCCAGCTGCTGCGCCTGGCGCCGCTGCCGACCGACCGCAACAGCGGCGCGCGGCCACTGCGCTTCGTCCAGTTCGGCTACGCCGAGCGCCATGACAAGGCCCACAGCCTGCTGCGCATGGAAATCCGCCTGCCCGGACAGAAAGTGCGCAAGGAACAGAACCAGCTGGACATCCGCGTCGACCACGAGCAGCGGCTGGTGCGCATCGGCAGCGACAGTGGCCTGCAACTCGAACCGCTGAACCGCGGTCTCGGCCGCTTCCTGCTGGCCCAGGCGGTGCAGTGGTTGCAGCAACGTTGCTCGCACTACCGGGTCGAAGGCATGAACCTGCCGAACAAGGATGCGCTCAACGAGGACACTCGCCTGCGCCGCGACCACGTGCTGGCCAGCGTCGGCCTGGCGGTGGAGTACGCCGATGGCCAGTTGCTCAAGGGGCGCGTGGTGGAAACCGCGGTGGGCCAGCTCAAGGGCGGCTGGAACACCGAGAAAGTCCAGCGCGTCGACATCATCGAGGCGGCCGGCATGCTGCAGCAGGCCGAGCAGAACCTGATGGAGAAGGAAGCCCAGTTGCGCGAGCGTGACGAGCGGGTCGCCAAGTACCGCCGTGAAGACAGCGGGTTACGCTTCACCATCACCTGCCTGGTGGCCTTTGCGGTGTTCCAGGCGGGGCTGTTGATCTGGATCGCCACCCGCTGATTGCTCGCCGGCAAGCCGGCTCCTACAGAAAACATCGCGTAGGAACCGGTTTGCCGGCGAAAGGGCTGCAAGGCAGCCCCGTTCAACTCAGACCGATCATACCCGCGAAGCAAACAACGCCTGGTGCTGCCGGCACTGCTCGGCGGTCAGCATGAACACCCCGTGGCCGCCACGCTCGAACTCCAGCCAGGCGAAGTCCACTTCCGGGTACAGCGCCTCGACATGCACCTGGCTGTTGCCCACCTCGACGATCAGCAAGCCCTTCTCGGTCAGGTGCTCGGCCGCCTCGGCCAGCATCCGCCGCACCAGGTCCAGGCCATCATTGCCGCAGGCCAGGCCCAGCTCGGGCTCGTGGTGGTACTCAGCCGGCATGTCGTCGAAATCCTCGGCGTCGACATAGGGCGGGTTGGACAGGATCAGGTCGAAGCGCTGCCCCGGCAAGCCGCCGAAGCCATCGCCCTGCACGGTATAGACACGTTGTTCCAGGCCATGGCGCTCGATGTTCTGGTTGGCCACTTCCAACGCGTCGAAGGACAGGTCGGCCAGCACCACCTCGGCCTCCTGGAACACATCCGCAGCGACGATGCCAATGCAACCGGAACCGGTGCACAGGTCGAGAATGCGTGCCGGTTCCGCCGCCAGCCAAGGTTCGAAACGCTTTTCGATCAACTCGCCAATGGGGGAACGAGGCACCAGCACGCGCTCGTCGACGATGAACGACATGCCGCAGAACCATGCCTCGCCCAGCAGGTAGGCGGTGGGCACGCGCTCTTCGATGCGGCGCTTGAGCAGGTGCTGCAGGCGTACCCGTTCATCGTCCTCCAGCTGGCAGTCCAGGTAGCTGTCGGCCACCTCCCACGGCAGGTGCACCGAACCGAGCACCAGCAGGCGGGCCTCGTCCCAGGCATTGTCGGCGCCGTGGCCGAAGAACAGCTCGTGCTCATGGAAGCGGCTGACCGCCCAGCGGATATGGTCGCGCAGGGTGCGCAGGCGGGATGTGATCACGGGGTACTCCTTTTCAGACAGGACAAAAGTCTAACAGCCCACACCACACATTTGTTTTCTCCGATGGCCGAATGGATAGCCCCAGGCCAGTAACCATGCCGCCTGCAATGTCAACCATTCACATTGACGCCAAGGCGAGGGAGAATAGGTATACAAAAGCCCTATCCAAGGAGCCCTTGATGTCCTCCGTTCCAACCACGATGTTCCGCCTCACTGGCCGCGACTACCCGCCGGCCAAGCTTGGCCAAGCCAGCCTGATCGTCATCGATGCGCAAAAGGAGTACCTGAGCGGTCCGCTGGCGCTGTCGGGCATGGACGAGGCCGTGGCGAACATCGCCAGGTTGCTCGACGCCGCCCGCAAGGCCAACCGTCCGATCATCCACGTCCGCCACCTCGGTACTGTCGGCGGTCGCTTCGACCCGCAGGGCCCGGGGGGTGAATTCATCCCCGGCCTGGAGCCGCTGGATGGCGAAGTCGTCATTGAAAAACGCATGCCCAACGCATTCAAGAACACCAAGCTGCACGAAACGCTGCAGGCGTTCGGCCCGCTGGATCTGATCGTCTGCGGCTTCATGAGCCACTCGAGCGTCAGCACCACCGTGCGCCGCGCCAAGGACTATGGTTATCGCTGCACCCTGGTGGAAGATGCCTCGGCGACCCGTGACCTTGCCCTCAAGGATACGGTGATCCCCGCCGCGCAGATCCACCAGTGCGAAATGGCCGTGATGGCCGACAACTTCGCCTGCGTCGCCCCCACCGCCAGCCTGGTCTGACCGAGACCGTCCGGCGGACGGGCGGAACCCAGGGGCAACCCGCAGGTCGAAATCCGGATCAGCGTTACAAGATCCAGAGGACTTCGAATGAAGCTCAAAGGCCGTTTCGATGCCAAACGCCTGCGCCAGCGCGAACCGAGCAACTGGGGCGCGCGCCTGGGCGCCGCCTTCTCGGTACTGCTCGCGACGCTGGGCATCCTTCTCGCCATGGCCGGCGTCGCCGGCCTGCTGGGCAACTACCCCGCCCTCGCCGAACTCAACGCCAACCAACCGCTGGCGGCGACGCTCACGGTGGTCGGCATCCTGCTGCTGTATTTCGGTGTACGCGGCTGGCGCCGCAGCCGCATTCGCCTGCGCCGCGGGCACGGGCTGAATCTTGCGCCACACCTGATGAAGAAACACGACTGATCTGTCGAGCTGCCGCGAAGGGATCGAGGTCCTCTGTAGGAGCGGCTTCAGCCGCGATGCAGCCAGCGCCGTGTCCGGCACCCGCTTCGCGGGTGATCGCGGCTGAAGCCGCTCCTACAGAGGCGTGCCAACTCGATAGATTGTGTTTCGCCAATTTGCCGGCGAACAGCCCGCATGAGCAACCCAAGGCTTCACTCCGGCACACAGTCGCGTAAACTACGCCGCCCACGTGGAGGCACCATGCAAGACGACGATTTTTCCCTCTTCCGCAGCGAAGTACGCGGGGTCAAGCCGATCCAGCACGATCGCGCCGAGGTCGGCAAACCCAAGGCCGACCGCAAGCAACTGGCCGGCCTGCGCCAGGCGGCGACCATCCGTAGCGACCAGCCATTGGTCGTCGACGGCCTGTCCGACCAGTTCGTCATCGACGTTGGTGCCGAAGACGAACTGATGTGGCGCCGAGACGGTGTGCAGGAGAGCCAGATCCGCAAGCTCAAACTCGGCCAGATCGCCTTCGAGGGCAGCCTCGACCTGCACGGCATGAGCGTCGAGAAAGCGCGCGAAACCCTGTGGGATTTCATCGCCGAAGCCACCAAGCTCGAAGTGCGCTGCGTGCGCGTGACCCACGGCAAGGCCGCGCGCATCGATGGCAAGCGCCCGATGATCAAGAGCCACGTCAACACCTGGCTGCGCCAACACCCGCAAGTGCTCGGCTTCGCCTCCTGCCAGGCCCGCCACGGCGGCACCGGCGCGCTGTACGTCATGCTCAAGCGAACCATGCTCGAAGGCCGCGACGAGTGACATCGCGCTTGCAGCGCCGTGCTCGGCGCCGTACCCTTCGTCTTTGCGAAATTTTCCACAGGTAGATCCATGTCCCTGGAACAGAACTACACCGAGATCCTCAGCCAGCTGGGCGAGGACGTCTCCCGCGAAGGCCTGCTCGACACGCCGAAACGGGCTGCGAAGGCCATGAAGTACCTTTGCCGCGGTTATGAGCAGACCCTGGAAGAAGTGACCAACGGTGCGCTGTTCAGCTCCGACAACAGCGAAATGGTACTGGTCCGCGACATCGAGCTGTACTCGATGTGCGAACACCACATGCTGCCGTTCATCGGCAAGGCTCATGTCGCCTACCTCCCCAAAGGCAAGGTGCTCGGCCTGTCGAAGGTCGCGCGGATCGTCGACATGTTCGCCCGTCGCCTGCAGATCCAGGAAAACCTCAGCCGCCAGATCGCCGAAGCCGTCCAGCAGGTGACCGGCGCCGCAGGCGTGGCCGTGGTCATCGAAGCCAAGCATATGTGCATGATGATGCGCGGCGTCGAGAAACAGAACTCGACCATGCTCACCTCGGTAATGCTCGGCGAGTTCCGCGAGAACGCCGCCACCCGTAGCGAGTTCCTCAGCCTGATCAAGTGATCGGCCTGTGATCCGGAGCCGACCCTTTGGGGTCGGCTTTTTCTTTTCAGGAGTTGCCCATGATCGTCAAAGCCTTGCGGGTCGGCCTCGGCCAGCTCATCGTATTCGCTGACCGGATCAGCCGCCCAGCCAAGAAAAAGCGCGATGCCGCGGCTCAGGCCAGTGTCGAGCAAGAGGCCAAGGGCCTCGCGCTGTACCAGTTCCACGCCTGCCCGTTCTGCGTCAAGACCCGCCGCACCCTGCATCGGCTCAACGTCCCGGTGGCACTGCGCGACGCGAAGAACGATCCGCAGCACCGCCAGGCGCTGCTCGAAGGCGGTGGCCGGGTGAAGGTGCCGTGCCTGCGCATCGAGGAAGGCGACAAGGTCACCTGGATGTACGAATCCAAGGACATCATCGCCTACTTGGACAAACGCTTCGCCGCGATCTGACAGCGCAGCATCGCCCCTGTTCGCCGGCAAGCCGGCGCCTACAGATATCGTGTAGGAGCCGGCTTTGCCGGCGAACAGGGCCCGAGCTCAATTCACCAAAGGCACATGCCGCGGATGACTCGCCACCCGCTCCAGCCAGGCCCTCACTGCCGGGAAGTCGGCCAGGTCGAACCCGCCCTGGTGGGCCACATGGGTGTAGGCATATAAAGCCACATCGGCAATCGAATACTGGTCCCCGACCAGGTAGGGCGTCATCTGCAACTGCCGCTCCATCACCCTGAGGGCCTTGTACCCGCCCTTGTGCAGCTTGCGATATTCCTCGATGCGCTCGTCCGGCAGCCCCAGGTAGAACTGGATGAAACGCGCCACGGCAATGTAGGGTTCATGGCTGTACTGCTCGAAGAACTGCCACTGCAGCACCTGGGTACGCAGGCGCGGTTCGCTGGGCAGGAACTCGCTGCCGTCGGCCAGGAAGTTGAGAATCGCGTTGGACTCCCACAGGCAAGTGCCATCTTCCAGTTGCAGCACCGGCACCTTGCCGTTGGGGTTCATGGCCAGGAACTCGGGGGTCTCGGTCTCGCCCTTGAGAATATCCACCGAATGCCACTCATACGGGCGGTCAAGCAGGCTGAGCATCAGCTTGATCTTGTAGCAGTTGCCCGACTGGTAATCCCCATAGACCTTGTACATCGCCCCTCCCCTTTTACGCAGTTGCCTATCCGAGGCCAATAGTTGGCGACTGTACGGTTAAATGCAATGGCTGCTGTATGGCAAGAAACACCCCACGACGCGATAGCCTGAAAATAATGCATACCTCTGTACAAGGAATTACCCCATGACCGATGCCACCTCCGCGCGCCTGCGGCCGCTGGCTGACAGCTCACCTTCGGCGGTGGTCGCCGGCTTCATCGCCATGCTCACCGGCTATACCAGCTCGCTGGTGCTGATGTTCCAGGCCGGCCAGGCGGCGGGGCTCACCAGCGCGCAGATCTCGTCGTGGATCTGGGCGCTGTCAATCGGCATGGCGGCGTGCAGCATCGGCCTGTCGCTGCGTTATCGAACACCCATCACAGTGGCCTGGTCGACGCCCGGGGCGGCGCTGCTGATCACCAGCCTGGGCGGTGTCAGCTACAGCGAAGCCATCGGCGCCTACATCACCTGCGCCGTATTGGTGCTGATCTGCGGACTGACCGGCAGCTTCGAGCGCCTGGTCAGGCGCATCCCCGCCTCGCTGGCCTCGGCATTGCTGGCCGGCATCCTGTTCAAGATCGGCAGCGAGATCTTCGTCGCCGCGCAGCACCGCACCCTGCTGGTGCTGGGAATGTTCTTCAGTTACCTGCTGGTCAAACGCCTGTCGCCGCGCTATTGCGTGCTCGCCGCGCTGCTGGTCGGCACGGCGCTGTCCGGTGCCCTGGGGTTGCTGGACTTCAGCGGTTTCCAACTGGAAGTCGCCACGCCGGTGTGGACTACCCCGAGCTTCTCGCTGGCGGCGACCATCAGCATCGGCATCCCGCTGTTCGTCGTGGCCATGACCTCGCAGAACATGCCAGGGGTCGCCGTGCTGCGCGCCGACGGGTACCAGGTGCCCGCATCGCCCCTGATCTCGGCCACTGGCTTCGCCTCGTTGCTGCTGGCACCGTTCGGCTCCCACGGCATCAACCTGGCAGCGATCAGCGCGGCGATCTGCACCGGCCCGCATGCCCATGAAGACCCGGCCAAGCGCTACACCGCGGCGGTCTGGTGCGGAATCTTCTATGGCGTGGCCGGCACTTTTGGCGCCACCCTGGCGGCGCTGTTCGGCGCGCTGCCCAAGGAGCTGGTACTTTCGATCGCCGCCCTGGCGCTGTTCGGCTCGATCATGAACGGCCTGAGCGTGGCCATGGGCGAGGCCCGTGAACGCGAGGCGGCGCTGATCACGTTCATGGTGACGGCATCGGGCTTCACCCTGTTCTCGATCGGGTCGGCGTTCTGGGGGATCGTCGCGGGGGTGTTGACCCTGCTGATCCTGAGCCCGCGCAAGGGTTGAAACAGCCGTTCGCCGGCAAGCCGGTGCCTACCGGACATCTGTAGCCGGCGAACCGGGCTTTGCGGGCGTCACACGCGAAAGTGCCCCACCATCCCCTTCAGGTCATCCCCCAGCCGGGCCAGTTCGACACTTGACCGGGCGTTGTCCTCCATGGCCAACGCCGCCTGATCGGCACTGCCACGAATCTGCGTGACACTGCGGCTGATCTCCTCGGCCACCGAGCTCTGCTGCTCGGCCGCCGCGGCGATCTGCTGGTTCATCTGCTGGATCAGCGACACCGCCGCGGCAATGCTGCCCAGGGCACTTTCGGTCTGTAACGCATCGGCCACCGCCAGGCGCACCAGCTCGGTGCTGCCGCGAATCTGCGCCACCGACTGCTGGGCATTGCCGCGCAGGCTGGCGACCAGGCGCTCGATTTCTTCGGTGGATTGCTGGGTGCGCCGGGCCAATGCCCGCACCTCATCGGCCACCACGGCAAAGCCACGCCCCTGCTCTCCCGCCCTGGCTGCCTCGATGGCGGCATTGAGCGCCAGCAGGTTGGTCTGCTCGGCGACGCTCTTGATCACCTCCAGCACACCACCGATGGTGTGGATCTCGGCACTGAGGCTGTCGATGCCGTTGCTGGCCGTTTCAGCCGCCGTTGCCAACTGCTCGATACGCTGCATGCTCTGGCGCACCACCTGCTGCCCCGAGCCAACCTTGTCGTCGGCGGCCTGCGCGGCTTGCGCCGCTTGCTCGGCATTGCGCGCCACATCGTGCACCGTGGCGGTCATCTGCTGCATGGCGGTGGCCACCTGCTCGGTTTCGTCCTTCTGGCTGCCGACCTCGCGGTTGGTCTGCTCGGTGACCGCCGACAATGCCTGCGCGCTGCCGGCCAGTTGTTCGATCCCCTGCTGCAAGCCACTCACCACGCCAGACAAGCCTTCAGCCATCTGCTGCATGGCCTGCAACAGTTGCCCCACTTCATCCTGGCGCGGCGGCTCCGCTTCGATGCCCAGCTCACCTGAGGCAATACTCCGGGCCCTGGCAATCACCCGCTTGAGCGGTGCGACCACGGCACGGGTGATCAACCAGGCGGCCAGCACCCCTACCAGCAATGCCAGGGCGGTGGCGGCCGCGATGGCCACGACGTTGCGCGCCAGCTCGCCCTGCATCGCCTGCTCCTGGGCCGCGTACGCCTGGTCGACCTGCGCCGTGGCCTGCTCGGCCCTGGCTTGCAACTGGGCCTTGATACCCCGCTCCTGGCTCAACAGGTCGGTGTACTCGTTGAGCTTCTCGGAAAAACTCGCGATATGCCCGGCCACTTCGCCGAGCACACCCTGGTAACCCGCGTCGCTGACTGCCCCCTTGAGCTGCTCGACCAGGCTTGCCGCCTCGACCGTCTGGGCAATTCGCCCCTGGCCAGCCTCAACGCCCTTGCGGCTCTGGTCCAGGCGTACCCGGGCTTCGTCCATGGCCTGCAGCATCAACCGTGAGACCTGCCCCACCTGGCCCGCCTGCTCGAGAAATTCAGACCCCTGCTGCCCCTGGGACTGCTTGAGGGTGTAGCTGCCGTCATCGGCCAGGCCCGCCTGAAGAACATCGAGGTTGTTGGCGACGCTGGACACCGACCAACTGGCCATGTCCAGTGCCAGTTCCTTGGCCTGCACCACCTGGACGAACTGATCGAACACTTGGCCGTAGGCGGACAGGTCTGCTTGCGCAGACGCCAGTGCTGGCACGCCCTGGGCTCGCTCCAGCAGGCTTTTCAACCCGCCGCGCAAGGCCTCGGCCTCCTTGATGTCCGAACGCAAGGCGAACGCTTGCTCATGCTGGCGCAGCCTCGACAGCTCGGCGTTGAACTGTGCCATCAGCCGAAGCCCGTCGAAGCGCTGGCCGATACTGGTCAGCGCGTACACGCCGATCACCGCCACCACCAGCGTCAACAACAAGACCAACGCGAAACCCAGGCCAAGCTTGCGGGCCATGCCCAGGTTGGCCAGTACACCGTGCCTGGTCGCCACCATCACCGTTACTCCTCGCGTTGCCGGATTGTTCCGAACTGCAAGAGTGACAATGGCATCGACGCCCTCACAAGAGCCGAACGACGCAATGGTGTCAAATAGCTATGAACGTGTCGCTTTCAGATTGCTGAAGGTCGCCCGGCGTGCTGGAAGAAGGTCTGGGCGCGGACGTCCTGCCCATAGGCGACATTGATCCGTAGCCAGTCGCTTGCACGCCCTTGCGGATCGAAGGCACTGCCTGGGGTCAACAGCACGCCCTGCTCCAGCGCCAGTTGCTCCAGTTCGGCGAAGTCGCGCCCCGGCGAACGCGCCCAGACGAACATGCCGCCGCAAGGTTCGCAGAACACCTCCCAACCACAGGCCTCCAACTGCCCAAGTGCTTTCGCCATGTGCTGCCCAAGGCGCACGCGCAGGCGTTGCACACTCTTGCGGTAGCTGCCATTGGCAAGCATCTGCCCGACCACCTGCTCGGCGAAGCGCGAGGTACCGATGCCACTGACCATCTTCAGCTCGGCCAGGCGAGCCACCAGCGCCTCGTCGGCCACCACATAACCGACGCGCAACGAACAGCTGAGGGTCTTGGAAAAACTGCCCACGTAGATAACCCGCTGATCACTGTCGAGGGTCGCCAGGCGCGTCGCCGCGCCATCCTGAAAGTCGGCGTACAGATCATCCTCGATGATCCGTACATCATGCTCGCGTGCCAGTTCCAGCAGGCGATAGGCCACCTTGGGCGTCAGGCTGGAACCGGTGGGGTTCTGGTACAGACTGTTGGTGAACAGGCACTGTGGCCGGTGCTCGGCCAGCAGGCGCTCGAGCGCCGCCAGGTCAGGCCCGGTGGCCGTGCGCGGAACTTCGAGCATGTTGACCTGATGCCGACGCAACAGGTTGTACAGGTTGTAATAGCCGGGACGCTCCACCAGCACGGTATCACCGGGTGCCAACAGGGTGCGCACCAGCAGGTCGAGGGCATGGCTGGCCCCCTGGGTGGTCAGGATACGCTCAGGTGAAGCCACAATGTCGAGCTTCGCCAAGCCTTTGTGCAACTGCAGGCGCAGGCTGGCCAGCCCCAACGGCGGACAGTAGTCGAACAAGGCCTCTGGCGCGCCACGGCTTACCTGGCGCACCGCCTGGGCCAGTTCAGCCTCGGCGCGCCAGGCCACCGGCAGCCAGCCACACCCCAGCTTGAGCAACTCGTCGTGCCCTTCACGAAACTGCCGCCAACTACCGTCGATGCCCTCGCCCCAGGCCACACCCACATCAGCCTGCAATCCCGGCTTGCGCTCGGCCACGAAAAAGCCGGTTCCGTGGCGCGCTTCCAGCCAGCCGCTGGCGACCAGCCGATCGTAAGCCTCGATCACACAGGACGCGCTCACCGCGTGATCCCGCGCCAAGGCACGGATCGAGGGTAGACGCGCGCCGGGACGCAGACGCTGCTGCTCGATCCATGCCCGCAATTGCTCGGTCAGTTGCTGGACCAACGGCGTAGGGTGAAGACGGTCGAGTTCGAGGCGCATGGCAAGTGTTCGCTATTTTCAGGCAAACAGTTAATCACAAATGCCCCTGTCGTGTACCTTGTCGAGGACAGGCCATGACCTCGAAGCTGCATCGGACACTCCCCCAACGGATGCTTGCGATGCCCTCTCGTCATGCCCCGGCCTTGCTGGCCTTTGCCCTGTGCCTGATCACCCTCGCGGTGAACCTTCAGGCCCCCCTGTATATCGCCTACGCCGACTTGTCCGGACGAGGCGCGGCCGCCACCGCCGTGGCCTTTTCCGGCTATGTGCTCGGCGTGCTGCCGGTTTTACTGGCCCTCGGCGGCCTCGCCGACCGGGTCGGCCGACGCCCGCTGATTCTCGCGGCCCTGGGGCTGTCGATGCTTGCCACCCTGATCATGCTGCTGGCACCCGGCCTGGAAGCCTTGGCCGTGGCGCGCCTGTTCCTGGGGCTGGGCACCGGCCTGGCCTCGGCCACGGCCACCGCCTACATGGGCGAACTGATGGCGCCCGAGCTCGGCAGCCGCGCGGCCAACTGGGTCACTGCCAGCACATCCCTGGGCTTCGGCCTGGGCGCGGCACTGACCAGCCTGTTCCTGTTGCGCGGTCCCACACTCACGCCTGGCAGCTTCCACCTGCAACTGGCACTGGCTGCAATTGCCCTGCTACTGGTCTGGCGCCTGCCTGACCCTCGCCCGGTGCGGCGCGGTGCCATGTTGCGTCTGCCTTTCTATCCCCCAGGGAGCCTGGCCTATGGCTTTGCGATTCTGCTGGCCTGGGCCTGTGTCGGCCTGGTCATCGCGCTGCTGCCGGGTATCCTGCGTGCGCATGGCTTGAGCGCCTGGTCTGGCTTCTCGACGTTCTGCGTGATCAGCTGCGGCCTGTTGTTCCAGCCCATCGCCCGCCGCCTTTCCAGCACTCGAGCGACGTTGTTGGGGTTGTTGATCCTGCCGTGCAGCTATGGGTTGCTAGCCTGGGCCGCAGCAAGCGGCAACCTGGCCGGCGTGTTGATAGGTGCGATCACCGCCAGCAGTGCTTGCTACGGTTTCATCTACCTGGGTGGACTGGCTGCGGTGAATCAACTGGCAGGCCAGGAGAAGACCCGCGCCAGCGCCGGGTTCTTCCTGCTGGCCTACCTGGGCTTCAGCCTGCCGGTGATCCTCACGGGCCTGCTAAGCGACCACCTGGGGGCCAACAGCGCGTTGCTACTATTTGGCATTGGCCTGGTAAGCGGCTGCCTGCTGGTTGCCCTGCAACTCCAAAAAAGCTTGCGCATGCCACGGCAGCAGCAGGCCTGAACTCAGATGGCCAATGCCCCACCATCGACCGTCAAGCTATGCCCGGTCGTGAACGCCGCGCCATCGCTGCACAGGTACAGCACTGCACTGGCGATCTCCTCGACCTTGCCGATGCGCCCGACCGGGTGCATCGCCGCAGCGAACTCGGCCTTGCGCGGGTCCGCTTCATAGGCACGGCGGAACATGTCGGTGTCGATGACCGCCGGACATACCGCGTTGACCCTGATGCCCTTCTTGGCGTACTCGATGGCCGCCGATTTGGTCAGGCCGATCACCGCATGCTTGGAGGCCGCATAGATGCTCATCTTCGGCGCCGCCGACAAGCCCGCCACCGACGCGGTGTTGACGATCGCCCCACCGCCCTGGGCCAGCAACAGGGGCAACTGGTACTTCATGCACAGCCAGACGCCCTTGACGTTGACCCCCATGATCGCGTCGAACTCTGCCTCGCTGCCCTCGGCCAGCCGGCCTTTCTCGATCTCGATGCCGGCGTTGTTGAAGGCGTAGTCAAGCCGGCCATAGGCCGCGACGATTCTTTCATGCAGTTGCCGCACGTCGCTGTCACGGGTCACGTCGCAGACCACGAACAGCGCCTCACCGCCCGCCTGGCGAATCTGTGCGACCGTGGCCTCGCCACCCACCGCATCGAGATCGGCTACCACCACCTTCAGGCCTTCTGCCGCAAAAGCCTCGGCGGTCGCCCGACCAATGCCTGCCGCACCGCCAGTGACCAGTGCGACCTGGCCGGAGAACGTCATGCCCATCATTGGCTCCTTCTGGGAACTGGATTCGAGCCTGAGTCTAGTCAGCCTGCCGAGCGGCTGGGCAGCATCATCAGGGCTACGGTTGGACTACTATCGTTCGCGGTGATCTTGCGTGACGCAGGACAGGATCGGAGTCGATCATCCTACCTCGACTACCCCACTTCAGGAGATTTCGCCATGTCCACCAGCAACCGCCGTTTCCTCCTTGCCAAACGCCCGGTCGGCGCCGTGCGTCGCGAAGACTTCACCTACGAGGAGGTGGCCACCAAGCAACCCGACGAAAACGAGGTGCTGGTCAAGAACCTTTACTTGTCACTGGACCCCGCGATGCGTGGCTGGATGAACGAGGGCAAGTCCTACATTGCGCCTGTGGCCCTTGGTCAGGTGATGCGTGCCTTGGGGGTCGGCGAGGTGATCGCCTCCAGGCATCCGGACTTCAAGGCCGGCGATCATGTGAACGGAGCACTTGGCGTGCAGGACTACTACACCGGTGCGCCACAGGGCCTGTACAAGATAGACCCCAAGCTCGCCCCGCTACCCCGCTATCTTTCAGCCTTGGGCATGACCGGCATGACCGCTTACTTCGCCCTGCTCGATGTCGGCCAGCCCAAGGCTGGCGAGACGGTGGTGATCTCGGGCGCCGCCGGCGCGGTCGGCAGTATTGCCGGGCAAATCGCCAAGCTGAAGGGTTGCCGGGTGATCGGGATTGCCGGCGGTGCGCAGAAGTGCCAATACCTCAAGGATGAACTGGGCTTCGACGGTGTCATCGACTACAAGGCCGAAGACGTATTGGCCGGCCTCAAGCGCGAATGCCCCAATGGCGTGGATGTGTACTTCGACAACGTCGGCGGTGACATTCTGGATGCCGTGCTCTCGCGCCTCAATTTCAAGGCCCGGGTAGTGATCTGCGGCGCAATCAGCCAGTACAACAACAAGGAGGCGGTGAAGGGGCCGGCAAACTACCTGTCGCTTCTGGTGAACCGTGCGCGCATGGAAGGTTTCGTGGTCATGGACTACGTCAAGGAGTATGGCAAGGCGGCGCAGGAGATGGCCGAATGGCTGGCCAGCGGCAAGGTCAAGAGCAAGGAGGACGTGGTGCAGGGGCTGGAGACCTTCCCGGAAACCTTGCTCAAGCTGTTCAGCGGGGAGAATTTCGGCAAGTTGGTGCTGAAGGTCTGAGGGCTTCGGGGCTGCGCTGTCGCGCAGTCTGTAGGAGCGGCTTTAGCCGCGATGCAGGCAACAGGGTGTCTGACACCCGCTTCGCGGGTGATCGCGGCTAAAGCCGCTCCTACAGGGCTCATAACAAATCAATGGGTTCTGTTTTGCCCCGCGATGGGCCGCAACGCGGCCCTGGCCCTTACAGATCAGCCGCGGATCTCGGCCACCACGGCAGCCAAAGCCTTGGCCGGATCCGCCGCCTGGCTGATCGGACGCCCGATCACCAGGTAGTCAGACCCCGCATCCAGCGCCTGGCGCGGAGTCAAGATCCGACGCTGATCGTCCTGGGCACTGCCCGCCGGGCGAATCCCCGGAGTGACCAGTTGCAGTGACGGATGAGCCGCTTTCAATGCGGGCGCCTCCAGTGCCGAACACACCAGGCCATCCATACCGGCTTTTTGCGCCAACGCCGCCAGACGCAGCACCTGCTCCTGCGGATCGACGTCCAGGCCAATGCCAGCCAGGTCCTCGCGCTCCATGCTGGTCAGCACGGTCACACCGATCAACAGTGGCTGCGGACCACTACGCTTGGCCAACTCCTCTCGGCAAGCTGACATCATGCGCAGGCCACCGGAACAGTGCACGTTGACCATCCACACGCCCATCTCGGCCGCCGCCTTGACCGCCATGGCGGTGGTGTTGGGGATGTCGTGGAACTTGAGATCGAGAAACACTTCGAAGCCCTTGGCGCAAAGGGTCTCGACAATCCCCGAAGCACTGCTGGTGAACAGCTCCTTGCCGACCTTTACCCGGCACAGCGCCGGATCGAGCTGGTCAGCCAACTTCAGGGCGGCGTCACGGGTGGGGAAATCCAGGGCGACGATAAGGGGCGTCTGGCAGGCGGACATGGGCAGGGTCTCTTGGCAAGTCTTGAACGGCGCGCATTGTAAACGAAGTGGTGAGCGCTTTGGGGGCCGCGAGTCGGTCTAATTGGCTCCGTTGAACGCCCCGCCTATAATTGAACCAATGAGAAACCTGTTCGCTCCAACCTGTATTAGGTAGCACTCGAACCAACAAAGGAGCATGACAATGCCTTGGTATGCCTGGCTTATACTCGCCATAGCGCTCGGCTCCATCGTAGGTGGGCTGTTGATGCTGCGCGACACCGCGAAGAAGCTGCCGTTGACCGAAGAACAACTGCAGAAAATCCATCAACGCAACGCGGAAATGGATGCCAAGGAAGCAAAGGACCGCTGAACAACATAACGGAGGCCGAGCATTCGAAAATGCCCGACCACCCCTTGGCTTATTCCAGTATCAACTTGTCACGGTTGCGCTCCAACAGCGAATTGCCAATTCCCTTGATTTCGAGCAGTTCGTCGACCGAAGTAAATGGTCCATTGGCCTCCCTGTAGGCCACGATCGCCTCGGCCTTCGCCTTGCCGATACCCTCAAGGGCCTGCTGAAGAGACGGCGCATCGGCACTGTTGATGTTTATCTTCAAGGCCGGAGCAGTCAACGATGAGGTGGTAATGGGCATAACCTCGGGGATACCGGAAGACGAGGGCGCCGCACTGAGGGGCAAGGATAGGCCTGCAAGAAGCGGAAGTAACAGAAGAGAGAAAGTGGTATTGCGCATTTGGACACTCCTGTGAGTCGAGGATTGCGAGGCAGCATCTCCATGGCTGCCTAGGCAAAAGTAACGGCTCGAACAGTGTCGTGAAAGCGCTTGCGCAAAGCGAATAGTTACCAAATTGAACAGCTGACAGCACAATGACTGCCAGCTGTAAGCCACTTCTTGCAGCCCTACCGGAAACGCCGCCGTTCAGACATCCTGACGGCGTTGCTGATAGACCCAGTCAACAATCTCGCCTTCTGGTGAGTAACCACTGACCATACCCCGCAGCAGCTGTCGGACAGACTGGAAGTCCTCCGTATCCACGGCGACCACCAGAGCCGAGAGCTGCTCTTTCAATACATCCCAGCTCAGGTAATCCTCGTTCGCCGTCATGATCATCCGATGCGGGGTGGGCGATACGTTATCGCCGATCAGGAGCTCTTCGTACAGTTTCTCGCCTGGACGCAACCCCGAGAACTCGATGGCAATATCTCCATGGGGGTTTTTTTCCGACCTGACACTCAAACCGGAAAGATGCACCATCTTTTCCGCCAGCGCGGCGATCTTTACAGGTTCCCCCATGTCCAGGACGAATACATCCCCCCCCTGGCCCATGGACCCAGCCTGTATGACCAACTGGGCCGCCTCGGGAATGGTCATGAAGTAGCGAGTGATCTTGGGGTGCGTGACCGTCAGCGGTCCCCCAGCCTTGATCTGCTTGTGGAAAAGCGGGATCACCGAGCCCGACGAACCCAGCACGTTACCGAATCGCACCATGGTGAAGCGGGTCTTGTTCACCCGGGCAATATTGCCGGCATCACCGAACAGGACGGGAGCGATTTCCTTGCTCAACGCTTGCAGGATCATTTCCGCGAGGCGTTTGGTGCTGCCCATGACATTGGTTGGGCGCACCGCCTTGTCGGTGGAAATCAGCACGAAGTTGGCGACATTCGCCTGCAACGCAGCTTGTGCCGTGTTCAATGTTCCAATCACATTGTTGAGCACGCCTTCGGCGATATTGTGCTCGACCATCGGCACATGCTTGTACGCCGCCGCGTGATACACCGTGTCCACGTGCCAGATGCTCATGGTGTCGAACAGGTGCCTCGGATTACGGATCGAACCCAGGAATGGCACAAGGCGCACCGAAAGCGACTCGCGCTGTATACGCTGCTCCAGTTCGCTGTGAATGCTATACAGGTTGAACTCGCTGTGTTCGAACAGTAGCAGCGTACGCGGCTGGAGCATCAGAATCTGCCGGCATAGCTCCGAGCCGATCGACCCCCCTGCCCCGGTGACCATGACGACCTTGCCGGTGATGCAGTGGGCCAGGAGATCCTGCTGCGCCGGGACCGCGTCGCGCCCCAGAAGGTCGGCAATATCCACTTCCTGGATATCGTCGACCTTGACGCGTCCACTGGCGAGGTCCATGACACTCGGCACGCTGCGCACATGCAGCGGAAACTTCTCAAGCGCACCCAGGACTTCGCGACGGCGTGCACGCGTGGCCGATGGAATGGCAAGCAGCACTTCCTCCGCCCCGGTAATGTCGAGCATCCGCTGGATGTCCTTGCTGCGGAACACTTGCAGACCGGAGATCGCCCGATCGGCGATCGATTCATCATCATCGATGAAGGCGACTGGACGCATCACCCGCCCCATGCGCAATGCCGCCAGCAGCTGGTTGCCGGCAGCCCCGGCCCCGTAGATCGCGACCTTGGGCAGACCGTTTTCACTGCTGGTAAAGGGCATGTGTTGCTTGGCAGCATACCAGTCGCCCAGGAAATACTGGCGCATCACCAGGCGCAGGCCACCGATCATCACCAGGCTCAGCCACCAGTAATTGAAGATGATCGAGCGCGGTACCACGGTGGTGTGGTTACTGTACCAGTACACGACCAGCGCCAGGATCAGGGCTGAGAGACTGACGGCCTTGAAAATCATGATCAGGGCATCGTTACCGAAATAGCGCATGACCGCCCGATACATACCAAAACGAATGAAAATCGGAATGGCGACCAGCGCAGCCGAGGCGAACAACCAAAGGTGCCCCTTGATCGGATTGTTCATTTCGTCGAAGCCAATGCGCACGACAAATGCCAGCCACAGCGCAAGCCAGACCAATACCAGGTCGGTAACGACTTGTAGCGCGCGCTTGTAACGACGTGGCAGCGCGAGCATACGTTTTCTCAATCTATCCATATCCCCTCTGTATTTCCTTCCTCATCACCTGAGCGCAGCCCTATTATTTTCGATTGCCTGTTGCCCAGCTTAACAGGTGATCAGCGGTGCTCTGCCTGCCCGGCGTTGAACTTGATGGCGAGCAGCACCAACGGTGCGTAAGCGATCAGCAGCGCGACGACACTGTCGAGCTTGCCAAGGGCAACCGCACAGGCCAGCGGCAATAGCCAGACGACATTGATTGCCAATACCGCCAGGGTTACCGGCATGTGCCGGCCAAACTGCCGCGAGGCGAACTGGTAGCCGTGGCTGCGGTGTGCTTCATAGACTTTCTCGCCACGCAGCAAGCGGCGTACCAGCGTGACCGTTGCATCGACGACAAAGACCCCCAGCAAGATCAGCCAGGCCGCGAACAGGCTCGAGTCGACCCACGCCGCCTGCAGCGACAGAATACCCAGGGCAATACCCAGAAAACCGCTTCCGGCATCCCCCATGAAGATGCGCGCGGGAGGGAAGTTCCAGATCAGGAAGCCTGCTACGGCGCATGCCAGTGCAATCGCTCCCCAGGCCTCGCTGTCATGGCCGCTGAGCCAGTACAGTAGAGCCCCCCCCAGGCAGGCACAGATCGCCTCGATACTGGCCAAACCGTCAATGCCGTCCATGAAGTTGTACAGATTAAGTAGCCATACCAGGTAGAACAGCGCTAGCACATGGCCGACCCAGCCCAACGCCAGCTCATGCCCAAAGACCTGAAGCGGTGGCAACCCACCAAGCCAGAACAGCACCCAGGCCGCACCCGTGAAGTGCCCCAACAGCCGCCACCGGGCCGCGATGTGCCCATGGTCGTCCAGAAAGCCCAGGATGGCGATACCCGATCCTGCCCCCAACAGCGCCCAAGCCAGGCTCCAGTCGAGCAACGCTTGACTGGCCAGGACCGGCACCGAAGCCAGGAACGTCAGGACAATGGCAACACCACCGCCACGGGGTGTCGGCACGGTATGGGAGCTACGCGCATTAGGTACGTCGATGATGCTGCGGGCCAGGGCATAACGACGCAGCCAACCCGTCAGCAGCCAGGCCAGCAAAAGAAGCAAGGGTAGAATCAACCAGAGAGTCATGCTTTCGAACGTTCCAGGTCCAGATAGTGACGGGCAGCAAGGGACAGAGCTTGATCGACACTCAGGGGTGGCGTCCAGTCGAGCAGTTGTTGTGTCTTGCCGATATCGACTTGCAGGGAACCGCACAGGCGCTCCGCCATGCCGGTTCGACCGATGGCGCGAGCGGCCGCTTTCAGCACCCATGCCGGGATGGGCAGAAGCGTCGCCTTGACCCCAAGCGCCTTGGCGGTCCTGCGTAACAGTTCGGGCGTGGAGAGATCCTCGCCATCGCTGGCGAGAAACACCTGGTTGAGCGCGCTCGGGTGGTCAACGCAGACGCTGATCAGGTCGACCAGATTGTCCAGCGCGACCATGCTGCGCTTGTTGTGGACCAGCCCCAAAGGTAGCGGGATCTTCTTGACCAGCCACTTCATCATTGCCTGGAAGTTGGCCTTGACCCCCGGGCCGTAGACCAGGACCGGGCGAATGATCACCACGCCCATTCCCGTTTCCTGCGCCAGCGCCTGAAGCGCCCTCTCGGCTTCAAGCTTGGAGATACCATAAGGGTCGACAGGATGTGGCAGTTCATCGGCCTGGTAAGGTCGGCGACCGTCGGTGCCCTCGCCATTGACCTTTACCGAACTGATGAAGATGAAGCGTTCGACCCCGTCGGCCGCGGCACGACGCGCCAATGCCAGGGTACCGTCGACATTCACCTTGCGAAACTCGGCGAGCGGATCTGACGATTGCTCGTTCATGACATGTACGCGGGCAGCGCAATGGATGACCGCTTGCACACCTGCCAGCGACATTTCTTCGCGCCCCTCTCCCAAGGCGCCCATCACCACAGGGGTCGCACCGGCAGGCAAATCGGCCTTGGGACGGCGGGTTCCGGCAAGGACCTCGATGGTGTGGTCAAGCAGCAATCGATCGACCACACGGGATCCGACGAAGCCACTCGCTCCGGTAACCAGCACTTTGCGCTGTTTCAAGCGTTGTTCTCCAGGGTGCGATAGATGTCCAGGTGTTGTGCGACGATGCTTTCGATCGCAAAGGCACGCTCGGCAAGCGCCCTGCCCGCCTTGCCCAGGTCCTGGCGCAATTGTCTATCCACGATCAGGCGTTCGATCGCGTCGGCCAGCGCGTGCGCGTCGCGCACGGGTACCAAAAGTCCGGAAATGCCTGGCTCGATAGCATCACGGCAGCCTGGAACATCAGTGGTAACTACCGCGCGGCCGCAGGCAGCAGCCTCCACCAAGACTTTCGGCAAACCTTCACGATAAGAAGGCAGGACAACGATATGCGAACGCTGGAACACCGTCTCCATATCCGCCCGATAGCCCAGACAGGTGACAAGGCCTTGCTGCCCCCAATGCAACAACTCATCCGCACTGATACTGGTGGGATTGCCAGGGTCCGGGTCACCAACCAGCTGAAAGCTTGCACTGACTCCGCGCTGCCGGAGGATTCGGGCAGCCTCCACATACTCGAGCACCCCCTTGTCACGCAATAGTCGCGCGGCGAACGTCACCACGGGCTGACCGGCAGGCTCCGGGCAAGGTGAGTACTGTCGCAAGTCCACGCCAGATCCTCGAATCAGCACACTTTTCGCCGCCGTGATCGCGCCAATGGAAGCCAGAGCCTTCTGATCGTCCGGATTCTGGAAAACCGCCCTGAGATTCCGCTTCCCCAATGCCACTCTGTACATCAGCGAAATGATCTTGCGCAGTACCGATGCTTTTCCGCCTTGGGCCATGAAAACGAATCCGAGCCCTGAAATGGCAGCCAGTACACCCCGGACCGGAGAAAGCCGGGCAACGATTCCGCCGTACAAGACGGGCTTGATGGTTACCAGATGCAGCACATTGGGACGTACACGCCAGCACAACGCCCAAAGTGCCAACAGCGACTTCAACTCAAGAAGTGGATTCTTTCCACTGCGCGACAAGGGCAATTCATGGTGAGCAAAACCGAGACGTGAGATGTCAGAGACCCGCGCCCCCGCCTGCGTAGCCACGTGAACTTCATACCCCGCCTCGCGCGCAGACTCGGCAATCGGCAATCGATGAGAAATAAAAAAAGCCGGATCGTTAACAACGATCAGTAATACCGGTTTCATGCTAACCCTGTCACTCTCGAATTCAACAGCACTTTGCAAAACGTCCTGCGTAGCAGGCAACCGATTGGCCGATACACACCGTCATTGAGCAGACCCTGCCCGAACGCGGTATCGCGGTAACAAACGCAGACGCGCGAAAACCATCAAAAAAACGCCGTAAAGGCACAAGTTGAAAAACGCGCCCACCCAACCATGGTAAAGGTAGACAAGAGAAAAACAGCCAATCAGCAACACATAGCGAGAACCGCCATACCTGCCGAGTACCGCATAAACGAAAGTCAACAGCACCACAACGTAGATAAACAGCATGACCGCTCGTTCCTGCAGCAGAGCAGCCCAACCAGCCAGGCCGGGGTTGGTGTTCCAGTATGCGTCCGGATAGCCAAATATCTCGTTGACGAGGAACGTATTGACACGCAGATAATCGTAGCCCAGCACCTTGTAGACAGTCATTTGAGGGAGGCCGTCCGCCCAGTAAGGAATGAAGGCGCCGCTCACATAGAAATCATGGAGCATGCTTGCATGCTCCATGATCAAGGCCACATGCCCTACGTGTTGCAAACGGTTCATGACATAACGTACCGCCTCCCCATAGCCCTCCAGGCTCAACGCCGCGAGCCCCTCCATGAAGGCCGACACACTCACGCCCGTTCGCATTGCCCATTTCGCTTCAATGACGACTGGCAGGAGCAGTGCCACGAACCCAAGGCCGACCATACCGCGGAAGAAACTCCTCATGGAAATATGAATGGGGTAGCTTCGGCACAGGATCAGCACCACAACGACGAAGATCCCCCCCATCCAGCCACGCAAGAACATGGACGCGAGGAAAACCAGGCAGTTCAACCAGAACCAACGACTCGAACGCAATCCGACGCCAATCAGAACAAACAACACATCCGGGGGAACAAGGACAAACAGGTAATTGAGCGCGCCGCTACCATGGGACTCGACCCCCGCCACGTTGATTCCGGAAATCTGATTGTATGCCATGAAAAAAAGTTGGACGGCGAGAAGAAATAGGCCGTAATTGCCACCCAACACCAGCGGCGCACGTGAACAGCGCCGGATATGCAGCCGATACAGACTCCACAGCAAGAGTACAAATAGCTGCTGGAGTAAAAACGCCCAGACCAAGGACTCTGCACCCAACTCAAAAAATGTCCCCTCCAGCAGCATCCCGCCATCATAGATCCCGAATACCAACGAGATGAAATTGGTAAAGAAATAGAGAACCAACAGGAGGGTAAATGGTGAAACTAGCACTTGACAGGCCTCGTGCGAATCACTTCTTGATTTAATTATTTACTGAAAGAACGCGCGCGGGCACACCGGCAGCCGTCGCACCATCAGGTATATCTTTGGTCACTACACTGTTGGCGCCAATTTTTACGCGGTTGCCAATTTTCACCCCCCCTAGAATCTTCGCGCCGGTGCCCACGACCACATCATCACCCAAGCAGGGTTGCTGATTATCCAAGGCTTCGGTGTCCTTGTTTCCAAACGTCACGCCGTTGAGTATTTTACAGTTCTTGCCAATGACCACAGAACTGCCAATGACAATGTCATGCCCATGCATGATCACCAGCCCCGGGCCGATTTGCGCGCGCAGCGAGATATCACTCGCATAGACCACCCGAATAAGATATTCGAACAGAATTCGCAACACACCCCCTACCAGCGGCATTGCCGAAAGCCAGACACCCAGTCGATAGCAAAACACCAGGTGAAACGCATGGCTGACGAGCACTATCTTGAGCGAACGCAACACTCCACCACCGTTCGTGAAACGCCGAAGATCCTGACGAATGTTCGCAAGTAAAATCATTTGCCTAGCCTCAACTGCCTGATGACATTCATGCCACGATAAAACCTGACCACGGAAAGCGGATGAAACGTTCTCAGGTAAACCTTGAAGAAATCCCACCACGTACCTCTGCGGTTTTTCAAGTCTACCAACAGGTAGGTCAATGCCGCGGTGTTGACCTGCGACCTGTACTGAGGATATTTGCTTGCGAAGTACAGGAAGGTCTTGCATAGCAGCAAGCGCGTCTTGCTGCTCCCAGAGGATACTCCAACACCAGCACGATAAACCCCCAACGGGCTGTCACAGGCAAAACAGCCAACGCCGTCACCCACCTGCTCGACATTGGCAAAGTAATCAAGCGTATCGAAATCAGCAACCTCGTACTCTCGCACGCTTTTCCGATACATCTTCGAGCTATTGGCACCCACTGCAATAAACTGAATGATTGCCCCTCGATCAAACTCCATATCGTAGACATATCCAGCCGCCGTCTTCATGGAATCAGGCACTTGTGAGTGCCCAAGGAGGCTACCATCAGGCAATTCCACCAGCATCTTGTGCCACACAATATTGCAACGAGGATGTTGATCAAGGTAATCCGCTTGCGCCTGCAACTTTCCAGGCAAGCAGTAATCATCACCATCAAGATGAGCAATATACTCACCCCGAGCTTGCTGGTGTGCGAACACAAAATTATCACCCGCCCCCAGGTTTTTCTCGTGCAAAAACACCTTGAACAACCCTGGATACTTAAGCGAAAAGTCCCTGATTATCTCTGGCGTCCGATCTGAAGAAGCGTCATCACTGACAACCACCTCAAATGAAAAGTCAGCCACTTGATCGACGACACTTTGCAGGCACTCCGCTATGTATTGCTCCTGATTGTACGTCACAATACAAATAGACACTTTCACCTGATCGCCCATCTCAACCTCGCGCCCCTTTGAAGGCAACTAAAATAGAACGCGCTGATAAACTGCAAGAAACAGCCAACGCCAATAAGCCAACCGCAATCACCTGAGCCAGTGCCACCAACCTGTCAGAGGAGAAATCGATGACCTGTACTCCCCCCCAAACGACCAACACCGCCGGTAAAACCACCTTGAAACAGTCGAGCAGCAACCACCGCCACTGCAACCCTGGTTCAAGCTTGTAATGCACATAGGTCACCCATATCAGCAGGAATGAACCATTGGTTAGCAGCCACGCCCATCCGGCACCCAAGGCACCAAACTTCGAGGCGGCAATGACCATTGCCGGCACCAGAACACAAACAGTGGCCAGGCTGCCCACCAGGTGATACTTCAAGTCACCTCTCGCATACTGTAGATAGTAAGGAAACGCCGCCAACGCCAAGAACCCATTACCCCAAGCGTACAAGCTCAGCACGGGCGCAGTGGTGGCGGCAAGCGCCTCGTCCCCGGTCCAGATGATAAGAAGAGGCTTCGCGCAGAATGCCAGCACGATGGTGACTGAACCAATGAAGGTCGCAATGAAACGGGTGGTGATTCGGTATAGGCGAATCATTTCATCACTTTTCTTTTCCGCATGCAGCCTGGCCATACGCGGAAGAATCGCATTGCTCACAGGGCCGCTGAGCACCATGATCCCACTCGCCACCAATACGGCCAGCGTGAAATACCCATATTCAGCCAGCGGTAAGACGCCAGACAGGATCATTTTGTCGGACTGAGTGACCAGTACCCAAACCGATGAAGTGAAAGCAATGCTCAACGCAAACTTGAGAAGCGGCCTGACTGAGCCAAACGACCATCCGATCGGTTGCTCACCTTTTTCGAGCGCGGGCAACAATGACCTCGCCATCAACAGCAAGCCGCCAAACTCGATGATCGCAACGACAAGCTGATGAACGAAGAATACGATCACCGTATACCCGTAGAGGTGCATCGAGAAAAAAACCGCAATGAAACGCAATGAGGCGATTACCGCGTTGAACCCACTCAGCCACACCAATCTTTCACTGCCGGTAATGACCCCCCGGTACAACCCGCCCATCCAGCGCAGTGCAATACAAACCGCCATGATCTGGACCGCGCCAACCACCACATCATGCGTTAACGTTTCAGCTTTAAGCCAATGAGTTGAAATAGTGTCCGAGCAAACCAGTAGCCCTACACCACCGACGACTGCAATAATCAGGAAGATACTATTCAATGCCCGAACCAGGCGCCTGTAAGCAATGGCCGACATACTGCCTGCCTTGAACCTGGCCGTCTCCCGTCCGACGGTGGGCGTCAACCCAAGGTCCAACAACATGAACCAGGATTGCAGCATGGTAAAGAAACCGATCAAGCCGTAAGCTTCCGCCCCCATCGATTTCATATAAAGAGGCAGAATGACTATGCCGATCAGTGCTACATAAATCTGGCTGACGTAATTGGCAATGATGTTATTTTTCAATGACACGTTACGTTTCCAGCCCGTTTACGCTGCGGTATTCCTCTGCCAATATCGACATTTGCACCATATTGCGGTACGCACCATTCTTGAATACCGCTTGACGCAGGGTACCCTCAACCGAGAAACCGACCTTGCGATAAAGGCCGACTGCGCGATCGTTATCTTCCAGCACGGTCAGGTAGACCCGGTTCAAATTCAGGTCATGAAAAGCATGACGCAAGGCTTCTTGAGTGGAAAAAGACCCAACACCACGCCCCTGATAGCTGTTTTCTCCGATCCAGATCGCAAATTCACAACTTCTCGACAACCAGTCGATTGATAACAAGTACACGGCGCCAACCAGTCGACCGCTGCTTTTTTCACAGATCGCCAGTCTGACGGCATTATTTCGATTCGCCAGGTATCCGTTCAGCCAGTTACCATCTACTTCTTCCCCAACAAAACGGAAAGGGCTACCGAGGCAGTCAATGACCCTGCGGTCATTGCGCCATTCATTGATCGTCGAGACGTCCTGTCGCCCAAGCTCTCGTAGGTAGAATTCAGTCACCGCTCAACCCCTTCTTTACATTGGCGATCATGTATTGCATCTGCTCTGCTCCATAGCGCTGATCACAAGGAAGTGGCAGCAAGAGCCGACTGAGGGCCGACTCCCTCGACCCTTCTGCACAGCGGGCTTGGCACTCATTCCAGTATCGGGCGCTGTACACCTTTTTACTTAGCAAGCGCAGGCGAACGGTTTCATTTTCCTTGTTCAGGAATGGGTAGCACAACGGCCCTCGCAGCGCAGAAAGGTCAAATGCAAGTGCATTGTGTTCCGCCAACGCTTCATGCAGCATCCTGAAGTTCTGATTTCGTGACGCCATGACCTCATCGCTATCCGCACAAGCAAGAAGACGACGTGACAACAGGGACATTTCACTGGCGTCAAACACCTCCAAGCTCTCCTCCGCCACCTGATAATCGGCATATCCCGCCTCAGCCGAATCAGCAAAACGCCTGAGCAGATGGGCCATGCGCCTATGGGAGGCCTCTTCATCCGCACGCGTCTGCTCGACCTTCAGCCTTGATATCAGCAAACCGCCATCCGGCACGCCAAAGAATTTTCGAGGTGAGTAGAGGGTTGCCAAGCACTCCTTGGCCGGGGAGAAGTAAGCTTGCGCATGGTCAAAAATGACCTGTTGCGGGTTGAAACGCCGCAGGACGTCAGCTTGCTGAAGGTCACAAAGACCAAAATAGTTGACGTACACCAACCACTCGCCGGTGGCAAGTTGAACACTCTCCGCAACGGAGAAATCATCATTGATGGAATAGAAAGCGTACTCGATACCTAACGCTTCCAAGGGCCCCAGCATGGCGTCACAGTTGTAGAAGGGTAACCAGACCCGCTTAGGCCTTCCCTTCTGAAGCAGGGCGTAAAAGCAAGCCCGCGCCGATTGAAAATACTGCGCATCGGCATAACGCTGCGTGCTCGCCGCTGGCATTGCCAGGCCGAAGTATCCACCAATGGCCGCGCTCATGCATCACGCTCTTGGGCTATCAGAGCGGCACAGGTTTCGAAATCATTGAACATCATCATGTCCACAATCGAAAGGCCCGCTTCGAAGGGCGCCCGAAATTGTGCATAGGCAGCAAGCGCCGGGCGACTGAAGTGGAGTGCAACACCGCGCCTCGCAAATGCATCGTGACTATAAAGGTCCTTGCCTCCTGGCAAGTTTACGTACTGCGACGCCTGCTCTTTTACGCAGATGTCGATGACGCGATCCGCGGCCGAAAGCTCCGCGTTGCCATAAATCGCCGACGTTTCGACAAACGCCACGTCGTATCCGAGGCGTTCAGCGCTCTTTATAATACTGCGTCGGGCCAATGCGGCAATGCTTTCGGCGTCGCCATCAAGAACATCCTTGATGAGATCGAAACACGCGGCGAAATGGGGTGCCTTGGCGTAGGACTGCCGAATGCTCTCAAGAAGCTTGCGCTCCCAGGCGGCTTTCGGTTGAACTTTCACCTGGTTGATCTTCAAGTTTGGGCTGGCGCCCGACAGGGGCACCGTGAAATACCGCACATCGCCAGACAGCAATAAACGGTTCCGATTGATCCAGCCACCCTTGATGAAGTTAACATCATCATAGAATACAAACTTGTCCACCTGCGCCACGAGGTTGAAATACCCAGCATAGGGGAACAGGTAGGGTTGCATGATTGCCAACTTCACGATCACACGGCCTTGAGTATGGAAATGATTTCCTGGACGGCGCGGTCTTCCATCGCAGTATAAATGGGCAGGCAAAGCACCTTGTCCGACACCTTCCTTGCCACCGGCAGATTCTCCTGCTGGGCAGACTTCATTCCACGGTACATGGGGAAGTCACTGATCAACGGGTAGAAATAGCGACGGGCAAAAATATTACTGAGCTTCAGCTTTTCATAAAGCTCATCACGCCCCAATGGATAATCGTGTTCTATCAGGATCGGGAAGTAGGAGTTATTGGAGACGGCCTGCCCCGCATCACCCACCACCTGGATGCCCTTCACGTCCTTCAAGCCAGCGCAATAAGCTTGGGCAATTGCCTGGCGACGCTCCATGGCATGATCCATGTGCTGCAACTGAAGCAGGCCGAATGCGGCATTCACTTCGCTCATCTTACCGTTGATACCAGGGGCGACAACGGTCAACTCATCAACGAAACCAAAGTTTTTCAGTCGGTCGATGTGCTTCTTGGTCCTGGCATCCGGGCAGATGATCGCCCCGCCTTCGAAGGTATTGAAGACCTTCGTCGCGTGGAAGCTCAACACGCTCAGATCGCCATGGCGCAGCACACTACCGCCCGCATCTTTGACGCCAAAGGCATGTGCGGCATCGTAAATCACGCGCAAGTTGTAATTTTCGGCAATCCGTTGGATCGCCTCGACATCACATGGGTTGCCATAGCAGTGAACCGGCATGATGGCCGTGGTCTGCGGGGTGATGGCCGCCTCGATTTTCTCCGGGTCGAGGTTCAATGTGACAGGGTCGATATCTACAAAGACCGGCTTGATGCCATTCCACAATAGCGAATGGGCAGTGGCTACGAACGAGTAGGGTGTCGTGATGACCTCGCCCGTGACCCGAAGCGCTTGCAAGGCAGTAAGCAAGGCAATCGTGCCATTGTTGAACAATGCAACGTGCTCGACCCCAAGATAGTCGCAGAGGGCCTGCTCCAGTTGCTGGTGCATCGGCCCGCCGTTGGTCAGGATCTTGTTGTCCCAGATCTGCTGCAGGTAAGGGATGAACTCTTCCAGTGGCGGCAGGAATGGCTGGGTAACAAATACGGGTTTTTCGCTCATGACAGTTCCTCGACTAGCGACAACAAATATTGGCCATAGCTGTTCTTTTTCAGCGAATTGCCAATACGGCGAAGGTCATCCTCCTCCAGCCATCCGTTGTTGAAGGCAATTTCCTCGAGGCAGGCCACTTTGTAACCTTGGCGTTTCTCGATGGTTTCCACGAAGTGCCCGGCTTCCAGCAGGCTTTCATGCGTACCGGTGTCAAGCCAGGCAAAACCACGCCCCATGAGCTCTACATTCAACGAGCCCCGCTCAAGATAGGCATTGTTGACACAGGTAATCTCCAGCTCGCCTCGGGGTGACGGCTGGACAGCCTTGGCAATCTCGATGACATCGTTATCGTAGAAGTACAGCCCCGTGACCGCGAAGCGAGACCTGGGCTTGGCGGGCTTCTCTTCAATTGATACCACGCGCTTCTGTTCATCGAACTCAACGACACCGAAGCGTTCCGGGTCCTTCACTTGGTAACCAAATACCGTTGCGCCTGACGGACGTTGGGCCGCTTGACGCAGCATCGGGGTAAAGCCCTGCCCATAGAAGATGTTGTCACCCAGGACGAGGCAGACCGAATCCTGGCCAATGAACTCCTCGCCAATGACGAAGGCTTGAGCGAGCCCATCCGGGCTGGGCTGCAAGGCATAGCTCAGGTTGATGCCAAAATCACTTCCATCCCCCAACAGACGCTGATAACCGCCGATATCCTCGGGCGTACTGATCAGAAGGATATCGCGGATGCCAGCCAGCATCAGAACCGACAGCGGATAGTAGATCATCGGCTTGTCGTAGATGGGCAGCAGTTGCTTGGAAACACCCTTGGTGATGGGGTACAGGCGCGTGCCGGAACCTCCGGCAAGAACGATACCTTTCATACGAGCGCCTCTCCGTTGGCGAAGGCGCCAAGGCGCTCTCGCTGATAGCTGCCATCCTGGACCCGTCGGCACCACTGCAGATTGTCCAAGTACCACTGTACAGTCTTGCGGATCCCGCTCTCGAACGTTTCCTCTGGGACCCAACCCAAGGCCTGCTGGATCTTGCTCGCGTCGATAGCGTAACGCAGATCATGGCCTGGCCGATCTTGTACATGGGTGATCAGTTCGCGATAGCTCGACAAGTGTGCAACCGACGGGTTCTGCGCCACCGGGCGCAAGTCGTCGAGCAATGCACACAGGGCGTGAACCACTTCAATATTGCGTCGCTCGTTATGACCGCCAATGTTATAGGTCTGACCCACTTCGCCACGGCTCAGCACGGTGTACAGGGCACGAGCGTGATCTTCGACATACAGCCAATCCCGCACTTGGTCACCTTTGCCATACACCGGCAACGGCTTGCCCTCGAGTGCGTTGAGGATCATCAGCGGGATGAGCTTTTCCGGGAAATGGTACGGCCCATAGTTGTTCGAGCAATTGGTGATCAGTACCGGCAAGCCATAGGTACGGCTCCAGGCCCTGACCAGGTGATCCGAGCTAGCCTTGCTGGCGGAGTACGGCGAGCTCGGCGCATAGGGCGTCTCTTCGGTGAAGAGGTCCGCGGGACCCTCGAGGTCACCATATACCTCATCGGTGGAGATGTGATGAAACCGGAAGGCTGCTTTGCCCGCCTCGTCCAATGCCAGCCAATACTGACGGGTGGCCTCCAGAAGCGTGTAGGTACCCACGATATTGGTTTCTATGAACGCTGCCGGGCCATCGATGGAGCGGTCCACATGCGACTCGGCGGCCAGGTGCATGATGGCATCCGGCCGATGAGTCCGCAGTACCCGGTCTACAGCCGCGCGGTCGCAGATGTCGACCTGCTCGAAGCAATACCGCTCGCTACCCTCTACCTCAACCAGGGACTCGAGGTTACCCGCATAAGTCAGCTTGTCGACATTGATCACGCTATCGGCGGTGTTCGCCAGGATATGGCGGATCACTGCCGATCCAATGAAACCTGCTCCGCCAGTGACGAGAATTTTCATGCGCTTGGACTAATCCATATTCGAACTATCAGCCCCACAAAGGGCCAAAATGAAACAAGGGAGCCTCGCCCGCCGGCAGCCCCCTCCAGGTGATGGTCGTTACTTCAGAAAGCCAACATACCATGGCATGGCCTGAGCGATGCCACTGGCAATATCGAACTGAGGCTCATACCCAAGCAGCCTGCGAGCCTTGCCGATGTCGGCCTGGGAATGGCGCACATCACCCGCTCGGAAGTCCCGATATACCGGATCCTGAAGATAGCTGACACCGTTGTCGCCCAGGGTCTGGCGCAAGGCCGCGAACAGTTGGTTCAAGTCGGTACGGCCGCTGACCGCGACGTTGTAGACTTGATTACGTGCTTCAGCGTCCTGTGTAGTCGCAGCCAGCAGGTTCGCCTGCACCGTGTTCTCGATGTAGCAGAAGTCGCGACTGGTCTGGCCATCACCGTTGATGAACACGGTTTCGCCGCTGATCATCGCTGAGGTCCACTTGGGGATCACCGCGGCATAGGCACCATTAGGGTCCTGGCGCTTGCCGAACACATTGAAGTAACGCAAGCCGATGGTAGTGAAGCCATACGTACGCGCAAACACCTCCGCATACAGCTCGTTCACGTACTTTGTCACTGCGTAGGGCGAAAGCGGCTTGCCGATGGTTTCCTCGACTTTTGGCAAACCAGGGTGGTCACCATAAGTCGAGCTGCTGGCGGCATAGGTGAAACTCTTGACACCCGCATCGCGCGCGGCCACCAGCATGTTCAGGAAGCCATCGATGTTGGTGCCATTGGTGGTGATCGGATCATTGATCGAACGCGGCACCGAACCCAAGGCAGCCTGGTGCAACACATAGTCGACACCTGCACAGGCTTTGTGGCAATCCGCGAGATTGCGAATATCGCCCTCTATGAACTCGAAGGCCGACCACTGCGCTGGCGAGACCAGGCCCTGAACCTCGTCCAGGTTGCGCTGATGCCCAGTGGCGAAGTTGTCCAGCCCGATGACTCGCTGGCCGAGTTTAAGCAAGGTCTCCAGCAGGTTGGAGCCAATGAAACCGGCCACTCCCGTGATCAGCCAGGTCCGCGGAGCACGAGGGAGTGCTTCGACAAGGTCTTGGTAAGCAGTCATGAAATTTCACCCAAAAAGAAAACACAGGAGGTGCAACGCACCTCCACATGAGTTACAGGCGCAGGTCCGATTGCTCTGCCGGCAGCAGGTACTTTAGGTCATACAGCACATGTTCAGCCTTGCCCAGGCTGCGAATGCTCTCGATGCCGAGATCCTTGAACTGCTGGTGAGCGACTGCCAGGATCACACCGTCATAAGCACCCTGAACAGGCTGCTGGACCGGCGTGATGCCGTACTCATGTTGTGCTTCCTCGACGCTCACCCATGGGTCGTGAACGTCCACCTGGATGTTGTATTCCTGCAGTTCCTTGACGATATCCACCACTTTGGTGTTGCGCAGGTCGGGGCAGTTTTCCTTGAAGGTCAGGCCCATGATCAGTACACGGGCACCGTCAACATGGATACGGCGCTTGACCATCGCCTTGACCAGCTGGGAAACGACATAGGCGCCCATGCTGTCGTTGAGCCGACGGCCGGCGAGGATAATTTCCGGGTGATAACCGATGCTCTGCGCCTTGTGGGTCAGGTAATACGGGTCGACACCAATGCAGTGACCGCCCACCAGGCCTGGCCGGAACGGCAGGAAGTTCCATTTGGTGCCGGCTGCTTGCAACACGGCCTCCGTATCGATCCCCATCTTGTTGAAGATCAGCGCCAATTCATTGATCAAAGCAATGTTCAGGTCGCGTTGGGTGTTCTCGATCACCTTGGCCGCCTCAGCCACCTTGATGCTGCTGGCCTTGTGCGTCCCGGCGATGATGATTTCACGGTAAAGCGCATCCACCAGGTCAGCGACTTCAGGCGTGGAGCCGGAGGTGACTTTCTTGATGGTGGTGACACGGTGCTCTTTATCGCCCGGGTTGATTCGCTCAGGGCTGTAACCTGCGAAGAAATCCTTGTTGAAAACCAGGCCGGAGAACTTCTCGAGTACCGGCACGCAGTCCTCCTCGGTCGCCCCAGGATAAACAGTGGACTCATAGATGACGATATCGCCGCGCTTCAGCACCTTGCCAATGGTTTCAGAGGCTTTCACCAGCGGCGTGAGGTCGGGCTGCTTGTACTCATCAATCGGCGTGGGAACAGTGACAATGAATACATTGCAAGTGCGCAGATCTTCCACATTAGCGCTGTAGCGCAAGCCGCGAGCTAGCGATAATTCCTCATCACTGACTTCCAACGTGGCATCGTGCCCTTCATTCAAAGCATCAATACGTGCCTGATTGATATCAAACCCAATAACCTCGCGCTGCTTACCAAACTCAACGGCAAGCGGCAGACCCACATAGCCAAGGCCAATCACAGCAAGCTTGGTATCATTCAATGAAAGCATGTGTTATCCAATATTTAGTAACGAGGTCCAACCGTGACCTCATTGTTGATAAATAATCCGACGAGGACATCCCTTGAAGTCTTCACAGGTGTCAGCCTTGAGCCGTTGCCGTATGAACGTCCCTGAAGTAATAGCACTTCGCCTTGATTCAACGATATCTCGGCCACGCCTGGGCGCATTCTACCTCAGCCACACGAGCTTCCCTAGCGGGAAGAGTCGGCAGACACCGCTCAAGGAAGTTAACGCGAAGAATTATCATTCGCGCAAACTTCCTTGCGACATGCTATGCCACGCACTCATTGAGACCGTGAAGGCAATGCCACAGGTACCTCGGTTTCAACCACCCTGGATAGCGGCAAATTAATGGCGCGCAATTGCTCCCGGCGCAGCGACTTGAATGCATGCCGCATCAAGACCAGAAGACTCGCCACAAAGCCCCCCACGACCAGACCCAACACAACGAACAGCGACTTTCGCGGGTAGATAGGTGAGGAAGGTGCTACGGCTGGGCGATCGATATTGACCAGCCGCAACTCACTCAAATCGGTACTGATATTTGACAAACGTATCCGCTCGGCACGTAGCTTTTCGACACCCTTGACGAACAACTCATCATTTTGACGCTGCTGCAACTGCTGGACAGTACGATTCTGCTCGAGCAACAGCAGATCCTTGCGAATCTGCGCGATCCGTGGCTCAGTGAAATCATCGGAAGAACGCTTGCGCAGCGTTTGACGCTCCGCCTCCAATGCCTCGGTGCCCATGAAGTAAAGAGGCATTTGCTGATTGTTGATTTCAGTACGAATCACATTCCCGCCCTTCTCATCTCCCTGCTGCGCCAGGGAAGAAGGTGACGCCGGCCTGGACAACCCGAGCGTGCGTGCGATTTCAATGGCCTCGCTCAGCTGAGCGATACGGTCCTCGCGCATGACCTTCAGTTGCACGCGCAAGGCACGCAGCTCATCGTTGAGCTGGGCACGTCGCAACGAATCGGCCTCCCGAAGCTCGGCAAGACGGTTTTCCTTTTCCGCATCATAGTCGACACGGGCAACCGCAATTTTTGCGTCTACCTCACTGAGGCGATTGTCGACGATAACCCTGAACTCCTGGGAAATCTGTAGACGCTCCCTCTCCAGCGTGAACTGAACAAGACCGTTCAACACATCCTGCCCTTCGATACCCTTTGGGTAACTCATTTCAAGGTCAATAAACGCGGCCTGCGCCTCAACCTTTTTCGGGTCAGCCTGCTGCAACTTCAATGCACGACGATTGAACTCTTCGAAGCCTTGCTCCTCAGAGCGCCCATTCGTCACAAAGGCCTTTTGAAGTTGCTCATTGCCACGAAAATACTCCAGACGCGTCTTGTAGGAGCCCAACGAAGCACCCACACGCCGAAGCGCCTCGGAGGGCGGCAGTGAGTAGACCTGCGATCGGTTAAGTGCATCCAGGTCCTTCAGCGCGGCAGGCAGCAACACCGTCCTCACTTCATACTGGGGCGTCACGCTCAATGAATAGGCTGCCGCAGCCACTCCACACACGACGGAGACTGCAGCAATCTGCAACTTTTTGCGCCAGAGGGCCTGTAGAAGCGAGAAAAGATCAATCTCAGGGTGGGTCGCAGTAGGGGGGATGCTTGTAATACCACTCACGCTCTAGCCTGCCAATCAAGTGGACGAGCCCAGAGACAGAGACCGCTTACGAAACCAGCAACTGAACCTGATGATGGCTAGGCAGAACTTCCCTGTCCCCACGGACGAATGTGGCATTCTGACAGTAAATCAGGCGGTGAACCACCATTTTGAGCAGCACGCCAGAAGCGGCGCACACATCTTCTCACCGGGCTGCCCGGCAGCGCCCAAGCAGCCAAATCCAATAGCGCGCCACGGCAATTTAAGCCAGGTCGAGCACAGCCGGCCAACAGAGAGCCCTCACTGCCCAAAAGCAAAACGAGCGCCCTGGCGGCGCTCGTGCATTTGCAATTCACTACCCCTGACGTAATGCCAGCGAAGCCTCAGGCCCCACCACTCACCTGCTCTCCTCCAGCCAGGCCTGGAACATGAGCACATCCCACAGGTGGTAAGCCCAATTGCGCACCCCACTCTGATGTTCGCGCCACTTCTGACGAATCAACTCAGGATGCAGGTAACCTTCCTGCCGCAACCGGCCTTCATCCAGCAAAGCTTCAGCCCAATCACGCAACGGCCCGCGCAACCAGGCGTCGATAGGTATACCAAAGCCCATCTTCGGACGATCAATCAATGACTGCGGCACATGCCGGTAAAGCACCTGCCTCAAGGCCCACTTGCCTACCCCATCACGCTGCTTGAGCGATTGCGGCAATTGCCAGGCAAATTCCACGACCCGATGATCGAGCATCGGCACCCGGGACTCGAGCGTTACCGCCATGGACGCACGATCGACTTTCGTCAGGATGTCATCTGGCAAATAGGTGAGAAGATCCAGAACCATCATTCGCTCTACCGGGTCGAGGCCCTGTAGATCAGGCATGAGCCCCGTCAGCAGCGTCTGTGGCTCCACACCACCGATCACCACCTTCGCAGGATCCATCCAGTGGGACACCAGACCATGGTAAAGGCTGCCCACGGAAGCAGAGGGCAGCACCCCTGCCCCTTTGTGCAACTTGTCGCCAAGGCGGGCCCCGGAACCCGGCAGCCACCCAAGCAGGGAGTCCCAGGCACCAGGCGAAAGCGAACGAATCGAGGCCGCCATGGCCTTACGCAACGGCAAGGGAATTCGCGAGAGCTTGCCCCAGGCACTGGCTGTCATGTTGTATCGCGTGTAACCACTGAACAGCTCGTCACCCGCGTCACCTGACAAGGAGACCGTCACGTGCTGACGGGCCAATTGCGAGACCAGGAACGTTGGGATTTGCGAAGAATCGGAAAACGGCTCGTCGTAGATTCCAGGCAACGACGGAATCACTGCCATTGCTTGCTCGGGTGTGATGTACAGCTCGGTATGATCAGTACCCAGATGCCGAGCCACTGCTTTCGCGTGCTCTGCCTCGTTGTAACCCTTTTCATGGAAGCCAATGGTGAAGGTCTTCACCGGCCTGCTCGACTGCGCCTGCATCAGCGCAACAATTGTCGAGGAGTCGACCCCACCAGACAAGAACGCCCCCAATGGCACATCAGCCATCATTTGCTGTGCGACTGCAGACTTGAGCAACGACTCTAGTTGATCCACCGCTTCGCGCGGATCATGGACTCGACGTCGGCTTTCAGTCCCCTCGAGGACTTTGGCCAACGCCGACCAGTACGCCTTGATCTCCGGCTCGCGCTGCCCGGCCGAAAGGGTCAGGATGCAACCCGGCTGAAGCTTCTTGATGCCTTCATAGATCGAGTGGGGCGCAGGCACATAGTTGTGTCGCATGTACAACGCCAGGGCTTGGCGATCAATTGATGCATTGAAGGCTGGGTGCGCCCGCAGCGCCTTGAGCTCCGAGCCAAACATGAAGACAGCGTCAGCTCCTTGCCCCTGCCAACCGTAGTACAAGGGCTTCTCACCCAGCCGGTCCCTGGCCAGCACCAATGTCTTGCGCATCACGTCCCAGACAGCGATGGCGAACATGCCGATACTCTGCTGCAGCGCCTGCTCGATACCCCAGGCCTCAAATGCCGCAAGCAATGTTTCAGTATCGGAGTGACCTCGCCATGCCGGTGCCATGCCAGCACTTTCCAACTGCCGACGCAGGTCCAGATGGTTGTAGATTTCGCCGTTGAAAACCATGATGTAGCGAGCGGACGCCGAAGGCATCGGCTGATGCCCGGCAGGTGACAGGTCGACAATCGCCAGCCGCCTATGTGCCAGCGCAACCCCTGCGCCTTGCTCCACCCAGACCCCATGATCATCGGGCCCGCGATGAACAATGGCGTCGGCCATCCGCATGCATTCATTGAACAGGGACGCCTCAGTCGACTGCCCTGTCAGTTTCAGTTGCCCAGCTATTCCACACATGAGATTGATCGCGTTAGTAATTGGAGATTAAGCGGCGTGATGGTCACTGCCGCGGTACAGATCGTCATAGGCCTGCAGACAGGCGCTCATCGAAAACAGGGTTTCCACACGATGGCGGCCTGCCACCCCCATTGCCCGCCGACTAGAGTCCAGCGCCACCGCCAGTAATGCCTGCGCAAGTTCATCCGGCGCGTGAGGAGCAACCACTCTGCCGGTCTCGCCATCCAGTACAACCTCGGCATTCCCCCCCACCCTGGTTACAACCATTGGCAATTGCGCAGCCATGGCCTCCAGGATCGCATTCGAGAACCCTTCTTCATGGGAGCACAGAACACCAATATCTGCGGCACAGAGCAGATCCGGCACATCCGATCGCGATCCGAGAAAGCGAATATTACCGCCGACACCCAACGCATCAGCCTGCTCTTGAAGTGATCGACCAATACCGTCATCACGACCAATGAACAGACACACCCAAGGCGCAGGCAGCTGAGCACGAACACGGCCAAACGCCTCTATCAAATCCGCATGTCCTTTGTAAGGGATCAGATTCGCAACAATCGCGAAGACGAGAGTCTCGTCCGGAATACCCAGCAGCGCCCGCACCTGAGGACGAGAACGGGCGCTATCGAAACGATCGAAGTTAACACCGTTATAAATCAACCGAATTTTATCTTGACGCACACCCTCATCAAGAAGGTCTTGCACCACCGCTTGAGAGTTCCCACTCACGAAGTTCATCTTTGAGTGCAACCATTGCTCGAGACGACGCGACCAGCCATGTTTGGATTGATACAAATTCAAGCTACGTCGACTCATGCCCCTTTTCATCGCCGGAGCAAACAGTGATGTTATTCCCCCCACCAGATAAGCCGCTGGCAAAAAGAAATGAGTGACCTGGGGACGCATCCGCCAATACAGGCAGCACAGCGCCGGCACAGAGCAGAGCAAGCCCAGCACAGAGAGCATTCGCTTGTTTCGAATCAAGCGAGAGACCCAATGTGGCAAGCGCACACCATGGACGGGCACACCACCCTCAACAAAAGATTGAGTCAATGGGCCATCCGGCCTGATCGCAAACACCTCAGGCTGGTAGCCCCTCTTGCGCAAGGCGGTCGAAACTCGCAACAGATGCTGTTCGGCACCGCCAAGTTCCATGGAGACGATAACGTACAGCAGCTTCATATTTGACCCCGTACCGCATCCACTATTATCGAAGCAGACCACAGGCAATGAATAAACCACCCTTCCGCGCTTCAAAAAAAGATACTTGCAAAAAACAACTTAAAAAAATTAAAAACCCACAACGCTTCCGAAGGCAAAACCTCGGTAATCCGCAAACAGCCTGCACAACAACTAACAGCCACACAACCAGTCACTCTCGACCACCAGCCCCGACAGCAGGAGAAGGAAATCGGCGAGCATGATGCCATACCGCACCCGCTTTTAAAAAACAAAAATCAGGACGGGACGTACTCGAAACATCCACGTGCGCCACGCACACCTCTGAAAAACCGCATAGAACATCAACGCCGACACCGGCTACGGCATTGTTACTCGACATGAGGAACGCTTGGCACGCCAAAAAATGTTCCGGCATCTTCCACCGCTACGCGCCAGGACGAGCCAGGAAAACACGATACTGTAAGGTGACCCGCACCAAGGGAACGGAGACACCCGAAAGCCCTGCACAGCGATCCACCGCACAGGGCCCGACTCGAAAACTCAGTACCGCCGCGCGCTGCCGCCCCTCGGTGCAAAACCACGAAGGAGTGCAAGCAACACCCCAAGCGCAGCACCAACAACCACCCCCATGAGAAGAATAATCAACTTCCTGGGCTTTACGGGCCTGTCCGGGGACTCGATAGCCCCATCCTGCCGATAGACCTGCACACTTCCAACATTAATCTGCAAATTTCGATAAAACGCCACAGCCTCTTGACGCTGACGCAAATCACGTACGAAGGGGTCATCCGAAGTACGCTTGCGCAAGTTTTCTATTTCAGCCTCAAGCGCCTTGGTCCCGCGCATATACACCAGCGAACCATCCATGCCCGCCGACACCTCCCCGGACAAGCCATTCGAGATGATTGGCGGCCTCTCCAGACCAATCGACTGCGCAACCCGCAACGCCTCCGACAACTGGATGATCTGGTCTTCACGTTGCTTGCGCGCACTTTCGCGAGCCGCTGTAATTTCCTGCTCGAGATTGTTCGCCTTCACCATGGCGTCAGACCTTATGTCCTGCACGATCTCGTCCTTACCGCGCCGCCCAGCCAATTCGACATACTTCACGACCCAATCCGCAGCACGCCGAGGGTCCGGCAAGTCTGCCTTAACGTAGTAGCGCCCCGGGCTGTCCTTGGAAACCAGACCCAGAGCCAGCGAATACTGGAAACGGCCATACAGATCATCCTGCGAACCACGGCGCTCAACCTCTGGCAGGCCAGGCAGGAACACCGTCTGGAAGAACTCACGACGCAATGACTCTGACTGCAGGTTGCGCAGATAAACATCGTACACATCCTTGACCGAGAGCATGCTCAAGCCAGAACTTCCGCCTCGCCCATAATTGAGCTGGGCAATGTCATTCTGGGTTGGCGGCTGTACGATTATCTTGGCCTCATAAATCGGTGTCGCTAACAACGCGTAGGCCAACGCTGCCCCCGCGAAAACCACTGTCGTCGCAACAATTAGTAACTTCTGCCTCCACAACCTTTCAAAAATCTCGTAAAGGTCGATCTCATCACCGCTCAGGCGCTCAGGTTCATTGCGCATTTATTCTATTTTTCCTTGGGTCAGTCTGCTTGCTCACACTCAACTGGCTCCATCCAAACCACTTCCACACCAACCTTGAGCATAGCTGGCTTGCTACGATCTCAGGCCTGAGCGTCACACCCAGGCGTCAAGCGGCATTAGAGAACATCATGACCGCTTAGTTCCACCCCAACGATCAACGGCTCAAAGCCCACCAGAAGCATATTGCGCAGATGTGACATTCAACTCATACCTTTATTGCCGCATACCTGCCAAATCTACTCGCCAGCACATATTGTGCAGTCCCACGCCGACCGCGCCCGGGGAAAACCACTCAACACCCTGACCCTGGCGCGATTTCCGCGCAGGCAAAAAACGCAACCCCCTGCCTCACCAGCGCCAAAGAGAGCAACGAGACCCACGCGCCCGATGAGGCGCGCCAACCAGAAAGGAGAAGACAGCAATGATGACAGGTGCCCGCAACCGAAAAGACATCGCCAGGACGGGAAACCACAAGATATTTCTTGCACCAGGCCTTTCAGCCGCGAACACTAGAAGCGCGTGATCACCGCACTGCAACACGGACTGCGATTGGGATAAGCTCCGGAGCCAATGCAAGAGAACTTATCAACTCTCGGGAAGTTCGACACGCCGAGCATTGGTACGGGTCTTGCGCCTGCCGCGCATCAGGCCATAAGCACCCAGCAAGGGGCCTACCGTCAAGCCGATGAGCAACGCCGCCAGCACCAACAGCGCAACCGGAATTGCCGGAGTCGACCATCCAAACATGACCAGCGAAACCGTCTGCTGATTTTCCAAGACAAAAAACAGCACCGCTGCCGCCAGCAGCAACACGAACAATGCCACCAAGGCGCGCTTGAGGTTACGCATCAGATTGATCCTTCATCGCTCAGAGCGGCTCATGCTCTTCTTCATTAACCCGGTCACGCAACTCTTTACCCGGCTTGAAGTGCGGCACGTACTTGCCTTCAAGGCTGACAGACTGACCGGTCTTTGGATTGCGCCCAACTCGCGGCGCCCGGTAATGCAAGGAGAAGCTGCCAAAGCCGCGGATCTCAATGCGATCACCTGTCGCCAGGCACTGTGACATCTGCTCAAGCATAGTCTTGATAGCCAACTCCACGTCTTTTGACGAGAGCAGCCCCTGATGGGTGACAATTCGTTCGATCAGCTCCGACTTCGTCATATTTTTCCCTTCGTTATCAAGCAGCTAGATCATTGCTTAATCAGTTTGTAGCACGCCCCGGAAGATTTGAACAGGGCGGTTCTTGACTTAACAAAAAAATTCAAGAAGAGGACTACAACCTCAAGGGGATCCCTCCGTCAGCTACAAGAGACCTCCAGCGGATTCGCATCACAACCAACAGGCCAAGGCAGTCGCTCTACAGTGCCACCTGGCGCCCCATTACCAGGCAAGCCATTCAAAGAAGAGAGCACTACACCCGAGAGCAAAAAAAAGGGCGACCCGAGGGTCGCCCTTTTTACCGATCAACAGAACTCAGTTCTGCTTGGCCATTGCTTCGCGCAGCAGCGCAGCCATGGTGGTATCGGCAGCCGCTTCCGGAGCATTTTTCAGGCTCTGGATGGCTTCGCGCTCTTCAGCGTCGTCCTTCGATTTGATGGACAGGCTGATGACGCGGGACTTGCGGTCGACGCTGATGATCTTGGCTTCGATCTCTTCGCCTTCCTTCAGCACGTTACGAGCGTCTTCAACGCGGTCACGGCTGATTTCGGAAGCTTTCAGAGTAGCTTCGATGTCGTCGCCCAGGGTAACGATGGCGCCTTTGGCGTCAACTTCCTTGACGATACCTTTGACGATCGCGCCCTTGTCGTTCAGAGCAACGAAGTTGGAGAACGGATCGTCTTCCAGCTGCTTGATGCCCAGGGAGATGCGCTCACGCTCTGGATCAACCGACAGGATGACGGTTTCCAGCTCGTCGCCCTTCTTGAAGCGACGCACGGCTTCTTCGCCGGCTTCGTTCCAGGAGATGTCCGACAGGTGAACCAGACCGTCGATGCCACCGTCCAGACCAATGAAGATACCGAAGTCGGTGATCGACTTGATGGTACCGGTGATCTTGTCACCCTTGTTGAACTGGCCGGAGAAGTCTTCCCATGGGTTCGACTTGCACTGCTTGATGCCCAGGGAGATACGACGACGCTCTTCGTCGATATCCAGAACCATGACTTCCACTTCGTCGCCAACCTGAACGACTTTCGACGGGTGGATGTTCTTGTTGGTCCAGTCCATTTCGGAAACGTGCACCAGGCCTTCAACGCCTTCTTCCAGCTCAGCGAAGCAGCCGTAGTCGGTCAGGTTGGTGACGCGAGCCATGACGCGAGTGCTTTCTGGGTAACGGGCTTTGATAGCAACCCATGGGTCTTCGCCCAGTTGCTTCAGACCCAGCGAAACGCGGTTGCGCTCGCGGTCGTACTTCAGGACCTTGACGTCGATCTCGTCACCAACGTTGACGATCTCGGACGGGTGCTTGATACGCTTCCAGGCCATGTCGGTGATGTGCAGCAGACCATCGACGCCACCCAGGTCGACGAACGCACCGTAGTCGGTGAGATTCTTGACGATACCCTTGACCTGCTGGCCTTCCTGCAGCGATTCCAGCAGAGCTTCGCGCTCGGCGCTGTTTTCGGCTTCCAGGACGCTGCGACGGGAAACGACAACGTTGTTGCGCTTCTGGTCCAGCTTGATGACCTTGAATTCCAGCTCTTTGCCTTCCAGGTGGGTGGTGTCGCGCACTGGGCGGACATCAACCAGGGAGCCCGGCAGGAACGCACGGATGCCGTTAACGTCGACAGTGAAGCCGCCCTTAACCTTACCGTTGATAACGCCCTTGACCACTTCTTCGGCAGCGAAAGCAGCTTCCAGAACAATCCAGCACTCGGCGCGCTTGGCTTTTTCACGGGACAGCTTGGTTTCGCCAAAGCCATCTTCGACCGCGTCCAGCGCAACGTGAACTTCGTCACCGACCTTGATGGTCAGTTCGCCAGCTTCGTTGTAGAACTGCTCGAGCGGGATGACGCCCTCGGACTTCAGGCCAGCGTGTACGGTAACCCAGTCGCCGTCGATGTCGACAACGATACCGGTGATGATCGCACCCGGCTGAAGATTGAGGGTTTTCAGGCTTTCTTCAAAGAGTTCTGCAAAGCTTTCGCTCATTTTAATTCCTGTAGATTCGGGCGAAAAAGGCGCCCATAGCCACATTCCAGACAATGTGGGTTTCGTTTAAGTAAAGAAAAGCTGGCAGGACGTTGACTGGTGCCCCTGCCTGCTCTCCTCTCCATCAGACGAGGTCGCGTAGCGACAGCTCACTTCTGATGCGTTGCAGCACCTGCTCGATGGACAACTCCGTGGAATCCAGCTGGATCGCATCGGCCGCTGGCTTGAGCGGGGCCACTGCGCGCTGGGTGTCGCGCTCATCGCGCGCACGGATCTCATCTAGCAGACTCGACAGACTAACATCTTCCCCCTTCCCCTTCAACTGCAAGTAGCGGCGTCGAGCACGCTCCTCCGCGCTGGCGGTGAGGAAGACTTTCAACGGTGCGTCCGGGAACACCACGGTGCCCATGTCGCGACCATCGGCGATCAGGCCAGGCGCCTCACGGAAGGCACGCTGGCGCTGCAGCAGCGCCTCCCGCACCGCCGGCAACGAGGCAACCATCGAGGCGCCCGCGCCAACCGTCTCGGTGCGGATGACATTGCTGACATCCTCGCCTTCGAGAATGATCTGCTGCAGCTTGCCCGGCTCGGCGGCAATGAATTGCACATCGAGATGAGCAGCCAGGGCCTTGAGCAGCTCTTCGTTGGTCAGGTCGACACCATGATTGCTGGCGTTGAACGCCAGCAATCGATACAGGGCGCCGGAGTCGAGCAGCCGCCAGCCCAGCTCACGGGCCAGCAGGCCGGCCACCGTGCCCTTGCCCGAGCCGCTCGGCCCATCGATGGTGATGACCGGTGCCTGCGAACTCACGACTTGCCCTCTTCGGCGACACGGATCCCGACTTCGGCACACAGCGCCAGGAAGTTAGGGAAGGAGGTGGCGACGTTGGCGCAATCGTGGATGATGATCGGCGCGCTGGCACGCAGCGATGCGACGCTAAAGGCCATGGCAATGCGGTGATCGCCGTGGCCGTGCACCTCACCGCCACCGATCTGACCACCATCGATGATGATACCGTCCGGGGTCGGCTCACATTTCACACCCAGGGCGATCAGGCCATCAGCCATCACCTGGATGCGATCAGATTCCTTGACCCGCAGCTCTTCGGCACCACGCAATACGGTACGCCCTTCGGCACAGGCGGCGGCCACGAACAGCACAGGGAACTCGTCGATTGCCAGCGGCACCAGGTGCTCAGGGATCTCGATCCCCTTGAGCTTCGCTCCGCGCACGCGCAGATCGGCCACCGGTTCGCCACCAACTTCACGCTGGTTTTCCAGGGTGATGTCGCCCCCCATCAGGCGCAGAATGTCTATGACACCGGTACGGGTCGGATTGATCCCGACATGCTCGAGCACCAACTCGGAACCTTGGGCGATGGAAGCAGCCACCAGGAAGAACGCGGCGGAAGAGATATCCGCTGGTACTTCGATGCGGGTTGCGCTGAGCTTGCCACCCGCCTGCAGGGAGGCAACCGGACCATTGCTCTGGACCGAGTAACCGAAGCCGCGCAGCATGCGCTCGGTGTGGTCGCGAGTAGGCGCCGGCTCGGTGACGGTGGTGGTGCCTTCGGCATACAAGCCGGCCAGCAGCAGGCAGGACTTGACCTGGGCGCTGGCCATTGGAAGCGTGTAGTTCAGCGCCTTGAGCTTGTGGCCACCACGAATGGTCAGTGGCGGACGGCCTTCAGGACCGGTCTCGACCACCGCGCCCATTTCACGCAGCGGATTGGCCACGCGATTCATCGGGCGCTTGGACAGCGAGGCATCGCCGGTCATGGTGGTGTCGAACGGCTGCGCCGCCAGCAGGCCGGACAGCAGGCGCATCGAGGTGCCGGAGTTACCGACGTACAACGGCCCGGGTGGCGGCTTGAGGCCATGCAGGCCAACACCATGAATGGTCACGCGCCCATGGTGCGGCCCCTCGATGACCACGCCCATGTCGCGGAAAGCCTGCAAGGTTGCCAGGGCATCCTCGCCTTCAAGGAAACCTTCCACCTCGGTGGTGCCTTCGGCCAGCGAGCCGAGCATGATCGAGCGATGCGAGATCGATTTGTCGCCCGGTACGCGAATCCGTCCGGACACGCGGCCACCAGGTTGGGCCAGGAAAATCAGGTCGTTGGCGTTCATAGCGTCCACATAGGCCCGGCGGGCCAGGATTTTACTGAAATGCTCGCGGGCAACCCGGGCGCGGGTGAACACACCCAGCAGTTGGTGCCCGTCCCCTGCATCGACCGCGTCGCGCAAGGCGTCGAGGTCGCTGCGAAATGTATCGAGGGTGCGCAGGACCGCCTCGCGGTTGGCGAGGAAGATGTCGTGCCACATGATCGGGTCGCTGCCGGCGATTCTCGTGAAATCGCGGAAGCCCCCCGCAGCGTACCGGAAGATCTCCAGGTTTTCATTGCGCTTGGCCAACGAGTCGACAAGACCGAATGCCAGCAGGTGCGGCAGGTGGCTGGTCGCGGCCAGGACTTCGTCGTGGCGCTCGACCGCCATATGCTCGACGTCGGCGTCCAGCGCGCGCCACAAATGATCGACCAGGGCCAGCGCCTGCGGGTCGGTTTCCGGCAACGGCGTGAGGATCACCTTGTGGCGGCGGAACAATGCCGCATTGGAAGCCTCCACGCCACTTTGCTCGGAACCGGCGATCGGATGCCCCGGCACGAAGCGCGGCAGGCGCTCGGCGAAGGACTCGCGAGCAGCACGCACCACGTTGCCCTTGGCACTGCCCACGTCGGTGATCACCGCATCACCCAGGTCGAGCTGGGCCAGGCGAGCCAGGAGCTTTTCCATGGCCAGGATCGGCACTGCCAACTGGATGACATCAGCGCCGACACAGGCGGCGGCGAGGTCTTCCTCGCAGCGATCGACCACGCCCAGCACCACAGCCTGCTTGCGCGACTCGGCATCGAGATCGACACCGACCACTTCGCGGCACAGGCCGCTTTCACGCAGGCCCTTGGCGAACGAGCCGCCGATCAGGCCTAGCCCGACGACCACCAGGCGGTCGATGATGGGCGCGGAATTGTTTGTTACAGCATTAACCACGAGCGTGAACCCTGTTCAGAAATCTAGGCAGTTCCGGGAGGCCGTTCCTACAGATACAACGCACGCCTGTAGGAGCGGCATTCAGCCGCGATGGGCCGCGCAGCGGCCCCACCCTCCCTTGGATCAAAGCACCGCCTTCGGATAGGAACCCAGCACCTTCAGCGCCACGGCTTCCTGGCTGATCTGCTCCAGAACCGCCTTGATCAACGGGTCGCGGTGGTGGCCGACGAAGTCGATGAAGAACACGTAGGTCCACTTGCCGCTGCGCGACGGACGGGTCTCGATGCGAGTGAGGTCGATGCCGTTCTCATGGAACGGCACCAGCAGCTCATGCAGCGCACCCGGCTTGTTGCTCATGGACACGATGATCGAGGTCTTGTCGTCGCCGGTCGGCGGCACTTCCTGGCTGCCGATCATGAGGAAGCGCGTGGAGTTGTCCGGGCGGTCCTCGATTTTCTCGGCCAGACGGGTCAGCCCATACAGGTTGGCCGCCATGTCGCCGGCGATCGCCGCCGAGTTCCACTCGCCCTTGACCCGCTTGGCCGCCTCGGCGTTGCTGGACACCGCTACACGCTCGACGTTCGGATAGTGGGCGTCCAGCCATTTGCGGCACTGGGCCAGCGACTGGGCGTGGGAGTAGATGCGGGTAATGCTGTCGGTCTTGGTGTTCTCACCCACCAGCAAGTGGTGGTGAATACGCAGCTCGACCTCGCCACAGATCACCATGTCGTGCTCGAGGAAGCTGTCCAGCGTATGGCTGACCGCACCCTCGGTGGAGTTCTCCACCGGCACCACGCCGAAGTTGACAGCACCCGCCGCCACCTCGCGGAACACCTCGTCGATGGCCGCCATCGGGCGACTGACCACGGCATGGCCGAAGTGCTTCATGGCCGCCGCTTGCGTGAAGGTACCCTCAGGGCCGAGGTAGGCGATCTTGAGCGGCTCTTCCAGGGCCAGGCACGACGACATGATTTCGCGGAACAGCCGCGCCATCTCTTCGTTATCCAGCGGTCCCTTGTTGCGCTCCATGACGCGCTTGAGCACCGCCGCCTCGCGCTCGGGGCGGTAGAACACCGGCTTCTCGCCTTCGCCGAGAGTGGCGGTCTTGACCTTGGCCACTTCCTGGGCGCAACGGGCACGCTCGCTGATCAGCTCGAGGATCTTCTCGTCGAGGCTGTCGATGCGAACGCGCAGCGCCTTGAGCTCCTGATCGGACATCAAGCGTGCTCCTTCTCGAACTCGGCCATGTAAGCAACCAGGGCCTCGACAGCCTCCAGGCCCAAGGCGTTGTAGATCGAGGCACGCATGCCGCCGACCGAACGATGGCCCTTGAGGTTCAGCAGCCCACGGGCGTCGGCGCCGGCCAGGAAGGCTTTGTCCAGGCGCTCGTCGGCCAGGCGGAACGGCACGTTCATCCACGAACGGGCGTTGTGGCTGATCGGGTTGGTGTAGAACTCGCTGGCGTCGATGAAGCCGTACAGGCGGTCTTTCTTCGCGCGGTTGCGCTGCTCCATCGCCTCGACGCCACCCTGCTCCTTGAGCCACTCGAACACCAGGCCCGAGAGGTACCAGGAGTAGGTGGCCGGGGTGTTGTACATCGAGCCGTTGTCGGCCGAGACCTTGTAGTCGAGCATGGTCGGGCAGCTGCTGCGGGCGCGCCCCAGCAAGTCTTCGCGCACGATCACCACCACCAGGCCGCTGGGGCCGATGTTCTTCTGTGCGCCGGCGTAGATCAGGCCGTACTGAGAGACGTCGATCGGGCGCGAGAGGATGTCCGAGGACATATCGACCACCAGCGGTACGTCACCGGCCTCGGGCACCCAGTCGAACTGCAGGCCGCCGATGGTCTCGTTGGACGCATAGTGCAGGTAGGCGGCGTTCTTGCTCAGCTGCCATTCGTTCTGGCCCGGAATTGCCAGGTAATCGTAAGCCTTGGCGCTGGCGGCAACGTTGACATTACCGAAGCGGCGCGCTTCTTCGATGGCCTTTTTCGACCAGATACCGGTCTCGACGTAGTCGGCGATACCGTTCTCCGGCAGCAGGTTCAGCGGAATCTCGGCGAACTGCTGGCTCGCGCCACCCTGCAGGAACAACACCTTGTAGTTGGAGGGGACGGACAGCAGGTCGCGCAGGTCCTGTTCGGCCTTTTCGGCGATGGCCACGTAGTCGTCGCTGCGATGGCTCATTTCCATCACCGACAGACCCTTGCCGCGCCAGTCCAGCATTTCGGCCTGGGCACGCTGCAGGACAGCATCGGGAAGCGCGGCCGGGCCTGCGCAGAAGTTAAAGGCTCGTTTGCTCACATCCACTCTCGCTCTGCCAAATAGAACAAATCGTAACTTGCGGGCTCGCCAAGCCTTGTAGGAGCGGCCTTGCGCCGCAAAAGGGCTGCGAAGCAGCCCCCAGATCATACTGTGCCACTGAAATTCCGGGGCCGCCATGCGGCCCTTTCGCGGCACAAGGCCGCTCCTACAAAGGGCCGGCATTGCCTGTTCCAATCAGTCAAACGGGGCGACCTTGGTCGCCCCGCTCGGGTTGTTGCTTCACTTACTCCTGAGGCGCCTCTTCGGCACCCGCGTCGTCCTCGCTCACCGCATCGAGCGGGGCGCCCTCCTCGTCCGTCTCGACCAGCTCGTCGAGCTCTTCCTCGGATGGCTCCTGGACACGCTCCACACCAACCAACGTCTCGTCGGTGGCCAGCTTGATCAGCGTCACACCTTGAGTGTTACGGCCCAGGCTGGACACTTCGCCAACCCGCGTGCGCACCAGCGTGCCCTGGTCGGAGATCAGCATGATCTCTTCGCCTTCCTGCACCTGGATAGCGCCGGTCAACAGACCGTTGCGCCCCTTGGTGCCCATGGCGATCACACCCTGGCCACCACGCCCACGGCGAGGGAACTTCGACAGCGGCGTACGCTTGCCGAAGCCGCGCTCGGAGGCGGTGAGGATCTGCGCGCCGGACTCCGGAATCAGCATGGAGATGATGCGCTGCCCCTTGCCCAGTTTCATGCCACGCACACCACGGGCAGTACGGCCCATTTCGCGCACCACGCTCTCGGCGAAGCGGATCACCTTGCCGGCGTCGGAGAACATCATGACTTCCTTGGCACCGTCGGTGATAGCGGCGGCGATCAGGGTGTCACCTTCCTTGAGCTTCAGGGCGATCAGGCCGTTGGAGCGCGGACGGGCGAACTGCACCAGCGGGGTCTTCTTGACGGTACCGGAAGCAGTGGCCATGAAGATGTAGGCGCCAGTCGGTTCGGCGGCCCACTCAGGCGTGTCGCCGTCTTCCTCGTCGACTTCCTCGACCTCGACCAGCTCACCCTCGATCACACCGTCGTCACCGTCTTCCAGCTCTTCTTCCGGATCGGCGTGCTGCTGCAGGGCTTCCAGGTCGATCTGCAGCATGGCGGTGATGCGCTCACCTTCTTCCAGCGGCAGCAGGTTGACCAGCGGACGACCACGGGCGGCGCGGGAGGCCTCGGGAATATCATACGTTTTGAGCCAGTACACCTTGCCCTTGCTGGAGAACAGCAGGAGCGTCGCATGGCTGTTGGCGACCAGCAGATGCTCGATATAGTCCTCATCCTTCACGCCGGTCGCCGACTTGCCCTTGCCGCCACGGCGCTGGGCCTGGTAGGCGGACAACGGTTGCGTCTTGGCGTAGCCGCCGTGGGAGATGGTTACCACGCGCTCTTCTTCGGGGATCATGTCGCCGTAGTTGAGGTCGTGACGGGCATCGAGGATTTCGGTGCGACGGGCATCGCCGTACTCGGCCCGGATCGCTTCGAGCTCTTCGCGGATCACTTCCATCAGGCGCTCGGCGCTGCTGAGGATGCGGATCAGCTCACCGATCTGCTCCAGGATTTCCTGGTACTCGGCCAGCAGCTTCTCGTGCTCCAGGCCGGTCAGGCGGTGCAGACGCAGGTCGAGGATGGCCTGGGCCTGTTCCGGCGACAGGTAGTACTTGCCTTCACGCAGACCATACTGCTCCGGCAGGTCTTCCGGGCGGCAGGAGTCGGCGCCAGCGCGCTCGACCATCACCTGCACGGCGCTGGACTCCCAGGCCGTGCTGATCAGGGCTTCCTTGGCTTCGGAAGGCGTAGGCGAAGCCTTGATCAGGGCGATGACCGGATCGATGTTGGACAGCGCGACCGCCTGACCTTCAAGAATGTGGCCACGTTCACGGGCCTTGCGCAGCTCGAACACGGTACGACGTGTCACGACCTCACGGCGGTGACGGACGAATGCCTCGAGCAGGTCTTTCAGGTTCAGCAGGCGCGGACGACCGTCGATCAGGGCGACGATGTTGATGCCGAACACGCTCTGCAGTTGCGTCTGCTGGTAGAGGTTGTTGAGCACCACCTCCGGCACCTCGCCGCGACGCAGCTCGATGACGATGCGCATGCCGTCCTTGTCGGACTCGTCGCGCAGCTCGGTGATGCCTTCGATCTTCTTCTCTTTGACCAGCTCGGCGATCTTCTCGATCAGACGCGCCTTGTTCAGCTGGTAAGGGAGTTCGGTGACGACGATCTGCTGGCGGCCACCGACCTTGTCGATGTCTTCGATTTCCGAGCGGGCGCGCATATAAATGCGGCCACGGCCGGTGCGATAGGCCTCGATGATGCCCTGGCGACCATTGATCAGGCCTGCTGTCGGGAAGTCCGGCCCCGGGATGAACTGCATCAGCTCATCGACCGTGATGTCGGAGTTATCGATCAGCGCCAGGCAACCATCGATCACTTCACCCAGGTTGTGCGGCGGGATGTTGGTGGCCATGCCCACGGCGATACCGCTGGAGCCGTTGACCAGCAGGTTGGGGATCTTGGTCGGCATGACCGCCGGGATCTGCTCGGTGCCGTCGTAGTTGGGCACCCAGTCGACGGTCTCTTTATGCAGGTCGGCCAGCAGCTCGTGGGCCAGCTTGGCCATGCGCACTTCGGTGTATCGCATGGCCGCAGCGTTGTCGCCGTCCACCGAACCGAAGTTGCCCTGGCCATCGACCAGCAGGTAGCGCAGCGAGAACGGCTGCGCCATGCGCACGATGGTGTCGTACACGGCGGTGTCGCCGTGCGGGTGGTACTTACCGATCACGTCACCGACCACACGGGCGGATTTCTTGTACGGCTTGTTCCAGTCGTTGCCCAGCTCGCTCATCGCATAGAGAACGCGACGATGCACGGGCTTCAAGCCGTCACGCGCATCGGGCAGCGCTCGCCCGACAATCACGCTCATCGCGTAGTCGAGGTAAGACTGTCTCAGTTCGTCTTCGATATTGACCGGGAGGATTTCTTTGGCCAGTTCGCCCATGAGAAGCCTGATTCCTTTTTCTGGTGAAACTTCGCCTGGTCCCTCGTAGGACGAACGAAGCTCGCCGCCGCTGCGTGAAGAGAAGCGACGACATACGACAAATCAATGAGTTGTGCCATGGATCTGCGCAATGAAGGCCGCTGCAAAGAGCGGCCTTGGAAACTGCCGGATGGTATCACAAACGCTGGACGCATGGGAGATATGGCAGGTTGCCGTGCAGCACCATCCGAATGAATTGAAAAACACCTCAATGGAGGCGTTTGCGACACATCAACTGGGCGATTTTCGCCACATCCGGGCGCTCGACCACCCCCTTTTCGGTGACGATCACGTCGATCAGGTCGGCCGGCGTGACATCGACCACCGGGTTGTACGCTTCGACGTCGGCGGTCACCTGGATGCCCGCCACCTCCAGCAACTCTTCCACGCCGCGCGTCTCCAGCGGGATATCCTCGCCCGCGGCCAGGTTCAGGTCGATGCTGCTGCTGGGCGCCACCACCATGAAGCGCAGCCCGTGGTGCATGGCCGCCACCGCCAACTGGTAAGTGCCGATCTTCGCCGCCACGTCACCATTGGCAGCAATGCAGTCGGCGCCGACCACCACCCAGCTGATGCCCTTGGTCTTCATCAGATGCCCTGCCGCCGCGTCGGCAACCACGGTCACCGGCACGCCGTCGGCGGCCAGCTCCCACGCGGTCAGGCGCGACCCTTGCAGCCATGGACGGGACTCGCAGGCATAAACCTGCTCGACCATGCCCTCCAGCGTGGCGGCGCGAATCACCCCCAAAGCAGTGCCGAAGCCACCGGTGGCCAGGGCCCCGGCGTTGCCGTGGGTGAGCAGGGCCTGCTCGCTGCCTTGGTGCTTGCGGATCTGCTCGACACCGAACTGGGCCATGGTCAGGTTGGCTTCACGGTCACTTTCATGGATGGCGATCGCCTCGGCTTCCATGACCGCCAGCACATCCTCGCCCGGACGCAGGCGCTGCAAGCGCTCACGCATACGGTTGAGCGCCCAGAACAGGTTGGCCGGCGTAGGGCGCGCCTCGCCCAGCATCAGGAAGTCTTCTTCCAGGGACTCCTCCCACCCCTCGCCTTCGGCCAGGCGCTGACGCAGCGCCAGCACCAGCCCGTAGGCGGCACTGATGCCGATTGCCGGGGCGCCGCGCACCACCATGTCGCTGATCGCCTCGGCCACCTGAGCCACATCAGTGCAGGTCAGCCAGCACTGCTCCAGCGGCAACAGGCGCTGGTCGAGCAGGTGCAGCGCGCCATCGTGCCATTCGATGCCCGTCACCGTCTCCGCCGCCATCAGTTGCTCGCGCATCGCCTCTCCCCGTCGCCCTGGCATCAAAAGGCGGCGATTATAGCGACCCTCAGCCATGGCCGCTCGGGTATACTGCGCGTTTAAGCAAACCAACCCTGGTACATACCGCGCATGCCCTCCTCCACGCCCCCTGTAGACCTGTTGCTGGCACCACGCTGGCTGGTGCCCGTGGAGCCGGCTGGCGTGGTGCTGGAAAATCATGCGCTAGGCATCCGCGACGGCCAGATCGCCTGGCTCGGCCCGCGCGAACGCGCACCATTGGCGGACCAGGTGCGCGAGCTCCCTGATTGCCTGCTCACCCCCGGCCTGGTCAACGCCCACGGCCACGCCGCCATGTCGCTGTTCCGCGGACTGGCGGACGACCTGCCGCTGATGACCTGGCTCGAGGAGCACATCTGGCCGGCTGAAGGGCGCTGGGTCGATGAAGCCTTCGTGCGCGACGGCACGGACCTTGCCATTGCCGAACAGCTCAAGGGCGGCATCACCTGTTTCGCCGACATGTACTTCTTCCCCCGCGAAGCCTGCGACCGCGTGCACCGCAGCGGCATCCGCGCGCAGATCGCCGTGCCCCTGCTGGACTTCCCCATCCCCGGAGCACGCTCACCGGAAGAGGGCCTGCACCTGGCCATCGAGCTGTTCGGCGACCTGCGCCACCACCCGCGCATCACCGTCGCCCTTGGCCCGCACGCCCCCTACACCGTCAGCGACGCGAACCTGGAGAAGATCCGCATCATCGCCGACCAGCTCGACGCACCAGTGCACATGCATATCCACGAGACCGCCGGCGAAGTCGAGCAGGCACTCAAGGATAACGGCGAGCGCCCGCTGGCCCGCCTCGCCCGCCTGGGCCTGCTCGGCCCCAACCTGCAGGCGGTGCACATGACCCAGGTCAGCGACGAAGATCTGGCGCTGCTGGTAGAAAGCAATACCAGCGTGGTCCACTGCCCCGAATCCAACCTCAAGCTGGCCAGCGGTTTCTGCCCGGTGGAGCGCCTGTGGCAGGCTGGCGTGAATGTGGCGGTCGGCACCGATGGCGCGGCCAGCAACAACGACCTTGACCTGCTAGGCGAGACCCGCACCGCCGCCCTGCTGGCCAAGGCGGTTGCGGGCTCGGCCACGGCCCTGGACGCCCATCGCGCCCTGCGCATGGCCACGCTCAATGGCGCCCGGGCCCTGGGGCTGGAAGCCATTACCGGCTCGCTGGAAGCGGGCAAGGCCGCCGACCTGGTCGCCTTCGACCTCTCCGGCCTGCAGCAGCAACCGGTGCACGATCCAGTCTCGCAACTGATCTACGCCACCGGCCGCGATTGCGTGAAAGACGTCTGGGTCGCCGGCCACGCCCTGGTTCAGGATCGTCGCCTGACACAGATGGACGAAGCCGCGCTGGCCAGCACCGCCCGCGCCTGGGGAGCCCGCATCGGCGGGCGCAACGAATAACCGGCCGGCAGCCACGGCTGCCGCCCCGTAGCACTTTCATCGAAGATTCAGAGGACTGTTCACATGAGCAACGTCGACCACGCCGAAATCGCCAAGTTCGAGGCCCTGGCCCATCGCTGGTGGGACCGCGAAAGCGAGTTCAAGCCACTGCACGACATCAACCCGCTGCGGGTCAACTGGATCGACGAGCGCGTGAGCCTGGCCGGCAAGAAGGTCCTGGACGTCGGTTGCGGCGGCGGCATCCTCAGCGAGGCGATGGCCCAGCGCGGCGCCACCGTCACCGGCATCGACATGGGCGAGGCGCCGCTGGCGGTGGCCCAACTGCACCAGCTGGAATCCGGCGTGAACGTCGAGTACCGGCAGATCACCGCCGAGGCCCTGGCCGAGGAGATGCCCGAACAGTTCGACGTGGTCACCTGCCTGGAGATGCTCGAACACGTGCCCGACCCATCCTCGGTGATTCGCGCCTGCTACCGCATGGTCAAGCCGGGCGGCCAGGTGTTCTTCTCGACCATCAACCGCAACCCGAAGGCCTACCTGCTGGCCATCATCGGCGCCGAGTACATCCTCAAGATGCTGCCGCGCGGCACCCATGACTTCAAGAAATTCATCCGTCCTTCCGAGCTGGGCGCCTGGAGCCGCGTCGCCGGGCTTGAAGTGAAGGACATCATCGGCCTCACCTACAACCCGCTGACCAAGCACTACAAGCTGAGCAACGACGTCGACGTCAACTACATGATCCAGACCCTGCGCGAGGAATGAGCATGCGCCTGCGAGCAGTACTCTTCGACATGGACGGCACCCTGCTGGACACGGCGCCGGACTTCATCGCCATCTGCCAGGCAATGCTCACCGACCGCGGCCTGCCGACCATCGACGATGCGCGCATCCGCGAGGTGATTTCCGGCGGCGCCCGGGCCATGGTGGCCGCGACCTTCGCCATGGACCCGGACGCCGAAGGCTTCGAAACGTTGCGCCTGGAGTTCCTCGAGCGCTACCAGCGTGATTGCGCGGTGCACAGCAAGCTGTTCGACGGCATGCCGGAACTACTGGCCGACATCGAGAAGGGCAACCTGCTGTGGGGCGTGGTCACCAACAAGCCGGTGCGCTTCGCCGAGCCGATCATGCAGCGCCTGGGCCTGGCCGAGCGCTCGGCACTGCTGATCTGCCCGGACCACGTGAAGAACAGCAAGCCCGACCCCGAGCCGTTGATCCTGGCCTGCAAGACCCTCGACCTCGACCCGGCCAGCGTGCTGTTCGTCGGTGACGACCTGCGCGACATCGAGTCCGGCCGCGACGCCGGCACCCGCACCGCGGCCGTGCGCTATGGCTATATTCATCCAGAGGACAACCCCAACAACTGGGGCGCCGACGTGGTGGTGGACCACCCGCTGGAACTGCGCAAGGTGATCGACAGCGCGCTGTGCGGCTGCTGATACCCTTGGCCTGACGTAGATCCTGTAGGAGCGGGCTTGCCCCGCGATGAGGCTGACCGCGACAACATCGCTGCCGGGGCGGACGCAATCGCGGGACAAGCCCGCTCCCACAGGGGGGCGTCGCCCACTGATTTCAAGGACAAATCACATGTTCGACTACACCGCCCGCCCCGACCTGCTCAAGGGCCGGATCATCCTCGTCACCGGCGCCGGCCGCGGCATCGGCGCAGCCGCAGCCAAAGCCTATGCAGCACTGGGCGCTACCGTGCTGCTGCTGGGCAAGACCGAAGCCAACCTCAACGAGGTGTACGACCAGATCGAAGCCGCTGGCCACCCGCAGCCGGTGGTGATCCCGTTCAACCTGGAAACCGCCCTGCCCCACCAGTACGACGAACTGGCGGTGATGATCGAGGAGCAGTTCGGGCGCCTTGACGGCCTGCTCAACAACGCGTCGATCATCGGCCCGCGCACGCCGCTGGAGCAGCTGTCGGGCGACAACTTCATGCGGGTGATGCACATCAACGTCAACGCCACCTTCATGCTCACCAGCACCCTGCTGCCGCTGCTCAAGCTGTCGGAGGACGCCTCGGTGGTGTTCACCTCCAGCAGCGTCGGGCGCAAAGGGCGGGCCTACTGGGGCGCCTATGGCGTTTCGAAGTTCGCCACCGAAGGGCTGATGCAGACGCTAGCCGACGAGCTCGAAGGTGTCGCGCCAGTACGCGCCAACAGCATCAACCCAGGCGCCACGCGCACAGCGATGCGGGCCCAGGCCTATCCAAGCGAGAACCCGCAGAACAACCCGCTGCCCGAAGAGATCATGCCGGTGTACCTGTACCTGATGGGGCCGGACAGCAAGGACGTGAACGGGCAGGCATTGAACGCGCAATAAGGCCCTGTTCGCCGGCAA
>NZ_JARPQB010000090.1 GCF_029478665.1 Pseudomonas entomophila
GGCGGCGCTCGGTCTTGAGAGCGCTGCAAGGCTCCCGGCGAACGCCTCGAAAAGGCTGCGTAAGTCAGAGTCATCCCAGTCTACTGTAGGAGGTTTCCTTACTTGCCACCGGCACCCCCAGCGCCACCGCTGAGCTGCTAGCGTTCTGCGTTTTCCACGCACAAGGAAACGCCGCATGACAAGGAATCGCTTATCGGGTGCCCGCCGATGAATCGGCGCATCGTTATCTTCGGCAAGGCGCAAGGCCTCGATGGCGACCGCACCACCACGGGCGCCACGTGCATCGGCAAACGTGCGGCGGGCAACGTGAACGGGAGCGGCTGGTTGCTCGAGGGCGACTCGACCACGCCCTGCCCACGCTGCGGCCAGGTGGGCACACTCATCGACGGCGACCCTCGCTTCCTGCAGGACGACGTGCCCACCGTCGTCGACGGCGCGCGCGTGCGCTGTGGTTGCCCGCTGGGCAGCAATCGCCTGATTGCCCCGCTGGACGAGATGCCCAGCCAGGCGCGCGGGGCGTCGGCGCCGGTACCCGGCGATCCCCGGACTGTCCCGCGTGGTGTTGTCGAGCGGCCCATGCCTGCCACCCACGCCGTCTCTACGGCACCCTCCGCACTGCAACCCGCACTGCAACCTGGGTTCTACATCGTGCCCCGCAGCATGGCCGGCGAGCAGGTGCTGCAGCAGCTGGCCACGGTGCAGGGCACCCTGCCCATGTCGCTGGTGCGCCGGCTCAACCCTACCTTCGACCAAGGCTTCAAGGCCGGCGAGCTCTTCGTGCTCGGCGCGCCCGACAACAGCTTCGCCTGCACTCGCGAAGAGGCCGATTTGATGGCCGCGGCGCGCAGCGCCCGTGAGTCGCTGGCGATCCTCAGCGAGGAGGAAGCCGACTTCATGATGCAGCACATCGGCGAAGTCGCCGGGGTGCTCAGCGGCGCCAGTCTGTCCATGGGCGTAGGCAAGGACATGCTGGCGCGGGGAATAGGGCAGGTGGGGGACACGCTCAAGGGGATCGAGCGGTTGCACCAGCGGGAATTCGCCTTGCACCGGCATTTGAACAGCCAGCAGTTCTTTGCTGAGCGCAAGGTGTTGTATGCACAGTTGAACGCGCAGTTGCGCAGCGCGTTTCTTGGCAAGTACCTGGACCTGGGCAGGCATGAAAGTCTGCGCAAGGGGTTGGGGATCTCCACGAAAAGCCTGGTACACCACTGGTCCAAGGCTGGCGCGCCGGGGGCGATACCGGGGTATGCGACGCATTTGGATGAAGTGGCGAAGATGGCGAAGTATTTGAAGTATGGGGGATATGTGGCGGTGGGGGTGGGGGCGACATCGTCTTACATGAAAATCTATGAGGCTTGCCGTGCGGGGGAAACTGAGGAGTGTAAAAAAGTCAGGCTTACTGAGACCGGTAGCTTTACTGGCGGGCTTGCGGGAGGCGCTATCGGCGCAGAGGTAGGGAAACTTGCAATCAGATTGGTCTGTAATTTTGGCCCATGGGGGAAAGCGGTCTGCGGTATAGCGATGGTTGGTACAGGCTCATATGGCGGGGCTGTGACGTTGAGTGAAACCGGCGAAAAGATGGGGGAGTTGATTTACGAGATAACCTATGATTGATGTCAGTGGCTGGCCGGCTAACTTGAGAGTCGCGATTCTGCTTGTACCATTTTTGACAGGGCTCGCCGGCCTTGCAATCAATGCGCATATTGCTGCCTCACGACATTTTGACGTGATGTGCGCAGCGCTTAAGCGGAGTCCATGCCTGCATGAGGAGCTGAAGCGTGGAGGGGGATATACTTTGAAGTTTCGCTCTTTGACAGTGAGCTCCATGGCAGGAGCTTTATGTTGGCCGGCGCTTTCAATTCGTAAGGGAAGCCTGGATCCGGAGGATTATAAAAACTTCCCCGTCTACCTCAAAACACGTATGAAGGCGGCCAGCTACTGCATGTTGATTGCTTTGGCTTGGGCTGCATTCATTACGCTATTTCTTGAGTTTTAAAGTGTGCGCTCAATGGGAATGAGTAGCGTTCCAGTGGGGGCTTGTATTGTACCGGGGCTTTAATATCTAAGTTAACTTTCTGCAGGCGGCATAGGCGCTCTGGGTGGGGTGCAGTAATCCAGTAAACTCGTTGTTTCGATAAGTTGGTAAAGCAGCCTGTGGAATCGCCATGGTCGGGGCAGGCTCCTTTGCGGGTAGTACGGTTTTTGGGCAAGTCGGAGAAAAGGTTGGAGATGCAATTTACGAGGCTATATTTGATTGACTTGAGCCATTGGTCGGTAGACTTGAGGATTGCGATACTATTAGTTCCGTTCGTAAATTTGTTTGTCAGTATTGTACTGATCACGCATATGGCCTCCTCGAGACAATTTGATGTTATGTGTGCGGCGCTTCAACGGAGTCAATGTCTGCGTGAGGAACTGAAGAGAGGGGGAGGCTATACTTTAAAATTTCGGTCTATGACGGTTAGCGCCATGATGGGTGAGCTATTGTGGCCGGCTTTAGCAATTCGAAGAGGTAGTCTGAATGCTGAGGATTATCGTGAGTTTCCGGCCTATCTCAAAAAGCGTATGAAGGTTGCGGCTTGTTGTCTTTTTATTGCCTTGAGTTCTGCGGCATTTATTGTGCTTTTTGTTGATGTGGCTCGCTCATGAAGCACTGTGGGTACGTTCGTGATTGATCTGAGTAATTGGTCAGCAGATTTAAAGATTGCTTCATTGCTGATTCCATTTTTTATAATATTCTCGGGCTTGGCGATTCATATGCATATTGCTATGTCGCACCACTTTGATGTGTTGTGTGCAGCGCTTCAGCGAAGTCAATGTCTGCGTGAGGAGCTTGGGCGAGGGGGTGCCTATACTTTGAAATTCAGAGCTATGACGGTTAGTGCGATGACAGGTGCTCTGTTGTGGCCGGCGCAATCAATACGACAAGGTGATTTGGATCCGCAGGACTATCGGGAATTTCCGGGTTATCTAAAAAGGCGTATGAAAATCGCCATGTGTTTTATGGCTATTGGTATGGGCTGGATATCGTTTATTGTGATTTTTGTTGAGTTCAAACGTGCATGATGCATGTCTGATGGCTACAGCGCCCGCGTGGGGCTGGTTCTTATCTGGGGGCCTCCGCCATGGAAAGGGGCGTGAGTGGTTGAGGGAGTCCTTATATGAGTGGTGGGCGAAATGAGTAATTTCTTGCTCGTGCTGAATGTTATCGCCAAGTGATTGGAGTACTGACTAAAAGCGTGTGGGTCAAGCAGCAGAAGGGGTACCTCGGCGAGGCGGGTTTAAAATACAGATGGCATTTTGTGAGTACAATAAGTAGGGCGTTTCTCTATCCGTCTTGTGTGGTTGGTAAAGGGCTTTTCGAAGAGGAGGAGATTAGGAGTTTTCCTAAGAATCTCCGGCGACTGATGGTGACTTCCGCATGGTTATCTCTTGTTGGTTTTTTGTGGTTGGTGCTTGCTACTGGGTTGTTGGCGTTCGCACGGTCAGACTGATGGACTTACCATTTTTCGACACCTTAAAAATAGGTTTCATGAGGTTTGCCGTGTGGATTTAACTGTGAGATTGCAGCGATCAGGGCATGTTTCTTCGGGGGAGTTAAGCTCGGGGGGAAGGGCAGGCGAATTGTTGTGCGAGGCTGTTTATGATTGACTTGAGTTGGTGGCCTGTGGAACTAAGAATAGTGTTACTACTCGCTCCTTTCGGCGTTGGACTGGTCGGGCTTGCAGTTGAGCTGCATATCGCAGGTTCGCGACATTTCAAGGTGATGTGCGACGCGCTGCAGCGAAGCGAAGGTCTTCGTGAGGAGCTGAAAAATGGTGGGGCGCTGACGCTAAAGTTTCGACTGATGACGGTGAGTGCCATGACGGCGGGGATGGTTTGGCCAAGACTAGGTATTCGTAAGGGGTGGCTGAATCCGCAGGATATTCATGATTTTCCGACCTACTTGAGAAAGCGCATGAAGTTAGGTATGTATTGCATACTTGTAGCTCTCGCCTGGATGGCTTTCGTTGCACTTTTAGTCGAGTTTAGGCGTGCTTGATATCCCCGTTGAAGCGGATCATTCGATGGAGCGAGTGAGGGCTGAATCAGGGGGGTGGTGGTGCTAACTGGTTTATGAGGCCGCATATGATTGATCTCAGTGAGTGGCCTGTTGGTTTAAGGCTAGTGTTGTTGATCGTCCCCTTTCTATTGTTGATTCTGGGCGTCATTATCAATACCTATATTGCGGGCTCCCATCAGTTTAATATCATGTGCCGTGCATTTGGTCGGAGTCGGGGCCTTGAGGATGAAATTCTCCTGTGGGGGACGACGAGGCTGAGGTCGCGCATGCTAATCGTGAGTGCCATGAGTCTAGCTTTTATATGGCCATCCCTAGGGCTTCGTCGCGGTTGGTTGAGTCTCGAAGACAGTAATGAGTTTCCGAATTTCTTGAGGTGCAGCATGAAGCTGAGTAGCTACTGCTTGCTTGTTGGTTTGGGGGGGCTGTTTTTTCTAGCGTCGTTCGTCAAGGTTACAAAATCATGATGCTCTTCGAGTACCGTGCGGAATACAGTTACTTCAGTTTCGTGATGCGGCACGCTGGTGAGGTATTTGTAGAACGTATTTCAAGCACTGGCAGTGAAAAACCCGCGATAGCGGGTTTTTCCATTTCGGGTCATCGGGACGACATCACACCCCAGCCGCCAGCTTGGCGCTCATTTGCCGACGACGATAAGCGCTGTCCCGGCTGGCCAACCACCCGTACAGCGGCGAAGTGATCGCCAGCCCCACCAGCCACGACAGGTCGGCGCCATTGATGTGCGCGGACACCGGCCCGACATACAGCGGCGTGTTCATGAACGGGATCTGCACCGCGATGCCCACCGCATAGGCGATCAGCGCCTGCGGGTTGTAGCGCCCGTAGATGCCGCCATCGACCTTGAAGATCGACTGGATGTCGTAGTCGCCCTTGTGAATGACATAGAAGTCGATCAGGTTGATCGCCGTCCACGGCACCAGCACCACCAGCAACACCAGCACCATGTCGACGAAGTGGCCGATGAAATCCGCCGAGGCGAACACCGCCACCACGCAGCAGGCGGCCAGGACGATCAGCGACAGCACGGCGCGGCTCTTGGCGGTGGGGATCCAGCGGTAGGCGAAGGTCTGCACCAGGGTGATGATCGACAGCACCGCGCCATACAGGTTGAGAGCGTTGTGGCTGATCACGCTGAGCAGGAACAGCACCAGCATGATCGGGCCGAGGCTGCCGGTGGCCAGCTTGACCGCGTCCATGGTGTCCACGCCGGCCGGGATCGCCAGCACCGCGACCGCACCGAAGATGAACGACAGGCTCGAACCCAGGGCCGAGCCCAGGTAGGTGGTCCAGAAGGTCGACGAGACCTTCACGTCGGCCGGCAGGTAGCGCGAGTAGTCCGACACGTAGGGCGCGAAGGCGATCTGCCACAGCGCCGCCAGCGACACGGTGGCCAGCCAGCCGGCCAGGTTGAAGCCGCCACGGGTGAGGAAGTCGTCGCTTTGCACATGGCTGAAGATGTAGCCGAAGCCGACCACGATACCGATGCCCAGCACCCAGGTGCCGATGCGGTTGAGCACGTGGATGAAGCGGTAGCCGATGATGCCGATGATGCCCGAACCCAGGGCGCCGACGACGATGCCCACCGACACCGGCACGGCGTCGACCACCCCGTGCAGCGACTTGCCGGCCAGGACGATGTTGGAGGCGAAGAAGCCGATGTACATCACCCCGGCGATCACCACCACCAGCAGCGCGCCGAGCGAGCCGAACTGGGCGCGGCTCTGGATCATCTGCGGGATGCCCATCTGCGGGCCCTGGGCCGAGTGCAGCGCCATCAGCACGCCACCGACCAGGTGCCCGACCAGGATCGCGATCACCCCCCAGACCAGGTTCAGGTGGAACAGCTGCACGCCCAGCGCGCCGGTAACGATTGGCAGCGGCGCGATGTTGCCGCCGAACCACAGGGTGAACAGATCCCTTACCTTTCCATGGCGGTCTTGCGGCGGCACGTAGCCGATCGTGTGTTTCTCGATGAGGGGTGCCGAATTGGCTGCACTGGTCATGACTGACTCCAAGGCAAGGAGGGGCAACCGCGGGTGCCCGAGGGCGTGCCGGCAAAGGGCGACGCGTTCTTGTTGGCACGATGATGGGGGGCGGGCGGGGAAGGGGAAAT
>NZ_JARPQB010000091.1 GCF_029478665.1 Pseudomonas entomophila
ACCCCAAGGCCTGCCATGCCCCCGCTCAACCCCCTCACCTGGCTGATCTCCCCCCTCGCCCTGCTCGCCCTGTGGGCCGGGGTCGCCGCCGCCGGGCTGTTCCCGGCCAACCTGCTGGTGCCGCCGCTGGAGGTCTGCCGCAGCTTCACTGACCTGCTGGCCACCGGCGAGCTGCAGGAGCACCTGCTTGGCAGCCTGTCGCGCCTGGGCCTGGGCTTTGCCAGTGGCGCCCTGGCGGGCCTGGCGTTCGGCACCGCCATGGCCCTGTCGCGCACGGCCGAGGCCTACTGCTCGCCGCTGTTCCACACCCTGCGCCAGGTCCCCAGCATCGCCCTGATCCCGATGCTGGTCCTGCTGCTGGGCATCGACGAGACGTTCAAGGTGGTCATCGTCGCCAAGACCGCGTTCTTCCCCGTGGCGCTGGCCACCGTCGAAGGCATCCGCGCCATCCCGCGCAGCCATTTCGAAGTCGCTGCTGTGTACCGCCTGCCCTGGCCGACCTTGGTCGGGCGCATCGCCTTGCCTGCGGCGGTACCGGCCATCGTCACCGGCATCCGCGTCGCCCTGACCCGGGCCTGGGTGGTGCTGGTGGCCTGCGAGCTGCTGGCCGCCGACAGCGGCCTGGGGCAGATGATCGAGATGGGCCGGCAGATGCTGCGCATCGATGTGGTGATGGTCGGCGTGGTGCTCACCGGCGTGATCGGCTTCGCCCTGGACTTCTCGTTACGGCGTCTGGAGCGGCGCCTGTCGGGTTGGCAAGCGGTCGGGAGGTCGTGATGAAACTACGCAAACTGCGCGGTTTGCTGCTGCCGCTGCTGCTGATCGCGGCTTGGGAATTTGCTTCGCGCCAGGATGCGGCGGGTGCCTATGCCTTCGTACCGCTGTCACGGGTCGGCAGCGCGTTCCTCGAGCTGCTGGGCAACGGCGAATTGCTGGTGAACCTGCTGGCGAGCCTCGCACGCACCAGCATCGGCTTGCTGCTGGGGATCCTCGGCGGCGTCAGCCTGGGCGCGTTGATGGCGTTGTCGCCACTGGCCAACCGCCTGGTCGCCCCCTTGTTCCACGCCCTGCGCCAAGTGCCGATGCTCGGCTGGATCCCGCTGATCGCGCTATGGCTGGGCAATGGCGAAGCCTCCAAATTGCTGATCGTCAGCCTGGCGGCGTTCTACCCGATGGTGCTCAACACCTTCGAAGGCCTGCGCCAGGTCGACACGCGCCACCGCGAAGTCGGCCAGGTGCTGGCCCTCGACCGTTGGCAACAACTGCGCCTGGTGCTGCTGCCCGCCGCCCTGCCGAGCATCGCCACCGGCGTGCTGCAGGCCCTGGCTTTCGCCTGGGTCACGGCGGTGGGCAGCGAGCTGTTCCTCGCCTCCGGCGCCGGGCTCGGCAACCTGATGATGAACGCCGAGGCCGGGGCGCGCATGGAGATCATCGTGATCTGCGTGCTGTGCATCGGCTTGTGCGGCTACCTGATGACCTGGCTGTCCACCCTGCTCGCCCGCCGCCTGCTGCGCTGGCGCCCCACCCGTTGAAAGGCCATACCATGAACGCGATCGCCCACGCTTTCACCGCCCACGTGCACACCGGCGCGCTGAGCATCCGCAACCTGAGCAAGACCTACCCGCTGCAAGGCCAGGATGTGCCAGTGCTGCAAGGCATCGACCTGGACATCCGCCCGGGCGAGTTCGTCAGCATTCTCGGCGCCAGCGGCTGTGGCAAATCCACCCTGCTACGCCTGATCGTCGGCCTTGACCCGGACTATCAAGGGCAGATCCTGCTCGATGGCCAGCCAGTGAGTGGCCCGGGCCTCGAGCGCGGCATCGTGTTCCAGGACCATCGCCTGTTTCCCTGGATGACCCTGCGGCAGAACATCGCCCTGGCGCTGAAGAACCACGACCTGCCCGCCGCCGAGAAAGCGCGGCGGGTCGACGAGCATATCGCCCTGGTCGGCCTGCAAGGCTATGGGCAGGTCTACCCGCATCAGCTTTCCGGTGGCATGGCCCAGCGCGGCGCCATCGCCCGGGCGCTGGTGAACAAGCCCAAGGTGCTGCTGCTCGACGAGCCGTTCGGCGCCCTCGACGCCCTGACCCGCGTGCGCCTGCAGCAGGAACTGCAACGGATCTGGGTGCAGGAGCGCTGCACGGTGATCATGGTCACCCACGATATCGAAGAGGCGCTGTACCTGGGCGACCGAGTGATCGTGATGGACGCCCACCCGGGGCGGATCGGCGAACAGGTGCAACTGGAGCTGCCCCATCCGCGTGAACGCGACGACGGCCTGTTGCAGCACTACAAGCAGCGGTTGCTGGCGCAGCTGGTTGCCAAGCTGCCCTGAGTCGTGTCCTGTTCGCCAGCAAGGCTGGCTCCTACAAGGTGTGGGTCGTTTACCTGTAGGAGGCAGCCTTGCTGGCGATGCCGCCGGGCAACGGCGGCAAGTCCGCGCGGTCACGCCCCCGCGCGCTCGACCACTCGCGGCGGAATCCGCGCTGCCTTGCCATCCGCGACCATCAGTTCGCGGTAGCGCTGGTAGCTCTGTCGCGCCTTGTCTCGATCGCCAAGCCCCCAGTAGCTGTCCGCCAGGTTCAGGTGGGCGACGATACGCTGCGGATCAGCCGCGACGACCCGCTCGAGCAGGATCCGCGCCTGCTCGAAATGACCGGCTTCGGCGAACAGGAAGGCCAGGTCGTTGGACCAGCCCAACCGGTCGGCGTGGAAGAAGCGCTCGACGACGTAACGCTCCAAGTCGCAGTTGGCCTCGCCGCCGACGATGCCCAGCGCGCTCAGTTGACGCTCCAGGCCCGCCAGGTCGCCCTTGCGATAACTGGCCAGGGCCGCGGCGGCGGACTGTTCGAGGTCGGCCGGCAAGACCTTCCAGGGCTCACTGGCTGACTGCAGTTGTGGGTAGGCCGCCTTGAGGTCGTGGAAGGCACGGGTACCGTCGAAGTCCTTGAGCCGCTGTTTCAAGGCAAGGACCGACTCGACGAAGTAGGTGCTGGTGAAGGACTGCCCGCACTGATAGCGGTTGGTGTTGAGCAACACCCCGAACAGCTGGATGTCTTCACGCTTGGGGGTGTAGCCGAAGATCAGGTTGTAGTTGAAGCTGTCGTTGCCGGCTTCCCGCGTGCTCAGCACGACCACGTCGCCACGCAGGGTCATGTTCAGGCGCACGGCATGCGGCTTGCCCTCGATACCGGTAACGGTCAATGCACCACGCCGGGGCTGCGCCACCGCCACATCGAAGCCGTCGAAACGGCCTGGGTTCGACGTGCTGGCAATGGCCGGCAAGGCCTTGAAAGCATCGAGCGCTTCTTCGACATAGTCGCTGTTGGCGTAGTAGGCGGTGAGGGTCTTGACATGGTTTCCCGCGTCGGCGATGACCAGCCGCTCGTCATCGCGCTTGCCAGTGAGGTGCATGGGTAGCACCGTCGAATCTTGCTGGCTGCCGTGCTTGGCCAGCCACTCGGCCAATGCATCGGCGCCCGGCTTGCCGGCGACCTGGGCCGCCTTGGACAACGCGGCGCGGGCCTTGTCCGGAGCCTGGCAGGGTCGTTCGGACGCGATCAGGCTGCTGCCGTCGCAATAGAAATAGGCCAGCGTGATCCAGCCTTCCGGGTCGGCCTTGGCCGCCGCCATGAACAATGCCTCGGTGCGGGCGAACCCCAGGTACGGCGCCATCTGCGACATGCTCAGGCCTGCTGCGCGGCGGCTGATGACAGGGTCGCCAGAGGCTGCCGCGCACACGTAGTTCTCGATACCTGCTTCGAACAGCTCCCGGGTGGGGAGGTACTCCTCTCTTGCCCCAAGCCCGGTGAACACCTCGGCCCTGGCGGCGCAGCGTTTCTCTTCAGGGGTATTGCCCAACTGCTGCGCAAGGTCGCTTTCCCGCGGCTCGTATGACCAGTCCTCGACGGTGGTCAAAGTCCAGCACCCCTGTTCGCGGAAACGGTAGACCTTGATCGCGTTCAAGCCCTGGCGCTTGTCGATCACCTCGGCGCTTTGCCCATCGACCCAGGACTGCACCTGGTCGGATTCCAGGCCACGACCGTCGAACAGCGGATAGCCCAGACCATCGCCCCGCGCCTTCGTGGTCACAGGGCCGATGCCTTGCGCAGTTGGGGCCAGCCGCAACAGATCGACCTCGGGCGCCACGAACGCACGCTGCAAGGCCGGGTCATGGGCAAAGGCACGCAAGAAAGCCGCGAAGTCACCGGACGGGCAAACGGCCGATGCCGCCTGCGCCCACCCTGGAAGCAGGGCGATGACTGCCGCGCGCAGCAGGGTATTAGTTGCGCCGCGACGGAAACCGAATCCGGGCATGCCAGGGAACTGCATCGATCAACATCCTTATCAAAAGCACCGGACGCCACACAGGCGCCTTGTTACGTGAAGGGTGAGCATTGCTCGGGGCGCGATAATAGCGCGTCCTGCCGTCCTTTATCGCCTCGTGAAGCCCTCTGCCACACTGACGAGGCGAACCCTTCGGCAACATTTCGACGCAAAAATACGACACAACCCTCCATCCGAATCGCTAGAATGCGCGCCTGGCGTGTGCTGCGTGCGCCCGGGAGCCCTTCCCGAATACGGAGAACATTCATTTGTTTTCCGTGAGATCCGTCCATGTTGCACGCATGCCTCCATTCCCCATGGCCCTTCCCTGCCCGTGTCTGCACGGCGTGGGTTGTTGCGCCGCGTTTCCCATCCTTCTGCTCGCCCTTCCGCGCAATGGTCCATGCTGCATGGAGCCATGGTTTCGCCGTGCCTGTCGCACGCCGCGTCACTGCCTGCGCGGGTGCGACGTCATGAACGAGGACCGTTACATGAATGCCCCTCTCCATCCTCTCAAGCAGCCCTCGATGCTGCGCCAACTGCTGGCCACCGAAGCGGCCGGCGGCGTGTTGCTGATGTTCACCGCCGCCCTGGCCATCATCATCGCCAACAGCCCCTGGGCCAGCGCCTACCAGCACCTGCTGCACCTGCCCGTCGGCCCGGTACTGACCGACAAGCTCGGCCCGATGACCGTGCACATGTGGATCAACGACGGCCTGATGGCGATCTTCTTCCTGCTGGTGGGCCTGGAAATCAAGCGCGAGCTGGTCGACGGCCGCCTGTCCAGCTGGGAGCAACGCCGCCTGCCGGCCCTGCCGGCGCTGATGGGCATGGCCGTGCCGGCGCTGATCTACCTGGCCGTCTCCCGCGGCGAGCCTGGGCTGGCCGGTGGCTGGGCGATTCCCGCCGCCACCGACATCGCCTTTGCCGTCGGCGCCCTGGCGCTGCTCGGCAAGCATGCGCCGCTGTCGTTGAAAGTGATGCTGGTTTCGGTGGCGATCATCGACGACATGGGCGCGGTGGCGATCATCGCGGTGTTCTACACCTCATCGATTAACCTGCTGGCACTGGCCGGCGCCGCCGGTATCGTCGCCGTGCTGCTGGCCTTCAACCGCCTGCGCGTGGTGGCCCTGTGGCCCTACCTGATCGGTGTCGCCGCGCTGTGGTACGTCACCTTGCTGTCGGGCGTGCACGCCACCATCGCCGGTGTGGTCGGCGCGCTGCTGATTCCCTACAGCGCCGGTAGCGGTGCCGAGCGCGAAGCCAGCCCGCTGCTCAAGCTGGAGCATGGTTTGGCCCCCTGGGTGGGCTTCCTTATCGTGCCGGCCTTCGGCTTCGCCAATGCCGGCGTGTCGTTCGGCAACCTGGGCTGGAGCGACATCTTCGCCCCACTGCCGCTGGCCATCGCCTTGGGCCTGCTGCTGGGCAAGCAGCTTGGGGTGTTCGCCGGCGTGCTGCTGGCGGTGAAGAGCGGCCTGGCCAGCAAGCCCCGTGGCGCCAGCTGGTTGCAGATCTATGGCGTGGCGATGTTGTGTGGCATTGGCTTCACCATGAGCCTGTTCATCGGCGAACTGGCCTTCCCGGGCCAGGCCGAGAAGATCGATGCGGCCAAGATCGGCATCTTGCTGGGGTCGTTGCTGTCGGCGGTGATTGCCTGCCTGATCCTGCGCTTTGCGCCAAAGCAGGCAGATTGATGTAAAGCCCTCCACCCCGATCTCGGCCTGCGCGATCCTTGTAGGAGCAACTGTCTTGCTCAATTTCTAGAATCTAGCGT
>NZ_JARPQB010000092.1 GCF_029478665.1 Pseudomonas entomophila
CCGCCCTCCACCACCACTTCGCCGTCCGCCGACACCTGCACCTGGCGCCCGGCGTGCTGCACCAGCACCGTGCCCACGCGGGTCTGGCTGCCCTCCTCGACCACCAGGTGGTCGCTGGCCCGTATCAACACCTGGCGATGCCCGCCGACGGTGCGCTGCTCCTCGGCCTCCAGGGTGACCCGGCTGAGGCCCTTCACCCGCACCTCGCGCCGGCCACCGATCGCCTCGTGGCTGTCGTTGCCCACCTGTCGCTCGTAATCGCGCTGGGCGCGCAGGTACAGCAGCTCCTGCCCCGCGCGGTCCTCCATGGCCAGTTCGTTGTAGCCCCCGCCGCCGCCCAGGCTGCGGCTGCGCAGCACCGTGCGGCTGCGGTATTCGGGCAAGGCGTAGGGTGGCGGGTGCAGGCTGTCGGGCAGGCAGCCGCTGACCACGGGCTGGTCGGGGTCGTTGTCGAGGAAGCTGACCACCACCGCCATGCCGACCCGGGGCAGCGTGACCGCGCCGTACCGGTCGCCGGACCAGCTGGACAGCACCCGCAACCAGCAGCTGGAGTGCGCGTCGCCCCGGCCTTCGCGGTCCCAGTGGAACTGCACCTTGACCCTGCCCAGGGCGTCGCAATACACCTCCTCGCCGGGCGGGCCGGTGACCCTGGCCACCTGGCAGCCGGGCACCTGCGGCCGGGGCCGGGCCAGCGGCGGGCGGAACAGCACGTCCCAGGGGATGGCGTTGAAGGTGTTGCTGTAGCGCGTCTGCGCATCGGCTGTGGCGTGCTCCTCAAGCACCTGGGGCTGGTGGCCTTCGTGGTGGACGTGGGTGAGCAGCCACAGGTCGTTCCAGGCCTCGCGGGGATGGTCGGTCAGCTGCAGCAGGTGGCCGCTGAGCAGAAACGCCGCATCGCTGGCCCCTTCGGCCAGGCAATGGTTGAAGCGACAGCGCTGCAACACCCGCTTGCTCAGCGAAGCGCCGCGCTGCTGGTCGAGGGTCTGGCGCAGGCCACCGGGGTAGGCGTAGTGCTCCAAGGGCAGCACCTGGGCCTCGCCGGTGCTGCTCGGGTAGGCCAGCGGCAGCGCAGCCTTGCGAAAGTCGTGGTCGCGCAGCTCCACCTGGTTGACCGCGGTGCGCACGCTCACGCCGAACTGGCTGACCACCGGGGTGTCGGCCTGCAGGCCGGTGGGGGGATGAAAGCCCAGGGCGCGCCCGAGGCAGGGGAAGTGCGACTGGTGGTCGGCGAACACCACGCCGTGGCCCTGGCGCGAATGCGTGAAGTGGTAGTGGATGCCGTCTTCCTGGCACAGCCGCTCGATGAACGCCAGGTCGCTTTCGCCGTACTGCACGCAGTACTCGCGCGGTGGGTAGGGTTCTTCGAGGAGGAAGCGGTAGCTGTCACCGAGCAGCCCGTGCTCTTCGAGCACCTGGCCGATGATCTGCGCCACCGTGCGTTGCTGGAAGACCCGCTGGTTGGTGCGCAGGCCCAGCCGCGCCAAGCGTGGCTCCAGGCGGGCGTGGTAGTGCGTGAGGCGGTCGCCGATAGCGCCCTGGCGGAACCGGCTGATGACGCCGTGGATACCGCAGTCCTCGCCATCGAAAGCGAGAAAGGCCGGTTGGTTGAGCAGCCGCTCGAGCGGCAGGCGGGCATTTTCGCTGACCAGTTCGAGCTCGAAGCGGAAGAGCCTGCTGATGTATTCGTCGCCGTCGAATTTCAGGACCTGAAGCTCAGGCTGGAGCGCCGGTACGTGAAAACGCAGGCGGTCGGGGGGTAATGATTCGAACATCCGTTGTCCCTGGTTGGGCCACCTTGGCCGGGGTGCAGCATTGCCCCTTGCAAAGCGGGGAAAACTGCCACGCTAGCGGAACTTCTCAACCAGATATGCAGGACCGATCCGAGCTCGCGTAGGAGCTTTCCTTGAAACGCGTAAGACATTTATGAAGCCCCTGCTGCGCCAGCAACACCCAGCAAGCACCTCTCTGTTGCCCAATCCGCACAGCACCTGAAGAAACCCAATAAAAACAAGCAAAAACAATAAGTTATGAGACTGGCACAGTCCCTGCTCCAGCACTCCCCAACAACGTTTCAATATGGGGAGACTCCACATGCACCAGCGCCATCCGCTAGCCCGCCAGATCAGCCTCGCGCTGTTGCTGGGCAGCACCGCCAGCCACACCTTCGCCGCCGATGACAACAAGCCCGAGCCGGCCCTGGAGACCGTCACCGTCACCGCCCAGCACCGCGAACAGACGCTGCAGGAAGTGCCGGTGGCCGTGTCGGCCATCAAGGGCACGCAACTGGTGGCCGACGGCGTGCGCGCGATGGGCGACATCACCACCTTCGTGCCCAACGCCTCGGCCAAGAACCCCGACGGCGACGGTCGCCCGCGCTGGTACATCCGCGGTCTGGGCACCGGCGACACCGGCGCGGCGACGGTCTACCCGGTGGGCATCTATGCCGACGACGTCTACCTCAACGCCCCCGTCGCCGGCGGCGGGCCGCTGTTCGACCTGGAGCGCATCGAGATCCTGCGCGGCCCGCAGGGCACCCTGTACGGCAAGAACACCACGGCCGGCGCGGTCAACGTGATCTCGAAGAAGCCGACCTTCGACACCGACGGCTACGGCACCATCGGCTTCGGCAGCAAGAACGAACGCATCCTCAACGGCGCCCTCGGCGGCACCCTGGTGGACGAGAAACTGGCCGGCCGGGTGTCGCTGTATTCCGAGGAGCGCGACGGTTTCCAGAACAATGACTACGACGGCAACAGCTATGGCGACGTGAACAAGAAGGCCGTGCGCGTGCAGTTCCTCGCCCAGCTCAACCCCAACCTCGACGCCCTGCTGAAACTCCACAGCCGCCAGTTCAAGGGCGACGGCAGCAACGGCTCGCTGCCGGTGGGCCGCTACTACAATGTCGGCTACGAGCGCCCCAACGGCCGCGACATCTCGCTCAACGTCAACGAGGACTACCGCCTCGACCACGACGGTGCCTCGCTGACCTTCAATTGGTACCTGGGCGACTACACCCTGACCTCGATCAGCGCCTACGACTACATCCGCAACCGCTCCACCACCGACGCCGACTACACCCCCTACGAGGTCAACGGCGCCGCGATCACCGACAACAGCTACCGCCAGTGGTCCCAGGAACTGCGCCTGGCCTCGCCGGAGGATCGCCCGCTGCACTGGCTGCTCGGTGCCCACTACTTCCACGAAGACCTCGACAGCGCCGCGCAGCGCATCGTCACCCCAGGCCCGACACCCAACGGCACCGGCTCCAACCAGGTCGGCAGCACGGCCTACCGCGACCTGGGCTTCGACCACCGCACCGACAGCTACGCGCTGTTCGGCAACGTCACCTATGAATTCACCGACGCCTTCAGCGTGACCGGCGGCCTGCGCTGGACCCAGGAGAAAAAGGACATCGACCTGGACCTGGTGCAACTGACCCGCGCCAGCGCCAACGGCCCGCTGATCCCCATCGCCGGCGCCGGCAGCAACGGCAACCGCCAGGAAGACAAGACCTGGGAAGCCTGGACCTACGACCTGACCCCGGAATACCGCATCAACGACAACCTGCGGGTGTTCTTCCGCTATGCCCACGGCTTTCGCTCCGGCGGCTTCAATACCGGGCTGTCCACCAGCCTGGCGCAGTTGACCACGGTCGACCCGGAAGAACTGGACGCGTACGAGCTGGGGCTCAAGTCCGAGTGGTTCGACCGGCGCCTGACGGTCAACGCCAACGTCTTCTACTACGACTACTCGGACATCCAGGTGAACCTGCTGACGGTCAACGACGGCGTGCTCACCACCGCCCTGACCAACGGCGCCAAGGGCAAGGTCAAGGGCGCGGAGCTGGAGATCGAAGGCCAGCCCACCGAACGCCTGCACCTGCGCGCGGCGCTGTCGTTCCTCGACACCGAGTACACCGACTTCAAGAACACCAACCCGACCACCGGCGTAGTGACCGGCGACTACAGCGGCAACCGCTTCGTGCGCTCGCCGCGCAACGTGGTGTCGCTGGGCGCCGACTACACCCTGCCGCTGGACGTGCCGGGCCGTGTAGTGGCCGGTGGCGACGTGAGCTTCCGTGACAAGGAGTACTTCCTCGCCGACCGCCAGGGCAGCGCCGACGCAACCCTCAGCCAACCGCACTACACCCTGGCCAATGCACGCCTGAGCTGGTTCAGCGCCGATGACAAGCTCAGCGTCACCGGCTTCGTCAACAACCTCACCGACCGCCGCTACCAGGTGCATGGCCGGCCCAACGGCGGCGCCGGGCAGTACGTGATCACCTACGGCGACCCGCGCACCGTCGGGATGAGTGTTACCAGCCGGTTCTGACTTTCTGACCTGGGGCTGCTGCGCAGCCCTTTCGCGGCGCAAGGCCGCTCCTACAAGGATTGCGCGGCCCCTGTAGGAGCGGCCTTGCGCCGCGAAAGGGCCTCGCAGAGGCCCCACTGCCATGCAAAAAGGACACCCCATGCCCCACTTCACCCCCTTGGCCCTCACCCTGGCCATCGGCAGCCTAGCCCTGCCCGCCCTCGCCGCCGACCAGCTCGAGACCGTGGTCGTGGTCGGCACCCACCGCAGCGACCTCACCGCCCTGCAGAGCGCCGCCCCGGTGGACGTGCTCAGCGGCGAGAAACTCCAACAGACCGGCGCCCAGGACCTGTCCGGCGCCCTCACCGCCCTGTCGCCCTCGTTCAACTACCCCCAGTCACCGCAAGGCGCCTTCGCCGGCTCCATCGCCCAGGGCGCCTCGCTGCGCGGCCTGGCCTCCGACCAGGTGCTGGTGCTGGTCAACGGCAAGCGCCGCCACACCAGCGCCAACGTCACCCGCCAGGGCCTGGTCAACGGCCGCGGCGCGGCGGCGGTGGACCTGAGCCTGATCCCGTTGTCAGCCGTGGAACGGGTCGAGATCCTGCGCGACGGCGCCGCCGCCCAGTATGGTTCGGACGCCATCGCCGGGGTGATCAACATCGTGCTCAAGGAACGCGACGACGGCGGCAACCTCGGCTACCGCTTCGGTGGCTACGCCAAGGGCGATGGCCTGCAGCGCAAACTCAGCGGCTGGAAGGGCTTCGCCCTGCCCAACGACGGCTTCCTCACCCTGGCCTTCGACGCCGGCAGCCAGGACCCGGCCAGCGATACCCGCGACGACAACCGGTTGTTCTACCCCGGCTCCACCAGCACCAATACCCCGCGCGAGCAGAACAACCGCTACCGCAACTGGCGCTGGGGCTCAGGTAATGTCTCGGACCAGTACAACGTCACCGCCAACGCCGAGATGGGCCTGGGCGCAGGCCTGAGCGCCTATGGCCTGGCCACTTATGCGCACAAGAACAGCGACGCCGAGAACTTCTTCGACCCGCCCACCACCCTGCGCAACAACTACGGCAGCGTGGCCCTGGCCCGCTACCCGGACGGGCGCCTGCCGATCACCCGCTACCGCCTTGAGGACTATGCCGTCACCGGTGGGCTGCGCTACGAGGACGAGATGCTCGGTCACTTCGACCTGGCGCTGAACCACGGCAACAACCGCCTCGACTCCACCGACCGCGAAGCCATCAACCCCAGCTGGGGCACCGCCAGCGCCTCGACGATCGACACCGGCCGGCGCGAGGCCGACCAGACCAACCTCACCCTGGACTGGACTCGCGACTTCGCCACCGACCTGCTGTACAAGCCACTCACCTTGTCCGCCGGCCTGGCCTGGCGCGAGGAGAATTACCAACTCACGGCCGGTGATGCCCAAGGCTGGCAGAACGGCCCCCTGTTCAACACCGTCGACCCACTGACCGGGCGACGCATCCCCGGCTACTACTCGGGCATCACCCAGGTGGACGCCAGCTCGCTGGATCGCCGGGTGATCGGCGCCTACTTCGACCTCGAAGGGCAGGTCACCGAGAGATTCCAGGCCGGTTTCGCCCTGCGCAGCGAGCACTATTCGGATTTCGGCGACACCACCAACGGCAAGCTGTCGCTGCGCTACGACTTCACCCCCGCGATCGCGGCCCGGGCCAGTGCCAGCACCGGCTACCGCGCACCGTCGCTGGTGCAGGCAGGGCTGTCGTCGTTCAGCGTGCAGGTGGTCGAGCAACCACCGGGCAGCGGCAACTGGATCGAGGTGCAGCAGCGCACCCTGCGCGCCGACAGCCCTGAGGCACGGCTGCTCGGCGGCAAGGCGCTCAAGCCGGAGGAATCGACCAACTTCTCCGTGGGCCTGGTGTGGCGCCCACTGCCCAACGCCTCGCTGACCGTCGACGCCTACCGTATCGACATCGACAACCGCATCACCCTCTCCGACCAGTTGCCGGCCGCAGTGGTCGGGCCGATCTTCGCCGGCACGCCCTACGCCAGCATCCAGAGCGCGGCGTTCTACACCAACATCGCCGACACCCGCACCGACGGCATCGAGCTGGCCGGGCACTACCAGCTCGACCTCGGCGCCTGGGGCCGGCTCGACCTCAACGGTGGCTATGCCCGCAGCAACACCCGCATCACCGGGCTGGACGACGTGGGCGGCATCCCCGGCAACCAGATCATCGGCCGCAACACCCAAGGGCTGATCGAGGACGGCACGCCCAAGGACAAGCTGACCCTGGGCGCCAACTGGCTGTATGACGGCTGGAGCGTGACCGTGGCCCAGCGCCGTTATGGCGAGTGGCAGAACCGCAACGCCGCCAACCCGGCCCTGGACCAGACCTTCGGCGCACAGTGGGTGACCGATCTCGATGTGGCCTACCGCTTCGGCCTGGGGCTGACCCTGTCGGTGGGCGCGATCAACCTGTTCGACAGCCACCCGGACAAGCTCGAAGGCGCGCAGCTGTATGGCGTGCAGAAGTACTCGATCACCAGCCCCGAAGGTGCGCAGGGCGCGCTCTACTACACCAGCCTCAGCTACGATTTCT
>NZ_JARPQB010000093.1 GCF_029478665.1 Pseudomonas entomophila
CTCCTCGGGCAGGCACCGCCAGGCTGAGCAACTGCTCGGGCAGCGAAGGCAGCGGGATGATCGCCGGCACCTTGGGCGCCTCGCGGCGCACTCCGGCCATGTCGTTGGCCCACTGCCACAGCAGCCAGGCCAGGCCCGCGCCCGCCACGGCGAGCACGGCCCAGGTCAGCAGCCGGCGGGGGTTGGCTGTACGTTCCATGCCTGCCCTCACCCCTGGTTCGGCTTGCCGGTGACCAGCCCGACCTGGGCCAGTTCGAGGCGGCGCAGCAGGTCGAGCACCTCGACCACCTTCTGGTACTGCACGCCGGCGTCACCGCGCACGATCAGCGGGAAGTCCGGGTTGCGCGCCTTTTCGCTGCGCAGGCGGTCCTCCAGCTCCTGCAAGGTCACCGGGTAGGCGTCGAGAAACACCTGGCCGGCGTCGTTGATCGAGATCGCCTTGGTCTTGGGCTGGGCCAGCGACACCGAGGCACTGGCCTTGGGCAGCTGCACCTGGATGCCCGACACCTGGGCGGTGGCGGTGAGGATGAACATCACCAGCACCACCATCAGCACGTCCACCAGCGGGGTGATGTTGATGCTGTCCACCGCGGCGTCGGCGTCGTCGTCATGGGCGTTGTTCACGGATGCCATGGCTGCCTCCTCACGCCGGGACCGACGGGCTGACGGCACGGCCCTGGGGGCGCTGCGCCGCTTCGCCGGCCTGCCCTTCGCCATGCAGCTCGGCCAGGCGGGTGATGAACTCGTCGATGAACACCCGCATGTCGGCGCCGACCTCGCGGTTGCGCGTGGTCAGGCGGTTGTAGCCGAACAGCGCGGGGATCGCGACGAACAGGCCCATGGCGGTGGCCAGCAGCGCGGCGGCCATGCCCGGGGCGATGGCGTTGATGTTCACGTCGCCGGCCATGGCCGTGCCGAGGAACACCACCATGATCCCCAGCACGGTGCCCAGCAGCCCGATATAGGGCCCGCCGGCAATGGCGTTGGACAGGGTCGAGAGCTTGGACGACAGGGCCTGGTTCTCACGGGTGCGCACACCGTCCATGGAGCAGCGGATCGCCTCGATGGTGGCGGCGGACACCAAGGTGGTGTCCGCGCCCTGGGCGCGGCGGGTGCGAAGCTCCTGCACCGCCACCAGGTACAGGCGCCACAGCGACGAGCCCTGCAAGCGTTGGTGCAGGCCCTGGTCGTCGGCGAACTGCTCAAGGCGCGTGCCCACCGTGGCGAAGTGTTCGCGGAACTGCGCATTGGCGGTGGTGACCCGGCTCAGGGCGCGCTGCTTGCGCAGCATGATCACCCACGACTGCACCATCATCAGCACCAGCACGGCAATGATCACCCAGGCATCGACCGGCACCGCCTTGAGCAGGAAGCCCAGGCTGCCGAAGCCGAAGCCCGACTGTTCCTCATCGACGCCATAGGCCACCAGGCGCGACTCGGCGCCCTGGGCCAGTACATCCGCTTGCAGGCTGGCCTGGCTGCGGGCCACGCGGGAGATGCGCAGTTCATCCAGCGCGCCGACGAAGGGGGCGAAGCCGCTGGCGGGCGTGCCTTCGCTGGCCGGCAGGTCGCCGCCGATGCCCAGCGCGCCAGTGAACGCGGCCAGGCTGACGGCCAGTCGGGCCACCGGCTGGCCATCGACCAGCAGGCTCAGGCTGCCGCCCTCGCCCACCAGGGCCAGGTGTTGCCACTGGCCGGCCGTCAGCGCCTGGTTGGCGCTGGCGCGCTGGCCATCCACCTCGACAAAGGCCACGCCTTGGGCCAGGCCCAGCAACAGGCTGTGCCCCGCCTCGCGGCGGGCCAGCAGCAGCTGTTCGCCCACCGCCTGGTCCTGGCGCAACCAGGTGCTGAAGGTGAAGGCCGCGCCGGCAGGCAATTGCAGTGAAGCACTGGCCGGCAGTTGCAGGGCCTGGCCACCCAGCTGGATGGCCCGGCCGATCACGCCGTCGACCGCCACGGCCTGGCCTTGCAGTTGATTGCCATACGGGCTGGCATCGCGGGGGCCTGCGCCGTCGAAGTGGTACAGCGCGGTGTAGTCGGCGTCGAAACTGGGCTGGCCGTTGGTGGCCTGGGCCTTGGCGTTGCCGTAGTACATCCAGATATCCTGGCGCTGGCCGGGCTCGATGCGCGGCACGTCGACCCAGACCAGGGCCATGCCCATCAGCGGGTCGAACTGCTCGACATGGTGGTTGAGCACGGTCTTGTCGTCGGCGCCGACGAAGCGGATGTCCGCGCCGGTCTCACTGACACCATCGAAGGTGAAGTTGCCGGTGTGCAGGCGCACCAGCAACGCAGTGCGGCCCAGCGCCTGGGTCAGGCTGGCGCCTTGTGGAGTGGTGTCCACGGCGATCTGCTTGCGGTACAGCCAGTCGTCCTGCCACCAGGCGCTGGCGCTGCCTGGCAGGGCGAAGCCCAGGCACAGCAGCAGGGTCAATATCAGGCGTTGCATGAGGGCTCTCCAGGGCGATGCCGGTCGGGGTTCAGAAGGTCGCCTGCACACTGAAGTGCACGCGCGAGTCATTCTTGTCGGTGTTGGGGCCGTCCTTCAGGGGCACGGCCCAGTCGAGGCTGCCGGACAGCCAGTCGTTGAGCGTGGCGCGGGTACCCACGCCGACACTGGCCAGGCTGTAGCTGTCGTCCTGCTCGGGCAGGGCGTCCTGCAGGCGCAGCTGGGCGCCTTCGGCGAACAGGTAGAAGCGCCAGTCGCTGATGTAGCTGCCGACATAGCGGCCCAGGGAGGGGGTGCGCAGCTCCTGGGACAGCAGCACGCCGTCGTCGCCGGTGCGCTCGGCGGCCAGGTAGCCACGCACCGAGGTGGCGCCGCCGGCGGCGAACTGCTCGTTCGACACCAGTGGCCCGGAGGCCAGCTGGAAGGCCAGCTTCGAGGCGCTCTGCCATTGCCCGGCGAAGTCGAAGGTGTAGCTGGCGTCGCCCTTGAGCGCGGCGAAGCTCGAATTGGCGCGGTAGCGTTTGTAGTCGAACGCCTGGTCGTCGCTGTCGTACCCCAGCAGCCCACGGGTACCGGCCACCAGGCTCAGGCCCAGGCTCAACTGGTCGTGCTCGGTAAAGCGGTAGCCGTTGTAGCCCAGGGTGATGGGCGAGTACTTGAGCGGGACCGTGTCGTTGCTGCCGCCCAGGGCGACCTTCTCGTCGAAGTCCTTGAAGTCGATGCCGATCGACAGCGCGTTGGCCCAGGCGCCGACGCCCGGCAGGTTGTAGATGGCGGATACGCCGTAGGAGTGGCCCTTGCCCAGTACGTTGGTGCCGCCCACGGTGGCCACGTTGCTGTCGGAATGGTAGCCGGAGAACTGCAGCGTCCAGCGTTCATTGAGTGGCGCGGCGTAGGAACCGGACCAGACCTGGGCGTTGTCACGGTCCTCAGGGGCGGTGAACCAGGTCAGCGAGACGCTGTGCCCGGCCTGCCACAGGTTGTTGTAACCGAGGCTGACGACGCTGCGCAGCTGCTCGGTGTCGGCGCTGTGGTCGTTGTTCAACCCCAGGCTCAGGTTCCAGGGCTGCTTGTCCTCGACCTGCAGGTCGACGTCCATGGTGCCCGGGCGCTGCCCCTCGCGCACCAACGGCAGCACCTGGCGCCCCGGCGTTCGGTTGAGGGTGGCCAGTTCGTTCTGCACCTGGGCGAAATCGGGCACCTTGCCCTCCTCCAGCGCCGGCACCTGCTCGCGGATCTCCACCGGCGAATAGTGCTTGGCCCCCACCACGCGCACCCGGCCGACCTTGGTTTCGGTGACCTGCAGGTAGACCACCCCGCCCTCGACCTTCTGCTCCGGCAGCTCGACGAACACCGACTGGTAGCCCCGGGCCTGGTAGCTTTTCTGCAGCGCCTCGCGGGCGCCCTCGAGGTCGGCCAGGGTCCGGTCCGGGCCGAGGTACGGGTACACCGCCGCCTCGATGGCCTGGGCGTCGAGCACGGTGTTGCCGCGCACCACGTACTCGTTGATCTCGACCCGGCGTTCAGGCTGGTTGGCAAGCGCCGTGGCGGCCAGCAGGCACAGCAGTGCCCCTGCGCCCATGCCGCATCGTTTGAAGAAAAAGTGCTCCACACCGCCCCCTTGAGCGCCAGGAATTCGTTGGGTTTCTAGTGGTTGTGATCGGGCGTGCCCGGCCCGTGGTGACGGGCCAGCCAGCTGTGCAGCAGGGCCAGGTTGAGGCTGAATTCCGGCACCGCCTGCAGGCTGGCGCCGAGCACTTCATCGACCATGCGCTGCAACAGCGACACCGCCATGGCGCTGCCCAGCAGCAGCCCCAGGTCGTGGCTGAACAGGGTGAAGTTCCATACCCGCGACTTCAGCTCCAGGCCGGCGAACCAGCGGAACAGCAGGTTGTAGTTGAGCTGTTCGTAGAGCTGCTTCTCGCTGGGCACCGAATACAGCAGTTGCAACAGCAGCACGTGCATCAGCGTGTGCGGGGCGATGGTCATGCCCTGCTGCTCGGCCAGCAGGGCCAGCGGCGCCTGGTACTCGCCCAGCAGCGTCTCGATGCGTGGCTTGAGCAGGGCCAGCGAATGCCCTGGCGGCACGCAACTGGCCACCTCGCGCAGGGCGCCCTGCCAGTCTTCCTGGGACACGATCCAGACCCACGGCGCGCCGTAGCGGTACACCGAGACCGGCTGCTTGCGCGCCGCCTCGACGATTTTCGCCAGGCGCTGGTCGAGCTCCTGCATCCCTACTTTGGTGTAGCGTTCCATAGTTCCCATCGCCCCACTCCCCGCCCGCTTCTACGGTGCGCCCGGCCTGCGGGCCAGACGCGTCGTCCGTGTCCATGGCTTTGACGGAGATGGCGCTTTGCTACCGAACTTTTGTCATGAAAGGTTCATCAGTGGGCGTGTTTGGCGGGAGTGTTGTGGCGACCATGAGATCGAGCGCCGCTCGCGGATGAATCCGCTCCTACAGGTTGTGTTTCGGGCCACGCGGTGAAGGCAACCATGGCCTCACAGGTGCGGCACGTTGCAATAAAGGTAGGAGCGGATTCATCCGCGATGCGCCGCGCGAGC
>NZ_JARPQB010000094.1 GCF_029478665.1 Pseudomonas entomophila
GGGCGGCCATTGCCGCCGCCACCCGCTGGTGGTTGAACATCACCTGGAACAGCGGGCTGTGGCTCAGGCTGCGCTCCGGCTGCAGCGCCTCGACCAGTTGCTCGAACGGCAGGTCCTGATGGGCCTGGGCCTCCAGGGCGGCGTTGCGCACCTGCTGCAACAGCGCCTGGAAGCTGGCCTGGCCATCGACTTCGGCCTTGAGCACTTGGGTGTTGACGAAGAAACCCACCACGCCTTCGGTCTCCAGGCGCGTGCGGTTGGCGATCGGCACGCCGACACGGATGTCGGCCTGGCCGCTGTAGCGGTGCAGCAACGCCTGGAACGAGGCCAGCAGCAGCATGAACAGGGTCACCTGCTCGCGCTGCGCCAGCTGGCGCAGGCCGTCGGCCAGCGCGGGGGCCAGGTGCAGCGCGTGGCGCGCGCCACGGTAGCTCTGCGCCGCCGGGCGCGGGCGGTCGGTGGGCAGTTCCAGCACCGGCTGTGTGCTGGGTCATCACCAGCACATGCTCCTGCTCGGCCAGGCGCAGGAGGCGCAGGCGCAGCAATGGCCCTTGCTCCAGGTCGAACAGCTGGCGGGTTTGCTCCTCGACCACGGCGCGCAAGGCCTGCTCGTCGGGGTTGCCCTGCAGGCTGAGGTCCACCGGCAGGTTCAGCGGTGACGCGGCATCGATCACCTGGCGCACCTGGTCATTCTCGGTCACGAAGCGGGTGCGCAGGCTTTCATGGCGCTCGACCAGTGTCGCGAAGCTGCGCTCCAGCGCCGCAATATCCAGCGCGCCGCGCAGGCGCAGGGCCATGGGGATGTGATAGGCCGCGCTGCCCGGCTCCAGTTGCCAGAGGAACCACTGGCGCTCCTGGGCGAACGACAGCGGCTGGCTGGCGCCACGCTGCACGTGCGGGATCTCGCTCAGGCGCGCGTCGTCCTGCGGCGCCAGGGCCTGGGCAAACGCGCCCAGGGTGGTGTGTTCGAACAGCGTGCGCAGCGCCACCTGGCGGCCAAGCACCTGGCGTACCCGCGAGATCACTTGGGTGGCCAGCAGCGAGTGGCCGCCCAAGGCGAAGAAATCATCGTCCAGGCCGACACGGGCGACATCCAGTACGCTTTCCCAGACCGCCGCCAGGCGCTGTTCCAGCTCGTTGGCCGGGGCGCGGAACGCCGCCTGGGGCTGACTGGTGTGCGGGCTTGGCAGGGCCTTGCGGTCGAGCTTGCCATTGGTGGTCAGCGGCAAGGCATCGAGCAGCAGGAAGTGCGCCGGGACCATGTAGTCCGGCAGGTCCTGGCGCAACCCCTGGCGCAGCGCATCACGGCGGGCCTGCGGCTCGCCACCCTCGGCCATGACCACATAGGCCACCAGTTGCGCGCCACCGATGCCTGGCAATGCCAGCACCGCCGCCTGGCGCACGCCGGGCTGGGCCAGCAGGCAGGCCTCGATCTCGCCCAGCTCGATGCGGAACCCGCGGATCTTCACCTGGTGGTCCATGCGGCCGATGTATTCGATCTCACCCGAAACCGTATGGCGCGCCAGGTCGCCGGTGCGGTACAGGCGCGCGCCGGCCGGGCCGAACGGGTCGGCCAGGAAGCGTTCGGCGCTCAAGCCGCCACGGCGATGGTAGCCGCGGGCCAGGCCGGCGCCGCCGACATACAGCTCACCCACGCAGCCGGCGGCCACCGGGTTGAGCTGGCCATCGAGCACGTACCAGGACAGGTCGGCGATCGGCACGCCGATCGGGCTGCCGACGCCGTTGTCCAGGTCCGCCAGGCTCAGCGGGCGGTAGGTCACGTGCACGGTGGTCTCGGTGATGCCGTACATGTTGATCAGCCGGGTCGGCTGGTCGCCGAAACGCTCGAACCAAGGGCGCAGCCCCTTGACCTCCAGGGCCTCGCCGCCGAACACCACGTAGCGCAGGGCATGCCGGCGCGAGCCGGGCGCCTGGCAGGCCACCTGCATCAGTTGCTTGAAGGCCGACGGTGTCTGGTTGAGCACCGTCACCCCTTCGTCGCACAGCAGCGCGTGGAAGTCCTCGGCGCTGCGGGTCACGTCCTGGGGCACGATCAGCAGGCGGCCGCCGTGCATCAGGGCGCCGAAGATCTCCCACACCGAGAAGTCGAAGGCATAGGAATGGAACAGCGACCAGACATCGTCGGCGCCGAAATCAAACCACTCGGCGGTGGCCGCGAACAGGCGCAGGATGTTGCCGTGGGGCAGCAGCACGCCCTTGGGGTTGCCGGTGGAACCGGAGGTGTAGATCACATAGGCCAGGTTGTCCGGCCCCAGCGCGACGTCGGGGTTGTGGGCCGGCAGGCCGGCGCCGGGCACGGCCAGCGGCAACACGCTGACATGTGCCGGGACATCCAGTTGCCGGACCGCCTCGGGGTCGGCCAGCAGCAGGCGGATGCCGCTGTCTTCGATCATGTAGGCCAGGCGCTCGCGCGGATAGGCCGGGTCCAGCGGCACGTAGGCGCCACCGGCCTTGAGGATGGCCAGCAGGCCGACCAGCATGTCCGGCCCACGGTAACAGGCCAGGCCGACCCGGGTGTCCGCGCCGACGCCCGCGCCGATCAACTGGTGGGCAAGGCGGTTGGCCTGCTCGTTGAGCGCGCCGTAGCTCAGGTGCCGGCCTTCGAAGGTCAGGGCGATGGCCTCGGGGGCTTGCGCGGCCTGGGCCTCGATCAAGTGATGGGCGCAGCCGCGAGGCGGGAAATGCCGGGGTGACGGGTTCAGTGCCGCCAGGCTGGTGCGACGCTCGTCGGCGCCCAGCAGCGGCAGCTCGCCGATGCGCTGGCCCGGCTCGGCGACGATCCCGGCGAGCAGGTTGAGCCAATGCCCGGCGATGCGTTCGGCGCTGCCTTCGCTGAACAGGTCGCTGGCGTAGCTCAGGGTCGCCCACACGCCCTGCTCGGCTTCGTAGGTGTCCAGGGTCAGGTCGAACTGCGCGGTATGGCGCTGGGTCTGGATACCCTCGATGGCCAGGGCGCCGAGGTCAGCGGCGGCCCGACCATCGCCCTTGGCGGTGTTCTGGTGGTTGTAGACCACCTGGAACAACGGGCTGTGCCCGGCATTGCGTTGCGGGTGCAGGGCTTCGACCAGTTGCTCGAACGGCAGGTCCTGGTGGGCCTGGGCTTCGAGCGCGGCCACCCGCACCTGCGCGAGCAAGGCGAGGAAGCTCGCCTGCGAATCGACCTCGGCCTTGAGCACCTGGGTGTTGACGAAGAAGCCGATCAACCCTTCGGTCTCGACCCGGTTGCGGTTGGCCACCGGCACGCCGACACGGATATCGGCCTGGCCGCTGTAGCGGTGCAACAGGGTCTGGTAGGCGGCCAGCAACAGCATGAACAAGGTCACGCCTTCCTGGCGGGCCAGGGCCTTGAGGCCTTCGACCAGCGGCTGCGGCAGGTCGATGCGCAGCCGCCCGCCCTGGTAGCTGCGTCGCGCCGGGCGCGGCCAGTCGCCTGGCAGCTCCAGCACCGGATGGTCATCGCCCAGGCGGGCGGTCCAGTATTTCAGTTGGCGCTCGCGCTCGCCGGCCTCCATCCAGTGGCGCTGCCAGATCGCGTAGTCGGCGTACTGCACCTCCAGGGCCGCGGCCTGTGGCTCGCGGCCCTGGCTATAGGCCGCGTAGGCCTGCACCAGCTCATCGACCATCACCCGGCTCGACCAGCCATCGGAGACGATGTGGTGCAGGACTATCACCAGCACATGGTCCTGCGCGTCGAGGCGCAGCAGGCGCACCCGCAGCAGGTTGCCGGCGGCCAGGTCGAACAGCGCCGCGCCGTGCTCGTGGATGTAATGTTCGACCCAGGCATCGCGCGCCTCCCCTGCCAGCCCGTCGGGCAGCAGGTCCAGCGGCAGGTCCAGCGCCACGTCAGGGTCGATCACCTGGGCCAGGCCCTCGCCCTGGTCGACGAAGCGCGTGCGCAGCACGTCGTGACGCGCCACCAGGGCCGCGAAGCTGCGACGCAGGGCCTGCACGTCCAGTTCGCCGCGCAGGCGCAGGGCGGTGGGAATGTTGTAGGCGGCGCTGTCCGGCTCCAGCTGCCAGAGGAACCACTGCCGCTCCTGGGCGTAGGACAGCGGGAGGCGGCCGAAGGCGTCACGCACCCTGGGGATCGGCAGGTTGGCCACCGACACCCCTTCCTCGCTCATCTTTTCCAGGTACAGCCTGCGTTTGTCCAGGGGCAGAGTGATAAAGCGCTTGGCGATCCTCGAAGCAACACTCTTGTCCATCAGACTTCCTCCATTTCATCAAGCAGGGCTTCCAGCTTGTTCAGTTTTACCGTGTCGACCTGCTTGCCCGACTGTTCCAGATGCGCCACGAAGGCCTCCAGGGTCGGGTGTTGGAACAACGCTTGCGGGCCGGGCGCCAGGCCCAGCTCCAGCTGGATGCGGGAGACCACATTGACCACGGCCAGCGAGTGGCCGCCGAGCTCGAAGAAGCTGTCGGCAAGGCCCACCTGGGCGCAGCCGAGCACGGCCTGCCAGATCGCCGCGACCTGGCCCTGCAACTCAGTGACGGGCGGGCTGAACGCTGGCCGCGCGCTGCTGGCCTCGAGGGCCGGCAAGGCCTTGCGGTCAAGCTTGCCGTTGGGGCTCAAGGGCAGCCGCGCCAGGAGCATGAGCGGCCCGGGCACCATGTATTCCGGCAGCGTCTGGCGCAGCTGGGCACGCACCTGCTCGGCCAGTTGCGCCTGCGCCTGGGCCGGGGCTTGCAGCACGGCGGCGTCCTCGGGCACCAGGTAGCCAGCCAGCTGCTTGCCGGCCGGGGTATCGATGGCCAGTACCACGGCTTCGCGGATGCCGGGCTGTTCCAGCAGGCGCGCCTCGATCTCGCCCAGCTCGATACGCAGGCCGCGTATCTTCACCTGGTGGTCGATACGCCCGGCGTACTCGATCACCCCGTCGGCGCGGTAGCGCGCCAGGTCACCGGTGCGGTACAGCCGCTCACCGCCAAACGGACTGGCGACAAAACGCTCGGCGGTCAGCGCCGGACGGCGGTGGTAACCGCGTGCCAGGCCCACGCCACCGAGGTACA
>NZ_JARPQB010000095.1 GCF_029478665.1 Pseudomonas entomophila
CACCCCACCGCCCCCCCACTTGAAGGCCACCCAACCGACCTCGAACTGAGCCCACGCCTGCACAACCGCGACCTCGCCCCGACCAAGCTCGAAGGCCGGCGCTGGGGTGGCTACAGCATCTTCGCGCTGTGGACCAACGACGTGCACAACATCGCCAACTACTCCTTCGCCATGGGCTTGTTCGCCCTGGGGCTGGGTGGTTGGCAGATCCTCCTGTCCCTGGCGATCGGCGCGGCGCTGGTGTACTGCTTCATGAACCTGTCCGGCTATATGGGGCAGAAGACCGGCGTGCCGTTCCCGGTGATCAGCCGCATCGCCTTTGGTATCCACGGCGCGCAGCTCCCGGCGCTGATCCGCGCGGTGATCGCCATCGCCTGGTTCGGTATCCAGACGTATCTGGCCTCGGTGGTGCTGCGCGTGCTGCTGACCGCCGTGTGGCCACAGGTGGCGACCTACGACCACGACAGCATCCTCGGGCTATCGAGCCTGGGCTGGGTGTGCTTCGTGGGCATCTGGCTGGTGCAACTGGTGATCCTCGCCTATGGCATGGAGATGGTGCGCCGCTACGAAGCGTTCGCCGGCCCGGTGATCCTGCTCACGGTGGCCAGCCTGGCGGTGTTCATGTACGTCAAGGCCGACGCGCGCATCGCCTGGTCGGTGGCCGAACCGCTGAGCGGCTACGAGATGTGGCGCAACATCTTCGCCGGCGGCGCCCTGTGGCTGGCGATCTACGGCACCCTGGTGCTCAACTTCTGCGACTTCGCCCGTTCGGCGCCCTGCCGCAAGACCATCCGCGTGGGCAACTTCTGGGGCCTGCCGGTGAACATCCTGGTGTTCGCCGCGATCACCGTGGTGCTGTGCGGCGCGCAGTTCCAGATCAACGGCCAGATCATCGACAGCCCCACGCAGATCGTCGCCAGCATCCCCAATACCGCCTTTCTGGTACTGGGCTGCCTGGCCTTCCTGATCGTCACCGTGGCGGTAAACATCATGGCCAACTTCGTCGCCCCGGCGTTCGTGCTGAGCAACCTGGCGCCACGCCACCTGAACTTCCGCCGCGCCGGCTTGATCAGCGCCACCCTGGCGGTAGTGATCCTGCCGTGGAACCTCTACAACAGCCCGCTGGTGATCGTGTACTTCCTCTCAGGCCTGGGCGCCCTGCTCGGCCCGCTGTATGGCGTGATCATGGCCGACTACTGGCTGCTGCGCCGGGGCCGTATCAACGTGCCCGAGCTGTACAGCGAGAACCCCGCCGGCACCTACCACTACACCCGTGGCATCAACCTGCGCGCGGTGGCGGCGTTCATCCCCGCCGCTCTGCTGGCCATCGTCCTGGCCCTGGTGCCCAACTTCCATGGCGTGGCGCCGTTCTCGTGGCTGATCGGGGCCGGCATCGCCGCCGCCGTCTACCTGCTGATCGCGCCGCGACACGGCCAGTACGCCGATGTCAGCGGCGAGTGCATCGCCGTCGACCACAGCAGCCACTGAATTCAGGGAGACTCGTCATGCGTATTCTGATTGCCAACGTCAACACCACCGAAGCCATCACCGAGGCCATCGCCGAACAGGCGCGCAGCGTCGCCGCGCCCGGCACCGAGATTGTCGGCCTGACGCCCTGGTTCGGGGCCGAATCGGTCGAAGGCAACTTCGAGAGCTACCTGGCCGCCATTGCCGTGATGGACCGGGTGCTGGCCTATGAAGGGCCATACGATGCGGTGATCCAGGCCGGCTACGGCGAGCACGGCCGCGAGGGTTTGCAGGAGTTGCTCGACGTGCCGGTGGTGGACATCACCGATGCGGCCGCCAGTACCGCCCTGTACCTGGGCCACGCTTACTCGGTGGTGACCACCCTGGACCGCACCGTGCCGCTGATCGAGGACCGTCTGCGGCTGTCCGGCCTGTACGACCGCTGCGCCTCGGTGCGCGCCAGCGGGCTGGCGGTGCTGGAGCTGGAGGCCGACCCACGGCGTGCGGTGGAGACCATCGTCGAACAGGCCGAGCGCGCGGTACGCGAGGACAAGGCCGAGGTCATCTGCCTGGGCTGTGGCGGGATGGCCGGGCTCGATGAGCAGATTCGCCAGCGCACCGGGGTGCCGGTGGTCGATGGCGTGAGTGCGGCGGTGACCATCGCCGAGTCATTGGTGCGGATGGGATTGAGCACGTCCAAGGTACGCACCTACGCCACGCCGCGAGCGAAGAAAGTGGTGGGTTGGCCGATGCGCTTCGGGCGCTGAGTGAATTCGCCGGCAAAGCCGGCTCCCACAGGCAAGCGCCGAAACTGTAGGAGCCGGCTTTGCCGGCGAATGGGCCAGAGCGATCAACACAACATCCTGACCAGCCGCTGCGCACTGCCACAGGCCAAGGTGAACCCCAGCGCCCCATGCCCCAGGTTCATCCACAGGTTGCGGTAAGCCGTGGCACCGATGATCGGCACTCCGGTCGGTGTCGCCGGCCGCATCCCCGCCCATTCCACTGCCTGGCTGTAATCCGCGGCCCCCGGCAATGTCTCGCCCGCCAACCGACGCATGCTGCGCAGCCGGCCGGCATCCACCGACTCGTCATAGCCGACGATGTCCACCATCGCCGCTACCCGCAGTTTCTGGTCAAGCCGCGCATAGACGATCTTGCGTTCGTAGTCGGTGATGCTGACTTCCGGCGCCTGGTGCGCGGCAGTGATGGGGGCACTCAGGCTATAACCTTTCAACGGGTAGACTGGCAGTGTCAGCCCGGGTACCGCCAGCCCTGGGCTGCGATGACCGGCGCACAGCACCAGGCGCTCGACATCCAGTTGTTCCTCCCCAAGCGCCAGCCCGACCACCCTGTCATCACGGGTGATCAGCCGAGAAACGTGACGGCCCAACAGGATGCGGCACAGGCCGGACGCCAGCAGACGCTCGGCCAGACGCTGGCAGAACAAGTGACAATCAGCGACTTCCTCGTCGGGCGTGAACACCCCACCGATAAAAGGCGTATTGGCCAATGCTGGGTCCAGCCCACGCAGATCGACGGCGGCCAGTACCTGCTGGCTCCGCGGGTCAAGCAAATGATCACATCCGTGGGCGAAGGCCCTTGGTGTTCGAAAGGCAACCAGCTTGCCATTACGCCGCCAGGCAAAGCCCTCCAGGCCATCTTCTTCGCGCCAACGTGCCAGGGCGGCCTGGCTCTCCAGGGCCAGGTTCAGCAGTTGAGCCGCATTGCGCTGGTTTGTAGTACGTCGGCAGGCGAGAACAAAAGCCGCCAACCAACACCATTGCGCAGGGTCCATGCGCAGCCGCAAGCGCAGTGGCGAATCGCCCTGCAGCAACCAGCCAAGCGCCTGCCAGGGCACGCCAGCATCGGCCAGCGGCGCCACATAGCGATACGACAGTTGCCCGCCATTGGCGAAGCTGGTGGCACTGGCCAGGCTGTCACGCGCCTCGACCAGGTCGACCGACACCCCCTCGCGCACCAGTGCGTAGGCCGTCGCCAGGCCAACCACCCCACCCCCGATCACTGTCACCCGCTGGTTCATCGCACATCCCTGTCCAACTCTGCAGACCGAGACAGTAGCAGCAGGTCAGGTCGGACATCCATCCTCGCCGTGGTCGAGCCCCTGGCGCACGTTGCGGCTGAGCAGGCTGGCCTTGCCGTCACGCCAGGTCAGGGTGAGCACATAGAGCGTGTCGAAATCGTCGCCACTCCAGTCTTCGGTGATCACCCGCTTCTCGCCGAGGGCCTTGCCGGCCACGGTATTGATGAGTTCCGGCAGGTAGCCATGGGACCAGGCGGTATAGACGGTGGCATTACGGTACTTGTCGCGCAGCAGCTCGTCGGCCAGGTCCTCGGTGTCGTTGGCGCCGTAGTCGATGTTCACCGGCAGGCCCAGGCGGATGGCGCTGGGGGTGATGGTCATCAGGGGGCGGATATAGCTGTAGCTTTGGTCCTGGCTACCCTCCTCGACCTGGCGCGAGGGGTTGGCGGCGAACACGTAGTCAGCCTTGCCGAAGCGCTCTGGCAGCAACGTGGCCAGGTCCAGGGCGCGGTTGAGCCCCTGGCAGTTCAACTGCCCAAGCCCTTCGCCGGGTTTTTCGGCATGGCGCAGGAACACCAGTGTCTGGGTTCCGTCCACCGGTTGCGCGCGGATTTCGACCACGTCCAGCGCCAACGGCACAACCGCGGCGGCGAGCGCCAGGCTCAACAACAGGTGACGACGGCGGCGCAGGAAAGTTGGCAACTTCATCAAGGCAGGCTCTTGTGACCAGGGAAATCGGGATGCCTCGTCACATTGCCCTGCGGTCGCGGCCGCCGGGCGTCCCTGTCGTGAATGCCATCCGTGGCAGCGAGTGAGGGTCAGAGTGCCCTCAAGCCCTTTGGTTCCTCCCTGAATGCACATGCCGTTCCTTCGACAAGCCCACACTAGTGCTTGTGTGTTGCCGAATTATGGCGTTTGGCTCAATCGTCGCGGGTCAGCACTTCGAGCAGCTCGATCTCGAAGGTCAGGTCCGAGTTCGGCGGAATCCTGCCCATGGTCCGTTCGCCATAGCCCAGGTGCGCCGGCACCTGCAGCTTGCGCTTGCCACCTACGCGCATGCCCATCAGGCCTTGGTCCCAGCCCTTGATCACCCGACCAGTGCCGATCACGCACTGGAACGGTTTGCCGCGCGACCAGGACGAGTCGAACTCGCTGCCGTCGGCCAGCCAGCCGGTGTACTGGGTGGTGATCAGCGCGCCCTTGACCACGGCCTTGCCGTCGCCTTCTTGCAGGTCGGTGATGTGCAGTTCGCTGTTCATGATCAGATTCTCCCTGGGGCATACAGACAAAGGGCGCCGTTTTCTCAGGAATGCTTTGTTTTGGCAAGTGTGCCGGGTGGTTTCTATTGCGAGGTGAACAGCTCGAACGCTTGCTGGCCCGTCAATTCCTTGGTCTCGTTCTTGAAGCAGTACCAGGCGGGTTTTTCGTCGATGAAGATCTGCAGGTCGAAGTCCCAGGCTTCGTCGCCGTCGAGCAGACCGATGGGCAGGATGTAGATGTCGCTCTGTTTCACGCGATAGAACAGGTGGGTGCCGCAGGTGCCGCAAAAGCCCCGCTGGGCCCAGGGGGACGAGTCGTAGACGCTGGGCTCGGGGCCTTCGATCTTCGGAGGCTGGGTGCAATGCACGGCCAGCAGCGGGCCGCCGGTCCACTTGCGGCACATGCTGCAATGGCAGGCGCTGATCTGGGTGTTGTCGACGGTGGCCTTGAGGTGGGTCTTGCCGCAGAGGCAGGTGCCTTGTTTTTCCAGGGGCATTTGGGGAGCTCCGTGCTGGGTTGGGGATTGGGAGTATAGGCTTCGGCTTCGGCTTTCAGAGTGTGGGTTTGAAGGCTTGTG
>NZ_JARPQB010000096.1 GCF_029478665.1 Pseudomonas entomophila
TTCCGACAACGACCCCGAAAAAGTCCACCTGCAACTGGGCACCCTGCTCGACGACCATGGCCATATCCAGGGCCTGTGGCAGGTGGTCGATGGCACGCCGCTGCGGCAGCTGTGCGGCTACCACTACGACACCCAGGGCGACCTGATCGCCGCCCAGGACGAACACGGCGCTGCCTGGCACTACCAGTACCGCCAACACCTGATCACCCGTTACACCGACCGCACCGGGCGCGGCATCAACCTCGAGTGGGACGGCAGCGGCCCGCAGGCCAAGGCCATCCACGAATGGGCCGACGACGGCAGCTTCGAGACCCGCCTGGCCTGGGACCCGAACATCCGCCTGACCTATGTCACCGACGCCCACGGCCAGGAAACCTGGCACTACTACGACGCCCTGGGCTACACCTACCGCCTGATCCACCCGGACGGTCGTGAGGAGTGGCTGTTCCGCGATGAACGCAAGAACGTCATCCGCCACGTCCACCCCGACGGCCGCCAGGACCGCTACACCTACGATGAGCGCAGCAACCTGCTGCAGCATATCCGCGCCGACCACAGCACGGTGCACTACGCCTATGACGACCACGACCAGCCGATCAAGCTGCGCGATGCCGAGGGTGGCTTGTGGCTACGCGACTACGACGAACGCGGCAACCTGGTCGAAAGTGTCGATCCGCTGGGGAACAAGACCGAATTCGCCTACACCTCGGCCGGGCTGGTCAAGGCAATCAAGGACGCGCTGGGCAACGAGAAGACACTTGCCTACAGCGACGCCGGGCAGTTGCTCGAATACACCGACTGCTCCGGCAAGACCAGCCAGTGGACCTACAACGCCTTCGGCCAGCTGACCGACTTCACCGATGCGGCCAACAACAAGACCGCCTATGAGTACCAGGCCGGACAATTGGCCAAGGTCACCCACCCGGACAAGACCGAGGAGCGTTTCAACTACGACGCCGAAGGGCGTCTGCTGGCGCATGTCGATGCGCTTGATCGCTGCACCACCTGGACTTACAACGCGGTCGGCCTGCTGAGCGAACGCGTCGACGCCAATGAGCACACCCTGCGTTATCGCTGGGACAAGCTCGGCCGCCTGATCGGGTTGGAAAACGAGAACACCAGCAAAGCCACCTTCCTCTACGACCCGGTCGGTCGGCTGCTGCAAGAAACCGGTTTCGATGGCCTGGTCACCCGCTACCAGTACGACCCGTACAGCGGTCGTCTCGCGAGCACCCAGGTTGGCCAACGCCGTATCGAGCTGACCTTCGACCCCATGGGCCGATTGAGTGAGCGCACGGCGCGTCTAGGCAACCAAAGCCAGAGCGAAAGCTTCGCCTACGACGCCAACGGTCAGCTGATCCAGGCGGTCAACGCCGCCAGCAAGCTGCAATGGTTCCACGATGAAGCCGGCAACCTGACCCGCGAGCACCAGTACTACCTGGCCACCGGCACGCCGATGGTCGCGGTGTGGCAGCACGAGTACGACGCGCTCAATCAGCGGGTCAGCACGATTCGCCCGGATGGCCACAAGGTCAGCTGGCTGACCTACGGCAGCGGCCATCTGCTCGGCATGACCCTCGACCAGCACGAAATGCTGGCTTACGAGCGCGATGACCTGCACCGTGAAGTCGTGCGCCATCAGGGCAATCAGCTGATGCAGACCCAGGCCTGGGACCCGGCCGGGCGTTTGCAGGAGCAACTGCTGGGCAGCCACGACGGCCAGTCCACGTTGCTCAAGCGCCAGTACCGCTACGACGCTGCTGGCCAGTTGAGCAACATCCACGACAGCCGTCGTGGGGCGTTGGAGTACCAGTACGATCCGGTGGGTCGCCTGTTCAAGGCCACCAGCCGCCTGGGCGTGGAAACCTTCGCCTTCGACCCGGCCGGTAACTTGCTGGACCAGAAGACCCAGGAGCTGAACCGTCCGCTGGAGGCTGATCCACGTCGCAACAAACTGATGGATAACCTGCTGCGTGAATACGCCGGGACCCACTACAAATACGACGAACGCGGCAACCTGGTCCACCGGTTGCACAACGGTGCCCACGCGCATTTCACCTGGGACCTGTTCGACCGGCTGGCCAGCTACAACGACGACAAGCTCAAGGTCGACTACAGCTACGACGCCTTGGGTCGTCGTCTACACAAGCATTCGGTGGCGCACTTCTGGGATCGCCCCGAAGCGGGCACCGGCTGGAACCAACTGCAACGGGCCAAGCGTCAACGTGAACTCGGCTGCGGCTTCACCCTGTTTGGTTGGGACGGCGACACCCTGGCCTGGGAAGGCTCACCGCCACGCGACGAAGGCGACACCGGCCGTACCGTGCACTACCTGTACGAGCCGGGCAGCTTCGTGCCGGTGGCCCAGGCCTTGCGCAAGAGCCCGATCCGCCTGCACAAGCAGCCGGACTGGAGCCAACGCGAGTACGACTTCGACCAGGATCCGTTGTGGCACACCGAGGTGAAACCACAGGCGTTCGAGGCGATTGCCTGGTACCACTGCGACCACCTCGGCACGCCGATGGAGCTCACCGACGAACAGGGCAATGTCGCTTGGGCCGGGCAGTACAAGGCCTGGGGCGAAGTCCGTGAAGAGCGCTCGGCGTGGGCTAAACAGCACGGCCTGGGCAACCCAATTCGCTTCCAGGGGCAGTACCACGACCATGAAACCGGGCTGCACTACAACCGCTATCGATACTATGATTTCCGGGCTGGACGGTTCATAAGTGAAGACCCCTCTGGATATTCAGGCGGACTCAACTTATTCACTTACACTTCCGATCCTGTTAACTGGGTCGACCCGTTAGGCCTTGCCAAAGTAAAAGAGCAAGGAACACCTAAACAAGCCCAAAGAAAGGTCGAGAAAAAACAAGGCCCATCAGAGATAACACGGATTGACGAGCCTGAAATTTCAGTGCCCAATAGTCAATGGCATGCACACTGCAAATGTGGTTCTGGCTACAACCAGGACGGGACCATCCACGACAAAGGTAAAGGCGACGTCACCTTCAGCAGGAAAACAATTGAATGGCTAAACAGTCACGGCTGGAAAATAAGCAAATGAACCTGCTAAAAATATATAAGAAGATCATAGAAAAAGAGCCGTACAACGACCTCAACGAACTGCTTTGGGAGTTCGATAGCTTCGAAGAATTCCCAATGGTCTCGCGCGACAGTAGGATAAAAAAGCTAAAGAAGATCCTGAAAGAAGAAAATATATCAGACTTTCTTCTAGGGCTCGCCTTCTTTCTGCTTAACGCCTTGCATACGCTCGCTAAGAATAACCAGAAAAAAATCGAGCTTACCGCAATTACATTTACACAATTTGACGACCGCTATGGCTCGACATTAGTGCCCAGAATTTTCGTATACCCGAGCGAGGCCAGTGACACCCTTCGCCAATGGCTAATAGACAACCAACCCAAAAAAGACTCTAACGAAATGAACAGAGTCAAAAAAATATTTACATCCTGCGGCCTTGTTGAAAGCTTTATTTTTCTTGAAAGTAGATTATTCGACAAGGCTTGCAATGAAGAACTAATACGGATATACGCCATTCCGCGACACAGATAATGAAGCTCGAAGTGCTCGCCCCCCTTGGATCAATAAGACCTCAAGGATTTAACATGAAGGCTGTTTGGGTTTTCACTGGATCAGAAAGTCGATTTCCGTCAGGCGTATTTGTAGCGCTTGCCGATGCAGAGCTCTGGATAAAAAATAACTCATTGAGTGGAGTGCTCACCCAGTATCCCGTTGGTATTTCCGTGTACGATTGGGCAGTAGAAAACGGTCACTTTCGTATAAAAAATGAGAAAGAAAAATCTTCTGCCTTCATACAGGAGTTTTCGTCCGCAGCTCAAGAGCACTTCCATTTCGAGAACGGTAGCTCAGAGTGACTGCTAGGCTGAGTATTTTCTAGGTTCTGTATGAAAACCTTTGAAACCTCGCCGAAACCTCT
>NZ_JARPQB010000097.1 GCF_029478665.1 Pseudomonas entomophila
ATCGCGGCTGAAGCCGCTCCTACAGCGGACAGCAGGGTCGCGGAAATACAAAAAGGGCACCCGAAGGTGCCCTTTCTTTCATGCCGCCGAACTCAGTTCAGCGCAGGCTTGTCGCCATTGATCGGGATGCGCTTGGCCTTGGCCTCTTCCGGCACCACGCGCAGCAGTTCGATGCTGAGCAAGCCGTTGGCCAGGCCCGCGCCCTTGACCTCGATATGGTCAGCCAGGCGGAACGACAGCTTGAAGGCGCGCTGGGCAATGCCCTGGTGCAGGTAGGTGACCCCTGCCGCGCCGTTGCTTTCGCGCTTGCCGCCAGTCACGGTCAGGACGCCTTTCTCGACCTGCAGGTCGAGGTCGTGCTCCTGGAAACCGGCTGCGGCAACCACGATGCGATAGTGGTCTTCACCGTGCTTTTCCACGTTGTAGGGCGGGTAGCTGCTACCGGCCTCGTTACGGGCGGCGGCTTCGAACAGGTCATTGAAACGGTCGAAGCCAACGGAATTGCGGAAAAGCGGTGCGAGAGAGAAAGCGGTAGTCATGGTCATGAACTCCTGAGATTCAGCAAGTTAAGTCACTACGCGACCCGACTTCGGCATCGCGTACTCAAGAGATAGGGTCGGGCCATGGGCTTTCAAGGGGCGGCAGAAAAATTTCTGCCTGGTTCGCCGGCAAGCCGGCGCCTACGGGATCGGACTTACCGACGAACCTCTCAGGCGACACATTCCTCACGCACCTGCATATCGATCCCAAGCAACCGACTGATCCGCTGACAATCATCCTCGCGGCGCAGCTCGGCGAACAGCACCACCGCCTCGGGGTAACTGCGGGTGAGCATTGCCAACCACTGCTTCATCCGCCCCGGCGCATAACGCGGCGACAGCTTGTCCTGGGCCTGGCGCCAGAACTCGCGCAACAGCGGCAACAGCTCGTCCCACGCCATCGGCTGGTACTCCACGCCATCACGAGCCGCCGCGATCTGCAACGCCAGGTCCGGCCGAGAGACCAGCCCACGCCCCAGCATGATGTCCGTGGCACCACTGACCTCACGGCAGCGCCGCCAGTCATCGACGGTCCAGATCTCGCCATTGGCGAACACCGGCACCTTGACCACGTCCTGCACCCGCGCCACCCATTCCCAGTGCGCCGGCGGCTTGTAGCCCTCGACCTTGGTCCGGGCATGCACCACAAGATGCTCGGCACCGCCCTCGGCCAGGGCCGTGGCGCAGTCCAGGGCGCCATCCGGGCTGTCGAAGCCCAGGCGCATCTTGGCGGTCACCGGAATGTGCGCCGGCACCTGCCGCCGCACTTCGCGCACGATGGCATGCAGCAGCTCCGGCTCCTTGAGCAGCACTGCGCCGCCACGGGACTTGTTCACGGTCTTGGCCGGGCAACCGAAGTTCAGGTCGATCACCGGCGCGCCCAGCTCGCAGGCCAGCACGGCATTCTCGGCCAGGCATACCGGATCCGAACCGAGCAATTGCACACGCATCGGCACGCCTGCCGCGGTGCGCGCGCCTTGGCGCAGCTCGGGCGCGAGCTTGTCGAACGAAGACTCCGGCAACAGGCGGTCGCAGACGCGGATGAACTCGGTGACGCACCAGTCGATGCCCCCCACCCGGGTCAGGACGTCGCGCAGGATGTTGTCGACCAGCCCCTCCATCGGGGCCAGGGCAATTTGCATGGGAGTGTCTCGGTACGAAAAGGGCGGCAGTCTAGCAAAAAACCGCCACGCTTCAGTTGCCGATCAGCGCCGGGCCATAACCGTCGAGGAACTCCGCCGGCATGCGTCGGGGCTTGCCGCTGGACAGCTCGATACAGGCGAAGGTGGTCTGCGCGCGCAGCAACGTGACGCCATCGCCCGGGCGCTTGAGCTGGAAGCGACGGGTCATGCGCAGGCGCTGGTCCCAATCGATAATCCAGGTGGCCAGTTGCAGCTCGTCGTCCTCATAGGCCGCGGCCAGGTAGTCAATCTCGTGGCGGACCACCGCCATGGCGCGGTCCAGGCGCCGGTACTCGGCCAGGTCCAGCCCCAGGCGCTGCGAATGGCGCCAGGCGCAGCGCTCCAGCCAGGTGACGTACACGGCATTGTTGGCGTGGCCGAGGCCGTCGATGTCCTCGCTGCCGACGCGCAGGTCGATGACGAATGGTGCTGCCAGATCCCAGCTCATGCCCGCTCCCACAGGGTATTGGTGAACGGGCAGAGTGTAACGGATGCTCAGGCGCTTTGCCGCACGCGCTGGGTGGAACGCGCCAGCAACTCCAGCACCGCCTGGCCCAGGCGCGGGTCAGCCAGCACTCGCAGATGGCCGCCCTCCTCCAGCATCAACAGGCGGCTGTCGAACCAGGCCTTGTGGATGAGCGGTGCCTCGCTGGCCGATACCAGCGTATCGTCCTGGGCATGTACCACGAGGCCCGGCAGGTCCAACTGGTAACCACTGACATCCAGGCGCGCCACCTGGATACCGACATCCCGCTCTACCTGGCGAATGAACGCCGCACGCGCTCGCGCCGGCAAACCAAGATGCCGGGCAAAACCGCGCAGCACTCCCAGCAATTGGGCCGGCGCGGCGATGCTCACCGCCGCCTCGGTGCGCAAGCCCCATTGCAAGGCCAGCATCAGGCTGGCGCCACCCATGGAATGGCCGACCACCGCGCGCAAGGGCGGCAGTTCGGCTGCGGCCTCCAGCAATGCGCGGGCAAACAGCACCACATGGGCCTGGTTGCCCGGCGAATGACCATGGCCCGGCCCCTCCAGGGAAACCACGGTGTAACCGGCGTCGACCAGGGTTTCGATCAAGGCGGCGAACTGGGTTGGCCGCCCTTCCCAACCATGCATCAACAGCACGGTCGGCCCCTGCCCCCAACGCAGCGCCGACAGCCCGAAACGCAGGGTGATGCGCTCGGCCCGCGCCAGCAACGGCAGTTCCCAGGGTTTGGGCGGCAGCGTGCGCGGGGTCATGAAGGCCCGGCGCATCTTGCCGGCGACATGCTCGGGGACCAGGTGGCCAAGGGTGCCGTTGACGCCACGAATCCAGCTCAGGGTACTCATCGCCTTGCTCCAGGGGGACAGTTTGTTCAGATCACCGCCGATTTGGCGGCACGCAGGATACGGTCGGACAGCTCACCGGGCCCGAGTGCCCGGGCCACAGCCAGGCCGCCCACCATCAGGGCGAAGTCGGCCAGGGCCTTGTCGATGTCCTCGGGGCGGTCGACCATTTGCGCGGTCATCAGCTCGATATGTTCGGCCAGCACCTCGCGGAACGCCGGCGGCAAGCGTTGCATTTCACCAATCGCGCTGGGGATCGGGCAGGCTTGCACCTCGGCGTCGCGATGCTTGCGCGACAGGTAGAAGGTGGCCGCCAGGGCCCGGCGCTCGGCGCCATCCAGGCTTGGGTCGACCTTGGCCAGCAATCCACGACGCTCGCCCAGCAATTGCCGGAACGCCTCGAGCATGAGCTCGTCCTTGCTGTCGAAGTGAGCGTAGAAGCCCCCCACCGTCAAACCCGCGGCGCCCATCACCTGGCTGACACTCGGGTCAGCCGGGCCATGCTGGATCAAGGCGCTGCGAGCGGCTTCGAGAATCCGCTCGCGGGTCTTGCTCTTCTTGTCGCTCATGGCTCACCTCAAATATTATGATCGACATATTATGCTCATAATATTTTATGGCAAGCGCTATTTGCACCCACTGGGAGGGGATCGAAAAATGTTTGGAGGGCAGAAAAACAAAAGGCCCATTCAATAATCGAATGAGCCTTATAAGTCCCGCAAAACGCGGGTAAAAAATTGGCGTCCCCTAGGGGACTCGAACCCCTGTTACCGCCGTGA
>NZ_JARPQB010000098.1 GCF_029478665.1 Pseudomonas entomophila
GCGCCGCGCGGGCGGCGCTCGATCTGATAGGCGCTGCACCTCTCCCGTCGTACACCTCGAAGCTTCGCAAAGTTCGGCAAAACCAGGTTATTTCTCTAGGGTTCGCCCTGAAAGCAGCAAGGCTGACTATAAATCGAAAGGTCCGAGGGCTGCGTTGGGTGGATGGCGTGTATCAAGCGACTGGCCGCAAAGGGTCGATGGCGGACGGTCATGGATGATAGCCCCACCACATTGTGCCCTGAACGGCATTGGTGCCTGGAAGCATTCAATAGGCACGTTCGTTTTAAGGAGATGGCCCACCCAGCAAGGGTGAGCCAGGTCTGAATCAGGATCGCTTGCGCTTGAACAGCTTGCCGAAGAAGCCGGCGATGGCCACCAAGCCCAGGATGATGAACTTCTTGAACGCCAGCAAGGCAACACCGATCTTGGCGAACAGGCCCGCCTTGGCGGCGATGCCACCGGCGACCAGGGCGGCCAGTCCGTATGGCGCCAGCTTGTCGGTCTTGGCGTCGTAATCGGCGTAACGGTTGCCGTCGGTGAAGTTGGTGAAGGCGAGAATCTTTGGCGTTTCCTGCTTGATGGTCTGCAGGTCGGCCATCGCCGCCACGGCATTGAGCTCCAGCACGCCTTCGCGGCCCAGCACGCGGATGCTGTAGTTCAGGGTGGTCTGGTCGGCGTCTTCGGCCTTCAACTCTCGCGCCCAGTACATCTTGTGGGTAGCCTGATCGTAGCTCGGTGGTTCGGCCCAGCCCAACAGTGTCAGGCCGGCATAGCCTTCCTTGCGACGCTCCTTGTTGTCTTCCTCGTCATCGGCCTTCATCTGCTCGAGCAGGTCGGCGTAGTCGATCTTGGCTGCGTCATCGTCGGAAATGTGGCCGTCGTTCTTGTAGCTGATGATCACGCCCCAGCCGTTGTCCGCCAGTGGATTGACGGCGGTCGGGATGATCATGCCGAGGGTCTTGAAGCCCGGTGGGTTGCCCCAGCCTTCGGTCAGCAGGCGCTCGGCGTCGTTCGGCGACAGGTAGTAGAACTCGTTGTTGAGTTGGAGGCTGGCGATACCGCCGGGCAGGGTGATGTTGCCGTGCTGTTGCTTGAGCGTGGCCAGCCACTGTTCGGCGGTCTGGTGCGGTTGTTCGCTGGCGGTTGGCGCAGACGCGGGAGTGCTGGCGGCAATGGCAGGCAAAGTAGTTGCGCAGAGCAACACTGCCGCCAACAACTGGCGCAGGTGTTTCATCGTAGTCCCTTACAATTTGAAATAATTTGGCCGCGCAGGATAGCTGAAAGAGCTGGCCAATCGCCAGAATCTCGTGTCCTTGTCTACCTTTCGATGCCAACGGGACACGCTTGCGCGTCCTCCTTTCTGGCGGTCAAGCCAGTGACATCCTCTGTGCCCAGCCTCTGCCTGGACGCAGTCAGCATTCCGTCAAGCCAACTCGGCTATTCCATGTGGTGTTAGCAACATCTCTTTTCGGACAGAGCCTAGACTCTGTACAAAATATATCTACACGCGGACACATGTCGTACAGCCCCTAATATATTCCCTTTTCTTCAACCCTCTCCAAGAAACTGTCCTGTAAGTCCCCACTGATCACCTCACCATCACGACTGACCACAAAATCACCGGACAGTCCGTCGGGGAAGTGGGTACCATCCAATGTCCCAAAAACAATCGACACCGCATCGGCCATCGCAAGAGAAATAAAACCTAGCACGTCCTCCCGCTCTTCATGGGATAAAATGGCCAATGCATTCCTGGTTCTCGCACACACGTCCAAACCAGTATCCGGGGGTGCGTTCAAGGTCTTTCGATAACGCGGAATTCCTTGATCGAATATAGCCCTAAACACAGCACCCACGAAATCTTCAGCATTACTCATACGTCCCTACTCCCTGTACTGCCACCTGAGATAAGAAGCTAGCAAATTGCAACCCGTGAGGCAGGTTCGCGCTTACTCAAACTCTGCATACTCTACTAACATCCAGACTGAAAAGTCTGACCCTCCCGCATCACCATAAGACTTGATCTCACCCAGCGTCTTGTCATGCGCCATCCACGCCACTTCACCATTCTGGTCGGTGAGTTTGCGCTGGCGCTTGGCCCGCTGCATCTGGTTCAAGAAAAAATTGACGGATTTATTTTTTTCTACTTCAGAGCAGTAAAAATAAATCCTCCCCTTTTTTGCTCGGGTCGAAAGCGAAGCATACTCACGCCCCCAGTGCACTCCGCTTCCTCGGCTGCGTTCGCCTTGCCTGACCTTCGTCTCAAGAACTTTCGCACAAACTTCAATACTTAATCTATTACAACTTATTTTCGCCAAGCATCATACTCTCAACAGCACTAAAATCGGCCATCAACCTAAAGCTCGCCCCACCCTCCATAATCTGCAAATTTCCAATACTAAGAGAATCAGTTCTTGGTGAAGGGCCGACGACATAAAGCCCAAGCGAGTCTATTTCCTTCATCAAACGCTCCTCCTCTATAAAAAGCTGCTCATTCACCGCTTGCTCATGCTCCTTGAACAACTTTCCATACAGGTCAAAATCTATATCCGGCAAAAAAAACCGATCATTCGCATACCACTCGTGGAAAAAACCAATAATCTCCCAAGAGACAACCCATTAGTAGATACCAGTTTAAACTCCATCATCAAGGGCACCTCGTAGTTTCACTCAACGCTTGAGAAAGTCCCTTTAGGCTTTCATCATTACGATAAAAAAGGCGGAGAAAAACAGGGAAAGGGGACGGATTTATTTCCTCTACTTCAGAGTAGTAAAAAATAAATCCTTCCACTTTTTTGTACAACCGACTAACACCTCAACGCTTCGACTCAATATTTGACCAGTCAAGCTGATTTTCGACCATTGCACGATCAGCACTTAACATTGATAGTTCGCCAGTGAAAACCGGGGCTTGCTTCAACGTATTTTCTTGAGCTGAGTCCAACACAATCGCCTGCGTCCCTCCAAGCCTTGCCAAGTGAACTTGGGCTACGTAGAAATCATAAAAATCAATAATTGCCTCATCCACACAACCCAAGCTTTCAGAATCGCCCTCTTTGAAATACTCAACGAGATCTGACAGGGCGTACAAATACATATTTAGCAAGATATTCTCGGTCGTAGCACCCTGCTCATCCACAACCGTGCTTCTCATTATTTTTTCAACACCTTTGAGCGTGACTTTTTTTCCTCCCGCAAGCCACCGCCATGCCTGATCAAGCAAACCAGTAAAGACTGTAGGGACTACGATACCTTTACCCTCAAGGAGCACCGCAAGGCGATCAAATGACTTCAAAACAACATAAAGTCCAACTCGTTCCTCATTACTCATACGCTCAACCTCTCTTCCGTTTCAATCGTGACACAGGCTTGGCACCATGCCCCATCGAAAAAGGGGACGGATTTATTTTCTCTACTTCAGAGCAGTAAAAATAAATCCGTCCCCTTTTTGGTCTCTGAGCATGCGGTGCCTGGGGGCGCAGCGCCGGCTCCCAGGCAATCGCATTGAGCGCAACGAAAGCCGAACATGCACCTAAGTAAGTGCCATTCAAATTCGTCCCCTTTTCCCCCATTCGAGGTCTTTGGGCGCAGGGCTTTGGACCGCGTGCTGGCGACTAGGTGCTCGCCGTCCGCCTTGCAGCGCGCTC
>NZ_JARPQB010000099.1 GCF_029478665.1 Pseudomonas entomophila
AGCCGAAGCCGAAGCCGAAGCCGAAGCCGAAGCCGAAGCCGAAATCAAAGCCCCTCCCGCACCATCTCCAGAAACGTAGCCACCACCCGCCGCGTCCGCTGCTCGCTCAGGCACACCAGCGTCTCAGTCAGATGCCGCTGGCAATCGACAATCGGCAAGGCACAGACCCGGGCATCGGCCCCGAACTCCGCCGCCGACACCACCCCCACGCCAATCCCCACCACCACGGCCTCGCGCGCCGCCTCCCGGCCTTCCACCTGAATCGCCGGGCGTATGCGCAACCCGGCCCGCTGCATTTCCTCTTCCAGCGTCTGCCGCGTCACCGACCCCGGCTCGCGCAGCACCAACGGCGTGTCGTCCAGGTCCGCCAGGCTGATCTCGCCACGGCTGGCCCATGGATGCTGATGCGAGACGAACGCCACCATCGGGTCCCGGCGCATCGGCACGCAATACAGGCGCTCGTCATCGACATCACGCCCCAGCAGGGCAAGGTCGGCCTGGTAGCTGAACAGCCGGGCCAGCGACGCGTCGGTGTTGCCGGTCTCGATCTTCACCTGGATGCCCGGGTAACGCTGGCAGAACCGCGCGATCTGCGGCAGCACGTGCACCGGGGCATCCACCGCCAGCACCAGGCTGCCGGTGTGCAGCGCGCGGGAGTCCTGCAGCAGCTCCACGGCCTCCGCCTCGCAGGCGAACAGACGCTGGGTCACCCCCAGCAGGCGCTCGCCCAGGTCGGTCAGTTGCACCGAACGCTTGTTCCGGTGGAACAGCAGCACCCCGAAGCGCTCCTCCAGCTTGCGCACCTGGTCGGACACCGCCGGCTGGGTGAGGAACAGCCGTTCGGCCGCGCGGGTGAAGCTGCCCTGTTCGGCGACGGCGTGAAAGGCCTTGAGTTGAGCGTGGGAGACCGACATCGAGCACTCCTGTTACAAGCTGGGCTTATGAGTGAAATACGATAAATCGATTTTATTTATCAGTCTGCAACTGTTTCCATGTCTTTCAACCCCGGACCCGCCGCCACAAGCGGCCCTCAAGGGCCATGGCCTCGCCCTGGTCACGCCAGACCACCGAGCCATCTGACCAGGTGACGTCCCTCCGTCACGCAGTGCGCAACACAACAACAAGACAGGCGTTTCTTCACATTCTGCCGGCACACTCAAGCAAGAGGTCAGATCCACATGAATCAATCCCTGGGCGCCATCAAGCGGTGGCGCATGCAGATCTTCGCGATCACCTGGCTGGCCTACGCCGCCTTCTACTTCACCCGCAAGGCCTTCTCGGTCGCCAAGCTCGGCATCGCCGAAGACCCGACGTTCATGCTCGACAAGGCCGCCATGGCCAACCTCGATGCGATCTACCTGGCCGCCTATGCCGTGGGCCAGTTCACCTGGGGCATGCTTGCCGATCGCTTCGGGCCGCGGGTGGTGGTGCTGGGTGGCTTGTTGATCTCGGCCATCGCCGCCGTGGTGATGGGCAGCTACGCGACCTTCCCGATTTTCGCCACCTGCATGCTTGTACAAGGCTTGGCGCAGTCCACCGGTTGGGCGGGGTTGTGCAAGAACATCGGCAGTTTCTTCCCCGCTTCGCAGCGCGGACGGGTGCTCGGGTTGTGGAGCTCGTGCTATGCGTTTGGTGGGCTGGTCGCTTCGCCGTTCGCCGGCTGGTGGGCCTACACCCTGGTCGGCACCTGGCATGCGGCGTTCTTCTCCAGCGCCGCGGTGGTAGCCGGCGTGGCGGTGCTGTTCTTCATCTTCCAACGCAACAAGCCTGAGGATGTCGGCTTGCCGGCGGTGGAGCCGGAGCCCCAGAGCATGGCCCCGGGCGCGAACCTGTGCAGCGTCTGGGCGCCACTGCGCGAGATCCTGCGCAACCGCACGGTGCTTACGCTCGGGCTGGCTTATTTCATGCTCAAGCCCGCGCGCTACGCCATCCTGCTCTGGGGGCCGGTGATCGTCTTCGAGCAGATGCCCTCGGTGGGCAAGGTGGGCGCGGCGATCATCCCCACCGCTTTCGAGCTGGCCGGGCTGCTGGGGCCGATCATCATCGGCCTGGCCTCGGACAAGCTGTTCGGCGCCCGGCGCATGCCGGCCTGCGTGATCAGCCTGGTGCTGCTGACCGTGGCACTGGCGGGTTTCATGGCGGCGATGCACAGCGGCAGCGTGGCGCTGGTGGTGGCCTTGCTGTTCGTCATGGGCCTGACCTTGTACGGCCCGGACTCGATGATCAGCGGTGCCGCGGCCATCGACTTCGGCACCGCCAAGGCCGGTGCCACGGCGGCGGGCTTCGTCAATGGCTGCGGCTCGGTGGGCGCGGTGCTCGGTGGCCTGCTACCGGGCTACTTCGACAGCGTCACGGTGTTCATGATCTTCGCCGGCACCGCGCTGTTCTCCGCCCTGGTGCTGCTGCCGCACTGGAACAGCCGCCCGGCGACCGCGCCACAGGCCAACGACGTGGCACCCAACACCGGCATGGCGATCAAGCCACTGCGTACCTAGAGGAAAGCGAGTAGATGAGACCGTTCTGGCTGCAACAGGCCCTGGAGCAGGAAGACGAAGCGCTGTGCCCGCCGCTGCAAGGCGACGCCCGCTGCGATGTATGCATCGTCGGGGGCGGCTATACCGGGCTGTGGACGGCCCTGATGCTCAAGGAGCAGGCGCCGCAGCTCGACGTGCTGCTGGTCGAGGCGGACATCTGCGGCGCCGGGGCCAGTGGCCGCAATGGTGGTTGCGCGCTGTCCTGGTCGGCCAAGTACTTCACCCTCGAGCGCCTGTTCGGGGTGGCGGAGGCGATACGCCTGGTGCGTGAGTCGGAACGCAGCATCGAAGCCATTGGCGCGTTCTGCCGCGCCAATGGCATCCACTGCGACTACCGCATGGACGGCACCTTGTACACCGCCACCAATCAGGCCCAGGTTGGCGGCACCGACGCGGTGATTGCCGCGCTGGAGCAGAAGGGGATCAATTCTTTCCAGCGCTTGCCGCTGGAACAGGTACAACGGCTGGCCGGCTCCAGTCGCCACTTCGAGGGCTGGTATTCACCGGCTGCGGCCACGGTGCAGCCCGGGCGGCTGGTGCGCGGGCTGCGCCGGGTCGCCCTGCAGCGCGGTGTGCGCATTCATGAGGGCACCGCGATGACCGGGCTGGAGCACGGCGCCCCGGTCCAGGTCCGCACCCGGGCTGGGACCATTCGTGCCGACCGCGTGGTGCTGGGCCTCAACGCCTGGATGGCACGGGCCTTCCCGCAGTTCGAGCGCAGCGTGGCGATTGTCTCCAGTGACATGGTGATCACCGAACCGTGCCCGGAGCTGCTGCGCCAGATCGGCCTGGACAGCGGGGTCAGCGTGCTCGACTCGCGAATCTTCGTGCACTACTACCACAACACCTCCGATGGCCGGCTGATGCTGGGCAAAGGGGGCAACACCTTCGCCTATGGCGGGCGCATGCTGCCGGTGTTCGACCAGCCATCGCCGTACCAGCCATTGCTGCGCGAGAGCCTGACGGACTTCTTCCCGGCGTTGGCCGACGTGCCCCTGGCGGCCAGCTGGAACGGCCCCTCGGATCGCTCGGTGACCGGCCTGCCGTTCTTCGGCCGGCTCGACGGGCAGGGCAACGTGTTCTATGGCTTCGGTTACTCCGGCAGCGGTGTCGGGCCGTGCCACATGGGCGGGCAGATCCTGGCGTCGCTGGCGCTGGGCCTGGACAATGACTGGACCCGCTCACCGCTGGTCAAGGGGCCCCTCGGGCAGTTCCCGCCGGAACCGATCCGTTACCTGGGATCATTGATGGTGCGCAACGCCATCCGGCGCAAGGAGCATGCCGAGGACCGCGGCGCACGACCGCGCCGGCTGGATGTGCGGCTGGCGCGGTTCGCGGCGGCGGCGGGGAAGGCGGACAAGGGCTGAGCGGCGCTTCAGCGCAGCTCGATCTGCGCGCACAGCCCGCCCTCCAGGCGATTGCTCAGGGTCAGGTTGCCGCCCATGGACTGGATCAATTGCTGGGCGATCGCCAGCCCCAGCCCGGTGCCGCCGGTGCTGCGGTTGCGCGAAGCCTCGACGCGATAGAACGGCTTGAGCACCTCGTCCAGTTCGTCTGCCGGGATGCCCGGGCCGTCATCGAGCACGCGAATCTGTGTCACCCCCTGTTCGTGGTTCACTTCCAGGTGTGCGGCGCCGGCGAACTTCAGGGCGTTGTCCACCAGGTTCACCAGTACCCGACGCAGGGCATGGGGGCGAGTTTCCAGGGTGGCCTGGGCGCTGCCCTGGCGGTCCACCTTGGCGCCGCTGTCCTGGTAGTCGAAGACCAGGCTGTCGAGGAAGGCGTCGAGGTTGACCCGGCAGGGCGCCTCGGTGCTGCTGTCCATGCTGCGGGCGTAGGCCACGCCCTCGCGCACCAGGTGCTCCATGGCATCCAGGTCGTGCCACAGCTTTTCCTTCTCCAACCCTTCGTCCATCTGCTCGACCCGCAGCTTCATGCGCGTGATCGGGGTCTGCAGGTCGTGGGAGATGGCGGCCAGCAGTTGCATGCGCTCCTTGAGGTAGGCGGCGATGCGCGCCTGCAGGGCGTTGAAGGCGACTGCGGCGTCACGCACCTCCCGTGGGCCGCTCTCGTCTAGCAGCGGCCCGGGGCTGTTGGGGTCAAGGTTGTCGACAGCCTGCACCAGGCGGGTCAGTGGCCCGATGGCCAGGCGAACCGCCAGCCAGGTGCACGACAGCAGTACCAGCAACTGGATCAGCAGCACCCCGGGCAGCCAGGTGGCCACCGGCACCGGGGTGGGGGTGACATCAAGGGTCAACGGCGCGCCATCGGCCAGGCGCAGGTGAGTCTGGAAGTGCGCGTTGGGGCCGGGGATTTCCTGGAACGTCAGGTGGTACTGGCCGCCGATGGCCTTGACGATCGACTCGGCGGCCATGGGCGGGTCGGCGGTCGGCATCGCGGTACCTTGCAGACCTTCATCCAGGCGGTAGCGGTAGGTGCGCCGCTCCAGCCGCGTGAGCCAGGCCGGGCGCTCCGCCGCGGGCAGGCGGTCGAGGATGGCCACCGAGGTGGCGACGTCCATTTCCAGGTTGCTGAGCATCATCGAACGGCTGCTGACGTAACGCTCGTAGGCTTGCAGGCTGAACGACAGGCCGTAGGCCAGCACCAGGCCGGTGAAGAAGATCAGGGCCAGGCGCGAGGCCAGGGTGCGCGGCCACTTCATGCCGACGCCCCCAGCAGTTGCACCGCCAGCGAGAACACATAGCCCTCGCTGCGCACGGTCTTGATGCAGGTGGGCTCGCGGGCGTCATCGCCCAGGCGCTGGCGCAGGCGGCTGACCAGCAGGTCGATGGAGCGGTCGAAGATGTCCGCCTCGCGGCCCTGGGTGAGGTTGAGCAGTTGCTCGCGGCTGAGCACCCGCTGCGGGTGGTCGAGGAACACCCGCAGCAGGCGGTACTCGGCGCCCGACAACGCTACCAGGGTGCCTTCGCTGTCGAGCAGGTGGCGCGCGGTGGTGTCCAGGCGCCAGGGGCCGAAGGCGATCAGCTGGCTGCTTTCGCTGATGGTGAGGTTGGGTGGCAGCATGCGGGTGCGGCGCAGCACGGCGTTGATCCGTGCCAGCAGTTCGCGGGCGGAGAAAGGCTTGGTGAGGTAGTCGTCGGCGCCCATTTCCAGGCCGATGATGCGGTCGGTCTCGTCGTTGCGCGCGGTGAGCATCAGCACCGGCGTGTTGCGGTGCTTGCCGGCGCGCAGTTCGCGGCACAGCAGCAGGCCATCGTCGCCCGGCATCATGATGTCGAGGACGATCAGGTCGACTGCGTTGTTCTCCAGGAAGGCGCGCATCTGCCGGCCGTCGGCGACGATGCTGGTGCGCAGGCCGTTCTTCTTCAGGTAGTTGCCGACCAGTTCGCGGATCTCGCGGTCGTCGTCGACGACCAGGATGTGATCGACATGTTCCATCGGGCGGTGTCCTTGTACGTTGGGAGTGGGCGCAGTCTACCGAGGTGATTGCGGCTTGCCTGCCCCGGTTTGTATTGCAGTGTATCTGCTGTGCCGGCTGATACAGCAGGAGGCACGGCGGCCGGTGGGCCGACACAAGCGGGATACCTGGCGGGCATCAAATGGCGCTACCGGGAAGCACACGCCTTCCCACCTCAAGCCGCACAAGGAGACACACCATGAACGCCAAGACCCTCGCCAGCGCCAGCCTGTTCGCCCTGCTCAGCCTGGGTGCCTTCGCCGCGCAGGCCGCCACCCAGCCAGCCGCGGAGGCCATGCCGTATCACTACGGCGAGCATCTGGACGTGAAGAAAGTGCTGTCGATCCAGACGGATCCGAGCGTCAGCTGCGGGGTGGCCAACTCGCGCATGAACTACCTCGACTCCCAGGGCCGCCAGCACGACCTGCAATACCTGACCTATGCCACCGATGGCTGCCACGAACATTGATCGGGAGCCTGGCCGATGACGTTGATACCTGGCGGCGCCTGGCGCCGCCCAGGGCGCGTGTTGCTGGTCGCCGTGGCGGCCACCTGCGCCCTTGGCGGGCTGGCCCTGGCGGCTCGGTCGCCCGCGCCTGACCTGGGGGCCATGCCACCGTTGGCCGGTGCGCAGCAGTGGCTGAATTCACCCCCGCTGGATGCCGCCGCGCTCAAGGGCAAGGTGGTACTGGTCGATTTCTGGACCTACGACTGCATCAACTGCCGGCGCAGCCTGCCGCATGTCAATGACTGGGCCCGGCGCTACGCCGACCAGGGGCTGGTGGTGATCGGGGTGCACACACCGGAGTACGACTACGAGCACGATGTCGGCAACCTGCGCACGCAGGTCCGGCAGTTGGGCATCGATTACCCGGTGGCGGTGGACAACGACTACCGCATCTGGAATGCCTGGGGTAATCAGTTCTGGCCCGCACACTACTTCGTCGACCGCCGAGGCCAGGTCCGTCATGTGCATTTTGGTGAGGGGGACTATGCCGGCCAGGAACAGGTGATCCGGCAGTTGCTGGACGAGCGGGGGTGACCCTGGCCCAGGGAAAGTGGTCGATCAGCGAACGGAATGTACCAACTGGAACATAAAGCTTTGTCCATCCCCGGGGTTCTCTTCTAGAATCCGCGCATGCCCAGGCGCCATGCCGGGCCATCGCCCGAGAGCCCCATGAGTTCCAGTACGCCGCTGTCCGGAGTCAACCAGCCGCTGCGCGGCATCGCCCTGGTGGTGGTGGCCACCTTCCTGTTTGCCAGCCACGATGGGCTCTCGAAGTTTCTCGGTGGCGTGTACCCGATCATCATGGTGGTGTGGGCACGCTATGTGGTGCATACGTTGCTGATGGCCGGGATCTTCCTGCCCAAGGCGGGCCTTGCCGTGCTGCGCACCCGCCGGCCGCTGCTGCAGACCCTGCGCGCACTCAGCCTGCTCAGCACCAGCCTGTTGTTCACCGCTGGCCTGCAGTATCTGCCGCTGGCGGAGGCAACTTCGGTCAACTTCCTCGCGCCGGTGCTGGTCACCGCGCTGTCGGTGCCCTTGCTCAAGGAGCGGGTCACGCTGGGGCAGTGGGTGGCGGTGGTGATGGGGTTCATCGGTGTGCTGGTGGTGGTTCATCCAGGGGGGGCAATGTTCACGCCGGCCATTCTTTTCCCGTTCGGTTCGGCGCTGGGGTTCTGCTTCTATCAGTTGCTCACGCGCAAGTTGGCGGCCCATGACAGCCCGACCACGAGCAACTTCTACGCGGGGTTGTGCAATACCTTGATCATGACGGCGCTGGTGCCGTTCTTCTGGCAGACGCCAGCGTGGCCGCATGTGTTGCTGATGCTGGCGCTGGGGGGCTGCGGGATGACCGCGCACCTGTTGCTGACCCAGGCGTTCCGCCATGCGGCGCCGGCGTTGCTGGCGCCGTTCAGTTACTGCCAGATCGTGTTTGCCGGGTTGCTGGGGGCGGTGGTGTTCGGGCAGGTGCCGGACGGAATGAGCCTGGTGGGGATTTCGGTCATTTGCCTGAGCGGGCTGGGCGCGGCCTGGATGCAGCGGCGCACCCAGGTGCGCGCATAGGGTCAGGGCCGCGCTGTCCCCAGTAGGAGCCGGCTTGCCGGCGAACAGGCGTCGTTGATCAAACCCAATTCGAATTCATGTAACTACCCTGATTGAAGTTTGCCGCGACAGCAGACTATGAATGACGGATAACAATGTCCAATCATATTTAATGAACGGTTGATCGGTGTCATCTATCACGCTGGCGTGATAGAAAAGACCGATCAGGTCGTCATAACTTTTGATTGGACTGTCGCCTAGTGCATTCAATAGCCTGAAAGGGTCGACAGCGTTGAAGTTGGTTATTCGGATAACTTGAAACTTCGCGCTGGTTATTTCGCATGTCGCGATCACGGGTGACCCTGATGAACGAAGAAGACCATATCAAAAGTTACAATGGCCCGGCCGCCGGCTGGGGCGCGCTCAAGAGCGTGACCAAGGCCTGGCTGGGCAGCGAGAACGCCGTCAAGAACATCCGCATGATGCTCAAGACCAACCAGGACAGCGGTTTCGACTGCCCCGGCTGCGCCTGGGGCGAGTCGCCCGAGAGCGGCATGGTCAAGTTCTGCGAGGTTCTTCGCCAAGTACAGCGTCGACGCACTGCTTGAGCAGAGTGACTACTGGCTCGAATACCAGGGCCGGCTGACCCATCCGATGCGTTATGACGCCGCCACCGACCATTACGTCGAGATCAGTTGGGACGAAGCCTTCGCCCTGGTTGCCCAGCACCTGAACAGCCTTGAATCGCCCGACCAGGCCGACTTCTATACATCGGGTCGGGCCAGCAACGAAGCCGCCTTCCTTTATCAGTTGTTCGTGCGCACCTTCGGTACCAACAACTTCCCCGACTGCTCGAACATGTGCCATGAAGCCAGTGGCCTGGGCATGTCCAGCACCCTGGGCGTGGGCAAGGGTACCGTGGTGTTCCACGACCTGGAGCAGGCCGACGCGATCTTCGTCATCGGCCAGAACCCCGGCACCAATCACCCGCGCATGCTCGAACCCTTGCGTGAAGCGGTGGAGCGCGGCGCCCAGGTGGTCTGCTTCAACCCGCTGAAGGAGCGCGGCCTGGAGCGCTTCCAGCACCCGCAGCACCCGTTCGAGATGCTCAGCAACGGCT